>NZ_MKTQ01000029.1 GCF_001898315.1 Microbacterium sp. 70-16 | reverse complement strand
AAGAAAGCGGCCCCGAACCCCAATACTCGGTGGCCCTCAACGACGCGATCGCGTCGACGGCAGGGTGGCCCCGAACCCCAATATCAGCGGCCCTCAGAAGCGCGAATACTCATCTGAGTGCTGACGCCGACTTTGTGCTCGATGGCACCCTCAATCATCCAAAGTCCTACAGCGTCGCCGCACTTCTTCACCCCGAACTGGCAGACGAGTTTGAGGCGCTGCAAGACCGGTTGCGCGACCGCGTGCTCATCACCTGGCAAACGAAACTCAACGCACGACGAGGGCACAACGGTCTGATTCGTGAGGACCTCGTCCGGATCGAAGTAGTGGAGCTTCTGCACCGCCGCTCGAGAGCTCTCGATCCGCATATCCATCGGCATCTGTGGCTGAACGTAAAGGTTCTCGGCGCCGATGGGAGGTGGTCGAACGTTGACTCGCGCGTCGCGATGAAGTTGCAGACGCTCATAAACGCGGAGGGTGAGCTTGCCGCGCGGACCGACCCGGCATGGATTGCCGCACTTGCCCGGCACGGATACACGATTGATGCCGCCGGCGAGATAGCCGAACTTGCCGCCATCGTTCGTCCGCTCTCGCGGCGCTCGGCGCAGATCGAGGCCAACCGGACACAGTTGTCGGCCGAATGGACAGCAGCACACAACGGACTGCTGCCGAACGCGGAAGTCCTTACGCATATTGACCGGCGAGCGTGGGCGATAGCGCGACCCAACAAACCGCCGTACGTGGATGAGGCGACGTGGGAAGCGACAGTTCGTGACGAGATCGCTCAGATCGATCCTGCCCTCCTAGTCGACCGGTCGCCGCTCCCCGTGGTCGCGACCGCGATGCGGGACCTCGACCTCGATCATCTGGCGGCCGTGGCCATCGTGCGCGCGGATGAGCGGTCGACGTCATCTGGTGGCCGCTTCAATATGTTCGATCTTCGTGCGGGAGCAACGAGAGCTGTTGCCGGCGCGGGTGTCGTTGCTTCGCGTATTGAACTCGACGACCTGATCGACGAAGTCACATCGCGAGCACGTGCCGGCGTGTTGCTGATGGTCGGTGTGGAGCCACCAGAGCACGTCAAAGCACTCATGGCGACCGAGACAGCGCGCCAGAAGATCAGGCTCGTGGCCCATCTGGATGCGCTCGCCGCGCCCGGCCGGGCGCTGCTGGTCACGGAACTTCGACGCGGCGCAGGCGAGGCAGATCTAGCGACCCTCGACGAGTCCCAGATCGCGGCGGCTTGCGCGATCGCGGGCTCCCACGGTCTCGTGGCGGTGAGCGGGCCTGCCGGTGCCGGGAAGACGACCATGCTGCGAGTCGCCTTCCAAGCGTCAGCATCCCGCGGCCAGCGAATGCTGGTGGTCGCTCCCACGCGGAAGGCTGCCTCCGTGGCGTCGCGAGAAGTAGGAAGCTCGGCGACAAGTATTCACGCGCTGCTGTTCGATCATGGGTATCGCTGGGCCTCGGACGACACAGGCGCGGTGGTGTGGAGCCGGCTCACGCCCGGCGACGTTGATCCGACGACGCAGGACGTCTACGGGGGAGCAACCCACTATGTGCTGAGCCCCGGCGACCAAATCGTGGTCGACGAGGCCGGAATGGTGGACCTCCAAACAGCGAACATCCTTGCGGAGCTGGCCATTCAGCTCCGCGTCCGAGTCGCAATGGTCGGCGACCCCCAGCAGGCGATGCCGGTTGGGCACGCTGGGGCGATGGGGGCAGCAATCCGGCACGCGAACGCATCGGTCGAACTCGACATCGTGCACCGATTCCGGGATGCGGACTACGGCGCCCTTACCCTCCAGATCCGGAGCCCACGAGATCGCGATCATGCTCTCCAAGTCGCTGACAAGCTCCACCAACGTGGCCATCTCGAGCGGGTCGGCGATCACGACGCAGCACGGCAGCGCATGGTTGACGGGTACTTCGATTGGCATCGTCGTGGCAAGCGGGTCGCGATCGTGACGAGCACGAACGCCGAAGCGGACGTCATTAACACAGCAATTCAGCAGCGCCGGATAGACGCCGGCGAGCTCGACACAAGCAAGGTCGCGTGGGGGCGAGATGAGCGTCGAATCCTGATCGGAGACACCGTGCAGACACGACGCAACGATCCGCGGACTGGTGTCGAGAATCGGGCTCAATGGACGGTCTCCGAAGTACGCGAGAACTACATCGATCTCACCGCGGTAGACGACTGCGGGCAGCGCACGCGGATCGCCACCAGCTATGCGGTCGAACACCTGCAACTTGCGTATGCGTCAACGGTGCATGGAGCCCAGGCGAGACTGCAGACGCCTCGATCGTCGGACCAGATGTGGACGCGGCGGGGCTCTACGTCGGACTCACGCGGGGTCGGATCCACAACCTCGCCATCGCTGTCGCCCCGAGCCATGCAGCTGCACGCTCGCTCGTCGCGGATTCGATGCTCAGAGGGCTCGTGGAGCTCACGATGCAAGATGCTGCACAGGCGGCGGAAGCAGAGCTTCGATGGGCGGCAAAGGATCGAGCACGGGCGTCGACGGCTCCGTTCGCCAATCGCGAGCGTGCCGCCGCGTCACGGTCGATCTAGTCCCGCAGGGCGCGGGCGTGTGCGCCTCAGCTGTCGGAGTCAGCGAAGGCGTCAGCGATAAAGGTCTCGACGTCGGACTCGCGCCAGCAACGACGCCCGCCGATCATTGCGGATCTCGGCGCGGCGCCCGTGTGCAACATCCAGCGCAACTGCGCCGGTGTGCGCCGCAGTCGAGCAGCTACTTCGTCAATGAACAGAATTCGATCCATCATGTCACCCGCTTCGCTAGTGGTAGTCAACTGATATTTCTAGTGAACCAGGAATTCTAGTCGTGTGCAATAGGGATTCGTTATAGACTCTGGGTATGGCCACAGATGCAGAGATCGGCACGAACTTGACGCGAATCCGGGGGAGCCGCAGTCAGAAGGATGTCGCGGACGCCATGCGCGATCGTGGATTCAAGTGGTCCCAGGCGACGGTCTGGTCGGTCGAGAAAGGCGAGCGCCCGCTGCGCCTCACCGAAGCGCAAGCGCTTGGATCCGTGTTGCGGGTCAACCACGACCTCCTGTTGGCGCAGCCCGAGGAGCTGGACCTTCACGCTGAAGCCGTGTACTTCACCGAGATGCTCGAGGACATTCGCGACCTCGCGTATGAGTCCTACTCGGCCCAGCTGCGTCTCGCCCGTGCCGTCGACGATCGCCCCGAGTCGGAGCGCGCCGGCATTACCCTCGCCCAGGTTGTGCGCAATGCCATCGACGCGGCAGCGGAAGGACTCGCCCGCGCGGATGAACACGCCCGTACAGCGAAAGCGAACCACGAATGGACGAACTCGCTGAATGCTGGCGGGAGCGAATTTCGAGACGCGTTCTTGACGCGGATTCAGAATGCGACCACCACCCTCGCCCAGACGCCTTCCTACAAGATCGGGAGCAAATCAGATGGCATCGATCAAGCAGAGAGTTGACGGCGTCTGGCGCGCTCGCTACCGCGACGATGGGGGCAGAGAGCACTCTCGTCACTTCAAGCTGAAGCGGGATGCCCAGCGCTGGCTCGACGAAGTGGCGACCGCCGTCGTGACCGGCCAATACGTGGATCCTCGCGCAGGGAAGGTCACGTGGGCGGAATGGACCGACGCATGGATGGGGCGTCAGGCGTGGGCTTCTGGTACGCACGAGGCAGCCAGAACCGCCGTGCAATCGGTGCCGTGGATGCAAGCTGCACTGTCCTCGGTCAAGGCCTCTCAGGTACAAGAGTGGGTGTCTGGCGAGTCCAAGCGAGGATTGGCGCCGTCCACGATCCGCACTCGACTCAACTATGTGCAAATGGCCTTCCGCGCAGCCGTCGCCGATCGGCTTGTGCCGACCAGCCCAGCGGTCGGTGTGAAGCCGCCGCGGCTTCGCCGAGCCGAGTCCTCGATGCGCATACTCACCATCGACCAAATCAGAAGTGTCATGGCGGTCGCCGGGGACTTCCGCGTCTTCGTCGAAGTCTGCCTGTACGCGGGTCTCCGTCTCGGCGAGGCCGCGGGCCTCCAGCTCGGTGACGTCAACTTCCTGGGGCGCTCGATGTCGATCGCGCGTCAGGTCCAGGGCGCCACGCACAAGTCGGCGCACCTGGTGGCGCCGAAGTACGGAAGCGAGCGCACGGTCTTTGTTCCGGCAGAGCTCACGTCCTCGTTGGCTGCGCACGTTGCTCGGATGCAGCTCGAGGAGTTGGACGAGCAGATGTTCCGCACAGAGCTGGGTCGACTGTGGAATCGCAACAATGCGAGCGCAGAGTGGCGCCGCATTCGTTCGGAGGCAGGTCTGTCAGACGAATTCACGCTGCACGCCTTGCGCCACACCTTCGCATCAAACCTGATCGCATCCGGTTGTGACGTCGTCACTGTTCAGCGTGCGCTCGGCCATGCGCAGCCGTCGATCACTCTCAACGTCTACAGCCATTTATGGCCATCTGCCGAAGATCGCACGCGTTCTGCAACAGCTGCCTTCATGCTCGTCGTGGCAGATTCTGCGGACTCGTTGCGGACTGAGGGTGGAAAACCCCAGGTCAGCACGGTGCCTTAGCGGTAGTTGACGAACTGCAGGTCGACGTCGAGGTCGGCGGCCTTCAACAGGCGCTGAACTTCCTGCAGGTCGTCACGCGACTTCGACTGCACGCGCAGCTCGTCGCTCTGGATCTGGCTCTTGACCGACTTGGGGCCCTCGTCGCGGATGATCTTGCCGATCTTCTTCGCATTTTCGGAGGAGATGCCCTCCTTGAGGGTCGACGTGATGCGGTACTCCTTGCCGGAGGGCTGCGGGTCACCCGACTCGAGCGACTTCAGGGAGATGCCGCGCTTGATCAGCTTCGACTGGAACACGTCGAGGATCGCCTTCGCGCGCTCGTCGCTGTTCGCCTTGATGAGGATCGCCTCGCCGGACCACTCGATCGAGGCATCCGTGCCCTTGAAGTCGTAGCGCTGCTCGACCTCTTTGCGTGCCTGGTTGAGGGCGTTGTCCGCCTCCTGTCGGTCGATCTTGGAGACGATGTCGAAAGAGCTGTCAGCCATGCCGTGAGTCTAGCCCGCCCGGCCTTGCGAACCGCCGCCCGCAATAGCTCAGGAACGCCCGGCTCAATCGCGCCTGATTCGGGCGTTTGCCGGCCAAGACGACGTGGATCTCCTGAGCTATTGCGGCGACGTGTCCGCGGCCCGACTCAGGAGTGCGGGAGACAGGGCCTTTGTGATGCGGCGCGATTCGGCTACGGGATCGGCACCGTCGGGTCGATCGTGAGGCGATCGCCAGGCTGGATGTACCCGTTGAGGCCGTTGCGCTCCAACAGGTTCGTCAAGCAGATGCGTTCCTGAATCGCCTGCGGAGCGTCACCCTCGGCGACAACGTAAGCGATCGGCCTGCCCTCGGCATCCGTCTCTACGGTGTCGTTTGCCATCGGCGCAGGGCCAGAGTCAACGGCGTAACCATCGGCACCGCAACCTCCCGCAACCCCATTGAAGTAGACCTGGCCCGCAGCCGTGGCAACCTCAGTTGTCGACTCGGGCGAATGCGTCGGCTCACCGCTGGCAGCGGCCGGGGTCGGTGCATGGGTCGCGACGACGACGTCGCTCGTCGGAGCGGGCGCAGCCGCGTCGACAACGGGCGAGCAGGCGGCGAAGCCGAGTGCGAGAGCGGCGGCGAGGGCGACAGCGGCGAGCTTGGACGGGACCTTCATACGGTGCAAGCTAGCGTCCTCGCGAGAGACCGCTCAAATCCTCCACCGGTCATCGGAGGCGTCTCTCGGGCCCGGTCCGAACCGCCGCCCGCAATAACTCAGGAACGCCCGGCTCATTCGAGCGTGATTCGGGCGTTTGCCGGCCAAGACGGCGTAGATCTCCTGAGTCATTGCGGCGACGCGCCCGCGGCCCGACGGTGTGGCCGCCGCTCATAGACTGGACGGATGCTCCCGCTGACCGAAGACCAGGTCCGCGCGGCGCTCGTGAATGCGTCGCCCGAAGAGCGCGAACGGCTGGCCGTGCCGCTGTCGTTCGTGCTCGCCGACTGGGACCACCTCGACTTCCTCGCCTGGCCCGACCCCGACAACCGCGGGCGGGGCTACCTCGTTGTCGAGCGCGACGGCGACCCGACCGGGATCGTGCTGCGCGCGGCATCCGGCGGGCGCTCGCGCGCCGCGCTGTGCAATCTGTGCCACACGATGCAGCCGGGCAATCAGGTCGTGCTGTTCACCGCCCGCCGCGCCGGCGACGCGGGGGAGCGCGGCGACAGCGTCGGGACCTATGCCTGCGCCGACCTCGGATGCCACGAGAACGTCCGCCTGGCGCCGCCGCTCGCACCGAGCGAAGTGCGCACGAGCGTCGACCGCCGCATCGACGGAACCCGCGCCCGCGTCGAGGCGTTCGTGGAGCGCGTCCTGGCGTGATTCGAACCGAGGGGATGCCGTGGTTTTTGGCATCCCATCGGTACAGGTAAGATAGACAATCGCGCCTCCGGTCGACTGGAAAAGCTGGGCGGGTGCGCACCTGGCGAGTTACCCAAGCGGCCAAAGGGATCTGACTGTAAATCAGCCGTCTTCGACTTCGGGGGTTCGAATCCCTCACTCGCCACGCAGGCTCCAGGCCTGATCAGGCAGGAAAAAGCGCCCCTCGCGGAACACTCCGCAGGGGCGCTTTCCTGTATCCGCGGGCGCGTTCGTGTCAGGATGGGATCGGACGCACTCCGCGCGGCGAAGGGACCGAAATGACGCAGCCGATCACCTCACCGGAGTCCAACCGGATCCTCCGTGCTTCGATCTGGGTCGCGATCGGCGCCCTCATCGCGGCGGCCCTCGTCTGCGTCGTATGGGTGCTCATCGGCGACGAGAACGGCATCGTCGGCAAGGCGTTCATGACGATCCTGCTGCTGGCCGGGTTCGCCGGAGTCGCGATCCTCGAGGCGAACCTCGCCCCGCGCCGCCCCGCGTGGTTCGCGCTGACGAGCATGGTGTCGTGGGTGCTGATCCTGCTGATCGGCGCATTCATGATCTGGATGCCGACGACCGGCTACTACGGCATCGGTGCCGAACGGTTCTTCAAGTTTCTCGTGATCGTGCTGATCATCCAGGCCGCGGTGCTGCACGTGCGCCTGTTCATCAAGGCATACGAGCGCCACCAGACGACCTTCACGACGATCGTCGCGTACGTCACGATCGGGCTCGTCGTGATCCTCGCCATCATGCTGGTGCTGCCGATCATGACCGAGGAGTTCATCGACTACCGCGCCCTGTACTGGCGCGTCGTAGTCGCCCTGGCGATCCTCGCCGCGGTCGGCACGGCGCTGCTGCCGCTGGTGAACGCCCTGTTCGCGCCGAAGAAGCCACGCCCGGTCGCGCCAGCGGCGTACTACTCGCCGGCCCCCGTGGCGACGCAGTGGCCGACGTTCGCCGACCGCGTCACGCCTCTGCCCGCGCTGCCCGACGGCTCGCCCGACTGGAACGCGTACTACACGGGGCATCCCACCTATCCGCAGCCCGCTGGCGCGCTGCCGGCGGATGCCGCGGCTGCCGCGCCTGCGGCCGCTGGGCCGGCTGCCGCGCCTGCCGCACAGCCCGCGCAGGCTACCCCGCCGGTCGCGCCCGGCTACCAGGGCTACCCGCCGGCGCCCCCGGCTCCTCCGGTTCCGCCCCAGCAGTAGGCGGCCCCGCCTCACCCCAGGAGCTCGAGCGCAGCCATCGCGGCGTTGTGGCCGCCGATGCCACTGACGGCGCCGCCGCGGCGCGCGCCCGAGCCGCACACCAGCACACGCGCGTGCTCGGTCGCCACGCCCCAGCGCTGCGCCGGAGTCTCGAGCGGCTCGTCGTCGCCGGCCCACGGCCAGTCGAGCGGCCCGTGGAAGATGTCGCCGCCGACCATCCCCAGCGACTCCTCGAGGTCGGCCGTCGTCCGCGCCTCGATGCAGGCGCTGCCGTCGGGCGCCCGGTAGACGACGTCGGCGATCGGCTCGGCGAGGACCGAGTCGAGGGATGCCTGTGCTGCCGCCAGCAGCTCGTCTCGCAGTGCATCGGCATCCGGGGCATCCGTCACCAGTCGGTGCGGCACCTGCAGGCCGAACAGGGTGAGGGTCTGTGCGCCGGATGCCTGCAGTTCGGGCCCCAGGATCGACGGATCCGTCAGCGAGTGGCAGTAGATCTCCGCCGGCAGCGGGTCGGGGATGCGGCCCGCGGATGCCGCGGCGTGCGCCGCGTCGAGCTGGGTCATCGTCTCGTTGATGTGGAAGGTGCCGCCGAAGGCGGCTTCGGGGTGCACCGCCGCGTCGCGCAGGCGCGGCAGGCGACTCAAAAGCAGGTTGATCTTGACCTGGGCGCCCTCGGGCGCGGCCTGTGCCGCAATCGAGCCTGCTTTCCGACCATCCGCGGCGGCCAACAGCCGCTGTAGCACAGCCGGGCCGACCCCGCTCAGCACCAGCCGCCCGGCCACCCGCGTGCCATCCGCCAGAGTCACCGCCCCGTCGGGGTCGACCGAGGTCACCTCGGCGCCTGTGCGCAATTCGGCTCCCGCCGCGCGCGCCGTGCGCTCGAGGCCGCCGCTGACCTGGCCCATGCCGCCCACCGGCACGTCCCAGTCGCCCGTGCCGCCGCCGATCACGTGGTACAGGAAGCAGCGGTTCTGCCGCAGTGACGCGTCGTCCGCCGACGCGAACGTGCCGATGAGTCCGTCGGTCAGGGCGATGCCACGGGCGATGTCGGACTCGAGCGACGAGCGCAGCAGTCCGCCGAGCGGTCGCTGCACGAGCGACTCCCACAGGTCGCCGTCGCGCACGAGCGCGCGCATCTCGCTCTCGCGCCGCAGCGGCTCGGTCACCGTCGGGAAGACGGCGCCCGCGAGCGGCAGCAGGCGGTCGGAGAGCTCCGCGAAGCGCTCGGCCTCGCGCGCGTCGCCGGTCGTGCGCACGAAGCTCGCCGTTGTCGCCGCTCCGTCGCCGCCATCGACGAGGATGCCCCGCGTCGGGTCGGCCGGGTCGGGCGTATAAGAGGAGTAGCGGCGGCGGCGCAGGTCGAGCCGCAGATCCAGGTCGTCGATGATCGTGCGCGGCAGCAGGCTCACGAGATACGAGTAGCGCGAGAGCCGGGCATCCACCCCCTCCCACGGTCGCTCCGAGACGGCGGCGCCGCCCAGATGGTCCAGCCGCTCCAGCACGACGGCACGCCGACCGGCGCGGGCGAGGTAGGCGGCGGCGACGAGGGCGTTGTGACCTCCGCCGACGATCACGGCGTCGTAGATCTCGGTCATACGCTCACGGTAGTGGGCGTTAGCGTGGAGACATGGTGGATGCCCCGGAACTCCTGCAGCTGGCCGAACAGATCGCTCGTGAGGCCGGGGCGCTCGCGCGTCGCCGCCGCGAGGAGGGCGTGCGCATCGCCGCGACGAAGTCGGCGCTGGCCGACATCGTGACCGATGCCGACCGCGAGGTCGAGCAGCTGATCCGAGCGCGTCTGGCCGAGGCGCGCCCCGAAGACGGGTTCCTCGGCGAAGAGTCGGGCGCCGAGCGCGGCTCGAGCGAGGTGACGTGGGTCGTCGACCCGATCGACGGCACGGTCAACTACGCCTACGGCATCCCGCACTACGCCGTCTCGATCGCGGCGGTCACCGGCGAGCCGACGCCCGAGGAGTGGACGGCGCAGGTCGGCGTCGTGTTCACGCCGATGCTCGGCGAGCTGTTCCGCGCGGCGCGCGGATCGGGCGCGTGGCTGGGCGACCAGCGCCTCGCCGTGTCGACGGTGACGGATGCCGGGGCGCTGCTGGCCACCGGATTCGGCTACGACCCCGCGACCCACGCGGGAGACCTCGAGCGGGTGCGCAAGGTCATGCCGATCGCCCGCGACCTGCGCCGCGCCGGCGCGGCGTCGCTCGACCTCGCCTATGTCGCGGCCGGGCGCCTCGACGGATACTTCGAGCGCGGCCTGCACCCGTGGGACCACGCCGCTGGCGCCCTGCTGGTCAGCGAGGCGGGCGGGATGGTCGGGGGCGAACCGGGCGATCGGCCTGGTCGGGCGATGACGATTGCGGCCGGTCCTCAGCTGTTCCCTCGACTCCACGCGGCGATATATCAGTGAGGGATCACGCCATTCCCAGGTGAGGGGGAGTAGTGTTTACCCGATCGTTATCTTTGTCGCCCGAACGGCGAGGGTGACGACAGCCCGAACGTACGACGCCGCTCCACGGTCCCCCCTGCTAGAGCGCCCGGACGAGAGTTCCCGATTTGACCCTCGACGCCCCCCAGGCCGACGCTGTGCCTACGCACCGCGACGACCGTGGACCCTCCGCGCCTGATGCGCCGGAGACGGGCGTCCTGACGCGGGCCGAACTGCGTCGCCGCCGCGCGGCCGAGGCCCTCGCGGCCGAGGCTGTCGAATCTGAGCCTGCCGGGCACACGGCCCCTGCGGCATCCGTGCCGTCGCTGGCCGAGACGGTCGTCGCCGATGTCGCCGCCGCCATCATGGCGGAGTCGGTCGGTGCGCAGCCTGATCTCACGTCGCGCCGCCGCCTGCGCCGGGCGGCCGATGCGGTGTTCGCCGAGGTTGCCGCGCAGACAGAGCAGGCCGACCAGGTCGCCGTGCAGCCCGAGCCGGCCCCGGTCGAGGTCGCACCGTTGACGGATGACCCCGCTGCCGCGCCCGGCGCTGCGTTCCGCGCCGAGTCGAAGCGCGACCTCGACGAGTTCGAGTTCGCCGCACGGCTGTTCTCGTTCACGGGTGAGACCCCGATCCAGTCGCCCGCGCCTGTGGCGGAGCCGGCCGCCGAGGCGTCCGAAGCCGCACCGCACGTCGCACCGCGCCGTCGTGGCCGCATCATCGCCCAGCGCATCACGGCTGCGTCGTTCTCGATCGGCGTCATGACCGCTGTCGGATTGCTCGCGATCGGCACGACGACGACTGCGGCGGCGCTCACGTCGACCGATACCGTCACGGCCGATATCACGGCGGCATCGTCGACCGACGACGGCGAGATCCAGGCTTTCGTCGCGAGCGGCGCGAACGACGTCACCGCGCTCGACCGCACGGAGTCGTACGACGTGGCATCCATGGCCGACATCGCCGCCGACTCCGGTGTCACCGAGTTCGCCGGCACCTGGGTCAACGACCCGAGCGGCATCATCCAGTGGCCGTTCCCCGTCGGTGTGCCGATCTCGGCCGCCTACGGCTCGAACACGTACCTGTCGCAGTTCTCGACGCCGCACCGCGGTGTCGACCTGACGCCGGGCCTGGGCGCCGAGGTCCACGTGATCGCCGCGGGCACCGTGCGCATCGCGACCGAGGCGGGTGGTGACTACGGTGTGACCGTCGTCGTCGACCACATCATCGACGGCCAGCTCGTCTCGACGCGCTACGCGCACATGCAGTACGGATCGCTGACCGTCTCGGCCGGCGACACCGTCACGGCGGGTCAGGTCATCGGCAACGTCGGTCAGACCGGCAAGGCCACGGGGCCGCACCTGCACTTCGAGGTGCTGCTCGGCGGCACGACCCACACCGACCCGATCCCGTGGATGTACGAGCACACCACGGGCACCCACACCGTGGGTTGATCGGTTCAGCGGGATGCCTCGGCTCTGGTATCCTCTTCTAGTTGCCCGCGCGCGGGCAGCACGCCCCGATAGCTCAGTGGCAGAGCACTTCCATGGTAAGGAAGGGGTCGTCAGTTCAATCCTGACTCGGGGCTCGCAGCATCCACATCTCGCCGTGTGGGTGCAGCGCGGCGGGGTAGCTCAGTTGGTGAGAGCGCACGACTCATAATCGTGAGGTCGCGGGTTCAAGCCCCGCTCCCGCTACAGGATGAGGCCCCCGTCACCGACGGGGGTTTTCTCGTTGCCGCCTATCCTGAAGAGCATGACTGAGTTCGCACGTCGCATCGATGCCACCACGATCGAAGCCCTCCGTGCGACGGGCGCATCCAAGTGGTCGGCGGCGAACATCGGCGCGTTCGTCGCCGAGATGGACTTCGGCATCGATCCGCGCATCACCGCGGCGCTGCACCGGGCGGTCGACGACGGCTCGTTCGGCTACATGCCCCAGCGCATCTCCGCCGACCTGTCCGAAGCGACGGCGTCCTTCCTCGAGCGCAAGTACGGATGGGCGGCCGCGCCGGCGGACGTGTGGCCGATCCCGGATGTGATCATGGGTCTCGAGCTCGCGATGGAGCACTGCTCGGCGCCGGGGTCGAAGGTCATCGTGCCGACGCCCTCGTATATGCCGTTCCTGACGGTGCCGCCGATGCGTGGGCGCGAGGTCATCGAGATGCCACTCGAGATCCGCGACGGCCGCTACGAGTTCGACCTCGACGCGCTGCAGCGCGCGTTCGACGGCGGCGGCGGCCTGCTGCTGCTGTGCAACCCCTACAACCCCGTCGGACGCGTCCTCACGCGGGCCGAGCTCGAGGGCATCGCCGAAGTCGTCGAGCGCAACGGCGGGCGCGTGTTCTCCGACGAGATCTGGGCGCCGCTGGTCTATCCGGGATCGGTGCACATCCCGTACGCGACGGTGTCCGAGGCCGCCGCGCAGCACACGATCACGGCGATGAGCGCGTCGAAGGCGTGGAACCTGCCCGGCCTCAAGTGCGCGCAGCTCGTGCTCTCGAGCGACCGCGATCGTGAGACGTGGCAGCGCATCGGACCGTTCTCGGGCCACGGCACGAGCAACCTCGGCGCGATCGCGAACAGCGTCGCGTTCCGCGAGGGCGACGCGTGGCTGGCTGACGTCGTGGCGTACCTGCAGGGCAACCGCGACCGCCTGATCGAGCTGCTCGCCGAAGAGACCCCCGGCGCCTGGATGCCTGTGCCCGAGGGCACCTATGTCGGCTGGATCGACTTCCGCGCGCTAGGCCTCGGCGACCAGCCGACGGAGTTCTTCGACCGCGAGGCGGGCATCACACTGACCGACGGCACGCGGTGCGGCGCCGTCGGCGCGGGCCACGCGCGGCTCATCTTCGCGACGCCCCGCCCGATCCTCGAGCAGGTCGTGCGCACGCTCGGTCACACCGTGCGCGAGGCCGCAGCGGTCTGAGTCGCGCGGGTCGGAGCGCGCCGCACGTGCTCGCGTCGCCGACACCTGGTCGATCGGTTGTCAGTCGGTCGGCGATCGAGGTGCGCGATGCCGGCGCCGTCACGGCGCAGGCCTGACATAGCGATGTCACACGTCGGCGTTAGCATGGACCGTTCGCGCCGATTGTTACGGAAGATGTCGCATGCTCGGAAAGCTCCTGGTCCGCTATCTGTGGACGTATAAATGGTGGCTGCTGGGGGTGCTGGTCTTCCAGTTCGCCTCCGCGATGGCCTCCCTGTACCTGCCACGACTGAACGCCGACATCATCGACAAGGGCGTCGCCACGGGCGACACCGGCTACATCTGGTCGCGCGGTGCATTCATGCTCACGATCGCCCTCGGCCAGATCGTGGCATCCATCATCGCGACGTACTTCGCGGCCCGCTCGGCGATGAGCGCGGGCCGTGACATCCGTCGCGACGTCTTCGACAAGGTGAGCGGATTCTCTGAGCGCGAGGTGTCGTCGTTCGGTGCCGGCACGCTCATCACCCGCAACACGAACGACGTGCAGCAGGTGCAGATGCTCGCCATGATGGGCGCCACGATGCTCGTGACCGCGCCGCTGCTGGCGATCGGCGGCATCATCATGGCGCTGCAGCAGGATGTCGGACTCAGTTGGCTGATCGGCATCGCCGTGCCCGCGCTGCTGCTGATCGCGGGCCTGATCATCGGCCGGATGGTGCCGCTGTTCCGCGAGTACCAGGTGCGCCTCGACGACGTGAACCGCGTCATGCGCGAGCAGCTGACCGGCGTCCGCGTCGTGCGCGCCTTCGTCCGCGAGCGCATCGAAGAGGCCCGGTTCCGCGTCGCGAACACCGACATCATGGTCGTCGGCCGCAGGGTCGGGTCGCTGTTCGTGATCATGTTCCCGCTCGCGATGCTCGTGCTCAACGTCACCGTCGTCGGGGTGATCTGGTTCGGCGGCATCCAGGTCGATGCGGGCCACGTCGAAATCGGCACCTTGTTCGCCTTCATGCAGTACGTCGGTCAGATTCTGATGGGCGTGCTCATGGCGACGTTCATGACGATCATGATCCCGCGCGCCGCCGTCTCGGCCGACCGCATCGGCGAAGTGCTCGACTCGCAGGATGCACTCGTGCGGCCCGAGCACCCCGTCACGCAGTTCCCCGCCGCGGGCACCGTCGAGTTCGACGATGTCTCGTTCACCTACCCGGGCGCCGAGGCGCCCGTGCTGCAGGGCATCTCGTTCCGCGCCGAGCCCGGTCAGACGGTCGCGATCGTCGGATCGACCGGCTCAGGCAAGACGACGCTCGTCTCGCTCATCCCGCGCCTGTTCGACGTGACCGGCGGCGCCGTACGCGTCGGGGGAGTAGATGTGCGCGAGGCCGACCTCGACGTCATGTGGCAGGGCATCGGCTACGTGCCGCAGCGCGCGTTCCTGTTCAGCGGCACCGTGGCATCCAACCTGCGCTTCGGCCGTGAAGACGCGACCGACGACGAGCTCTGGCATGCGCTCGAGATCGCTCAGGGCCGCGACTTCGTCGCCGAGATGGGCGACGACGCGTCGGGCAAGCGCGGTCTCGACGCCCGCATCGCTCAGGGCGGCAGCAACGTGTCGGGCGGCCAGCGCCAGCGCCTGTCGATCGCGCGGGCGATCGCGCACCGGCCCGAGATCCTCGTCTTCGACGACTCGTTCTCGGCCCTCGACGTCGCAACGGATGCCCGATTGCGCCAAGCCCTCTGGAGAGAGTTGCCACACGTCACCAAGATCGTCGTCGCGCAGCGCATCTCGACGATCACCGACGCCGACCGCATCATCGTGCTCGACGACGGCAAACTCGTCGGGTCGGGCACGCACGCCGAGCTGCTGGCCGGCAACGAGACCTACCGCGAGATCGTCGAGTCGCAGCTGGGGGTGGACGCATGAGTGTTCCTGACACTGCCGCACTTTCAGAGGAAGAGCGCTACGAGCTCGAGCTCGCCGAAGAGGCGCGCCGGACGTCCGGCGACTGGGACTCGGTCGCCCCCGGCAAGGCGGGCGACTTCCGCCGCAGCTTCGTCCGCATGATCGGCCTGCTCGGGCCGTACAAGTGGGCGTTCGCGTTCGTCTCGCTGCTCGGCGCGATCGGCGTCGTGCTCGCCGTCATCGCACCCAAGGTTCTCGGCGAAGCGACGAACATCATCTTCGAGGGCGTCGTCTCGGCATCCCTCGGTGGGCAGTTCCCCGCCGGCACGTCGCAGGAGCAGGTCGTCGAGGCCCTCCGCGGCGCCGGACAGACCGACATCGCGAACATGGTCGCCGCGATGGGCGACTTCCAGGTGGGCGCCGGCGTCGACTTCGACCGCCTCCGCTGGGTCGTCACGGCCGTGCTCGCCATCTACGTCGCGTCGGCGCTGCTGACCTGGGTGCAGGGCTACGTCATCAACGTCATCATGGTGCGCACGATGTGGCGCCTGCGTGAAGACGTCGAGGCGAAGATCAACCGCCTGCCGCTGTCGTACTTCGACAAGGTGCAGCGCGGTGAGCTGATCTCGCGCGTGACGAACGACATCGACAACATCACCCAGACGATGCAGCAATCGCTGTCGACCGCCCTCACGAATGTGCTCACCGTCGTCGGCGTGCTCGTCATGATGTTCTCGATCTCGTGGCAGCTCGCGCTCGTCGCGCTCGTTGCCCTTCCGCTGATGGCGGTCGTGTTCGGCATCATCGGGCCGAAGTCGCAGAAGGCCTTCGCGACGCAGTGGCGCAAGGTCGGCCGGCTCAACGCCCGCGTCGAGGAGTCGTTCTCGGGTCACGCCCTCGTGCGGGTGTACGGCCGTGAGAAGGACTCGCGCGAGAAGTTCCAGGACGAGAACGAAGAGCTCTACCAGGCGGCGTTCAAGGCGCAGTTCCTCTCCGGCCTCATGATGCCCGCCATGATGTTCATCGGATCGCTCAGCTACGTCGGCATCGCCGTGCTGGGTGGGCTCATGGTGGCATCCGGTCAGCTCCGCCTCGGTGATGTGCAGGCGTTCATCCAGTACTCGCAACAGTTCACGCAGCCGCTGTCCGAGCTCGGCGGCATGGCGGCGGTCGTCCAGTCGGGCACCGCCTCTGCCGAGCGGGTGTTCCAGCTGCTCGACGAAGACGAGCAAGACCCGGATGCCCCGGACGCGCCCGCTCTGGCGGACGGCCGCGGCGTCATCGAGTTCGAGCACGTCGCCTTCAGCTACTCGCCCGACAAGCCGCTCATCCGTGACCTGTCGTTCCGCGTCGAGCCCGGCCAGACGGTCGCGATCGTCGGCCCCACGGGCGCCGGCAAGACGACGCTCGTCAATCTGCTGATGCGCTTCTACGAGCTGGACGGCGGCCGGATCCTGCTCGACGGGCAGGACATCGCCGAGCTCACCCGCGACGACGTGCGCTCGCGCACCGGCATGGTGCTGCAGGACCCGTGGCTGTTCGCCGGTTCGATCCGCGAGAACATCCGCTACGGCAAGCAGAGCGCGACCGACGACGAGATCGTCGCAGCGGCCGTGGCGACGCGCGTCGACCGGTTCGTGCACTCGCTGCCCGACGGCTACGACACGGTCCTCGATGAGGATGCCGCGAACGTGTCGGCCGGAGAGAAGCAGCTCATCACGATCGCGCGCGCGTTCGTGGCATCCCCGAGCGTGCTGATCCTCGACGAGGCGACGAGCTCGGTCGACACCCGCACCGAACTGCTGCTGCAACACGCGATGGCGGCGCTGCGCGAAGGACGCACCTCGTTCGTGATCGCGCACCGTCTGTCCACGATCCGCGACGCCGACCTGATCCTCGTGATGGAGCACGGCGACATCGTCGAGAAGGGCACGCACGAGCAGCTCATCGCGGCCGAGGGCGCCTACTGGCGGCTCTACCGGTCGCAGTTCGAGCAGGCCGCGACCGATGAGGGCGCCCCCGAGGTCGGAGGCCCCGCGTCGTGAGCGAGAACGCAGCGCCGCGGCGCAGCACCGGCTTCATCCTGGCGTGTCTGGGTATCGGCCTCGCGGCCGGTCTGCTGTCGGGACTGTTCGGCGTCGGCGGCGGCACCGTCATCGTGCCGATGCTCGTGCTGCTGCTCGGCTTCGAGCAGAAGCGGGCCGCCGGAACCTCGCTCGCCGCGATCGTGCCGACCGCGACGGTCGGCGTCATCTCGTACGCCGTGCACGGGTCGGTCGCGTGGATTCCCGCGCTCATCCTCGCCCTGGGCGCCGTCTTCGGCGCGCAGATCGGCACCTGGCTGCTCGCCCGACTGCCGCAGAACGTGATCCGCTGGGGGTTCGTCGCCTTCCTGCTGATCGTCATCGTCATGCTCTTCGTCGTCGTGCCCTCGCGTGACGCCGAGCTGCCGCTGACCTGGTTCACCGCGCTGGGACTTGTCGGCCTCGGTGTCTTCACCGGGATCATGGCCGGTCTGCTCGGTGTCGGTGGTGGCGTCATCGTCGTGCCGGCGCTCATGTTCCTGTTCGGCACGAGCGACCTCATCGCCAAGGGCACGTCGCTGCTCATGATGATCCCGACGGCGGTCTCGGGCACGATCGGCAACGCGCGGCGCGGCAACGTCGATCTGCTCGCTGCGGCGCTCATCGGCGGCGCGGCCTGTACGACGACGGCGCTCGGCGCGTGGTTCGCGACCCTGCTCGACCCGGCGGTGTCGAACATCCTCTTCGCCGCGTTCATGATCTTCATCGCGGTGCAGATGGCGTTGCGTGCGTTGCGGGCGCGCCGCGGGAAGTGAGCGCTCCGGTGCGCCTCGGTAGGATTGCAGCGTGTCCGTGAATCCTGAGCTGGTCGGCCGATCGTTCCCGCCGACCGCGCCGTACCTCGTGGGTCGCGAGAAGGTGCGCGAGTTCGCGCGCGCTGTCTTCGCGACCGATCCGCAGCATCTCGACCCCGTCGCCGCGCAGGCGCTCGGCTATGCCGACGTCGTCGCACCGCCGACCTTCGCGATGGTGATCCAGGACCTCACCCTGCAGCAGCTGCTCGCAGAGCCCGACTCGGGCATCGCGCTCGAGCGCACCGTGCACGCCGAGCAGCGCTTCCGCTACACGCGCCCGATCGTCGCCGGCGACGAGCTCGTCGCACAGCTGCAGATCACGAACGTCCGCCCGTTCGGAAAGGGTGCCATGGTCACGAGCGAGGCCGAGATCACGGATGCCACGGGAGCGCACGTCGTCACGGCGACCTCCGTGCTGCTGATCGGGGGTGAGGTCGCGTGACCGACCCCACCCTCAGCTCGCTGACCGTCGGCGACGTCGTTGCCGAGCGTGCCGTCCACCTGACCCGCGAGTCGCTCGTGCGCTACGCCGGGGCATCCGGCGACTTCAACCCGATCCACTATCGCGACGACGTCGCGGCATCCGTCGGGCTGCCCGGCGTGCTCGCGCACGGCATGCTCACGATGGGCCTCGCGGTCGAGACGGTCGTGCCGTGGCTCGGCGATGCCGGCCGCATCGTCGACTACGGCGTGCGGTTCACCCGCCCCGTCGTCGTCGACGCCGAGGCGGGCGCTGACCTGACGATCACGGCGAAGGTCGGCGCGGTCGAGGCGGATGCCGCGCGCATCGACCTCACCGTGACGTTCGGCGAGACCACCGTGCTCGGCAAGGCCCAGGTGCGCGTGCGCCTGGACGGCTGAGCATGCCCGAGATCGAACCGGTCGCGCTCGCCGGCCTGACGACGTTGCGTGTCGGCGGCGTGCCCGAGCGGCTGATCGAGGCCACGACGCGCGACGAGCTCATCGACGCGCTGCGCGACGCGTGGGCATCCGGGCAACCGTGGCTCGTCCTCGGCGGGGGATCGAACCTGCTCGTCGGCGACGAGGCGTTCGAGGGCACCGTGGTGCTCGTGCGCACGTCGGGCATCCGTCGTCTGCCGTCGCCGCGCGAAGGATACGTGCGCCTGCAGGTCGAGGCGGGGCACAACTGGGACGACCTCGTCGCCTACGCCGCGGCCGAGGGGCTGTCGGGCATCGTCGCGATGTCGGGGATTCCGGGGACGGTCGGTGCGGCGCCCGTGCAGAACATCGGGGCGTACGGGCAGGAGCTCGTCGAGACGCTCGTCGAGGCCGAGCTGATCGACGAGGCGACCGGCGACGTGTCGACCGTTGCGGCAGCCGAGCTCGAGCTCGGCTTCCGCACGTCGGTCCTGAAGAACCACTACGGATCGGTCGCGGCACGGTCGGCCGTGATCCTGTCGGTGACGCTTGAGCTGCGCGAGGTCGGGCAGGGTGAGTACACGCTCGCCGGGGCGCAGCTGCGGCAGGCGCTCGGCGTCGCCGAGGGTCAGCCCGTCACGCTCGCGTGGGTGCGCGAGACCGTGCTCGCGACGCGTGCCCGCAAGGGGATGGTGCTCGATGACGGCGACCCCGACACGCACAGTGCGGGGTCGTTCTTCCAGAACGCGATCGTCTCGGCATCCTTCGCCCGTACGCTGCCTGCCGAGTGCCCGCGCTGGCCGATGGCCGTGGCCGTCGACCAGCTGCGCGTGATTCCGCTCGCGTCGTACGACGGTCTCGTGCCGCCGCCGGTAACGGCGCAGCCGGACGTCAAGGTCAGCGCCGCGTGGCTCATCGAGCACGCCGGCGTCGGAAAGGGCTTCCACCTGCCGCGCTCGCGCGCGGGGCTGTCGACCAAGCATGCGCTCGCCCTCACGAACAGGGGAGGCGCGACCGCATCCGAGCTCGCGGAGCTCGCGCGCTACATCCAGCAGCGCGTGCAGAGCGAGTTCGGCCTCATCCTGCAGCCCGAGCCCGTGCTGGTGGGCGTCGAGCTTTAGGGCGCGGGGAGGGGCGGGGCGTTCGCCGCTGCCCGGCGTTCATCCGTCCCATTCGGTCGCCCGCGCCGCGCGCATGCCGCGTGTAGGGACGGATGAGCGCGCCCGCGCGCGCCCGCGCGCAGTCCCCGCCACGTAACGACTTCGCAACCGAGTATTGCTACCCGCGGCAACATATGTCATCCTGTCTGTGGAAGCGATGACGAAGCGCTTCGACAAACGCAGGATGCGACGATGAGGTCCCGATGACGACGATCCACCAGGTGGCACAGGCCGCAGGGGTGTCCATCAGCACCGTTTCGTACGCGCTCTCCGGCAAGCGCCCGGTCGCCAGCGACACGCGGCGCCGCATCATGGATGCCGCCGATCAGCTCGGCTATCAGCCGAACGCCGGCGCCCGCATGCTCGCCGGCAGCCGCACGCACATCTTCGCGCTGACCGAGCCGCTGCGCCTCGACACGCACGCGCCGACGCACATGAACTTCGTGCTGGCGGCGTCGATCGCCGCGCGCCGCAGCGACTACGACATCCTGCTGTTGACCGACGAGCAGGCATCCGCCGGAATGCGCCGCGTCGCAGCGACCGACCTCGTCGACGCGATCCTCGTGCTCGACGTCGCACCCGATGACGAGCGCGTCGAGATCGCGCGGTCGATCGACATCCCGACCGTCTTCATCGGCATCCCCGACGATCACGCGGGCCTCGAGTGCGTCGACCTCGACTTCGAGTCGGCCGCGCGGCTCGCGGTCGCCCGCGTCGCCGATGCCGGTCATCGGCACGTCGCGCTGATCGGCCAGCCGGCCGTCACGTACGAGCGCTCGAACTTCCCGCCGCGCGTGCGGCGCACCGTGCAGGCCGAAGCCGACGCACGCGGCATCCGACACTCCTTCGCGACGAGCGGGCAGACCGGCCACGACGCCATACAGACGGCGGATGCCACGCGGCGTGCCCTCGACGCCGGCGCGACCGCCGTTCTGGTGCACGGCAGTGACGAGACGCACCGCACGGTGCTGAGCGTGCTGGACGAGCGCGGACTCGTCGTCGGCAGGGACATCTCGGTGGTCGCCGTCGCGGCATCCTTCGACACCACAAGCCTCCCGGTACCCGTGGACACGATCCCACTGGTGCCGCGGGAATCGTGCGAGCTCGCCGTCGAGCTCGCACTGCGCGCGCTCGGCCCGGATGCCTCAGAGCCGGCCGTGCACCTCATCGCTCCCGTGTACCTCGACGCGGGATCGGTCGTTCCACCGCCTGAGTGACACCCGCGTGACCACCGTTCGACGAGAGCCCACGCATGGGTCGAATCGAAGCGCTTCGACTTCCCGTACGACAACTGAAAACCGCAGCACACACGCACCCGAGGGTGCATCCCGACCCATCCCGGGTCACCGAGAAAGGAGTGCCGACGATGGCACGAATCACACGCACGAAGAAGGTGTTGGCCTCTGTCGCCGCTCTCGCGGCAGCCGGTGTCGTCCTGAGCGGCTGCTCGTCCTCCACAGGAGACAGCGGCGACGGGCAGACCCTCAAGCTGTGGCACTACGAGGGTGCCGACAGCGCGATGGGCAAGGCCTGGGCCGAGGCGATCAAGGTCTTCGAAGAGGAGACCGGTGCGACCGTCGAGTTCGAGGAGAAGTCCTTCGAGCAGATCCAGAAGACGGCCAGCCAGGTGCTCGACACCGACGCCGCGCCCGACCTGATGGAGTTCAACAAGGGCAACGCGACGGCGGGCTTCCTCGCCAGCACGGGCCTGATCGCCGACATCTCCGACGCGGTCGACGAGTACGGCTGGGCCGACAAGCTCGCCCCGTCGCTGCAGACCACCGCCAAGTACACCGCCGACGGCGTCATGGGTGGCGACACCTGGTACGGCGTGCCGAACTACGGCGAGTTCGTCGGCGTCTACTACAACAAGGATGCCTTCGCCGCGGCGGGTCTGGAGATCCCCACGACGTACGACGAGTTCGTCGACGTGCTCGACGCGTTCGTCGCACAGGGCATCACGCCGCTGGCCGAAGCTGGCGCCGAATACCCGCTGGGCCAGCTCTGGTACCAGCTGGCTCTGACGCAGGCCGACCGCCAGTTCGTCAACGACTACCAGCTGTACGAGAACCCCGTCGACTGGCAGGGCCCCGAGCTGACGTACGCGACCAAGACGCTCAAGGACTACGTCGACAAGGGCTACATCGCCTCTGACGTCTCGTCGATCAAGGCAGAGGATGCCGGTGTCTCGTTCATCAACGGCAGCGCTCCGATCTTCGTGTCGGGTTCGTGGTGGTTCGGTCGCTTCGTGAGCGAGGCGACGGGCTTCGACTGGACGCTGCAGGCGTTCCCCGGAACGGACCTCTCGCTCGGCTCGTCGGGCAACCTGTGGGTCGTTCCCGAGAACGCCGCCAACAAGGACCTCGCGTACAAGTTCATCGACATCACGATGCGTCCCGAGATCCAGGCGATCATCGGCAACAACGGCGGTCTGCCCGTCGCCGCCGACGCCGCCGACATCACCGACGCGAAGAGCGCCGAACTGATCGACACGTTCAACGGCATCCTCGATGACGACGGTCTGTCCTTCTACCCCGACTGGCCCGCGCCGGGCTTCTACGACGTCATCGTCCAGGAGCTGCAGGGTCTCATCACGGGTGTGCAGGATGCCCAGACGACCAACGAGAACCTCGGCGCGCAGTACGACGAGGGCACCGCGGACTTCCGCTGAGCGGTCCGCTGACGCACTGAAGACGCAACCCGGAGTGGGGGCGGCCCGCACGCCGCCCCCACCCCCTCCAGGAGATGAAGACCATGTCCGTTGACACCCGACCGGCGCGCCCGCGCCGCGCGAAGCTCCCCCCGGAGCAACCGTCGATACCCCAGCGCAAGGGCGGGACGGGAGCCTACTGGCTGTACCTGCTGCCCGGCTTCGTGCTGCTGCTGGTGATCGTGATCATCCCGCTCGTGTGGAACGTGTACCTCACGTTCACGAAGTGGAAGGGCGTGCGCTCGCCCGAGTTCATCGGCCTGGACAACTGGCAGAAGCTGCTCACCGACTCAGACTTCTGGACGTCGTTCGGCAACTCGGTGTGGATGATCCTCGCGATGGTCGTCGTCCCGACGCTCGTCGGGCTCATCGTCGCGGCGCTGCTGTTCGACGTCGTCGGACGCAAGTTCGGCGGCAAGGTCGGCAGCTTCCTGCGCGCGACCTACTACCTTCCGCAGATCCTGCCGATCGCCGTCGCCGGCATCGTCATCGGATGGATCGTGCGCCCGGGCGCCGACGGCGCCCTCAACCAGATCCTCGGCTGGTTCGGCATCGCCCCGTACGACTGGCTGGGTCAGATGCCGTCGGCCCTCATCGTGCTCATGGTCGTGATGGTCTGGGTGCAGCTCGGCTACCCGGTCGTCGTGTTCATGGCCGCCCTGCAACGCGTCGACCCCGAGCTGTACGAAGCCGCCGAACTCGACGGCGCGAACTGGATGCAGCGGTTCACGGCGATCACGATGAGCATCATCCGCCCCGAGATCTTCGTCGTGACCCTCACCTGCACGATCGCGGCGCTGAAGGTCTTCGGCCCGGTCTACATCATCACGCGAGGCGGCCCCGCGGGCGCGACCCTCGTGCCGGCGTTCTACGCCTACCAAGAGTTCTTCACGAAGCGCAATGTCGGCTACGGCGCGACGATCGCAACGGTGCTCACGATCGTCGTCGTCATCGTGTCGATCGTGTTCATCCGCGTGCAGAACTCGCTCGAACGCAAGGAAAGGGCGGGGCTGTGATGGCTACCGACACCGCACTCATCACGAGCGGGCGCCGCTCGGCATCCACTCGGCCCCCGAAGGGCCCAAAGGGCTCGAAGGGCTCCAAAGGCCGCGGCGGCATGACGAAGAAGCGCCCCGTCGACTGGCTGCTGCTCGCGCTCGTCATCATCGGCGCGCTGCTGGTGATCGCGCCGTTCTACCTCGTGCTCGTCAACTCGTTCAAGTCGCCCATCGACTACGCGACGTCGGGCCCGCTGGCCCTGCCGCAAGAGCTCGATTTCGGCGGCATCGTGAAGTTCTGGGAGCGCGTGAACTTCCCCGAGAAGGTCTGGAACTCGATCTTCATCTCGGCGATCGTCTCGGTGCTCGCCGTCGTGATCTCGATGCTCAACGCGTTCGCGATCGGCATCGGGCGGGTGCGCGGCCGCACCTGGATCGTCCTGCTGTTCCTTCTGGCCAATCTGCTGCCGCAGGAGGCGCTACTGTACCCGCTGTACTACATGTTCAAGTCGGTGGGACTCTACGACAACGTCTGGTCGGTGATCATCGTCTTCACGGTCATCCAGGCGGCATTCGGCACCTACCTGCTGTCGTCGGTGTACGGCACGTTCCCCAAGGAAGTGCTCGAGGCTGCGTCGCTCGACGGTGCGGGTCGGTGGACGATCCTGTGGCGCGTCGTGTTCCCGATCAGTCGCCCGACCCTGTCGGTGCTGCTCATCTTCTTCTTCATCTGGACGTGGAACGAGTTCCTCATTCCGCTGACCTTCCTCGCCTCCAACGCGAACCAGACCGTGCCCGTCGCGATCAGCGTGCTGCAGGGCGACCGCCTGATGGACGTCACGACCACGAGCGCTTCGGCGCTTCTGGGCATCATCCCGACGCTCATCTTCTTCCTCATCTTCCAGCGCACCCTCACGCGCGGCATCACGGCAGGAGCAGTCAAGTAATGAAGTTCACCGATGGTTTCTGGCAGCTGCGCCCGGGTGTGACGGCGCTGTATGCCCAGGAGGCATACGACATCGAGCGCACCGACGACACCGCCGACGGACCGGGCCTGGTCGTCACGGCGCCGACCGCCGTCATCGCGCAACGCGGCGACACGCTCAACCGCCCGCTCCTCACGACGACGCTCTCGTCGCCCGCCGAGGGCATCGTGCGCGTGCGCATCGAGCACTTCGCGAGCGACCACGCGGCAGGTTTCGACCTGCCCGGCGCGACGGCGGATGCCCCCGTCGAAGTCGTGCTCGCTGGCGACGAGGCGACGCTCACGAGCGGTCCGCTGACGGCGCGCATCCGTAGCGGCGCCCCGTGGGACCTCGCGTTCGAGATCGACGGACGTCGGGTCACCGGCAGCGGGCATCGCTCGCAGGGGTACGTGCGGCTCGCCCCCGGGGCATCCGTCGACCCCGGCATCGTCGGCAACGCGCGCGAGAACGATGTCGTGCCGCACGAGGACCGGTTCATCCACGAGCAGCTCGACCTCGGTGTCGGCGAGCTCATCTACGGCCTCGGCGAGCGCTTCGGACCGCTCGTGAAGAACGGACAGTCGGTCGAGATCTGGAACGCCGACGGCGGCACCTCGAGCGAGCAGGCGTACAAGAACGTCCCGTTCCACGTGTCGAGCCGCGGCTACGGTGTGCTCGTCAACGACAGCGGACACGTCTCGTATGAGATCGGCTCCGAGGCCGTCGAGCGCGTGCAGTTCTCGGTGCCGGGTGATGTGCTCGAGTACTTCGTGATCGCCGGGCCCACCCCGAAGGATGTGCTCGAGCGCTACACCGCGCTGACCGGCCGCCCGCCGGTCGTGCCCGCGTGGTCGTACGGCCTGTGGCTGTCGACGAGCTTCACGACCGACTACGACGAGCAGACGGTAACCTCGTTCATCGACGAGATGGCCCGGCGCGAGCTGCCCGTGTCGGTCTTCCACTTCGACTGCTTCTGGATGCGCGAGTTCAACTGGTGCGATTTCGAGTGGGATGCCCGGGTGTTCCCCGACCCCGAGGGCATGCTCGGCCGCCTGCACGAGAAGGACCTGCGGGTGTGCGTGTGGATCAACCCGTACATCGCGCAGCGCTCGCCGCTGTTCCGTGAGGCGGCCGCCGCGGGGTATCTCGTGAAGCGTGCCGACGGCACGGTGTGGCAGTGGGACCTCTGGCAGGCGGGCATGAGCCTCGTCGACTTCACGAACCCCGACGCGACGGCGTGGTACCAGTCGAAGCTGCAGCGCCTCGTCGACCAGGGCGTCGACTGCTTCAAGACCGACTTCGGTGAGCGCATCCCGACCGATGTCGTGTGGGCGGATGCCACCGACCCTGCCCGCATGCACAACCGCTACACCCAGCTGTACAACCGCGCCGTGCACGACGTGCTCGTGCGGGCGCGCGGCGAAGGCGACGCCGTGCTGTTCGCCCGGTCGGCGACCGCCGGCGGGCAGAGCATGCCGGTGCACTGGGGCGGCGACTCGACGTCGACGTTCGTGTCGATGGCCGAGACGCTGCGCGGCGGACTCTCGCTCGCGCTCAGCGGCTTCGCGTTCTGGAGCCACGACATCGGCGGATTCGAGGGCACGCCCGACGCCGCCGTCTACAAGCGCTGGACGGCCTTCGGCCTGCTCGGCTCGCACTCGCGCTTCCACGGCTCGGGCTCGTACCGGGTGCCGTGGAACGTCGACGACGAGGCCGTCGAGGTGACGCGCGCGTTCACCCGGCTGAAGATGCGCCTCATGCCCTACCTGTACCGCGCGGGGCTGGATGCCGCACAGTCGGGCACGCCGATCATGCGGCCGATGGTGCTCGAGTTCCCCGATGACCCGGGTGCCGCCTACCTCGACCGGCAGTACATGCTCGGTGAGTCGCTGCTGGTGGCGCCGGTGTTCTCGGCCGACGGCGAGGTGGAGTTCTACCTGCCGGCCGGCACGTGGACGTCGCTGCTGACGGGGGAGAGCATCGACGGCGGCCGGTGGGTGCGCGAAGTGCACGGCTTCGACTCGCTGCCGCTGTACGTGCGTCCGGGGGCCGTGATCCCGTGGGGCGCACGCGACGACCGGCCCGACTACGACTACCTCGACGGCCTGCAGCTGCGCGTGTTCCCCGGCGGCGAGGGCGTGGCATCCGTCACCGTCACCGAGCCCGGCGGACGCAGCGAGACCTTCGAGGTCGACCGGGCAGCCGTCACGGGGTGAGGCCGAGGGCGTTCATCCGTCCCGATGTGTCGCTCGCGCTGCGCGCACGCGGCGTGTCGGGACGGATGAAGCCCGCGCGTCACCCAAACAGCCGCTGCAGGCGCTGGACGCCTTCGAGAAGCTGGTCGTCGCCGAGCGCGTACGACAGGCGCAGATATCCGGACGGGCCGAAGGCCTCGCCGGGTACGACCGCGACCTCGGCCTCGTCGAGGATGAGGTCGGCCAACTCGAGCGTCGTCGAGACGGTCGTGCCGTTCCACGTGCGGCCGAGGAGGCCCCGCACGTCGGGGTAGACGTAGAACGCCCCGAGCGGGTTCGGCACGGTGACGCCCGGGATCTTCGCGAGCTCGGCGACGATGAGCGTGCGGCGGCGGTCGAAGGCCACGCGCATCTGCTCGGCCTCGTCCTGCGGGCCCGTGAGCGCTGCGAGCGCCGCGCGCTGCGCGATGTTGTTGACGTTCGAGCTCAGGTGCGACTGGAGGTTGCCCGCGACCTTGATCGCGTCGGCGGGGCCGACCATCCAGCCCACGCGCCACCCCGTCATCGCGTACGTTTTCGCGACGCCGTTGACGAGGATCGCCTGCCCGGCGAGCTCGGGCACAGCTTCGACGATCGACACGGCACGGGCGCCCTCGTAGACGAGGTTCTGGTAGATCTCGTCGCTGATCACCCAGATGCCGTGCTCGAGCGCCCACTGGCCGATCGCCGCCGTCTCTTCGGGCGTGTAGACCGACCCGGTCGGGTTCGACGGCGACACGAACACGAGCACCGTCGTCTTCTCGGTGCGCGCGGCCTCGAGCTGGGCGACCGTCACCTTGTAGTCCTGGTCGGCACCGGCGAAGACCTCGACCGGGATGCCATCGGCCAGCGCGATCGCCTCGGGGTAGGTCGTCCAGTACGGCGCCGGCAGCAGCACCTCGTCACCGGGGTTCACGACCGCCTGGAAGGCCTGGTAGACGGCCTGCTTGCCGCCGTTGGTGACGATGACCTGCGACGGCGCGACCTGCAGGCCCGAGTCGCGCAGGGTCTTGGCGGCGATCGCCTCGCGCAGCACGGGCAGACCCGCGGCGGGCGTGTACCGGAAGTTCGCGGGGTCGCGCAGGGCATCGGCCGCGGCATCCACGATGAACTGCGGTGTCGCGAAGTCGGGCTCGCCGGCCGCGTACGAGATGACGGGCTTTCCCTCTGCCTTCAGGGCCTTCGCCTTGGCGTCGACCTTGAGGGTCGCCGACTCTGCGATGGCGGACAGCTTGCGGGACAGGGGAGCGCGTTCGGTCACACCGCAAGCCTAGTCGCGGGCCGTCGCCGGAGCAGGCGAGTCGGCGTCCGTCGTACCGAACATCCCGTGCCCGTCCTCGACGAGCACGTCGTAGGCCTCGCCGTAGGTCGTCGGAATCTTCGCCGACGGGTTCACCCGCGCCAGCAGCAGTCCCATCAGCCCGCGCGCGGGCGAGGTGAGCGGCCGTGCGCGGTGCGCGTCGGCGGTGTCCTCACCGACCGCCTCGGGGTTCGGCGGCTGCCACAGTGCCGTCGGCTGCGGCCACGTGTTCGGCTGCCGCGCCGACGTGCGGTTCACCGCGTTGTGCACGGGGACGGCGCCCCTGTCGCGCTCGGTCAGCGGGGCCAGGCCGTGCTGGCGGCACAGCGTCGCGATGACGGATCCATGGTGCATGTCGTCGTGGATGACCGTGCCGGCCTCGGTGTACGCGCTGACGACGAGGGCGGGAATCCGCAGCCCGAGTCGGTCGAACGCGAATCCCATCTCGCCCGCCCCCGCGTCGTCGGGTGGAACGGCGGCGGGCGGTGCGACGTGGTCGAAGATCCCGCCGTGCTCATCGAAGGTCACCACGAGCGCCGTGTTGAGGGCGTTCGATCCGGTCGTCGAGGCGCTCGTGCGGATCGCGTCATAGACGTCCTGCAGCAGTTTGTCGCCGGCGCGCACGTCGGAGACCGCGCTGCCGTCGACCTCCACCGTCGTACCGTCCTCCAGTGTGAGAATGCCTTCGCGCACTTCACCCCACGGCGGGTGCATGTCGTTGTGGTTGAAGATCATCCGCGGCTCGATGAACGCGTACGCGGGCAGATCGCCGTTTGCGGCATCCGCGGCGAACTGCGTCATGTCGCGGAAGTTGGTCTTCCAGTACTTCTCCAACGCGGGGGCGTGGATGAAGCCCGTCAGCGAGACCAGCTGTGTCGGGTCGTAGTAGACGCGCCACGAGATCCCGGCCTCTTCGAGCCGATTGAAGATGGTCGGGGATGCCGGGGCGTCCAGCCACTTCCGGTACGAACCGTCGGTGTGGTTGACGACGAAGCCGTGCGAGGTCGAGGCGTGGAAGAACGACCGGTTGCAGTAGGTCTGCGACGGCACGGCGGCGAACCACCGGTCGTAGACGGCGAACTCGCGGGCGAGTGTCGACAGGACGGGCATCATCTCGCGGGAGAATCCGCCCATCGCGACGCGGTACTCGTCGGCGGTCGGCTCGCGCCGCTCGGAGAGCCGGTAGTTCACGATGTAGTCGCGCACGAACCCGCTGTTGCTGGGCGCGGCTCCCGCGGGCGGGGCGTTGTATGGCGTCTTCAGCCCGTTCTTGCCGAGGTCGTCGTTGCTCGCCGGATCGATGACGTCGAACAGCTGTGTGTTGACGTGCGGGTAGGTCTCGCCGGGATCGGGCTGCGGCTGCTGCATGATCGAGTCGGTCGCACCCGTGTAGATGTATGCCGGGATCGGGATGCCGTCAGGGCCGGGGTTGGCATATTCTCCCTGCGGAATGCCGTCGAACTGGTCGCGCGTCTTCTCGGCTGCGCTGTAGAGCCGGCCGAGGACGTTGTCGAAGCTGCGGTTCTCGAACATCAGCACGACGACATGGTCGAAGCCCGGCTCGGGGCGTTCGGGCAGCGGCGAGAACTCCTCCGGGAGGGGCGTCGCGTCCGGCGCTGCCGCAGAGTTCACGGCGCTCGCGATGCCGAAGCCCGCGCCGCCCGCAACGGCGAGGCCAGCGACGCCGATGCCGGTGCGGCGCAGGAACTGGCGGCGGCTGGTCCCCTCGTCGCCTGTCATCCGTGCAGTCTACGAGGGGGCATCCGCATACAGCGTCGAGACCAGGCGTGAGCCGACCTCTCGGCGCGACGAGACGCCGAGCTTCGCGAAGATCGACTTGAAGTGGTCTTGCACGGTGTACGGCGACAGGTGCAGTGACTGCGCGATCGCCTGCGTCGAGTCGCCGCGCATCATCGCCTGCACGATGCGCGTCTCGCGCACCGTCAGCCCGTGGGCCATCATCATCAGCGGCACGATCTCGGGCGGCGTCGCCGGCTCGATCGTGACGGCGTACTGCAACGTGTGCCCGGCGTCGTCGCGGAACCGCGCGGCCTGGAACACGAACCACGTCCCGTCGCGGTGCTGGGCGCGCAGCCGCGGCGCGGACTCCTCGCCGCGCTGCAGGCGGGTCAGGACGGCCGCGACGGGCGTCGCGAGATCGGCGTCGAGGTCTCCGTCGAAACCGCCCACGCGGTGTCGGGCGGCATCGGTCGCGTACTGCAGCGTGCCGGCCGCGTCGAAGACGAGGATCGCGGGGCCGTCGGCGGTGCGGGATGCCTCGGCCGACGCCGCGACCATCCCGGCGCGCAGGCCGTCGGCGAGGGTCGCCTCGAGCCGGTGCATGAACTCCGCCTCGGCGGCGTTGAAGGCGGGGCTCTCCGCGCCGCGGTACAGCGCGAACGCGCCCCACGTGACTTCGCCGCGGCGTGCGATGCCGCGCAGCTCGTGCTCGGCGCCGATGACGGGGTGCACCAGGTCGCGGTACCGCGCGCTGCGGCTCGGGTCGCCGCGCGTCTCGTCGTGCAGGATCGACACCCCGAACGGGCGCCGGGCGAGATCGGTGAACAGGGCGAAGTCGTCGCCGTCCGCGTACTCGTAGAAGAAGAACGCCTGGCCGCCCGAGTTCTCGAGATCGTGGCGGTGCGAAGCGCTGAGCATGACGGATGCCGGGTCGACGGTTGCGATGCACGCGGCATCCGCGGGCACGGCCCGGCGGATGAGGGCGAGGGCCTCATCCATGTACTCGTCCAGCACGAGCCCGGCGTCGGCGAGGGAGACCAGTCCGGCGCGGGCGCTTTCGGCGCGATATTCCCGCATGCAGCGATTGTCCCGTGCCGGCCTGCGCCTGTCACCCCCAGGTTTCTGGGTGACGCAGCGCCCGGCGATCGGGGGAGGGAATCTCCCGTTTCGCTGGGATGGTCCGAACCCGCCTGCTCGGCGACGGTGGTGTCACCGACTCGAAGGAGAACACCATGACAGACACCCTCGCCCCGGCCGCCCCGGCGCTGCACCCGCCGTTCGGCGGCACCCCGCTGGCTGAACTGCGCCGCCGCATCCGCGGCCGCGTCGCCGTGCCGATCGACCCCGACTGGGACGCCCAGCGCGCAGCCTGGGCTCTCGCCGTCGACCAGCGCCCCGCGATCATCGTGCGTGCCGCGGATGCCGATGACGTGGGCACCGCCGTGCGCTTCGCTGTCGCGCACCGTCTGCGCGTCGCCGCGCAAGGCACGGGCCACAACGCCGCGCCGTTGGGCGATCTGCGCGGCACGATGCTGCTGCGCACCGATCTGATGCGGGCGGTCGAGATCGACCCCGTCCGCATGCGGGCACGCGTGCAGGCCGGCGCCGTGTGGCAGGAGGTGACCGATGCCGCGGGCGCACACGGCCTCGCGGCCCTCGCCGGGTCGTCACCCGACGTCGGCGTCGTCGGCTACACCCTCGGCGGCGGCGTGAGCTGGCTCGCCCGCTCGCACGGGCTGGCCTCAACGAGCGTGACCGCCGTCGACCTCGTCACGGCCGACGGGCAGCTGCGCCACGTCGACGAGCGCACCGATCCCGAGCTGCTGTGGGCCCTGCGCGGCGGGGGCGGCGCGTTCGGTGTCGTCACGGCGATGGAGTTCCGGCTGTACCCGCTGGTGACCGTGCACGCCGGGGCGATGTTCTGGCCGGTCGACCGCGCCGCCGACGTCATGCACGCGTGGCGCGACTGGACGGTCGACTTGCCCGCATCCGTCATGTCATCGGCCCGGGTGCTGCGGTTTCCGCCGTTCGACGAGATCCCCGAGCCGCTGCGCGGCGGCTCGTTCGTCATCGTCGAAGCCGTGCTGCAAGACCCACCCGCCGTCGCCGACGCGCTGCTGTCAGAGCTGCGCCGGCTCGGCCCCGCGATGGACACGTTCGCGCCCACGCCGCTGCCGGCACTCGGCGCCCTGCACATGGACCCGCCGGGGCCCGTCGCCGCGATCGGCGACGGCACCCTCGTGCGCGACCTCGACGACGCCGCGATCGACGCGTTCCTGCGCGTCGTCGCAACCCCGCGCGGAGCCGCCCTCATGTCGGCGGAGTTCCGCGTGCTCGGCGGCGCGCTCGCCGTCGGCAGCGACGAGGCGAGCGCCGCGACCGGACTCGACGGGCGGTACCTGATGTTCGGGGTCGGCGCGACACCCACGCGCGAGGCCGCATCGGCGGTGCGCGTCGCGCTCGACGCGCTGCTCGGCGAGATCGACCCGTGGCGCTCGGCGGCCGACACCCCGAACTTCACCGAGAGCCCGACAGCCGCGCAGCGCCTGTTCGGCGATGCGCTCGGGCGGTTGCGTGCGGTCAAGCATCGCGTCGACCCGCACGACGTCATCCGGTCGAACCACGAACTCGGTCGCGGACCTGGCCGCGAGCCGCGCACTCAGCAGGAGGCGCGGTCATGACCCGCATCCTGATGACCTCGCCGCCGATCTACGGGCACCTCGTCTCGGTCGTCGCGGTCGCCGGCGGACTCGTCGCCCGCGGCTTCGACGTCGACGTGCTCACCGGCGCCAAGTACCGGGGCCTCGTCACGCGCGCGGGCGCGCGGTTCCTGCCGCTGCCGCGCGAGGTCGACTACGACGACGCCGACCTCGACGCGTTCCTGCCGGGCCGCGCGAACCACACGGGCCTCGCCGGGCTGCGGCACGACATGATCGGCATGTTCGCGCGGGTCGTGCCGGGGCAGGATGCCGCGCTGACGCAGGCGCTCGCCGCGGGCGACTACGTCGCCGTCATCGGCGATGTCGCGTTCGGCGGCACGATGCCGCTGCTGTTGCGCTCGCGCGACGACGCGACGCGGCGCGCGCAGCGCCCGCTCGTGCTCGGGCTGTCGTCGGTGCCGGTCACGATGACGAGCATCGACACGGCGCCGTTCGGGCTGGGCCTCGCCCCCGCGCCGGGCGTGCTCGGGCGCGCACGCAACCGCGTGCTGAACCGGCTCGTCAACGACGTGTTGCTCCGCGAGGTGGACGTCGCGCTCGCCGCGGCCCTCTGCACGTGCGGCATCACGACGGCGCACCCGCGCTTCTTCGATGCCGCCGCCCTCTTCGACGGCCTGTTCCAGCTGTCGACGTCGGGGCTCGAGTACCCGCGGCGCGAGCTCGACGGACGGGTCGCCTACCTCGGCCCGCTGCCGCCCGTGCCGCGGGGCGACCTCCCGTTGCCGGACTGGTGGGCAGACCTCGACGCCGGCACGCCCGTCGTGCACGTCACGCAGGGCACGATCGACAACCACGATCCGGCGCGGCTGATCGTCCCGACGATCCGCGCGCTCGCGGGCAGCGCCGTCACGGTCGTCGCCGCGACCGGCGGCCGCGACGTGGCCGAGGTGCTCGCGCATTTCCCCGAGGGGCTACCGACGAACGCGCGCGTCGCGGAGTTCCTGCCGTACGACGCGCTGCTGCCGCGGACGGCCGCGATGGTCACCAACGGGGGATTCGGGGGAGTGCAGCAGGCGCTGCGGCATGGCATCCCGCTCGCCGTCGCGGGAGCCACCGAAGACAAGCCCGAAGTCGCCGCGCGCGTCGCGTGGGCAGGCGCCGGTATCGACCTGCGCTCGGGTGCACCGAAACCCGCGCGCATCCGTGCTGCGGTCGACCGGCTGCTGCGTGACGAGCGCTACCGCCGCGGCGCGCAGCGGCTGCAGGGTGAGATCGCGGCGGCCGGCGATCCGTTCGACGCGATCGCCGCGCGGGTGTGCGAGCACGCGAGAGCGCGCGTCGCCTGACGGCTGCGGGACACGCGAAAGAGCGGGCCGGATGCCAGGCATCCGACCCGCTCTGTCGTGCGGTGACGCGGTGTTCAGTCCTCGTCGTTCAGGTACTGGGCGTAGGCGCCCAGCGTCAGGAACGTCGGGAAGTCGTCACCGAGGGCGACATCACGGAAGATCTGCGCCGCGTCGTCGAACCGGTCGCCGCCCTGTTCCGCAGAGCGCCGGTCGGCCTCGCCGAGCACCTGCCCGATCAGACCCTCGATGTACTCGCGGGTGATGTGCGTGCCGTCTTCCGTGGAGCGGTCCTGGTGGATCCACTGCCACACCTGGCTGCGGCTGATCTCGGCGGTCGCGGCATCCTCCATCAGGTTGTCGATGGCCACGGCACCCTGACCGCGCAGCCACGCCTCGAGGTAGCGGATGGCCACCGACACGTTGGCGTGGACGCCGGCCGCCGTGATGGGCAGGCCGATGTGCACATCGATCAGTTCGGATGCCTGCACGTGCACCTCGGGACGCTGCCGGTCGATCTGGTTCGGTCGGTCGCCGAGCACCGCGTCGAACTCGGCCTGGGCCACCGGGATCAGGTCGGGGTGAGCGACCCACGTGCCGTCGAACCCGTCACCGGCCTCGCGCTTCTTGTCGGCGGCGACCTTCTCGAACGCGCGCTCGGTCACCTCGGGGTCGCGCCGGTTCGGGATGAACGCGCTCATGCCGCCGATCGCGAAGGCGCCGCGCTTGTGGCACGTCTGCACCAGCAGATCGGTGTAGGCCCGCATGAACGGCACCGTCATCGTGACCTGGCTGCGGTCGGGCAGCACGAATCGTGCACCGCGGCCGCGGTAGTTCTTGATCATCGAGAAGATGTAGTCCCACCGACCCGCGTTCAGGCCCGCCGCGTGGTCGCGCAGCTCGAAGAGGATCTCGTCCATCTCGAAGGCGGCCGGCAGCGTCTCGATCAGCACGGTCGCGCGGATCGTGCCGTGCGGGATGCCGATGTGCTGCTCGCTGAAGGTGAACACGTCATCCCACAGCTTCGCCTCTTCGGCGGACTCGATCTTGGGCAGGTAGAAGTACGGCCCTGCGCCGTTCTCGATCAGCCGCTGCGCGTTGTGGAAGAAGTACAGACCGAAGTCGACGAGCGAACCGGATGCCGCCAGGGTGCGCCCCGTGCGGTCGGTGAACGCGATGTGCTTCTCGGTCAGGTGCCATCCGCGCGGGCGCATCACGATCGTGGGCGTGCGCTCGGCGGTGACGCGGTACTCCTTGCCTTCGGGTGAGGTGTACTGCAGCTGGCCGCGGATCGCGTCGAACAGCGACAGCTGACCCTCGATCACGTTGCGCCAGGTGGGGCTGGTGGCATCCTCCTGGTCGGCGAGCCAGACCTTCGCACCGGAGTTCAGCGCGTTGATGGTCATCTTGGGGTCGGTGGGGCCGGTGATCTCGACGCGGCGGTCTTCCAGGCCGGGGCCGGCGCCGGCGACCTGCCAGTCCGCGTCTTCGCGGATGTGTGCGGTGTCGGCGCGGAAGTGCGGGTCGTGCCCGTTGCCGATCTCGAAGCGGCGGCGCATGCGGTCGGCGAGGCGGTCGTGGCGGCGGCCGGCGAAGCGTGCGTGCAGCTCGGCGAGGAACGCGACGGCATCCGGAGTGAGGATCTCGTCGTACCGGTCGCGGACGGGACCGGTGACGGCGATCGCCGACGCCGCGATGGGCCCCGTCGTGGGGCGGATGGTGGTGGTGGGCGCGAAGCCCGTGGCGGTGGGAGTCATGGCCCTGTCTTTCTGTGTCGTGGCATCCGCTTCCGAACTGCTGTTCCAGAAGCGATCTGCCGGGTCGGTCGAACTGCGTATGACCACTGTGGGTGAATATTCACGCCTCGGATGACCAAAACCGCTGTGAAGTTTTGACGATCTTCTGCATCTGTGACACACTCGCCGTCATGACAATGACCGACATCACCGGGCAGGCAGAGTCGCAGCCCGTCGAGCCGGATGCGGATGCGCTCACGATCGGCCGCCGCATCCGCCAGTTGCGCACAGCGCGGGGGATGACCCTCGATGAGCTCGCCGCGGCGGTCGAACGGGCGCCCAGCCAGCTGTCGATGATCGAGACCGGCAAGCGCGAGCCGAAGCTCACGCTGTTGCGCACGATCGCGAAGGCGCTCGGCGCGACCGTCGACCAGTTGCTCGAGGCCGAGACGCTCGACGAGCGCGCGACGCTCGAGATCGCGCTCGAGCGCGCCATGAAGGGGCAGACCTTCCGTGCGCTCGGCATCTCGCCGTTCCGCATCGGCCGCAGCATCCCCGACGATGCGCTGCGGGCCCTGCTCGCTTTGCAGGGTGAGATCGAGCGGCTCGGCGACGAGCGCTCGGCGACGCCCGAAGAGGCGCGGCGCGCGAACGTCGAGCTGCGTCACCTCATGCGCCGGCAGGACAACTACTTCCCCGAACTCGAAGAGCATGCGCGGGGCATCCTGCGCGCCGTCGACCACCCCGGCGGGCCGCTGACCCAGCGCACCGCGTCGGACATCGCCGCGCACCTCGGGTTCTCACTGCACTACGTCGCCGACCTGCCGGCATCGACGCGCAGCGTCGCCGATCTGCGCAACGGACGGCTGTACCTGTCGAGCACGGTGCCGGCCAAGGGCGATTCGCGCACGGCCGTGCTGCAGGCGCTCGCAAGCCGCATCCTCGGGCACTCCGAGCCGCGCTCGTACGCCGAGTTCCTGCGCCAGCGCGTCGAGACGAACTACCTGACGGGCGCGTTGCTGATCCCCGAAGAGCACGCCGTGCCCGCGCTGAGCGAGGCCAAGACCCGTCGCGCGCTGTCGATCGAAGACCTGCGCGACACGTACTCGGTCTCGTACGAAACGGCGGCGCACCGGTTCACGAACCTCGCGACGCAGCACCTCGGCATCCGCGTGCACTTCCTCAAGGTGCACGAGTCGGGCACGATCACGAAGGCGTACGAGAACGACGACGTGAACTTCCCGTCTGACCGGCTCGGCTCGATCGAAGGCCAGATGTGCTGCCGGCGCTGGACGAGCCGGGTCGTGTTCGACATCCCCGACAAGTTCAACCCGTACTACCAGTACACCGACACGGGCAACGGGACGTTCTGGTGCACGGCCCGCGTCGAGGCATCCAGCGAGGGCGCGCACTCGGTCTCGGTGGGGGTGCGCTTCGACGACACGAAGTGGTTCCTCGGGCGCGAGACGACCAACCGCGGGGTCTCGCGGCACGCCGTCGAGGTGTGCTGCCGGCGCGCGCCCGCCGAGCTCGAGACGCAGTGGCGCGACCAGGCCTGGCCGAACGTGCGCACGCCGCGCACGCTGCTCGCGACGCTCCCGACGGGGTCGTTCCCGGGCGTCGACACGACCGACCTGTACGAGTTCCTCGACGAGCACGCGCCGCGCTCCTGACGACGCAGAGGGATGCCTCTCCTTGCTGGCGCCGCGGGAATGCCGCGCCTAGCGTGGGAGCATGACCACAGAGACCGCCCCCGGCGGGCACGCGGGAGAACCCCACCGGCCGGGTCTGGCCCAGCGTCTGAACTGGCTCCGCGCCGGCGTGCTCGGCGCCAATGACGGCATCGTCTCGACCGCCGCCGTGGTCGTCGGTGTCGCGAGCGCGACGTCGGACGTGCTGCCCGTGCTGCTGGCGGGGTCGGCCGCGCTCGTCGGCGGCGCGATCTCGATGGCGCTCGGCGAGTACGTGTCGGTGTCGAGCCAGCGCGACTCAGAGCACGCCCTGATCGAGAAGGAGCGGCGCGAGCTCGCCGAGGAGCCCGAGGCCGAGCTTGCCGAGCTCGTCGGCCTGTACGAGCAGCAGGGCCTGTCGCACGCGACCGCCACGGCCGTCGCCACCGAGCTGACGGGGAAGGACGCGCTCAAAGCGCACCTCGCGATCGAGTTGGGAATCGATCAGGACGACGTCGTGAGCCCGTGGCACGCGGCACTGGCATCCGCCCTCGCCTTTTTCATCGGCGCGCTGCTGCCGATGGCGACGATCCTGCTGCTGCCGCACCCGACTCGGATCGCGGCCACGTTCGTCGCGGTGCTGCTGGCGCTCGCCGTCACCGGCTACCTCGCGGCCTGGATCGGCGGATCGCCGCGCGGCCGCGCGGTCGTCCGCACCGTGATCGGCGGCGCGATCGCACTGGCGGCGACGTTCCTCGTCGGCTCGATCTTCGGGACGGCCGCCGGCTGATCTCGCCGACTCTCGTGCATCTCCTATGCGATCGGTGAGAGCCTCGGTTTCTTGGTCTCGTCTGGGAATGCGCCCACGACGCTCAGGGGATGACCTCACACGCGCCCGTTGCGCCCTTCGTCTCCGCCGGCGCCACAGACCGGACCACCTCGCGGGCCCTCATCTCGCGGCCCCGTGGCACGCAGCGTGCGCAGTGGAACATTGCGGCGACGGTCGTCATCTGGGCGACAAGCTTGTTCGTGGCGGCGCTGTGGGTCGCCGGCGGCGGCGTGCAGAGCCTTCTCGCCGGGGGAGGGGAGACGCTCACGACGCTCGGCCGCATCACGGGACTCGTCTCGGCCAATCTGCTTCTGTACCAGGTGCTCCTGATGGCGCGTGTGCCGCTGTTCGAGCGTGGCTTCGGCCGTGACGCGATCACGCGCATGCATCGCTGGGTCGGCTTCTGGTCGTTCTGGCTGCTCCTCGCGCACATCGTGCTGCTCGTCCTCGGCTACGCCGTCACGGCGGGCGTGAACCCGCTCGCGCAGGCATGGGACTTCGTCTGGAACTATCCCGGGATGCTCCTCGCCACGGCGGGCACGGCGCTTCTTGTGATGATCGTCGCGACGAGCATCCGTCGCGCCCGCCGCCGCCTGCGCTACGAGTCCTGGCATCTGCTGCACCTCTACGGCTACCTCGGGGTCGGGCTCGCGATTCCGCACATGCTGTGGACGGGTGCGGACTTCCTGACACACCCGCTCGCGACGCTCTACTGGTGGACGCTGTGGGCGGTCGTCGCGGCATCCGTCATCTTCTTCCGCGTGGCCGCGCCGCTCTGGCGCTCGTGGCGTCACGATATCCGGGTGCACCAGGTGGTCCGTGACGGCACCTCGGGTGTCGTCGTGCGGATGCGGGGGCGGCGCCTGGAGCGGCTCGGTGCGCGCGGCGGGCAGTTCTTCGTCTGGCGCTTCCTGGACGGCGCCGGGTGGACGCGCGGACATCCGCTGTCGCTCGCGACCGACCCGTCGCGCGGTGAACTGGTCGTCGCGGCCAAGATGGTCGGCGACGGCACGCAGCGGCTGGCCTCGTTGCGGCCTGGCACACGGGTGCTCGTCGAGGGGCCGTTCGGCCACATGACAGGAGACGCACGCAAGGGGCGCAAGCTGCTGATGCTCGGGGCCGGGGCCGGCGTCTCCCCTCTGCTCTCGATCCTCGAGTCCGAGCCCTACGCTCCCGGCGAGGCGATTCTCGTGACGCGTGACCACGCCGACGAGGATGCGCTGCGTAAGGATGCCGTCGCCGACCTCGTGCGACGTCGCGGCCTGCGGCACTTCCGGCTCGTCGGCCCGCGCCGCCGAGACGGTTCGGCGTGGCTGCCTACTGCGCACGCCGGCTGGCGCGGCACGGACCTCATCCGCCACCTCGCGCCGGACCTCGAGGACTACGACGTGTTCGTGTGCGGTCCGCTGCCCTGGATGTCTGCGTTGCGCGCCGACCTCGTTGCCGCAGGCATCCGAGCGGATCGTGTGCACACCGAATCCTTCACGAACTGACGACGACCGGAGAAGAGCATGAAGAAGATCGTCTACGGCCTCCTTGCGACCCTCAGCGGACTCGTCCTGCTGTTCAGCTACCGCACCTCGCTCGGCGATGCCGTCGTGGCGTCGGAGGGTGCCACGACTGCCGTCGGCTCGGCCGCGGCTGCGACGTCGGGTTCGTCGACCGCCACGAGTACGCCGAGTGCGTCGACTACGCCGACCGCCACGAGTACGCCGAGCGAGTCGACTGCCGGGTCGAGCACGTCGGCATCCACCGCGACGCTCGCCGACGGCACGTACACGGGATCCTCCGTGAACACCCGCTACGGTCCGGTGCAGGTGCAGATCACCGTGGCTGGCGGCCTCATCACGGATGTGCAGGCCGTGGACTACCCCGATGGAAACGGGCGCGACCGACAGATCAATGCGCGGGCGATCCCCATCCTCGTGTCCGAGACGCTCGACGCGCAGTCCGCCGAGATCGACTTCGTGTCGGGAGCCACGTACACGAGCGACGGGTATCAGCAGTCGCTGCAGTCTGCACTCGACGAGGCCGCGGCATGACCGAGCGCCGCGTCTGGACCGTGCCGTCCATGGGGACGGTGTTCAGCGTCCACCTGATCGGTCATGTCGACGCCGTGACGGCCGATGCCGCTGTCGCGGGCTTCGCTGCCGAGATCGCCGACATCGAGCGCGTGTTCTCACCGTTCCGGGCCGAGTCCGATGTCGCCCGCATCCGTCGCGGCGCCCTCAGCCTCGCGCAGGCCGACCCGCGCGTGCGCGAGGTCGCGGCCGCGTGCGAGGCTGCTCGCGGGGTGACGGAGGGGCGGTTCAACGGAGCGTGGCGCGGGGGTTTCGACCCGACGGGCTACGTGAAGGGATGGGCCGTCGATCGCGCGGGCGCCCGCCACCTCGAGCCGCTGTTGCGGGCTGCGGGTGCCGTGGCGGTCGGTGTGGGGGCAGGGGGTGACGTCCGGGTGTGGACGTCACCCGAGTCGACCTGGTCGTGGCGCATCGGCATCGCCGACCCGCACCACCAGGGGGCGGTGCTGGCAACCATGGATGTCAGAGACGGCGCCGTCGCGACCTCGGGCTCAGCCGAGCGCGGCGCGCACATCGTCGACCCGCGGACGGGGCGGCCCGCGATCGGTGTCCGCAGTGCCACGGTCGTCGCCGCCGACCTCACCACCGCGGATGTCTGGGCCACGGCGGGCGTCGTCGCCGGTATGGCGGATGTGTCCTGGATCGGCGCACCGGGCATCACCGCCGGGATGCTCGTTGCCGAGGACGCCGCGGTGCGGCGCTGGGCGCACGGCGTCGAGGTGTCGATGATCGCCGCCTGACCCCGAGTGGCATCACGCCTTCGGGAGTGTCACGAGGAAGGTCGTCCCGGCGGGGGAGGTGTGCTCGATGGCGACCGATCCGCCGGCTGCGACGGCGGCGTCGCGCACCAGCGCGAGCCCCAGACCGAAGCCGCGGCGGCGGCCCGCTTCGGACCCCCTCGCGAAGCGGTCGAAGATGCGCTCCCGGTCGTCGTCGCGCACACCCGCACCCTCGTCGGAGACCCGGATCAGTACAGCCTCGCCGGCGGCCTCCGAGCCGAGGGTCACGGTAGATCCGGCCGGTGCATGCTGGATGGCGTTGTCGAGGAGGGCGACGCAGACCCGCATGAGCGATGTCTGTGGCATCCGTACCGCCATCGTGCCGTCCGCGTGCACCGCGAGCTGTACGTCGGCTGCCTCCGCGAGCGGCGTCACCGTGCGCACCGCGGACTCGAACGCCGCTGTGACCTCGCCCGCGTCCCCAGTGGCTACGCCCTCCGCGGCGAGGAGCATGTCACCGAGCACGTCGTCGAGGACGTCCACGTTGGTGCGCAGTGCCGAGATCGTGGGCCCGAGGGGATCGCCGCGCTCGTGTCGTCGCTGCAGCGTCTGCACCCGCGCAGAGAGTGCCGTCAGCGGTGTGCGCATCTCGTGACTCGCGTCGGCCACGAATGCGCGCTGCAGGCGGAGCGCATCGGCCAGCGGGCGTACAGAGCGACGCGCGGCGAGCCACGCGATGGCGGCCAGGAGTACCACCCCGATCGCGCCGAGGACGATCACCCAGGGCAGGATCCCGTCGAGGTCGACCACGATGCGGTCGCCGTCCAGGTCTGGATGCCCGGCGCCGCCGTGATGGTCATCCGGGCGGGCTGTCAGCAGAAGCACCGCGACGAGGATGCCGACGCCCGCGGCGATCACCGCGGTGGCGCCGACGGCGACGAAGGCACCGACGCGTCGCGCGGCGGTGCGGATCCGAGCCTCATCCCGCGCTGCGCTCATCGGCTCGCCGCCGCACGGTACCCGACTCCGCGAACCGTCTCGATCGTGTCGGGTGACATCTTGCGCCGCACGTAGTGGACATAGGTGTCGACCGAGCTGAGCGCGTCGCCCGAGTCGAACACGGCACGCAGGATCTCTTCGCGGCTGAAGACATGCTCGGGGCTCTCCGAGAGCAGCGCCAGCAGGCGCGTCTCCGTCGGTGTCAGCGCGACCCGCTCGCCCCCCGGACCGTAGGCCACCGAGGCAGCGGGCAGGAAGACCCACTCACCGAGCGAGCGTCGTCGCCCATCCAGGCGGTATCCCCGTACGAGGGCGCGCAGCCGGGCGAGCAGTTCGTCGAAGTCGAACGGCTTGACAAGATAGTCGTTCGCCCCGGCATCCAGACCCTCGACGCGGTCCGCGACGGCGCCGAGAGCCGTGAGCAGCAGAACCGGTGTCGTGATGTGTGCCGTGCGCACAGCCTCGACCAGCGCGATGCCGTCCAGGTCGGGCAGGCGACGGTCGATGACCATCACGTCGAACCGCTCCGCCAGCGCCCGTGCGAGCGCGTCGCGCCCTCCGACCACGTGCACGACGTCGTAGACCTCGTCGAGCACGTCGGAGGTCATCGCCGCGATCTCGGCGTCGTCCTCGACGTAGAGGACCCGCGCCCGCGGCAGAGCCTGCACGGTCACATCGACTCCTCTTCCCGACGCGTACACGTCGCTCAAGCCACTATCCACCCATGCGCGTACCAAGACGGCACCAAGAGTTCACCCCACGCCGCTCAACCCGTCGCGACGAGGGCGGCCCACAGCTCCGCGCGCGCAGGGAAGGACGTGAGGTCGACTCCGAGTAGTCGCTGTGCCTGCGCGATGCGCGCCCGCACGGTGTGGCGGTGCACGCCGAGAGCCTGCGCGGCCTCGTCGATGCGGGCGTCGTGCTCGAGCCACCTGCGGACGGTCGCGGTGAGCGCGGCGCCGTGTTCGGCATCGTACTCGCGCAGGGGCGCGAGCCGGCGGTCGGCGAGGGCGCGCGCCTGCAGGGTGTCCAGGGCTGCGAGCACGCCGCCGCCAGTCGTGTCGGCGAACAGCATGACGGTGCCGGATGCCGCGCGTCGCACCGCCGCGACCGCTTGCGTGTGCGCGCGGGAGAACGCGGGATAGTCGGTGGGGTCGGATGCCCCGACGGCGGCGTCGAACAGCGCCGCCAACTGCTCCAGCGTCTCGTTGTCACTCGCCGGCAGGACGATGACCAGACCCTCCGAGCTGCGCGCGTAGAAGAGCGCGCCGCGGCGCTCCGCGACGCGCAGCTCGAGCCAGTCCGCCGCGGCATCCGCCCGCGCCGGCGCGACGGCGGCGACCGCGACCACGACGGGCGCGGTCGGCAGAGCACCCCACAGCTCGCGCGAGACGCGGCGCGCGAGCGTCGGGTCATTCGAGAGCAGCGCGTGCAGCAGGCCCGTTCGCAGCGCCGTGCGCGCGCGGTCGAGTCCGACGTTCTGCTCGAGGGCGAGCCCCGCCATCGCGATGACGGAGGTCACGACGCTGCGGCCCTCGAGGTCGAGCTCGGCGCCGACGATCGCGAGGAGTCCGCGCAGGTGCCCGCCGCGTCCCAGCGTCTGCAGCGTCACGCGCTGCCCCGCGATCTCCAGCGTCGACGCGGCGCGGGCGCCGCGGCGCAAGACGGTGCCGGCCTCGGCCGTCAGCGCCGCGAGTGCGTCGGAATCGGGGGCATCCGGCGCCTCCGCCGCGGACGACTGTGTCAGCGTGCCAGCCGCGTCGAACAGACCCACCCAGGCTCCCAGCTGCCGGGCGAGCTCGGCGACCGTCGCCGCGAGCCCGTCGGGGCGAAGAGCGGCGAGCGAGATCGCGCGCTGCGCCGACAGCGCCCAGGTGCGTCGGGCGTACCCCTGGGCCGCGATCGCCTCGGCGTTCGCCCGTGCGAGCGCGATGAACGGCGTGCGGTACGGCACCTCGAACAGCGGCATCCGCGCGTCGCGGCAGGCGTCGGCAAGGCCCACCGGGATGCCCTCGCGCACAACCTCGGTGCCGAACCCCAGCCCGCGCACGCCCCGCGCGCGCAGCCGCGCGACGTACTCGCGGTAGCGGTCGGCATCCTCTTCGACGCCCACGAACTGCGTCCCCGTCGTCAGCAGCAGCAGTTCGTCGGCAAGGAACGGCGTCGGGTCGATCAGGTCAGAGGAGTGCACCCACCGCAGCGGCTCGTCGAGGGCTTCGGGCTCCAGCTCGTCCTCGCGCGAGGCAAGACGCAGGGTGAGCTCGCGGCGGGCCAGTAGAGCACGCAGCGTCGGCTGGGGATCGGTCATGGTGCCACCTCGGTGCGTTTGTACGCGACGTCTGTCGCTGTGTACAGAATGTACATGGAGGCGGGTGTGGATGCCCCGGGTCGCGCCTACGCTCACGGACATGAGCATCACCGACAGCACCGTCGTGGGCGGCCCCACGCTCGCGCAGGAACGCCGTATCGTCACCGCCATCCCGGGTCCGCGGTCGCAGGAACTGCTCGCGCGCAAGGCATCCGCCGTCGCCGCCGGCGTCGCCCACACCGTGCCGATCGAGGCGGTCGCCGCGGGCGGCGGCGTCGTCGTCGACGCGGACGGCAACTCGCTCATCGACCTCGGCAGCGGCATCGCCGTCACGAGTGTCGGCAACGCGCACCCCGGCGTCGTCGCGGCCGTGCAGGATGCCGTCGCGCAGATGACGCACACGTGCTTCATGATCTCGCCGTACGACTCGTACGTCTCGGTCGCCGAGGCGCTCAACCGGCTCGCCCCCGGCGATCACGCCAAGAAGTCGGCCCTGTTCAACTCGGGCGCCGAGGCCGTCGAGAACGCCATCAAGATCGCCCGCAAGTTCACTGGGTGCCCCGCCGTCGTCGCCTTCGACCACGCGTACCACGGGCGCACGAACCTGACGATGGCCCTCACCGCGAAGGCGATGCCGTACAAGAGCGGCTTCGGCCCGTTCGCGTCCGAGGTGTACCGCGTGCCCGCGTCGTACCCGTTCCGCGACGAACTGAGCGGGGCGGATGCCGCGGCGAAGGCCATCTCGATCATCGAGAAGCAGATCGGCGCCGACAGCCTCGCCGCCGTCATCATCGAGCCGATCCAGGGCGAGGGCGGGTTCATCGTCCCCGCCGACGGGTTCCTGCCCGCGATCGTGGACTGGTGCCGCGCCAACGGCGTCGTCTTCATCGCCGACGAGGTGCAGACCGGCTTTGCGCGCACCGGCGCGATGTTCGCCAGCGAGATCTTCGGGATCGTGCCCGACCTCATCACGACCGCCAAGGGCATCGCTGGGGGGATGCCCTTGGCGGCTGTCACCGGCCGCGCAGAGATCATGGATGCCACGCACGGCGGCGGCCTGGGCGGCACCTACGGCGGCAACCCCGTCGCGTGCGCCGCGGCGCTCGCCGCGATCGATGCGTTCGAGCACGAGGGCCTCATCGAGCGCGCTCAGCAGCTCGGTGCGATTCTGTCGGGCCGGTTGCGCGAGCTGCAGGCATCCGACCCGCGCATCGGCGACGTGCGAGGTCACGGTGCGATGATCGCCGCCGAGTTCGTCGACCCCGTGACGAAGGCGCCCGACGCGGCCCTGACCGCCGCCGTCGCGAAGGCGGCGATCGCGCAGGGCGTGATCGTGCTGACCTGCGGCACCTACGGCAACGTCATCCGCTTCCTGCCCCCGCTGAGCATCCCCGATCACCTTCTGACCGAGGGCCTCGACGTCGTCGCCGCCGCCCTCGCCGCCGCCTGACCCCGCCGCCCCGCCCGAACTTCAAAGGAGAAGCACGTCATGACCGAGATCACGCGAGACGTCGTCATCGTGGGGGCCGGGGCCGCGGGCCTCACCGCCGCGAACGAGCTGAAGAGAGCCGGGCTCTCGGTCGCCGTGCTCGAAGCACGCGACCGCGTCGGTGGAAGGCTGTGGACCGACACGATCGACGGCGCGATGCTCGAGATCGGCGGCCAGTGGATCTCGCCCGACCAGACGGCGCTCATCGAGACGGTCGACGAGCTGGGCCTCGACACCTTCAGCCGCTACCGCGAGGGCGACAGCGTCTACGTCGGGCCCGACGGCGCGGCGCGCCGGTTCACGGGCGAGATGTTCCCCGTCGGACCCGAGACCGAGAACGCGATCGCCGAGATCACCGAGCGCCTCGACGCGATGGTCGCCGAGATCGACCCCGACCGGCCATGGGCGCACGAGAAGGCCGCCGAATGGGATGCCGTGTCATGGGATGCCTGGCTGCGCGCACAGACCGACGACGATGAGGCCGTCCGCAACCTCGCCTTCGCGACGGGCTCGGCGATGCTCACCAAGCCCACGTACGCGATCTCGCTGCTCGAGTCGCTGCTCATGGCGGCATCCGCCGGCAGCTACTCGAACCTCGTCGATGCCGACTTCATCCTCGACAAGCGTGTCGTGGGCGGACTGCAGCAGGTGCCGCTGCTGCTGGCCGAACGACTCGGGGCGGACGTCTTCTTGAACCAGGCGGTGCGGGCGGTCGAGTGGGGCCCCTCGACAAGCTCGGGGGCCAGCGGCGTGACCGTCACCACAGACGGCATGACCGTGCGGGCGCGGCGGGTGATCCTGGCGCTTGCGCCGGTGCTGTACCCGCGTATCTCGTTCGTGCCCGCGCTGCCGCGCCTGCAGCACCAGATGCACCAGCACCTCTCGATGGGCTTCGTCATCAAGGTGCACGCCGTGTACGAGACTCCGTTCTGGCGCGACAAGGGACTGTCCGGCACAGCGTTCAGCCCGTATGAGCTCTCGCACGAGGCGTACGACAACACCAACCACGGCGATGAGCGCGGCACGCTCGTCGGCTTCGTCAGCGACCTGAACGCCGACGGCGTGTTCGAGCTGTCGGCCGACGAGCGCAAGGCGCGCATCCTCGAGTCGCTGTCGCACTACTACGGTGACGAGGCGAAGAGCCCCGTCGTCTACTACGAGAGCGACTGGGGCAGCGAGGAGTGGACGCGCGGCGCCTACGCGGCGAGCTTCGACCTCGGCGGACTCTCGCGCTACGGCGCGCACCTGCGCGAGGCCGTCGGGCCGATCCACTTCGCGTGCAGCGACCTCGCGGGCCTCGGGTACCAGCACGTCGACGGCGCGATCCGCATGGGTCGGCTCGTCGCGTCGCAGATCCTCGAAGGGGTACACGTATGAGCGGGCACATCGTCGTCGGGTACACGGCGACCAAGGCGGGGCGGGATGCCGTCGCGTTCGCTGCGCGACTGGCATCCGCCACCGATGCCGTGCTCGACGTCGCGATCATCCTGCCGAGCCCCGACCGCAGCGTCATCACGCCGCCTGCCGCGGGGTACGACCGGGTGCTGCGCGATCAGGCACAGCACTGGATCGCCGAGGCGATCGACCGCACGCCCGCCGACGTCGTCGCGCACTCCCACGTACGCTGGGCCGAGTCGTTCGCGGAGGGCCTCGTCGAACTCGCCGACGAACTGGGCGCCGCGTATCTCGTCGTCGGCGCCGCCGACGGCAGCTCGCGCGGGCGGCACAGTCTCGGGTCGACGACCTCTGAACTGCTGCACTCGTCTGACGTGCCGGTCGTGCTCGTTCCGCGCGGCGCGCGCAAGATCGCGCCCGAGACCGGCGTCACGCGTATCACGGTCGCGGTGGGCACGCGCCCCGGCGCCGACGCGCTGATCACCGCGACGGCGGCGCTCGCCGACGCGGCCGGGGTCCCGGTGCGGCTGCTGTCGCTGCTGCCGGTGGATCTGCCCCCGACCGCCGACACCGCAGCCATCCGCATCGCCGGAACCAACCGGGCCGAAGAGGTGCTCGCGCAGGCTCGCGCCGAGCTTCCCGAAGGGCTCGCGACGGATGTCGTCGTCGCCTCCGGCGACACGATCCAGGAGGCCGTGTCGTACCTCGACTGGCAGCCCGGCGAAGTCGTCATGGTCGGGTCGAGCAGGCTCGCCCAGCCGCGGCGCCTGTTCCTCGGCTCGACGGCAGCGAAGATGCTGCGCGAGGTCACCGTCCCGATGATCGTCGTTCCCCGCACCACCCGTGTCGAAGAGGACCAGTCATGAGTGCACCCGAAGCATCGCTCGCCCCCGCGTCGGGCGAACACGCCGGCGAACTGTCGAAGAAGGGCCTGAGTGCCGGAACCGTGGGCCTGATCGGCGCGGTCGTCATCGGCATCTCGTGCATCGCGCCGGCCTACACGCTCACGGCGGCCCTCGGCCCGACCGTGTCGGAAGTCGGGTTCCAGGTGCCCGCGATCATCCTCGTCGGGTTCATCCCGATGCTGCTGGTCGCCTTCGGCTATCGCGAGCTCAACCGCGCGATGCCCGACTCGGGCACGTCGTTCACCTGGGCGGCGCGCGCGTTCGGGCCGTGGATCGGGTGGATGGCGGGCTGGGGCCTGGTCGCCGCGACGATCCTCGTGCTGTCCAATCTCGCCGGCATCGCCGTCGAGTTCCTGTTCCTGCTGATCGATCAACTCGCCGGAAATCCCGGCACGATCGCCGAGCTCGCGTTCAATCCGCTGATCAACGTCGCGGTATGCCTGCTGTTCATGCTCGGCGCGACGTTCATCTCGTACCGCGACATGCAGACGACCCAGAAGCTGCAGTACGTGCTGGTGAGCTTCCAGGTTCTCGTGCTGCTGATCTTCTCGATCACCGCGTTCGTGCAGGTCGCGCAGGGCAACGCGTTCGACGCGAGCCCCGTCGAGCTCAGCTGGTTCAACCCGTTCGCGGTCGGGTCGACGGCCGCCGTCGTCGCCGGCCTGTCGCTGTCGATCTTCATCTTCTGGGGCTGGGATGTCACCCTCACGATGAATGAAGAGACCAAGAACCCCGAGAAGACGCCGGGCCGGGCGGCGACCCTCACGGTGCTCACGATCGTCGCGCTGTACCTGCTGCTGTCGATCTCGCTGCTGTCGTTCGCCGGCATCGGTGAGGGCGAGCTGGGCCTGGGCAACGGCGACATCCAGTCGAACGTCTTCTTCTACCTGTCCGGTCCCGTGCTCGGCCCTCTCGCGTTCCTCGTGTCGCTCGCGGTGCTCACGAGCTCGGCATCCTCGCTGCAGTCGACGTTCGTCTCGCCCGCCCGCACCCTGCTCGCGATGGGACACTACGGCGCGCTGCCGCCCGCGTTCGCCCGCGTCAGCCCGCGGTTCTTCACGCCGGGTTACGCGACGATCGCCTCGGCGATCGTGGCATCCGCCTTCTACGCCGTCATGCGCTTCGTCAGCGAAGACGTCCTCTGGGACACCATCACGGCGCTCGGCATGATGATCTGCTTCTACTACGGCGTCACGGCGTTCGCGTGCGTCTGGTACTTCCGCAAGCAGTGGCTCGACTCGGTGCGCAGCTTCTTCTTCACGCTGCTGTTCCCGCTCGTGGGTGGCATCATCCTCGCCGCGCTGTTCGTCATGACGCTCGTCGACAGCATCAACCCCGACTACGGCAGCGGCTCGAACATCGGCGGCGTCGGCCTCGTGTTCATCCTCGGCGTCGCCGTCATCGGCGTCGGCATCGTCATCATGGTCTGGCAGTCCGTCGTCCGTCCCGCCTTCTTCCGGGGCGAGACGCTCGCGATGGATGCCCCGCACAGCACACGACGCCTGAAGGAGGCTGCACGTTGATCACCGAGAGCGCACTGCTCGAGAAGCTGCCCACGGGACTGTTCATCGGGGGTGAGTGGCAGGAAGGTGCGAACGGCACGTTCCCCGTGCACGACCCCGCGACCGGCGACGTGCTGTGTGAGATCGCGGACGCCTCGCCCGAGGACGGCACCCGGGCGCTCGACGCCGCAGTGGCGGCGCAGGATGCCTGGGCGGCGACCGCCCCGCGCACGCGCAGCGACATCCTGCGCCGCGCCTTCGACCTGCTGATGGAGCGCGCCGACGAGTTCGCGCTGCTGATGACCCTCGAGATGGGTAAGCCCCTCGCCGAGGCGCGCGGCGAGGTCACGTACGGCGGCGAGTTCCTGCGCTGGTTCAGCGAAGAGGCCGTGCGCATCGCGGGCCGCTACGGCACGAACCCCGAGGGGACGGGCCGCATGATCGTCAGCCAGCGCCCCGTCGGCCCGTGTTTCTTCATCACGCCGTGGAACTTCCCGCTCGCGATGGCGACGCGCAAGATCGCGCCGGCGCTCGCCGCCGGGTGCACGGTCGTCGTCAAGCCGGCAGAGCTCACGCCGCTCACGACCCTCGCGTTCGTGCAGCTGCTCGTCGAGGCGGGCCTGCCTGCGGGGGTCGTCAACGTCATCACGACGACGACCTCGGGCGCCGTGTCGGGGCCGATCATCGCCGACCCGCGACTGCGCAAGCTGTCGTTCACAGGCTCGACGCCGGTCGGCAAGAAGCTCATCGCGCAGGCCGCGGAGGGGGTGCTGCGGGTCTCGATGGAGCTCGGCGGCAACGCGCCGTTCGTCATCTTCGACGACGCCGACCTCGATAAGGCGGTCGACGGCGCGATGGCGGCGAAGTTCCGCAACATCGGCCAGGCGTGCACGGCGGCCAACCGCTTCATCGTGCACGAATCCGTCGCGGACGAGTTCGCGCAGCGCGTCGCCGCACGCGTCGCGGAGATGAAGATCGGCCGCGGCACCGAAGACGGGGTGCAGATCGGCCCCCTGATCGATGAGAAGGCCGTCGTGGGGACGACGGCGCTCGTCGCCGACGCCGTCGAGCGCGGGGCCACCGTGCTCGCCGGCGGGGCGGCGATCTCGGGGGTCGGCACGTTCTTCGAGCCCACCGTCATCTCGCACGTTGCCGCGGGCAGCGACATCCTGCGCGAGGAGATCTTCGGCCCCGTGCTCGCGATCGCAACCTTCGCCGACGAGGACGAGGCCGTGCGGCTCGCCAACGACACCGAGTACGGGCTCGTGTCGTACGTCTTCACGCAGGACCTCGCCCGCGGGCACCGGATGATCGAGCGCCTCGAGACGGGCATGATGGGCCTGAACGTGGGTGTCGTCTCCAACGCGGCGGCGCCGTTCGGCGGCGTCAAGCAGTCGGGCATGGGCCGCGAGGGCGGGCTCGAGGGCATCCACGAGTACCTCTCCACGAAGTACACCCTGATCCCGGCATCCTGAATCAACGAAGCGACGAGGAACCCATGAGCGACTACGCCGTCATCAATCCGGCCACCGGCGAGACCCTGGCCACGTACCCGACCGCGACCGATGCCGAGGTGGATGCCGCGATCGCCGCTGCCGACGGGGCGTTCCGCACGTGGGGGCGCTCTTCCGCGCCCGCCGAGCGTGCCGCGCTGCTGCGCCGGGTCGCGCAACTGCACCGCGAGCACCGCGACGAGCTCGCCGCGATCATCGTGCGCGAGATGGGCAAGCCGCTCGCGGCCGCGCAGGGCGAGGTCGACTTCGCCGCGGACATCACGGAGTACTACGCCGACAACGTCGACAAGATCACGGGCGACACCCCGATCGACATCCTGGGGGAGGGCACGGCCGTCATCCGGCGCGCGCCGCTGGGCGTGCTGCTGGGGATCATGCCGTGGAACTTCCCCTATTACCAGGTGGCCCGGTTCGCGGCGCCCAACCTCGCGGTCGGCAACACGATCCTGCTCAAGCACGCGCCGCAGTGCCCCGAGTCGGCCGCCGCGATCGCGCAGATGTACGCGGATGCCGGGTTCCCCGCCGGCGCCTACGCCGACGTGCGCCTGACCAACGACCAGGCCGCCGTCGTCATCGCCGACCGCCGTGTGCAGGGCGTCTCGGTCACGGGGTCCGAGCGCGCCGGTGCCGCCGTCGCCGAGATCGCGGGTCGCAACCTCAAGAAGGTCGCACTCGAGCTCGGCGGGTCAGACCCCTTCATCCTGCTGTCGACCGACGACCTCGACGCGGCCGTGCAGTCCGCCGTAGACGCGCGCCTGGACAACAACGGGCAGTCCTGCAATGCGGCCAAGCGCTTCATCGTGGCATCCGATCTGTACGACGCCTTCGTCGAGCGCTTCGCCGCCGCGATGGCCGTCGCGAAGGTCGGCGACCCCTTCGCGGACGACACCGTGCTCGGACCGCTGTCGTCGCTCGCCGCGGCCGAGCGCCTCGCCGAGCAGGTCGACCGTGCCGTCGCGCAGGGTGCGACGATCGTGACCGGAGGCGTCCGCGACGGCGCGTACTACCCGGGGACGGTCCTGACCGGCGTGACGAGCGAGATGGATGCCTACCGCGAGGAGTTCTTCGGCCCCGTCGGCGTCGTCTACCGCGCCGGCTCGGAGGACGAGGCGATCGAGATCGCCAACGGCACGCCGTTCGGGCTCGGCTCCTACGTGTTCACGACCGACGCCGACCAAGCGGCCCGCGTCGCCGACCGGCTCGACGCCGGCATGGTCTACGTCAACGTCGTGCTCGCCGACTCGCCCGAACTGCCGTTCGGCGGCGTCAAGCGCAGCGGCACGGGCCGCGAGATGGGGCTACTGGCCGCCGACGAGTTCGTCAACAAGAAGCTCATCCGCGTCGCCGGCTGAGCCGTCGCGGCGGGATAGTCCCGGGCGGTGGGCTACCCACGCCTTCGCGGGCAGGGCAGGATGGGGTCATGGAGCACACGTCGGATGTCGTCGAGCTGCTGACCGATCAGCAGTGCTGGGAACGCCTCGCGGGGCAGCAGCTGGGGCGTCTGGTGACCCACGCGGGGCATGTGCTGGACATCTTCCCGGTCAACTACACCGTCGACGGTGAGAGCATCGTCTTCCGCACGGCGGAGGGCAGCAAGCTCACCGAGCTCATGATCAACGACGAGGTGCTCTTCGAAGTCGATCAGTACACCGATGAGTCTGCGTGGAGCGTCGTGGTGCGCGGCCGCGCGCACCGCCTCTTGACCACCGACGAGGTCGCCGCGGCCGACGAGCTGCCGCTCACGCCGTGGATCCCGACCGTGAAGTACAACTACGTGCGCGTCGTCGCAGACTCCGTGTCGGGGCGTGCCTTCGAGCGCGGCGAAGAACCCGACCGGTACGGCGTCCAGCAGTACTGAGGCCCCTGCTCGTTCGCGAGCCCCGAAGCCATGACGTACACTGGACCATGCAGTTGAAATCTGCATTCTTTCGCTGTGCCCGCTGGGCACGATGGGGGAGTCGGATTTCACCCTGAGGCCTTCCAGCCTCTAGGGCGGTAGCTCAATTGGCAGAGCAGCGGTCTCCAAAACCGCAGGTTGCAGGTTCGATTCCTGTCCGCCCTGCGCGTCAGCGTCACGCTGGCACAGAACGCGCGTAGGCACACGCCGGCGCGGAAGCAAGTCCGAGCAATTCACACGGGTGGGTACATGGTCCAGGAAGAGGCTCACGGCGAGATCGTCGCGACAGGCGGCGCGCCTCGCGAGAAGAAGCTGAACTTCTTCCAGCGGATCGCCCTCTTCATCCGCCAGGTCTTCGCCGAGCTCCGCAAGGTCGTCACACCGACGCGCCAGGAGCTCGTGAAGTACACGCTGGTCGTGCTGGGCTTCGTCGTCGTCATGATGGCGATCGTGTACGGCCTTGATTTGCTCTTCACCTGGGTGGTGAACGTCGTCTTCGGCGTTCCGAGCTGAGAGACGGCATCCAGCCTTCCCAGCACCACCCCCGATGGAAGAGAACGCAGTGTCTGAAAAGTATGTCGACGACGCCGATTTCGCGACGGCCGCAGAGCAGTCCAGCGAGGACGACGAAGCCCAGGAGGGCAACACGCTCGCCGCGGAAGAGCAGTCCTCCGCTCCGGCCGAGCACCTCGCGGTCCACGTCGTGGACGACGAGGACGAGGCCGACGACGAGGACCTGGACGACATCGACATCGACGACCCGGAGGCAGACGCCATCGTGAACGACGCACTCGACATCAACGAGACCGCTGAGGCCGAGGCTGCCGCCGAGGTTCTGAACGACTCGCTCGCCGAGGAAGAGGCCGACGCCGCTGCGGCGGCCGCGGACGTGGTCACGCCCTACGACGGACCCGACGTGAACGGCGAGCCCGACGCCCCGGCCGTCGACGAAGACCCCTACGAGGCGTTCCGCGCCGACCTGCGCATGCTGCCCGGCAAGTGGTACGTCATCCACTCGTACGCTGGCTTCGAGCGCAAGGTGAAGGCCAACATCGAGCAGCGCAAGAACTCGCTCGAGGTCGAAGAGGACATCTACCAAGTCGAGGTCCCGATGGAGGACGTCGTCGAGATCAAGAACGGTCAGCGCAAGATGGTCACGCGCGTCCGGATCCCCGGCTACGTGCTCGTGCGCATGGAGCTCAACGAAGACACCTGGTCGGTCGTGCGCCACACGCCCGGCGTCACCGGCTTCGTCGGCAACGCCCACAACCCGACCCCGCTGCGCTTCGAAGAGGCCTTCAACATGCTGAAGAGCCTCGTGCAGGTCGCCGAGGTCGCGCCGGCCAAGGGCGGCGCCGCGAAGGGCTCGGCCACGCAGGCGCGCTCGGTCATCACCGAGGTCGACTTCGAGATCGGCGAGACCATCACGATCAAGGAAGGCTCGTTCGCGGGCCTGCCCGGCTCGATCAGCGAGATCAAGCCCGAGAGTGGCAAGCTCACCGTCCTCGTCTCGCTCTTCGAGCGCGAGACCCCCGTCGAGCTGTCCTTCGACCAGGTCACCAAGCAGTAGTAGACTTGAGCGGTTGCGCGCGCGTCGCGCGACGAAATCCACCACCTTCCGGGTCCGCCGGATGCGTGGAAGCGCGCCTCGATCCGTGTGAGACGGGCGCTCGACAGAAAGAAAGAGAATGGCACCGAAGAAGAAGGTGACCGGCCTGATCAAGCTCCAGATCAACGCCGGCGCCGCCAACCCGGCCCCGCCGATCGGCCCCGCGCTCGGTCAGCACGGCGTCAACATCATGGAGTTCTGCAAGGCGTACAACGCCGCGACTGAGTCGCAGCGTGGCAACGTCATCCCCGTCGAGATCACCGTCTACGAGGACCGCAGCTTCACCTTCATCCTGAAGACTCCGCCCGCGGCGGAGCTCATCAAGAAGGCCGCCGGTGTGGCCAAGGGTTCGCCCACGCCCCACACGACCAAGGTCGCGAAGCTCACCAAGGACCAGGTCCGTCAGATCGCTGAGACGAAGATGCCTGACCTGAACGCGAACGACATCGAGGCTGCCTCGCTGATCATCGCCGGCACCGCCCGTTCCATGGGCATCACGGTCGAGGGCTGAGGGAGAACGAATCATGGCTAAGTCCAAGGCTTACGAAGCAGCAGCGGCGAAGATCGACCGCGACAAGTTCTACACGGCCACCGAGGCGGTGAACCTCGCCAAGGAGACCGGCTCTGCCAAGTTCGACTCGACTGTCGAGGTCGCGCTGAAGCTCGCCGTCGACCCGCGCAAGGCGGACCAGATGGTCCGTGGCACGGTCATCCTGCCGCACGGCACGGGCAAGACCGCCCGCGTCATCGTGTTCGCGACGGGCCCGGCCGCTGAGGCCGCCATCGCCGCGGGCGCCGATGAGGTCGGCGGCGCCGAGCTCATCGAGAAGGTGGCCGGTGGCTGGACCGCGTTCGACGCGGCCGTCTCGACCCCCGAGCTCATGGGCCAGGTCGGTCGTCTGGGTAAGGTCCTCGGCCCCCGTGGCCTCATGCCGAACCCCAAGACCGGCACCGTGACCCCGAACACGGCCAAGGCCGTCGAGGAGATCAAGGGCGGCAAGATCGAGTTCCGCGTCGACAAGCACGCCAACGTGCACTTCGTCGTCGGCAAGGCCTCGTTCACGGCCGAGCAGCTGGACGAGAACTTCAAGGCCGCGATCGAAGAGATCGTGCGCCTGAAGCCCTCCAGCGCGAAGGGCCGCTACATCCAGAAGGGCGCCGTGTCGACCACGTTCGGCCCCGGCATCCCGCTGGACGTCAACACGCTCGTCTGACGCAAAGGCGTACACAAAAGGGCCTCACCTTCGGGTGAGGCCCTTTCTGTCACCCCGGCCCTTTTGTCATAGCCTCGAGGCATGACCCTGCGCGAGCTTCTCGGCATCCGGCATCCGATCGTCCTCGGACCTTTCGGCGGGCTCTCATCGATCGAGTTGACGGCCGCCGTCAGCGACGCCGGCGGGCTCGGCTCATACGGGCTGTACGGGTACGACGCCGAGCGCATCCACGCGACGGTCGGGCGCCTGCGCGCCGTCACCGACGCGCCGTTCGCGCTGAACCTGTGGCTGCCGACGGGCGATGAAGTGCTGCCGGATGCCGTCGATCTCGGCCCCGCGCGCGCGGCGCTCGCGCCCCTGTTCGAGGAGCTCGGCGTCGCGCTGCCTGCACCACCCGCGCGGTTCCTGCCCGACATCGAAGAGCAGCTCGCGGCGGTGCTCGAGGCGCGACCCGCGGCCCTCAGCGTCGTCTACGGAGTGCCGAGCGCCGACCTGCTCGCCCACGCGCACGCGCGCGACATCGTTGTGATCGGCACCGCGACGACGGTGGCCGAGGCCATCGCGCTGGCGGATGCCGGGGTGGATGCCGTCGTCGCGACCGGCGCCGAGGCGGCGGGCCATCGGGTGTCGTTCCTGCGGCCCGCCGAGCAGTCGCTCGTCGGGACGTTCGCCCTCGTGCCGCAGGTCGTCGACGCGGTCGACGTGCCGGTCATCGCCGCCGGCGGCATCGCCGACCGCCGGGGTGTCGCGGCCGCGTTCGCGCTCGGTGCGTCGGGCGTGCAGGTCGGCACCGCGTTCCTGCGCACCCGCCAGTCGGCTGCCAGCGCGGGGCACCGTGCCGCGATCGCCGCGGCCCGCGACGACGAGACGGTGCTGACGCGTGCGATGAGCGGGCGGCTGGCCCGGGGCATCCCGAACGCGGCGATGGCGGCGCTCGAGCGCGAGGAGATCCTGCCGTTCCCCGCGCAGAACTGGCTCACCGGGCAGTTCCGCACGCCCGCCGCGCAGCAGGGTCGCAGTGATCTCGTCAGCCAGTGGGCCGGGCAGGCTGCCGGCATTTCGCGGTACGACGACGTCGCCGAGGTCTTCGCCGACCTCGCGGCGGGACTCCCGAACTGATCCGCTGAGCGGATCAGTTCGGGAACGACGGCAGAGAAGCTGCGCGGATCAGCCGTCGCGGCGGATCTCGAAGCCCGCACCGCCGGCGGGCGCCAGCTCGCGCACCTCCGCGCCCGTGACGCGGGCGCCGCGAGGTCCCTCCGCCATCCAGGCGAGCACGGCGTCGACCTGGGCATCCGTCCCCTCGACCTCGGCCTCGACGCGGTCGTCGCGAAGATTGCGCACCCACCCGACCGCGCCCTCGCGCATCGCGACGTGCTGCAGGGTGTACCGGTAGCCGACTCCCTGCACCTCGCCGCTCACGGTCACGCGCACGCGTTTCATGCCCCTATCCTGTCGCGGCGCCCGGCGATCTGAAAGGATGCCGCCATGGGCACCATCGACGAATACCTCGCGACGCTCGACCCTTCCGACGCCGCCATCATCGCGCACACCTACGACGTCGCTCGCGAGGTCGTCCCGGATGCCGAGCAGGGGGTGGGCTACGGCATGCCGGCGCTCGTCTACCGCGGCGCGTCATTGCTGTCGGTCATGCGCGCCAAGAAGCACTTCGGCGTCTACCCGTTCAGCCCCGCCGCGATCGTCGCGGTGCTGCCGATGCTCGACGGCGTCGACCACGCCAAGGGCACGATCCGGTTCACCGAGCCGCTGCCGGATGCCACGGTGCGCGCACTCGTCGCTGCACGCAAAGAGCAGATCGTCGGGTGACGGCGGTCAACGCGGCCAGATCAGACTGACCGCGATCGCGGCCATGACGACGGCGATCACGCCGTCGAGCACGCGCCACGCGCGCGGCGTCGACAGCCACCGACTGAGGTAGCGCGACCAGAGCGCGAGCGAGAGGAACCACACGGTCGAGGCGACGATCGCGCCTGCCGCGAACCACCAGCGCGTGTCGCCGTGCGTGCTCGCGACCGACCCCAGCAGGAACACCGTGTCGAGGTACACGTGCGGGTTGAGCCAGGTGAGGGCAAGGCACGTCGCCAGCACCGGTACGAGCCGCGTGCGGGCGAGGGTGGTGCCCGGACGATCCGCCGCCGTGTCGTCTGCCGGTGCCCCGCCAGGAGCTGCGACACGCAGCGCCTCGCCGGACGGCCGCAGTGCCCGCCGCGCGGCCAGCAGCGCGTAGCCGAACAGGAACGCCGCACCCGCCCACCGCACGGCGTCGATGAGCCACGGCACCGCGTGTAGCAGTGCGCCCAGGCCCGAGACGCCCACGGCGATCAGCGTGGCATCCGACACGATGCACACGAGCGCGACGGCGAGGGCGTGTTCGCGACGGATGCCCTGGCGCAGCACGAACAGGTTCTGCGCGCCGATCGCGACGATGAGGGACAGTCCCAGGCCGAAGCCGGCGAGTACGGAGGAGATCACCCTTCGACGGTAGAAGGGTGGACTGATACAGTCCAGTTCAAGATTCTGTGGCTGGTGAAGGAGAACTGCATCATGCGGATACCCGCGATCGGCGCCGCGACGCTCGCCGCCGTGCTGGATGCCGGGAGCATGGAGGTCGCCGCCGAGCGGCTGCACATCACGCCCTCGGCCGTCAGCCAGCGCATCCGCGCACTCGAGGAGGAGATCGGCCGAGTGCTGCTCGTGCGGTCCAAGCCGCTGCGCCCGACACCAGCCGCGGAACCGATCGTGCGGTACGCGCGACAGCTCGCGCTGCTCGAGCACGATGCCGTCACCGAGATCGGCGGCGGCGCGGTGCGCACGACGATGCCGCTCGCCGTCAACGCCGACTCGCTCGCAACCTGGTTCCTCGCTCCGCTCGCGCGCCTGAGCGAGCGGCACGCGATCGTGTTCGATCTGCACCGCGACGACCAGGACTTCACCGCGGGGATGCTCGAGGATGGCACCGTGACCGGGGCGGTGACCTCGCGCGCAGAACCGGTCGGCGGATGCCGCGTGCAGACGCTCGGCGTGCTGCGCTACGAGGCCGTCGCGACCCCCGCCTTCGTCGCGCGGTGGCTCGCCGGCGGGGCGACGGCGGCAGAGCTCGCAGAGGCTCCCGTGCTCGATTTCGACCGCCGCGACGACCTGCAGACGCGCTGGCTCATCGCGCGCGGGGCCGATCCGCTCGCGCCGCCGCGGCACCGCGTGCCCGCGTCGCACGACTTCGCGACGGCGGCGTCTCTCGGCCTCGGCTGGGCGATGCTGCCGCGCCTGCAGTCGCAGCAAGACCTCGACGCGGGCAGGCTTCTGCCGCTGGGCGGACCGACGATCGACGTGCCGCTGTACTGGCAGCAGTGGAATCTGCGCTCGGCGCTGCTCGACGCCGTCGCCGACGAGATCGTCGCCGAGGGCCGGCGCGTGCTCGCGGTCTGACGGGTCAGGCTTCGGCGACCGACAGCACGACCTTGCCGCGGGTGTGGCCGGTCTCCAGCGCCCGGTGGGCGTCGGCGGCTTCCGCGAGCGGGAACACTCGGTCGACGAAGACGTGCACCGCGCCCGAGTCGAGCAGGCGTGCGATCGTCGCCAGCACGCCGCCGTCCGGGATCACCTTGTACGAGGTCGCCCGCACGCCGGCCGCCGCCGCGGCATCCTCGTACCCAGGCCACGAGCCGGTCGGCACGAGCACGTAGAGCCCGCCGGGGCGCAGCACGCGCAGCGAGCGCGTGCCCGTGTCGTCGTGCACGTTGCCGACCAGGTCGATCACGACGTCGACCTCGCCGAGCACGTCTTCGAAGCGCGTCGTCGTGTAGTCGACGACGACGGATGCCCCGAGCTCGCGCAGCCAGCCGAGGTTCGCACCCGAGCCGGTCGCCGTCACGTGCGCACCGAAATAGGCGGCCAGCTGCACCGCGAAATGGCCGACACCTCCGGCGCCCGCGTGGATGAGGATGCGCTGGCCCTCGTGTGCGTGCGCCGTCTCGACGACCAACCCCCACGCCGTCAGCGCCGCGAGCGGAACGCCGGCGGCCTCGACGTGCGAGAGCGACGGCGGCTTGCGTGCGACCGAGAGCGTCGGGGCGACGACGTACTCGGCGTACGTCCCGCCCGTGCGCGGGAAGGCCGCCATGCCGAACACCTCGGTGCCGACGGGGAAGGGATGCGACTCGTAGGGAGACTCCACGACGATGCCGCTGAAGTCGAACCCGAGCGTGCTCGGGAACCGGTCGATCGCGCCCGAGACGCCGCGGCCCGCACGGGTCTTCGCGTCGATGGGGTTCACGCCCGCCGCGATGACGCGCACGAGCACCTCGCTGAGCACCGGCGCCGGCGTTACGAGATCGGTCTCGCGCAGAACATCGGATGCCCCGGGGGAGTCGAACACGACGGCGCGCATCGGAGTCGGGAGTTCGGGGAGGTCTGTTCGCGCGGCATCCGGAGCGGATGCGGCGCGCAGCGGCCGGAACCTCATGGTCGCTTCCTTCCGCCTGCGTGTCGACATTGCCACAGTGATCCTGGGTGCGACCCAGTCAACCCTGCGATTGTCTCAGCCGTGTTACGCGAGTGCTACCGCGTCGAGAAGGTCATCGTGTCAGCCGCGGGCGGCGGCATCCGACGCGCGTTCAGCAGCCGGAGCGCGGCGGGGCGGTGACGCTGTCCGCGGGCGCCGGCGTGACGCCGGCCGTCAGCGCGTGCAACAGCTGCGTGAGGTTGCGGATGTCGTCGATCGGCCACGCGGCGAGCGTGTGCACGAGGGTGTTCTCCTGCGGTGCACGCGCCGCCTCGAGGCGCTCAAGGCCCAGGGGAGTGGGCGAGAGGATGCTGGCGCGGCGGTCCTCCGGGTCGGGCTCGCGCTGGATCAGCCCGAGCTCTTCGAGGTCGCGCACGGAGCGGCTCAGCTGCCCCTTGTCGACCACGAGGAGGTCCGCGAGCGCGGACTGCGAGACCCGCTCGCGCCGCACGATCGTCGTGAAGATTTTGTAGGCGCCAGGCAGCATGCCCGGGCTCACGCGCGTCGCGTTCTCCATGAGAACGCGACGCATGTGGTTGATCAGCTCGCCGAACTCAGCCTCCAGGGCCCGCACCGCGTCGGTGCGAGCCTGGAGTTCGTCACCGGTCATGACGGTCGAGCCTAGCGGGCCGACGTGTCGCCGCCGCGGCCGGCGGCGCTCGGCGTGGCATCCGTCACGACACGCACCGAACCGGTCGCGGTCAGCGACGACATGCCCTCGGGCACCGACACGGTCGCGAAGTCGGCCTCGCTCGCCTGCAGACGCTCGGTCGTGGTCATCGTCGTGAGCGGCTTGTTCGGCAGGAACACGATCGCCAGCAGCGAGATGACCGCGAACGGGACGGCGATCAGGAACGAGTGCGAGATGCCGCTGCCGTAGATGTCCTCGAACACGACGCGCAGGGGTTCGGGCATCTCGGAGACCTTCGGGAGCGAACCCGACTGCAGCTGCTCGCCCCAGTACTGCGCCTTGTCGCCGAGGCTCATGATCGCCGCGGTGATGTCGTCGGTGCGCTCGGCGACGAGGTCGATGACCTTGGCCGAGAGGGCCGCGCCCATGACCGAGACGCCGATCGTGCCGCCGAGGCTGCGGAAGAACGTGACTCCCGAGCTGGCGACGCCGATCTCTTCGGGGCGGGTCGTGTTCTGCACGACCAGCACGAGGTTCTGCATGGTCATGCCGACACCGGCGCCGAGCAGGAACATGTAGACCGACACGAGGAAGAAGTCGGTGTCGTACTGGATCGTCGACAGCAGGTACGAGCCGGCGACCAGCAGGATCGAGCCGACGATGAGGTACGGCTTCCAGCGCCCGTACTTCGTCACGAGCGCGCCGACGCCGATCGAGCTGAGCAGCAGACCGCCGATCATCGGGATCGTCATGAGGCCGGCCTCAGTGGGGGTCGCGCCACGAGCGAGCTGCATGTACTGGCTGAGGAACACCGAGGCGCCGAACATCGCGATACCGGTCGCGATCGAGGCGATCACCGAGAGCGTGAAGGTGCGGTTGCGGAACAGCGTCAGCGGGATGAGCGGCTCACGCGAGCGCAGCTCGACGATGACGAACAGGACGGCCGCGAGGATCGCACCACCGAGCATGAGCACCGTGTTCAGGCTCCACCAGTCGTTGTTGGCGAGATCCGACCAGTCGCCGGCCGTGGCGGTGCCCGCGTTGGTGACCCAGATGAGCAGCAGCGAGACGGCGGCCGACAGCAGCACGATGCCGACGTAGTCGATCGAGGTCTTCTTCTTGGGGCGGGCCGGCACGTGCAGCGTCGCCTGGACGAGGATCAGCGCGAGGACGGCGAAGGGGAGCGCGACGAAGAAGTTCCAGCGCCAGCCCCACGCGTCGGTGATGACACCACCCAGCAGCGGTCCACCGATCGTCGCGACGGCCATGACGGCGCCGAACAGACCCATGTAGCGGCCACGCTCACGCGGGCTGATGATGTCGGCCATCAGCACCTGGCTGAGCGCCGCGAGGCCACCCGCACCGATGCCCTGCACCGCGCGGAACGCGATGAGCATCTCGGGGTTGGTCGAGAAACCGGCCGCGGCGGTCGCGAGCACGAAGATCACGATCGCGAGCTGGAACAGCACCTTGCGGTTGGTGAGGTCGGCGAGCTTGCCCCAGATGGGCGTCGAGATCGCGGTCGTGAGCAGGGTCGCGGTGACGACCCACGTGAAGGCGGTCTGGTTGCCGTCGAGGTCGTGGATGATGACCGGCAGCGACGTCGAGACGACGGTCGAGGCCAGCATCGACACGAACATGCCGAGGAGCAGGCCGGAGAGGGCCTCGAGCACCCGGCGCGGGCTCATCGACGGCTTCTCGACCGTGTCGGAAGACGTAGTGGACATAGGGGTTCCTTTGTGAAGGGGTTCTGCGGGAAGAAGGCGGCGATGCCGAGAGGCAATGGTTGATCGACGTCAACCGTTGAGACCGGTCAACCATACGTCGATCGTTGATCCGTGTCAACTATCGGGGATGACGGGTGCGGCGGCGGGGTCGCGGGCGCTCAGTCGCTGAGGGCGAGGGCGCGGAACTGCTCGCGGACCGGGCGGTTCGCGGCATCCGGCTGCGGTGCGCGGCGCGCCATCGTGCGGCGGTAGAGCTCGTCGATGAGCTCGGTCGCCAGGCGCACGAGCTGGCCGATCTCGCGCTCATCGCGCTCGACCCACGCGCACCGTGGCTCGTCGCCGACGGGGACGAAGTCGTTGTGCTCCTCCCAGACGACGAGCGTGCGCTCGGCGCCGAGGACGTGCTGCTGCCACCACACCTGACGCAGGTAGGTGCGGGGGATCGAGCGCCACGTCTTGTTCGTCGTCTTGATCTCGGCGAGCGTGACGCGTCCGGCGTCGTCGACCAGGATCCCGTCGGGAGTCGCGAGGTGGCGCTTCTCGACGACCGCGTGGAACAGGGCGGAAGAGGGCTGGATGCCGTGGGTCGCGGCGACCCATGCGGCGATCTCGGGTTCGCGGCGCCGGCCGTGGTCGGTGTACGCGTTGCCCGAGAAGCCTGAGCCGCCGCCGAGCTTGGCATCCGCCGCTCGCGCGATCGAGGTGTGGCTCGTCAGCTGCGCGACGTCGGTCGCCGTGATGCCGCGCGATCGCGCGCGCATCCAGCCGACGCGGTCGCGCGAATCGGCGACGATCCGCGAGGCCAGCTCGGGCGCAACGCGCGCGATCGCCTCCGGAGTCATGCCTTCGAGGCTAACCCGCGCCGCCGACCTCCGCGCTCCGCGACACCCCGTCCCGGCATCCCCCCCGTCCGGCCCGCCTCGCCCGCCGCGCCGAGTGCGCCGGTTCGTGCTGACTGCGCCGCTTGCGGCCGCGCGACAGTCGGCGCACTCGGCCACAACCGGCGCACTCGATGTGGGCATCGCCTCCTCCCCAATCGCCAGGTCGGCGAAGTTGTCCACCGATCGGGCGTTCGGCGGCCCGGGCGGGCCCGCGCACGCGCACCATGGGGCGATGCGGAATGTCGACATCCCCACAGCTCGTGCAATGCTCCGCTCGCGCGACGACCTCATCGCGGCGGGCATCCGGCGCACCGAGCTCGATCGCGCCGTGGCTGCCGGCAGCTGGCGGCGCGTTCGCCGCGGCTGGTACGTCTCCGGCGAGGACTGGGAGAGCCTGTGGCCCGAGTCGCAACACCTCGTCCATGTCGTCGCGGCAGCCGATAGCGCGCAGCGGCGTCCGGTGTTCGCGTTGTGTTCGGCAGCCGCGGTCCATGGGCTCGCGCTGTACCGCGTCGCGGTCGCTCGCGTGCATACCGTCCATCCGGATGCGAATCGGCGCAGCGCCGAAGATCTCGTGCGCCATCGGGCGGAGCTTGCCGACGGCGACATCGTCGACATCGGAGGCATCCTGTGCACCTCGCTGTCGCGCACGGTGTACGACCTCGCGCGGCTGGCGAGCGCCGAGGTCGGGCTCGTCTGCCTCGACACCGCGTTGGGTCGCGTCGGCGGGGATCCGCGTCACTACGACGAGGCGGCCGCCGCCGAGTGGCTCGACGGGATCGCCGATCGCGTACATCGGGCGGCCGGAGCGCGCGGCATCCGTCACGCCGGAATGCTGCTCGAGATCGCCGACGGGCGATCGCAGCAGCCGCTGGAGATCACGACGAAGCTGCAGCTGCGCAGGTTGGGGTTCGCTCAGCCGCGGTTGCAGGTGCCCGTGCCGTCGCCGACGGGTGGGAACTTCTGGCTCGACATCGCGCTTGATGAGGCGGATGCCTTCTACGAATGTGACGGCGAAACGAAGTACACCGACGAGGCGATGCGGTCGGGGCGAACCCTCGAGCAGGTGCTGCTCGCCGAGAAGCAGCGCGAGGACTGGGTGCGCGGCACGACACGGCGTCGGGTGCTGCGCGGCGGCACCCCGCACGCCGCGACCCCTGCTGCCCTCGCGGCGCGCCTCGCGAGCTTCGGAGTGGCACTGCCCGACAAGCGAGCGTGCCTGTTGTTGCCGAGACGCCCCCTTCTGCACGGGCAATAGCTGGCGCACTCGCCACGAACCGGCGCGCTCGGCGGAACCGGCGCGAGGGGCGCCGCGATTTGGTGGGCGGGGGTGGGGTCGCGTACAGTGGACGAAGCCAAAGACCGCTGGTCTCGGTGTGCGCGTGAGCGGATGCCGACGAAGCCTTGCACTGCAGGGGCCCGCGCAGGTGTCACAGACAGTCTCCCGGGAAACCGGAACGAAGCTCCGTGCGCTTGCGCCGGAGCTTTTTCGCGTTGCAGGGGAGGACACGCCCGGTCGAGGCCGATGCACCGCCACTGCGGCGCATCTCGTACACACAAGGAGTGGCCATGGCGCAGAAGGAAGCATCGGTCGCCGAGCTCACGAAGAACTTCGAGAACTCGAGCGCCGTCCTGCTGACCGAGTACCGCGGTTTGACGGTTGCAGAGCTCAAGGAGCTCCGCAGCAGCATCCGTCAGGACGCGGAGTACGCCGTGGTGAAGAACACGCTGACCAAGATCGCGGCGGGTAACGCCGGGGTCGTGGGACTGGACGACGAGCTCAAGGGTCCGTCGGCCATCGCTTTCGTGCACGGTGACCCGGTCGCCGTCGCGAAGGGTCTGCGTGCCTTCGCCAAGGCACACCCTCTGCTGGTGATCAAGGGCGGCTACTTCGATGGCGCCGCGCTGACCGCCGACGAGGTGAACAAGCTCGCCGATCTCGAGAGCCGTGAAGTCCTGCTGGCGAAGCTCGCCGGTGCGATGAAGGCCTCGCTGACCAAGGCGGCATACGTCTTCAATGCGCTTCCGTCGAAGGCCGTCCGCACGGTCGACGCGCTGCGTGAGAAGCAGGAGTCCGCGGCCTGATCTCAGGTCCCGGCGTAGCAAACCCCAATCAAGGAGAAAATCATGGCAAAGCTCAGCACTGAGGAGCTGCTCGACGCGTTCAAGGAGCTCACGCTCATCGAGCTGTCCGAGTTCGTGAAGGCGTTCGAGGAGACCTTCGACGTCACCGCTGCCGCCCCCGTCGCGGTCGCCGCTGCCGGCGCCCCCGCAGGTGGCGCCCCCGCCGAAGAGGCCGAGGAGAAGGACGCGTTCGACGTCATCCTCGAGGCCGCCGGCGACAAGAAGATCCAGGTCATCAAGGTCGTGCGCGAGCTCACCTCGCTCGGCCTCGGCGAGGCCAAGGCCGTCGTCGACGGTGCTCCCAAGGCTGTCCTGGAGGGCGCCAACAAGGAGACCGCCGAGAAGGCCAAGGCTGCCCTCGAGGAGGCCGGCGCTTCGGTGACGCTCAAGTAATTTGAGCTACCTCGTTCGGAGGCCCCCGGGTTCGTCCCGGGGGCCTTCGTCGTATCCGGAGGCCGCTACCCGCCGGCGGGCGCGGACAGGGGTGCCGTGGAGGTGCGCATGATGAGCCGCGCCGGCATCCGCAGGTGCGTTCGCTGCCGGTTCGGATCGTCGATCTCGGCCAGCAGCACCTCGACCGCCGCCATACCTTGTTCGCGCGGCACCTGCCGCAGTGTCGTCAGAGCGAACATCTCGGCAAACTCGTGGTCGTCGATGCCGACGACGCTCAGTGCGGACGGCACCAGGATGCCCAGGCGGCGCGCCGCGATCATCGCGCCGATGGCGACCTCGTCGCACACGCCGACGATCGCCGTGGGGCGGTTGCGGGCATCACCCAGGAGGTCCGCCGCGGCGGCGTAGCCGCCCGGCATCGTGACCTCGGAGTGTGCGTGCTGAACGAACTGCGACAATCCCGCCTGACGCATTGCGTGGCGGTAGCCGGCGAGCCGCTCCTGATCGACGTGGGCCCAGTGGCTGCGGGGTGACCCGCCGACGAACGCGATGTTCCGATGGCCCAGCTCGATCAGATGCTCGGTCGCGCGCCGTGCCGCCAGGTCATCGTCGACGGCGACGACGCTAGTCTGCTTGCCCGACCCGACGACGCTGACGATCGGGCGGCCGATCAGGGTGAGCTGGTCGATCTCGCGGTCGACGGGCTCGAGGCCGACCGCGATGAGCCCGTCGAATCTCTTGCGCGCCAGGAAGTCGTCGAAGATGCGGGCGCGCCCGGGCGAGCCCGGCTTCGCGTCGTACAGCGTCAGGTCGAGACCCCGCTCGAGCAGCGCCTGCTGGATGCCCTCGAGCACCTCGGCGAAGAACCACCGGTTGAGGTAGGGCATGACGACGCCGATGTTCTGCGTGCGTCCCGTCGCGAGGCTCACGGCGCTCGTCGACGGCACGTAGCCGAGGCGCGTCGCCGCATCCTGCACACGTGCCCGCGTCGCCTGCGACACGTATCCGGCGCCGGAGAGCGCGCGGCTCGCCGTGGCTTTGGATACGCCGGCGAGCGCCGCCACGTCCGCGATGCCTGCCATCAGGGCTCCTCCTTGAGTCGGACAACAGGATAGCGAAATACTCAGGAAAATGTGGAACCGCTTCCGGAAGTGTGAGTGCGCTCCCACGTACTGTCGGATCCCGTTATTCGCTCGTGATCCTGGTGATCTTGTGCCTTCGTCGGGAAACCAATACGGTTATCTGGAATCGGTTCCTCACGAATGCACCCTTGCACGGGGGACCAGTTACGCACTCAACGAGGAGGAATCACGTGCGAAAGACTCAACGACGACTGATCGCCCCGATCGCCGTCATCAGCGTGGCCAGCTTCGCGCTGGCCGGATGTGCCGAGGGCTCCACAGACGGCACCGACTCCACCGATGCCGCCGGCCAGACGGTACGCATCTCGGGTGGTATCACGGGCTCTGAGGCCGATCTGCTGCAGCAGTCGTTCGACAGCTTCACGGCCGACACGGGCATCAAGGTCGAGTACACCGGCGACAAGGGCTTCGAGGGCAACATCGTCACGAAGGTGACCGGCGGCGACGCTCCCGACATCGCCATCGTCCCGCAGCCCGGTCTGCTGCAGACCCTCATCGGCACCGGAGACGTCGTGGCGGCCCCGTCCGGTGTCGAGACGCAGGTCGATGCCAACTGGTCGGCCGACTGGAAGACCTACGGCACGGTCGACGGCACGTTCTACGCCGCGCCGATGCTCGCCAACGTCAAGGGCTACGTCTGGTACTCCCCGGCGAAGTTCGCCGAGTGGGGCGTCGAGGTCCCGACGACGTGGGATGAACTGCTCACCCTCACCCAGACGATCCAGGAGAAGACCGGCAGTGCTCCCTGGTGCGCCGGCTTCGAGTCCGGCACGGCATCGGGCTGGCCCGGTACCGACTGGATCGAGGACCTCGTCCTTCGCCAGTCCGGCACCGAGGTCTACGACAACTGGGTCGCGGGCGACGTGAAGTTCACCGACCAGCCGATCGCCGACGCGTTCACCGCGGTGGGCGACATCCTGCTCAACCCCGACTACGTCAACGCCGGCTTCGGCGACGTCGCGAGCATCAACTCGACGGCGTTCGCGGACGTCGCCGCCCAGGTCGCCAACGGCACCTGCGCGCTGACGCACCAGGCGTCGTTCCTGTCGTCGAACTTCCTCGACGTGCAGACCGCCGATGGGGCAACCCCCGAGGTCGCTCCCGACGGTGACGTCTACGCCTTCGTCCTCCCGGGCCTCACCGCGGGTGAGTCGCAGGTCGAGGCCGGTGGCGAGTTCGTCGCCGCGTTCAACGACAACGACGCGACCGCGAAGGTGCAGGAGTTCATGGCCACGGCAGACTTCGCCAACGCTCGCGTCAAGCTCGGCGGTGTCATCTCGGCCAACAAGAACGCCGACGCCTCGCTGGCATCCAGTGCGTTCCTGACCGACGCGATGGAGCTCCTGCAGAACGACTCGACCACGGTCCGTTTCGACGCATCCGACCTCATGCCGGCAACGGTGGGCTCGGGTTCGTTCTGGAAGGGCATGGTCGACTGGATCGATGGCAAGGACCAGGCCACGGTCCTCAGCGACATCCAGGCAGGCTACGAGAACTGATAGAACTGTGCCAGGCGGTGGGATGCCGGTGACTCCGACATCCCGCCGCCTGGCACACCTATCCCGCGTTCACTGAAGCACACGGAGGCCACCTCGCATGTCTGATACCAAGGTCGCGGAGCGCACGGCCTCCGCGGAGTCGGCCCCACCGGGGCCACGAAAGTTCTACTCCTCGCGCACCTCGAAGTTCATCGCACTGATCGGCGCGATCCTCGTCGTCGCGCTGTTCATCTTCCTCATCGTCCAGGCGCCGCGTGAGACCCGACCGACGACGCTCGGGTTCTCGCTCAACAGCTTCTTCCAGTGGATCGGCAACCTGAACCAGCTGGTGCAGATCCCGATCATCCTCGCCGTCTTCGGTGCCGTCGTGGGGCTCGTCCTGCTGCTCATCGAGTACGCGCCGCGTCCGGGCAAGGTCTACTTCTGGATCCGCCTCGTCGCCTGCTTCGCCCTGCCGGTGCTGGCGTTCATGCTGCTGCGGCCGTACCAGAACGCGGTGCTGTACGTCATCGGCATCGCGATCGTCCTGGGGGGTGTGCTGTTCCTGCTCGACTACCGTTCACGCCAGGGCGCCGGATACCTCTTCCAGCTCGTCCTGTTCACTGCTCCCGCGGTGATCCTCCTGCTCGTCGGCCTCATCTACCCGGCGATCGCGACGTTCGTCCAGTCGTTCTTCGACAAGACCGGCAAAGACTTCGTCGGGTTCGAGAACTACCAGTGGGTGTTCACCAACCCGGAGGGCTTCTGGTCGGTCATCAACACGGTGATCTGGGTGCTCATCGCCCCCGCCGTCGCGACGATCATCGGACTCGCGTACGCCGTCTTCATCGACCGGGCGCGCGGAGAGAAGTTCCTGAAGGTGCTCATCTTCATGCCGTTCGCGATCTCGTTCGTGGGCGCCGGCATCATCTGGAAGTTCGTCTACGACTACCGCCAAGGCGAGCAGCTCGGCATCCTGAACGCGATCGTCACGCTCTTCGGCGGCGAGCCGGTGTCGTGGCTGACGTTCACCCCGCTCGTGAACAGCCTGTTGCTGATGGTCGTGTTCGTCTGGAGTCAGACGGGGCTCGCGATGGTCATCCTGTCCGCGGCGATCAAGGCGGTCCCGGCCGAACAGAACGAGGCCGCGGAGCTCGACGGCGCCAACGCGTGGGAGAGATTCCGCAACGTCACGGTCCCCGGCATCCGCTCTTCGATCGTCGTCGTCGTCACGACCGTCGCGATCGGCGCCCTGAAGATCTACGACATCGTCGCCGTCATGACCGGCGGTCGCGCGAACACCTCGGTCCTCGCGTTCGAGATGGTCAACCAGCAGCAGCGGTTCCAGAGCTACGGGCACTCGGCGGCGCTGGCCGTCGTGCTGTTCCTGTTCGTCACGCCGCTGATCGTCTTCAACGTCATCCAGATCCGGAAGCAGAGGGAAGTCCGATGAGTACCGGAGTCGACATCATCGAGCCGCGGCTGGACGGCCGGACCGCACGCCAGGTCGCGCGCGAGACCCGCAAGCACGAGGCGATGGCGCGCAAGCGCCTCACCTCGAAAGGCGCGACGATCGCCGCGATCATCATCGCCTTCTTCTGGACGATCCCCACGTTCGGCCTGTTCGTCACGTCGTTCCGCCCGGGCGCCGACGTGCAGACCACAGGCTGGTGGACGGTCTTCGTCGACCCGTCGTTCACGCTGCAGAACTACTCCGAGGCGCTGAACTCCGGCGGCACCGCGCTGACGCTCGGCCAGTCGTTCCTGAACTCGCTGGCGATCACGATCCCGGTCGTGTTCTTCGCCCTCGCGGTCGCGTCACTGCTCGCATACGCGTTCGCGTGGATCGACTTCAAGGGGCGCAACATCGCGTTCATCTCGGTGTTCGCGCTGCAGATCGTGCCACTGCAGATGGCGCTCGTGCCGCTGCTGAGCCTGTTCTCGCGCGGGCTCACGATCGGCGAGGTGACGGTCTTTCCGGGGTTCGACCTGCGCGAGATGGATCACAGTTTCGCGACGGTGTGGATCGCGCACACGATCTTCGCGTTGCCGCTTGCCGTGTTCCTGCTGCACAACTTCATCGCCGAGATCCCGAGCGAGGTCATCGAGGCCGCGCGCGTGGACGGTGCCGGGCATGGTCAGATCTTCTTCCGGATGATCCTGCCGCTCGCGGCGCCCGCCCTCGCGTCGTTCGCGGTGCTGGAGTTCATCTGGGTATGGAACGACCTGCTCGTCGCGACGATCTTCGCGCCCTCGTCATCGTTGCCGTTGACGCAATCGCTCAACTCGCTGTCGGGCACATGGGGCAACAAGTGGTTCCTGCAGGCGGCGGGAACGTTCATCTCGATCATCGTGCCGTTGCTCGTGTTCTTCGGTCTGCAGCGCTTCTTCGTGCGGGGCCTGCTGGCTGGCGCGACCAAGGGTTGATCCCCGCGGCCGTGTCCCACTTACGGCAGACCATGTCCCACAAATGGTTGGTCAGGCATCCCTGAACCGACCATTTGTGGGACATGGTCCGTAGTGGGGCATGCGCCATTGTGGGATGCCCGGTGTGGGGCGCGCAATCTCACCCGCAGGCGAGCCCGTTCTGCAGCGAGGTCATGAGGTCGATCTCGGCCGATTGGGTGTCGATGACGCCCTGCGCGACGGTGAGGGCGCGCGGGTCGGAGCCGAGCTGCAGCAGCGCCTGCGCCATCGGGATCGCGCCCTCGTGGTGGTGGATCATGAGCGAGAGGAACATGCAGTCGGCCTCGGTTCCGGTCGCCGCGCGCATCGCCGCAAGCTCGTCAGCGCTGGCCATGCCCATCTGGGTCATGAGCTCGGCCTCTGTGGGTGCCGTGGCATCCGCCCCGCTCGACGCCGCGCCGTGGTTGTGGCCGGTGTCGGCATCCGTCATCCACGCCATGAGCGGGCCGCCCGCCTGCGGCAGGCCCCACTTGACGAGCCAGTCGTAGAACTCGCCCTTCTGAGCCGATTGGGTGGTGGCGATGTCGTACGCGAGCACGCGGACATCCTCGCTGTCGGTCGCGCGGTAGATGTCCATCGCCATCTCGACCGCCTGGCCGTGGTGCACCTGCATGTCGCGGGCGAAGCCCGCCTCGGGCGAGGTGGTGCCAGGCGTTGCGGGCGCTCCCGAGCCGAAAGTCGAGAACCGGCCGATCGCGAAGGCGAGCGCCGCGACGCCGAGCGCCACGAGCAGCACCGCCCACCAGGGCGGCAGCGTGCGGACGGGCGGCGTCGCGGGCTCGCTCACGACTGCTTGCCGGGGCCGTCGATCGCGCCGCTGCAGGTGGCGTTGGGCTCGGGCACGTTCTGGTTGCGCCAATACTCCTCGAAGAACGTCGGGATGCGCTCGTCGTCGGCGCTCTGCAGCTGCAGCTGTGCGTTCCAGGCGCTCAGCACGATCGGGCTCGGCAGACCCTCGTACGGCGAGAGGATCACGTACGTCGACGGCAGGTACGACTTCAGGGTCGCCAGTTCGTCGCCCGTAACCTGCGTCGCGTCATACGTCACCCAGACCGCGCCGTGCTCGAGTGAGTGGACGGCGTTCTCGTTCTGCTGCGGCTGGTCGTAGACGCCGCAGTTGAGCCAGTACTGGTTGTGCGGGCCGCCCGCCGGCGGGTTCTGCGGGTAGTCGACCGTGCCCTCGACGTGCTGCGTCTCGTTCGAGAACGTCTCGACGCCCTCGATCGCCGTGCCGTCGCCGCCGGCGCTGTAGGTCGGCGCGGACGGGGGAGCGAAGATGATGGATGCCGCGACCAGCGCGATCACCGCGACGGCGGCTGCGCCGCCGACGATCCACCACGTGAGCTTGCTGCGGCGGCGCTTGGCGAGCTGACGCTGGTACTCGGCGAGCTTCTGCTGTTTCTGCTGCTCGCGTTGCTGTTTGACGGTCAGATCGATCTTCGCCTGGGTGGCGGGGTTGCCGCTCTGGCGCTTGGCGGACTTGGCGGAGTTGTCAGAGGCAGTCGGGGTCATGTGCTGTGATCTCGGCTCGGGGATCCGCGCGGATGACGCGGCCTATCGATCCTATGCGTGCGAATGGGGTCTGAAGCGGGGAAGGCGCTATCATCGAGTGGCCGTCGAATCGTTTCGGATGGCCTGGCCCGGCTCCGGGCATCCGCCCCTTCGCCGGGCATCCTCACTTGGACGGACTCAACGTGCGCGACAACGCCCCCATCCCCGCGCCGACCGGATCGACTTCGACGGGAGCCATCCGCACGCTCGGATCGAACCCCGCCACAGCCCCGATCGTGCTGCACCCCGGCGACGCGATCTCGACGCCTCGTCGGGTCGTCTACATCATCCTGCTCGGCGCGCTCACGGCCCTCGGCCCCTTCACGATCGACCTGTACCTGCCGGCGTTCCCGGTGCTGCAGGAGGACTTCCACACGACGGCTGCGGCGATCCAGCTGACCCTCACCGGCACCATGATCGGCTTCGCCCTCGGCCAGCTCATCGTCGGGCCGCTCAGCGACAAGGTCGGTCGTCGCATGCCGCTGCTGGCGGTCACGGCGCTGCACGTGCTCGCCTCGACCGCGGCCGCCCTCGCGCCCGACCTCGCCCTGCTCGGCGTCGCGCGCGTGCTCATGGGGATGGGAGCGGCGGCCGGCGGTGTCGTCGCCATGGCGATCGTGCGCGACCTGTTCGGCGGCAGGCGTCTCGTCGTCATGCTGAGCCGCCTCGCGCTCGTGTCGGGCGTCGCACCCGTCATCGCGCCGCTCATCGGCTCGGCGCTGCTGGCCGTCATGCCGTGGCGCGGCATCTTCGTCGTGCTCGCGATCTACGGACTCATCATGCTCATCTCGGCGATCGCGCTCGTGCCCGAGACGCTGCCCAAGGCCCGCCGCAGCGAGCGCGGCGGCGCGACTGTGCTGCAGCGGTACAAGAGCGTCTTCAGCGACCGCGTGTTCATCGGCGTGCTGATCATCGGCGGCATGACCTTCAGCGGCCTGTTCTCGTACCTGTCGGCGTCGTCGTTCCTGTTCCAGGAAGGCTACGGATTCGATGCGCAACAGTACGGTCTGCTGTTCGCCGTCAACTCCCTCGGTGTCGTCCTGGGCGTGCAGACGGCGTCGCGGCTTGCCGCCCGGTTCGGACCGCAGTGGGTGCTCGCCTTCTCGACGGCAGTGCTGGTGCTCGCCTCGACGGCGATCATCCTGAACGATCAGCTGGGTGGTGGCCTGTGGGGCACCATGATCGCGCTGTTCGTCTTCATGACGGCGTGCGGCTTCACCTTCCCGTGCGTGCAGGTGCTCGCGCTCGACCGGCACGGCAAGGCGGCGGGCACCGCGGCATCCATCATCGGTGCCACCAACTTCGGCGTCGCCGGCCTGATCTCGCCGATCGTCGGCTGGGTCGCCCGCGACACCGGGATCACCGCGACGACGATGGCGAGCGTCATGGTCGGCTGCGCCGTGATCGGATGCCTCGCCCTGTGGCTCGTCGTGCGCCCGCGCACGGTCGAGCGCCTCGCGCCCTGACGCGCTGTTGCTGCCTGCCGCGCTGTGCGCCGCGCAGCGGCTCGGGCACAATGGGGCGATGGACGTACCCGTCGATGACCGGCTGACGACGATCGCGCTGCAACGGCTCGTGGTCGGTGTCGTTCTGGTGGTCGCGGCGATCGGTCTCGGCATCCTCGTGACCGTCGATGCCGACCTCGACCTTGATGAGTGGTGGAACTCGTTCGTCGACCACTTCGACTTCCTCCGTTCGTTCGCGCTGGGCATGAACTTCGTCGGCGGGGGGTGGTTCGCGACCTTCGTCGTGCCGCTCGCGGGGCTCGCGATCATGCTCGCGCTGCGGCGGCCCTGGGGCGGAGCGCTCGTGATTGTCGCTTCCGCTGCGAGCGCGGTGGGCGTGCAACTGCTCAAGGCGACATTCGGGCGGGCGCGGCCCGAGGACATCCTCGTCGCCGCCGACCACGGATCATACCCGTCGGGGCACACCGCCAATGCCGCGACGCTCGCGGTCATCGCGGTCGTGCTCTTCCCGCGCGTGTGGGTCGCGGTCGTCGGTGCGGCGTGGGTGCTGCTGATGGCGTTCAGCCGCACCGAGGTGCACGCACATTGGTTCAGCGACACCGTCGGCGGCGCGCTCGTCGGCACCGGCGTCGCGCTCGTGGTCGCGGCGGCCCTCACGCTCCGGATAGATCGCGAGCGAGCAGCGCTCCCTCGGTAGGCTGACGGCATGAGCGCCGCACAGGATGCCGAACTCGCCCGACTGCAAGCCGAAGCGGAAGCCGCCGAAGCCGCGCTGAAGCTCGCGCAGGCCAAGGCCGCGCTCGCCGCGGCGCAGGCCGAGGCCGCGAAGGCGGGGGAGGCTGCGGCTGCAGTTGGGGAGGAGATTTCCGTTCCGGAGGAGACAACCGGGCAGATCGATCCTCCCGAAGCGAAATCTCCTCCCGAAGCGCAGGCCGCGGATGCCCCTGCGCAGGCCGCACCGGCGGATGCCGCGGCATCCGGCCCCCTCTCCACCGACGAGGTCGCGGCGGTGACGAAGGGGTACACGTTCGAGGCGGCGACGCTCGACCTCGGCGCGCTCGTGAACACGGACCCGGTGCCCAGCGCGCAGATCCGCATCCCGCTGGCGATGATGAACCGGCATGGCCTGGTCGCAGGCGCCACCGGCACAGGCAAGACCCGCACGCTGCAGGGGCTCGCCGAGCAGCTCGCCGCGAAGGGCGTGCCGGTGTTCGCGGCCGACATCAAGGGCGATCTGTCGGGCGTCGCGACGCCGGGCACGCCCAGCGACAAGCTGCTCGCGCGCACGACGGCGATCGGGCAGGAGTGGAAGCCCGAGGCATCCGCCACCGAGTACTTCGCGCTCGGCGGCATCGGCAAGGGCGTGCCCGTGCGTGCGACCGTCTCGGGCTTCGGGCCGCTGCTGCTGAGCAAGGTGCTCGGCCTCAACGCGACGCAGGAGTCGAGTCTCGGGCTCGTGTTCCACTATGCGGATGCCAACGGGCTTGCGCTCGTCGACCTGTCTGACCTGCGCGCCGTGCTGAGCTACCTCACGAGCGACGAGGGCAAGGCTGAGCTGAAGGAGCTGGGCGGGCTGTCGTCGGCGACGGCGGGCGTGATCCTGCGCGAGCTCATCACGTTCGCCGACGGCGGTGCCGACGTGTTCTTCGGCGAGCCTGAGTTCGATGTGCAGGACTTCCTGCGCACGGCATCCGATGGTCGCGGCATCATCTCGCTGCTCGAGGTTCCCGGCGTCGCCGACAAGCCCGCACTTTTCTCGACGTTCCTGATGTACCTGCTGGCCGAGCTGTTCGAGATCCTGCCCGAGGTCGGCGATCTCGACAAGCCGAAGCTCGTGTTCTTCTTCGACGAGGCGCACCTGCTGTTCAAGGACGCGTCGAAGGACTTCCTGTCGGCGATCACACAGACCGTGCGTCTGATCCGCTCGAAGGGCGTCGGCGTCTTCTTCGTGACGCAGACGCCGAAGGACGTGCCCTCCGACGTGCTCGCGCAGCTGGGCTCGCGCGTGCAGCACGCGCTGCGCGCGTTCACTCCCGACGACGCGAAGGCGCTGCGCGCGACGGTCGGCACGTATCCGAAGAGCGGGTACGACCTCGAGCGCGTGCTGCAAGAGCTCGGCACCGGTGAGGCAATCGTGACCGTCATGAGCGAGAAGGGTGCGCCGACGCCCGTCGCGTGGACGCGGCTGCGCGCCCCGCAGGGGCTCATGTCGCCGACACCCGACCCCGACATCGAGCGGGCCGTGCACGCGTCGCCGCTGCTCGCCAAGTACGGCACGGCGATCGACCGCGAATCAGCGCGCGAGATCCTCACGGCCAAGATGAATGCGGCCGCCGAGGCGGATGCCGCGGCGGAAGCCGCCAAGGCCAAGGCCGCCGCCGACAAGGAACTCGCGAAGCAGCAGGCCGCGATCGCGAAGGCCGACGCGGCCGCCGAGAAGGAGCGCCAGCGCGAGTACGACCGCCTCATGAAGGCGACCGGCGGCACCGCCAAGAGCCGCACGACGCGCACGACGCGCAAGGCGGATGCCTCGCCGCTCGACCAGATCCTCAACTCCAAGTCGACCCAGACGATCCTGAACTCGGTCATCCGCGGCATGTTCGGCACCGGCCGGCGCTGACCCGCCGGGTGGGCGCGCGCACCCGGCGTATCCACGAGACTGCGTTTTCGCGACGAGACTGCGGACGACGCACGCAGTCTCGGCGCAGGAACGCAGTCTCGACGACGGAGGGGTCCCGGCGGGGCGCGCGGGGCGGGGGCGGCGCGGCCTAGACTCGCGGCATGCCTGACATCCGGCCGTTCCGCGCGGGCGACGAAGCCGCGCTCGCCGAGATCTGCCTGAAGACGGCGGATGCCGGGGCGGATGCCACCGGCGTCCTCGTCGACGACGACGTGTGGGCGGCCGTGTTCGTGCTGCCGTACGTGGCGCGGCATCCCGATCTCGCGTTCGTCGCCCTGACCGACGACGGCCGCGTCGCGGGGTACGTCGTCGGCACGGATGACACCCGCGCGTTCGAGGACTGGTTCGCCACCGAGTGGTGGCCGCGCTTCGCGCAGCGCTGGCCGCAGCCTGTTGCGGAGGTGACCCGGCAGGACGGCATCCTGACCCATGCGTACGGACGGCGCGCGGGGGCCGAGCCGTTCGGCGACAGGTATCCCGCGCACCTGCACATCGATCTGCTGCCCGAACTGCAGGGGAGGGGCCTGGGCCGCAGGCTCATCGACACCCTGGTCGCGGCGCTACGGGGGCGCGGCGTCACCGGCCTGCACCTGGCCGCCGACGTGCGCAACACCGGCGCGATCGCCTTCTACCCGCGGCTCGGGTTCACCCGCATCCCCTCGCACGACGACGTCGTCGCGTTCGCGCGGGATCTGTAGCCGCCCGAGCTCGCCATCCGACGTAGCCGCCGGAGATAACCACGGTCATCCCCGGCCCATGGCCGCGCGCGGGGGCCTACCGTCGAAGTATGGACACCTCCGCGCGCCGCCGCACCTGGCCGCGCCTGCTGCTGGTGATCCCCGCCGCGGGACTGCTCGTGCTGGGCCTGGTCGCGGGGCTGCTGCTCATGGGCATCGCGCTGCCCATCGTCAGCGCGCGGCTGCCCGAACTGCACTCGGCGCTCATGGTGTTCGGTTTCGTCGGCACCCTCATCAGCCTCGAACGGGCCGTCGCGCTGCGGGCGGCGTGGGCGTACGTCGCCCCCGCGCTGCTCGCGGCGGGCACGATCCTCGCGCTCACGCCCGCACCGGTCATCGCAGGCCAGGCTGCGATCGCGGTCGGCATGGCCGTGCACGCGCTGCAGTACCGCGCGATCTGGGCGCGCCAGCCGATGACGGCGACCGCGATCCAGGGACTCGGCGCCGTGACGGGGCTCGTCGCGGCGGTCGTGTGGTGCGCCGGCGTCCCCGCCCCGCGGCTCGTGCCGCTGCTCGGGGTCTTCCTCATCCTCACGATCACCGCCGAGCGGCTCGAGCTCGCCCGCATCGCGGCCCCGGGCATCCGCGCCGAACGCCTGCTGTTCGCGCTGTCGCTCGCGCTGTCGGCGGTCGCCATCCTGAGTCTCACGTCGCCCGTGGTCGCGGTGCCGGTGGCCGGCATCCTGCTGCTGGGCGTCGTCGCGTGGCTGCTGCGGTACGACGTCGCCCGTGCGACGGTGCGGATGCCGGGGCTGCCGCGGTACGTCGCCGTGTGCCTGCTGCTCGGGTACGGCTGGCTCGCTGTCGCGGGCGCCGGGTGGCTGCTGGGCGGCGCGCGCACCGAGGGTGTCATCTACGACGCGACGACGCACGCGATCTTCCTCGGCTTCGTGATCACGATGATCATGGCGCACGCGCCCGTCATCCTGCCCGCCGTGCTCGGCGTGCGGATCCCGTACCACGTGGCGCTGTACGTGCCGGTGACCCTGCTGCAGCTGTCGCTGCTCGTGCGCGTCGTCGTCGGCGACGCGTGGGGACTGACCCTCGGGCTGCAGGCGGGTGGCATCGGCGCCGCCGTCGCGATCCTCGGGTTCGGCGTCACGGTCGTCGTCGTATCGCTGCGGGCCGGCGCCCGCACACCGGAAAGGAGCCGCGGTCGTGTCCCGGCGTAACTGGTATCTGCTGACCAACTCGGTCGTGCTCGCGTGGATCGTGCTGACGGTCGTCGCCGTGACGATCCACCGGTTCGTGCCGCAGCCGATGTGGCTCATGGTGCACGTGCCGCTGCTGGGCGCCGTGACGGCGGCGATCCTCATCTGGTCGCAGCACTTCTCCGACACGCTGCTGCGGCGTGAAGCGCCGGCGGGCCGTGCCGGGCTCGGCATCCGACTGGGCCTGCACACCGTCGGCGCGGGCCTCGTCGTGGCGGGCGTGCTCGGGGCATCCGTCCCGCTCGTGATCGTCGGCGCGTCGGTCGTGGCCGCCGCGATCCTCGCGCACGCCGTCGTGCTGTTCCTGCAGCTCCGCCGCGCGCTGCCGTCGCGGTTCGGGCCGCTCGTGCGGTACTACGTCGCGGCGGCCGTGGTGTTCCTCGGCGGCATCGCGATCGGCGCCACGATGAGCGCCGCGGGCGACCCCGACCTCACCGACCGGCTCGTGACGGCGCACCTCGTGCTCAACGCGTACGGCTGGATCGGCCTGACCGCGCTCGGCACGCTCGTGCTGCTGTTCCCGACCGTGCTGCACGCACGCATGGCTGATACGGCGGATGCCGGGGCGCGATTCGCGCTGCCCGTGCTCGTCGCGGGGCTCGTCGTCGCGGCATCCGGGCCCCTCCTCGACCTGCGGCTGCTCGTGACGCTCGGCATGGCGATCTGGATCGTCGGTGCGGCCCGCATCGGCATCGAGGGCTGGCGACAGGCGCGGAGCATGCCGCCGGGAACCTTCGCCGGCTGGAGTCTCGCGGCCGCGTACGGCTGGGTTGTCATCGCCGCGGCGAGCCTTGCCGTCATCGCCGCGATCAGTCCCGACTGGGTGACGCTGCGCGAGAGCTACCTCATGGTGCTCGGCCCCCTCGTCGCCGGGTTCGCGGTGCAGCTGCTGACCGGAGCGATGAGCTACCTGCTGCCCGTCGTCGCGCTCGGCAGCCCCGCCGCGGCCAAAGCGGGTGCCGAGGTGCTCGATCGCGGCGCCGCGTTCCGCGTCACGGCGTTCAACGGTGCGATCGTGCTGTACCTGCTGCCGATGCCGTCGGTCGCGCGCGTGCTGCTGTCGTTCGTGGCGGCCGGGGTCGTCATCGCGTTTCTCGTCCTCGCGATCCGCGCGATCGTCGTGGGGCGACGCGTGCGCCGTGCCGAGGGCGAGAACCCTGACCGCAGCGGTCGGGTCGGGCTCGGAGTGCCCGTCGCCGCCGCTCCCACGGCGCCCCCGCGCCGCGTCGGCATGGTCGCGGCCGCCTTCACGGTGCTCGCGCTGTGCGTCGCCGGGGGAGTCGCCGCTGACCCCGCCGCCGTCGGCATCTCGACGGCAGCCGGGGGCGACGTCACGGCATCCGGCGAGGTCACCGAGATCACGGTCGAGGTGTCGGGCATGCGGTTCACTCCCGCCGAAATCGAGGTGCCGTACGGCGACGACCTCGTCGTGACGTTCCGCAACACGGGCACCGACGTGCACGACCTCACCTTCGCCAACGGCGTGCGCACGCAGCGGCTCGCCCCGGGCGAGAGCGAGACGATCGACGTCGGGCTCATCGGCGCCGACCTCGACGGCTGGTGCTCGATCGCGGGCCACCGACAGATGGGGATGGAGCTCACGGTCGTCGTGACGGGCGCGCCGGCCGGTGGCACAGGCACCGCGAGCGGTGATCACGCAGGCCACGGGTCAGGGTCGTCGGATGCCTCGGCAGGGTCCGCCGCCGACGACATCGACCTCGAGGCGATGCCGGCGGCGGGCTTCACGCCGTGGCCTGCCGCGCTGGCGCCGGCATCCGCCGACACCGTGCACCGCATCACGCTGCAGGTCGAGGAGGTCGTCGAAGACGTCGCGCCCGGTGTCAGCCAGACCCGGTGGACGTTCGGAGGCACCGCTCCGGGTCCGGCGCTGCGCGGCAAGATCGGTGACACTTTCATCATCACCCTCGTCAACGACGGCACGATCGGCCACTCGATCGACTTCCATGCCGGGTCGCTCGCACCCAACGAGCCGATGCGGACGATCCAGCCCGGCGAGACGCTCACCTACACGTTCACCGCGACGCGCGCCGGAATCTGGATGTATCACTGCTCGACCATGCCCATGTCGATGCATATCGCGAACGGAATGTTCGGCGCGGTCATCATCGATCCGCCCGACCTGGCGCCCGTCGACGCGGAGTACGTGCTCGTGCAGGGCGAGCTGTATCTCGGCGCGCAGGGCGACACGGCGGATGCCGACAAGAGCGCGGCACAGACGCCCGACCTCGTCACCTTCAACGGCTACGCCAACCAGTACGCGTACGAGCCGCTGACGGCGACGGTCGGCGAACGCGTGCGGGTGTGGGTGCTGGATGCCGGACCCAACACGGCATCCGCCTTCCACATCGTCGGCGGGCAGTTCGACACCGTGTACCTCGAGGGCGCCTACACGCTGCAGCAGGGCGACCCCGGCGGAGCGCAGGCGCTCGCGCTGCAGCCCGCGCAGGGCGGCTTCGTCGAGCTGACCTTCCCCGAGGCCGGCGACTACCCGTTCGTCACCCACATCATGAGCGACGCCGAGAAGGGCGCGAAGGGGATCTTCCACGTCGAGTGACGGCGCGCGGCGGCGGCGCGGCGCGCGCGAAAACAGGCATCCGCACCAAGACAGGCCGATGTGGGCTGAATCGGCCTGTTCTGGTGCGATCGCCTGCTGTTGAGTGGGCTACCGCTCACTCGCAGGCGAGGCCGTCGCCATCGCCGTCGCCGTTGTTGCCGGTGCCGTTCGCGAACCAGTCATAAAGTTCGGGGTCGGATGCCGAGGAGAACGGGCCGGTCGGATGGCCGACGGTGTTCTTCTTCAGCTTCGTGCACGACGAGTACTGCCGCCACCACTGGTCGGTCTGGGGTTGCGCCGCCTGTTGCTGCGCTTGCTGCTCGGCCGCTGCTTTCGCGGCTTCGTCCGCGGCGCGCTGCTCCTCGGCGGCGCGCTGCTCTTCCGCGATGCGCGCCTGCTCGGCGCACTCGACCGTCACGACCTCGCCGCCCTGCAGAGTCGCCAGCTGCGCTGTGCGATAGTCCGTCTCACGCGGATGCTGCGGGTACCCGTCCGCGGAGTCGTACCGTGCGACCGCGAGGCCCGCCTCAAGCTGTGCGCGCGCAACATCGACGCCCGCGGTCGTGTCCACGTACCGCAGCAGGCGGTCGTAGCTGTCGGTGTCGTTCTGTCCGGTGGGAAGCGTGAGCGTGAGCTCATCGCCGGCGGTCAGCAGGCTCGACACCAGCGCCGTCGCTTCGTCGCTGCCGCAGACTCCGCGCTCGGGCGCATCGATCCCGATGATCCGCACACGGCCCTCGCTGGTCTCGATCGTGTCACCGTCGATGACCGACACGAACGTCACGGCCGGTTCCGTTTCGACCGTCGGCTCGGCAGACGGTGTCTCCGCGGCGGCGATGGTGGCTGTCGGTGCGGGCTCATCACGTCCGCCCGTGATGACGTTCGTCACTCCGCCGATGCCGACGACCGCGACACTCGCCCAGACCCACCATTTCGCATACCAGGGCTTCCGCGCCCTGACCCCAGTTCCCATGCTCCCGACCGTATCCGGCGAGTCGGCGCGGGCCCGGGTGCCGCGCCCGGGCCGCGCGCTACAGCCGCCGCAGCTTCTCCGGGTCGGGGGCCTTCACCGGGTCCCAGCCGCGGCGGGCGGGGCGGGCGCCGCGCACTGCGTCGCGCGAGCGGTACACGACGTACGGGCGGAAGAGGTAGCCGACCGGCGCCGAGAAGACGTGCACGAGCCGCGTGAAGGGCCACAGCGCGAACAGTGCGAACGCCGTCAGCACGTGCAGCTGGAACAGCAGCGGCACGTCGAGCATGAGCTCGGGCTGCGGCTGGAAGCCGAGGATCGAGCGGATCCACGGCGAGATCGTCTCGCGGTAGTGGAATCCGCCGCCGAACACCTGGTACACCACGGTCGCGGCAGTGCCGAACAGCAGCGTCGCCCCGAGGAAGACGTACATGACCTTGTCCATCGTGGTCGTCGCGAGGAATACCGGCCCGACCGTGCGGCGCCGGTAGATCAGGATCGCGAGCCCCGCGAGGGTCAGCACGGCGGCGAATGTGCCGAGCACGGTCGCCCCGATGTGGTACATCTCCTCGGTGATGCCGATCGCGTACAGCCACTCGCGGGGGATCAACAGACCCACCGCGTGACCGGCGATGACCATGAGGATGCCGAAGTGGAACATCGGCGACCCCCACCGCAGCAACCGGTTCTCGTACGTCTGGCTCGACCGGGTCGTCCAGCCGAACTTGTCGTAGCGGTACCGCCAGATGTGCCCGACGATGAACACCGCGATGGCGGCGTAGGGGACGGCGACCCACAGGATGATCGACAGGGTGCTCACGACGACTCCTCACGGGACGCAGAACCAGACGCAGACACAAACGCCGAGGCCGACGACACCGGCTGAAACGGCGGCAGCTGCCCCAGAAAGCTGAGCCCCACCGTCTCGGTGGGCGGGCCCTCGCTGATCAGGTCGAGGAAGCGCTCGCGCGTGCGCGCGTCGATCGGCGGCAGCGACTGTGTCACGGTGCGCACGACGAGCGCCCACGGGCTGGCCATGCCCTCCAGGGCTGCGCGCAGCACCTCGATGCCCTCGCGGTGCGAGGCGATGAGGGCGGATGCCACCTCCGACTCGCTCCGCGCCGAGAACTCCAGCACAGCCGGCAGATAGTCGGGCAGGTCGTCGGCGTCGAACTCCCACCCCGCGGCGCGGTACGCCTCGAGGAAGGTCACGAGCGCCACCCCGCGCCGACGGGTGTCGCCGGTCGCGTAGTAGCTGAGGTACAGACTGCACTTGCGCTTGAGGTCGAACGTCGTGACATACCGCCGCTGCCACTCGGTGACCCCGGCATCCCGCGCCTGCATGGTGAACGTGCGCAGGGGGTCGCCGATCGCGTCCGGTAGCCGCGCGGCGTGCGCCTGCAGGGTGTCCAGCCGTGCGAACCACGCGTCGTCGGGGTAGTCCAGCAGCAGGGATGCCAGCATGTGCGCGGTCTGCCGCGCGGCGCGGTCAAGGTGCACCGCCGGCAGGTCGGGCGGTAGCTCGCGCCGCGGCGTGACGCGGGTGACGGTGCGGCTCATTTGTCGTCCTTCCGCTTGCCCGTCTCGCGCACGGCGGTCGTCGACGACGGCGGGAACAGCCCCTCGGTGCCGCCGTTGCCGTCCCAATTGAGCAGGTTGACGCGCCCCGGCGTCGACGGCCGGTCGGCGGTCTGCCGGTCGGCGAGGATGTGGAAGTTCTCCACCGCGACGGGCACCGACGGGCCGCTCGACGAGCCGAACGGCCCTGCGCCGCCCATGCCCGGACCGCCCTCGAAGTCGAGCGAGCACGCCATCTCCTCCAGCGCGTGCGCCTGCTCGGTGTGGGCCGACGGGATGACGTATCGCTCCTCGTACTTCGCGATCGCGAGCAGCCGGTACATCTCTTCGACCTCGGCGCCGGTCATGCCGACCGCGTTCGCGATGCGCTCGTCGCGCTCGTCGTCGAGGTTGATGCCGCGCATGTACGAGCGCATCGCGGCGAGGCGCCGCAGCGCCGCATCCACGGGCTGGATGTCGCCCGCCGTGAACAGTTCGGCGAGGTAGCCGATCGGGATGCGCAGCTTGTCGATCGCCGCGAACAGCGTCCGGGCATCCTCACCGTCGTTGCCCGACCCGGTGACGACGTCGACGACGGGGGACAGCGGCGGGATGTACCAGACCATCGGCATCGTGCGGTACTCGGGGTGCAGCGGCAGGGCGACCTGGTACTGCATGAGCTTCCAGATGGGGCTGCGCTGGGCGGCCTCGATCCAGTCGTCGGGGATGCCTTCGGCGCGTGCCGCCTCGATGACGGCAGGATCGTGCGGGTCGAGGATGATGTCGCGCTGCGCCTGCAGCAGCGCCTTGTCGTCCTCTACGGATGCCGCCTCGGCAACCCGGTCGGCGTCGTACAGCACGAGGCCGAGGTACCGCAGGCGCCCGACGCACGTCTCTGAGCACACGGTCGGCAGGCCCACCTCGATGCGCGGGTAGCACATCGTGCACTTCTCGGCCTTGCCGGTGCGGTGGTTGAAGTAGACCTTCTTGTACGGGCATCCCGACACGCACATGCGCCAGCCGCGGCACTGGTCCTGATCGACGAGCACGATGCCGTCTTCGGCGCGCTTGTACATCGCGCCTGAGGGGCAGGATGCCACACACGACGGGTTCAGGCAGTGCTCGCAGATGCGCGGCAGGTAGAACATGAAGGCCTTCTCGAACTCGGCCTTCACCTCTTCGCTCATCTTCTGCAGGATCGGGTCGTCCTGCATCGTCTCGAGCGACCCGCCCAGGTCGTCGTCCCAGTTCGCCGACCACGAGATCTTCATGTCTTCGCCGGTGAGCAGGCTCTTGGGCCGCGCGACGGGTGTCTGCTGGCCCTTCGGCGCATTCAGCAGCATGTCGTAGTCGTACGTCCACGGCTCGTAGTAGTCGTGGATCTCGGGCAGCTTCGGGTTCGAGAAGATGTGCGCGAGCTTCGACAGACGCCCGCCGCTGCGCAGCTTCAGGCGGCCGCGCTTGGTGCGCACCCAGCCGCCGCCCCACTTCTCCTGGTTCTCGTACGTGCGCGGGTAGCCGACGCCGGGCCGCGTCTCGACGTTGTTGAACCAGACGTACTCGACGCCCGTGCGGTTCGTCCACGCCTGCTTGCACGTGACCGAGCACGTGTGGCATCCGATGCACTTGTCGAGATTCATGATCATCGACATCTGCGCCATGACCTTCATCAGTACTCGACCTCCTGGCTGCGGCGGCGGATAGAGGTGATCTCGTCGCGCTGGTTGCCCGTGGGCCCGAGATAGTTGAACGCCCACGCGAGCTGCGCGTACCCGCCGATGAGGTGGCTGGGCTTGAGGAGGATGCGCGTGAGGGAATTGTGGATGCCTCCGCGCAGCCCGCTCGTCTCGGCGATCGGCACATCGACCGTGCGGTCCTTCGCGTGGTACATGTACACCGTGCCCTCGGGCATCCGGTGCGACACGATCGCGCGGGCGACCACGACGCCGTTGCGGTTGTACGACTCGATCCAGTCGTTGTCGCGGACGCCTATCTTCTCGGCATCCTGAGGACTCATCCAGATCGTGGGGCCGCCACGGCTCAGCGACAGCATGAACAGGTTGTCCTGGTATTCGGAGTGGATCGACCACTTCGAGTGCGGCGTCAGGTAGCGCACCGTGACCTCGGCGTGGCCGCTCGCGCTCGTGCCGCTCGTGCCGGGCACCCCGTCGCCGAAGAGGCGGTGCATGTCGAGCGGCGGCCGGTACACCGGCAGGTTCTCGCCGAGCTCGCTCATCCAGTCGTGGTCGAGGTAGAAGTGCTGGCGCCCCGTGAGAGTGTGCCAGGGCTTGAGGTGCTCGACGTTGATCGCGAACGCCGTGTAGCGGCGGCCGCCGTGCTCGGATCCCGACCACTCCGGCGAGGTGATGACGCTGCGCGGCTGGATCTGCACGTCGCGGAACGAGATGTGCGCGCCCTCGTGGTCTTCTGCGAGCTGCGCGATGCGCTGACCGGTCTTCTTCTCGAGCTGGCGGAACCCCTGCACCGCGAGGCGGCCGTTGCTCGTGCCCGAGAAGGCGAGGATCATCTCGCACGCGCGCTGATCGGTGTCGAGCCGCACGCTGCCGGCGTACGGGCCCGTCGTCACGACGCCGTTGACCTGCTTCAGCCGCTCGATCTCGCGGTCGGGGTGGTACGTGATCGCCTTCGTCGTCATGCCGAGCTTCTCGGTCAGCGGGCCGAGGCTCTTCCACCGCTCGTACAGATTCGGGTAGTCGCGTTCGACCGTGATGAGCTTGGCCATCGTCGTGCCCGGCACGAGCGGCAGGCCGTCGCGGACCTCGCCGTGCGCCGTCGACATGACATCCGCCGTGTCGTGCTGCAGCGGTGAGGCGACGACGTCGTGGCGGATGCCCAGGTGCGTGCGCGCCATCTCGCTGAAGCGCTCGGCGAGCCCGCCGAACAGGTCGAAGTCGGTGCGGGTCTGCCACGGCGGGTTGATCGCGGGTGAGAACGCGTGGATGAACGGGTGCATGTCGGTCGAGGACAGATCGTGCTTCTCATACCAGGTGGCCGCCGGGAACACGAGGTCGCTGAACAGCGTCGTCGAGGTCATGCGGAAGTCGGCCGTCATGAGCAGATCGAGCTTCCCGACGGCCGCATCGTCGCGCCAGACGATGTCGCGCGGGCGTGATCCTTCCGCACTCTCCGCTGCCCGGATCGCGGAGTCGGTGCCCAGCAGATGCTTGAGGAAGTACTCGTTGCCCTTGCCCGACGAGCCGAGGATGTTCGCGCGCCACACCGAGACGACGCGGGGGAAGTTCTCGGGTGCGTCGGGGTCTTCCATCGCGTAGTGCAGCGAGCCGTCGGTGAGGCTGTCGACGATGTGCTGCGCGGGCTCCTTGCCGGCCGCCTGCGCCTCGTCGTACAGGTCGAGGGGATTGCGCGAGAAGGTCGGGTAGCTCGGCATCCACCCGCGCTTGACGGAGTCGACGAGGCAGTCCGCCGTCGTGCGTCCGTCGAACTGACCGCGCGCGAGGGGGGATGCCAGCTGGTCGGCCGGCAGGCCGTCGTAGCGCCACTGGCTCGTCGCCATGTACCAGAACGCCGTGCCGATCGCCTGACGCGGCGGGCGGTTCCAGTCGCCGGCCGTCGCGTACTGCGAGTAGCCCGTGATGGGGCGCACCTTCTCCTGCCCGACGTAGTGCGCCCACCCGCCGCCGTTGATGCCCTGGCATCCGGTCATCGTCGTCAGGGCGAGGAACGTGCGGTAGATCGTGTCGGAGTGGAACCAGTGATTCGTGCCGGCGCCCATGAGGATCATCGAGCGGCCGCCCGAGCGGTCGGCGTTGTCGGCGAACTCGCGGCCCACGCGGATCGCCTGCTCGGCGGGGACGCTCGTGAGCTCTTCCTGCCACGCCGGCGTGCCGGGGCTCGTCGGGTCGTCGTAGCCGGTCGGCCACTGGCCGGGCAGGCCCTCGCGCGCAACGCCGTACTGCGCCAGCAGCAGGTCGAACACGGTCGTGACCAGACGCCCCGCGACGCGGCGCACCGGCACGCCGCGGCGCACGACGCCCGTGCCGCCGGCGTGCTCGGACCCGGCCTCGGGGGTCAGGTCGAAGCGCGGCAGCAGGATCTCGGCCGACTCGGTCGTGTCGGCGAGGTCGCCCACCGACAGTGGGGGCATGACGTCGCCGAGGTCGAGGTTCCAGGTGCCCTCGTCTTCGGGGGTGAAGCGGTGGCCGAGCGATCCGCCCGGCACGACCGGCGCGCCGTGCTGATCGAGCAGCACCGTCTTGAAGTCGGCGCGCGGCACCGCGGCATCCGTCCCGCCGAGGTCGCTCGCCGTCAGGAACTTGCCCGGAACCAGGCCGTCTGGGTGCTCGTCGAGCGTCACGAGGTACGGCGCATCGGTGTAGCGCTGCATGTAGTCCTCGAACCGCGCCGTGCGCTTCTGCACGAAGTGCTCGGTGAGGATGACATGGCCCATCGCCATCGCGAGGGCCGCATCGGTGCCCGGGTGCGGGGCGATCCACTCGTCGGCGAACTTCGTGTTGTCGGTGTAGTCGGGCGAGACCGTGACGACCTTCTGACCGCGATAGCGCGCCTCGGTCATGAAGTGCGCGTCGGGCGTGCGCGTGACGGGCACGTTCGAACCCCACATGATGAGGTAGCCCGCGTTCCACCAGTCCGCCGACTCGGGCACGTCGGTCTGGTCGCCGAAGACCTGGGGGCTCGCGACAGGCAGGTCAGCGTACCAGTCGTAGAACGACAGGATCGCCCCGCCCAGCAGGTTCAAGAACCGTGCCCCCGCGCCGTGACTGACCATCGACATCGCGGGAATCGGCGAGAAGCCGGCGACCCGGTCGGGGCCGTACACCTTGACGGTGTGCACGTGTGCCGCCGCCGCGATCTCGAGGGCCTCGTCCCACGTCGTGCGGATCAGGCCGCCCTTGCCGCGCGCGCTCTTGTACGCACGCGCCTTCTCGGGGTCTTCGACGATCGAGGCCCAGGCATCCACCGGATCGGGATGCTGCTGCTTCGCCTCGCGGTAGAGGGATGCCAGGGTGTCGCGGATGTATGGGTAGCGCACGCGCGTGGGCGAGTAGGTGTACCAGCTGAACGCGGCCCCGCGCGGGCAGCCGCGCGGCTCGTACTCGGGCGAGTCCGGGCCGACCGAGGGATAGTCGGTCTGCTGCGTCTCCCACGTGATGATGCCGTCTTTGACGTACACCTTCCACGAGCACGATCCGGTGCAGTTGACGCCGTGCGTGGAGCGGACGACCTTGTCGTGCGCCCACCGGTCGCGGTAGAAGACGTCGCCCGAGCGGCCGCCCTCGAGGAAGAGTGCGCGCAGATCGCCGCTGGTCTCACCGCGCCTGAGGAACCGGCCCATGTTCAGCAGAGTGTCGGCCAGCGGGCCGTCCGTCGCGGGGTGAATCGCGCGCGAGTCGGGGGTCATCAGCATCCTCCAGCCGGACAGGTGACCCCAGTATCCGTGTGGTCTCGATGCAGAGTCACCCCGTATCCCGTATTTAATCGGGACTGAAGGTTGCGGGCAATGGGGGCCCTCGAATAACAACGGTGAACCCGGTGACGCGGGCTGTCGGAGGCGCTACCTTGAGCCGCAGACGATAGGAGTCGCCGTGACAACGAAGGTCCCCGCCCCCGCCGCCGCTACCGTAGAGCCCGCGCCTGACCTGCGCGGCGGGCTCGGTCAGGTCATCCTCGCGACCCTCGCCTCGACCGTCGGATTCTGGGCATGGATGTCGATCGCGCCGCTGCAGAACATCTACGCGCAGAGCATGGGCCTCGATCAAGGACAGGTCTCGATCATGCTCGCGACCCCCGTGCTAGTCGGTGCGCTCGGCCGCATCGTCGTGGGGGCTCTGACCGACCGCTTCGGCGGACGGAAGATGTTCGCGTTGGTGCTGCTGGCATCCGTCCCCGCCGTGCTGCTCGTCGCGCTCGCCGGGTCGATCGGCAGCTACCCGCTACTGGTCGCCGCGGGGTTCCTGCTGGGTGTCGCGGGGACGATCTTCGCCGTCGGTGTGCCGTTCTCGAGCGCGTGGTACCCCGCGCCGCAGCGGGGTTTTGCGACCGGTGTGTTCGGCATGGGCATGATCGGCACGGCCGTCTCGGCGTTCGCGACGCCACGGCTCGCGCAGGCGATCGGCACCCTGTCGACGCACCTGCTGATCGCGGTGGTGCTCGTCGTCGCGGCGCTGGCCGTCTGGTTCTTCATGCGCGAGTCGCCGGCGTGGGCCTCGAGCAGCCAGCCGCTCGTCCCGAAGGTGACCGGGGCTCTGAAGCTCGCGATCACGTGGGAGATGTCGTTCCTCTACGCGATCGTCTTCGGCGGCTTCGTCGCCTTCTCGACGTACCTGCCGAAGTACCTGCTCACGATCTACCCCGAAGACGTGGATGCCGTCGGTGCCGGCACGCGCACGGCGCTGTTCGCCGCGGCCGCTGTCATCGCCCGCCCGATCGGTGGCGTGCTCGCCGACAAGTTCGGCCCGAAGATCGTCTCGCTCATCTCGCTCGCCGGCATCGTCGCGGCGGCGTACGTCGTCGGGCAGCAGCCGCCCGAGGGCGTGCTGACCGGGTTCGTGTTCCTGTTGATGGCATCCGCCATGGGCCTCGGCATGGGTGCCGTGTTCGCGTGGGTCGGGCCGTCGACCCCGCCCGACAAGGTCGGCGCCGTCACGGGTGTCGTCGCCGCGGCAGGGGGCTTGGGCGGATACTTCCCGCCGCTCGTGATGGGTGCGACCTACCACGCCGAGACGAACTCGTACGCGCTCGGCCTGTGGCTTCTGGTGCTCGTCGGGGCCGCGGCGCTCGTCGTGGCGGGCATGCTGCGCGACGCGCGGTCGGCGAAGTAGGCGCGCGCAGGCGTGGTCAGGCGTCGGCGGGGCGCAGGCGCAGCAGCAGCTCGCACTGGTGGTCGGTCACCAGCGGCAGCAGCTGGTCGACCTCGAGGGGGCCCTCGGCGCGGTCGAGGACGTCGCGGATGAGGCCCTCGTGCACGCGACAGACGGCGTACCCGTGCTCGGCGACGAGCGTGTGGAACCGGCACGGCGACAGCGCGACCTGCAGGTTCTTCTCGTCGAGGTCGGGTTCAAGCCCCAGTTCGTCGAGGTGCTCGTAGAGCGCGTCGAGCTGGTGCATGGCATCCTCATCGAGCTCGGGCGCTTCGGATGCCATGATGCGGCGCAGCAGGTCGCCGTGACGCTTCGCCTCGTCGATGCGCCGCTGTGCCGCCTCGTTGTCGGTCGTCGCGCGCACCGGGAAGTACACGGCCGGCGGGCGTCCGCGGGTGGGCCGGCGCTCGGTCTCGCTGCGGATGATGCCCTCGGCGATGAGCACGCGCACGTGATCGCGCAGCGTGTTGGCGTGCAGACCGGTCTCTTCGGATAGCTCGGCGAGCGAGATGCCGGGACGCTCCATCACGAGGTACGCGACCTCGAGTCGGCTGGCCTGTGCCAGTCCGCGGTGAGCGTGCATCGGGCGGGGCATGCTTCATTATCCGTCGGATTCTCCCGTGCCGGGGCCGGACGGGGTTCGGTCGGCGCGGCGTAGGCTGGCGATGTGTCGACCCCTGCCGCCGTCATCACCGTCTCGGACCGCTCTGCCGCGGGCCTCCGGGCCGATGCGGCGGGCCCCATCGCGGTCGCGGCGCTGCGCGAGGCGGGATTCGACTGCGCGGGCCCGATCGTCACACCCGACGGGGCGGATGCCGTGCAGAGTGCGCTGCAGGCGGCGCTCGCCGCGGGCGCACGCCTGATCGTGACGACGGGTGGCACGGGCCTGTCGCCGCGTGATCAGACCCCCGAGGGCACAGCGCGCGTGCTCGAGCACCTCGTCCCGGGGATCGCGGAAGAGCTGCGCCGCATCGGTGCCGCAGCCAAACCCGCAGGCATGCTGTCACGGGGGCTCGCCGGTGTCGTCGGCGACGCCCTCGTCGTCAACCTGCCCGGATCGCCCGCCGCTGTCACCGACGGGATGCCCGTGATCCTGTCCGTCGCAGCGCACGTCCTCGACCAGCTCCAGGGAGGAGACCACTCATGACCGCGATACGCATCGCCCGGATCAGCGACATCCCACTCGACATCGCGGCGCACCTCGCCGCCGTCGAAGACCGCGCAATGGGCGCCGTGGCATCCTTCGTCGGCACGGTCCGCGACCACGACCCGGATGCTGCGGGCACCGTCGTCGCGCTCGAGTACTCCGCTCATCCGGATGCCGAGGCGACGCTGCACGACATCGCCCTCGCCGCGAGCGCCACGCGTCGCGCCGCGATCGCGGTCAGCCACCGCATCGGGCGCCTCGAGGTCGGGGACGCCGCGGTCGTGATCGCCGTCGCGACGCCGCACCGCGACGAGGCGTTCACGATCTGTCGCGAGATCATCGAAGCGATCAAGCGCGAGCTTCCGGTGTGGAAGCGTCAGCTCACTGACGACGGTGCCGCGACCTGGAAGGGCATCGGCGGGTAACCGCGCGCGGCCGAGCACGCCACTGGGCGCCCGCTCAGCCGCCCGCGAACGGCGGCAGCACGTCGACGGTCGCGTCGATTGCCAGCACCGTGTCATCGCCGACGCGGCGGCCGCCGACGAGCACGGCGCATTGCGTGAGGATGCGCCCGAGCGCCGGGTACTCCGCCGTCAGCGCGCGGCGCAAGGTCGCGACATCAGGTTCGACGCGGTGCTCTTCGGCGCGGCCGGCGAACTCCTCCGCGGCGGCGAAATAGCGCACGCGTGCCATCAGGTCGCGTCCTCGGCAGACCGCTGCGCCCACTGCGCGGCAAGCTCGACGACGGCGGCGACGGCTGCCTCGGCGTCGGCGGGAGTGCCGCCTGCGCGCCCCGCGACCAGGCCTGCGACGAACGCGCTGAACGGCGCGGCCGGTCGGGCGACATCGTGCGCGACGTCGCGCGCGAGGTCGAGGATCAGCGGGATCGGCAGATCTTCGGATGCCAGGCCGAACCGCTCGCGCAAGGCGGCGGCCCACTCGTCGAGCGCCTCGGGCGGCAGGGTGCGGGAGCTGTCGCTCATCGTGTCTCCTCCAGTCGGGCGCGGGCCTCGGAGAGATCCTCCCACGTGTCCACGTCCTGCGTCTCGGGGTCGGGGGCTGCGATCACGGCGATCGCGGCGTCATCGAGCAGCGCCCGCATCGAGGCATCCTGCCCCTTGTTCGGCAGCGCGTCGGCACCGCGGCGGAGCGCCGCCGTGCGGTACAGGCCGATGAGCCACTGCGGGCGACTGTCGGCCGCCGACAGGCACACGCCGTCGGTCTCGCGGGGCAGCAGGGGGCGTGCGTCAGCGAGGCGGGATGCCGCGGCGACGGCCTCGGGCAGATCGCACGCGAGCAGGTACGTCCACTCGGGGTCGTCGCTCCAGGTCGCGAGCGCGGCGACGACGGCGGCGGCGGGTCCGCCGAACGGCGGGTCTTCGCGGGTCCACGCGACACCCGCGATACCCGGCACCGGATCGCCGACGACCGTGATCGGGTCGGCACCAGCGACGGCGTCGACGGCGCGCTGCAGCAGCGTCGTACCGGCGAGGGCGAACAGCGTCTTGTCGGATCCGCCGACGCGCGACGCGCGGCCACCCGCCAGCAGGATCGCGCCGGTCACTGCTCGGCGCCCTCCCGCACCCAGTCGCCGCTCTTGCCGCCGGTCTTGGCGATGAGGCGCACGTTCTCGATCGAGGTGCCCTTGTCGAGCGCCTTGACCATGTCGACGATCGCGAGGGCGGCGACCGAGACCGATGTCAGCGCCTCCATCTCGACGCCCGTGCGGTCGGCCGTGCGGACGGTCGCCGTGATCTCGACGCCCTCATCTGCGATCTCGAGGTCGACGGTGCAGCCGTGCACGCCGATGACGTGCGCGAGCGGCAGCAGCTCGGGGGTGCGCTTGGCGGCCTGGATGCCCGAGATTCGCGCCACGGCGAGCACGTCGCCCTTGGGCACCGACCCGTCGCGCAGCGCCGCGACGACGTGCGGGGCGCACCGCACGAACCCGCGCGCGGTCGCGGCGCGGATCGTCGGCTGCTTGTCGGTCACGTCGACCATGCGGGCGTGACCTGCGGCATCCAGGTGCGTGAAGCTCATGCGTCCCATCCTTCCAGCAGCCACACGTCGACCTCATCGCCGACCGCGACGGCATCGACTTCGGCGGGGACGATCGCGACGGCCCGAGCCTGACCGAGCCCGCCGGCGAGGTGCGAGCCGGATCCGCCGGCGGTGGCGGGGCGCACCGACCACGCCGGGTCGGTGTCGACGACGGCGGGAAGGTATTGGCGCCGACCGGGCGGCGTGCGCCACGCGGTGGATGCCGGCAGGCGCAGCACCGGCCGGTGGATCGCCGTACGCCCCTGCAGCGCGAGGAGCGCGGGCCGCACGAACACCTCGAACGAGATCGCGGCGCTCACCGGGTTTCCGGGCAGGCCGAACAGCAGCGCCGAGTGCCCGCCGGCGACCGGCAGCACACCGAATCCCTGCGGCTTGCCGGGCTGCAAGCCCACGCGCGAGAACGTCATCGTCGCCGACAGCTCGTTGCGGACGACTTCGAACGCGCCTGCGCTGACCCCGCCGGAGAACACGATGACGTCGACGGATGCCGCGGCGCACGCATCGACGACGTCGCGCAGCGCGCCACCTTCGTCGTCGACGCTCGTGCGGCCGTCGACCTCGGCACCGGCGGCCTCGGCCATCGCCGCGAGCAGCAGGCTGTTGGACTCGGGGATCTGTCCGCGGCGCAGGGGCGCGCCGGCTTCGACGAGTTCGCTGCCGGTCGAGACGATCGCGACGCGCGGACGGCGGGAGACGACGACGTCCGTGACGCCCGCCGCGGCCATTGCGCCCAGCTGCAGCGGCCCGAGCAGGGTGCCCGGGCCGAGCACCGGGTCGCCCGCGCGCAGGTCTTCACCGGCGCGACGGATGTGCGCGGCCGGTCGCGGCGACTGCAGCACGGTCGTCTGTTGCAGCGAGTCAGCGAGACCGCCGACGGTGTCTTCGAACGGGACGATCGCGTCGGCGTCGGTCGGGACGGGTGAGCCCGTCATGATGCGTGCGGCCTCGCCGGGGGCCAGGACCGGATCGGCGTCGCTGCCGGCGGGGATGTCAGCGACGACGCGCAGCGTGACGGGGTGGTCTGCCGAGGCATCCGCGACGTCGGCGTGACGGACGGCGAACCCGTCCATCGCCGAGTTGTCGAACACCGGGATGTCGACCGCGGCACGTGCCGTCTCGCGCAGGGTCATCCCGCGCGCGTCCGCGACGGCGCGCGTCTCGACGGGCAGCGGGTGTACCGCTGCGAGCACGTCGCCCAGCTGCTCCTCGACCGTGCGGTACCCGCTCATGCGCGCTGCCATTGCGCCAGGCCGCCGGTGAGGATCGACGCGTCGATGCCGCGGGTCTGCAGGACCTCTGCGGCGGTGCGGGCACGGATGCCGTGCGCGCAGATGACGACGACGGGGCCGTCGTCGTCGCGGTGCTCGTCGAGCAGGCCCGGGTCGTCGAGGAAGTCGCCGAGCGGGATCACGACCGACCCCGCAACGACGCCCGATGCGGTCTCCCACGGTTCGCGCACGTCGAGCAGGGTCGCGCCGGCCTCCTGCGCGGCGAGCATCTCGCCCGCCGTCAGTTCGGCGATCTCGGGTGGGGCGGCGGCTGCCATCGGCGCGGCGGTGACGGGTGCGGCATCCGCCGCTGCGAGTGGCACCTCGCGCTGGGTGCCGGTGAGTGCATCGATCACGACGACGCGGCCGAGCAGCGGTTCGCCGAGCCCCGCGATGAGCTTGATCGTCTCGATCGCCATGAGCCCGCCGACCTGCAGGCACAGCGCGCCGAGCACACCGACGACGGCGCACGAGGGCGGTTCGCCGACGGCATCCGGCGGATGCAGATCCGACAGGCGCACCGCCGGCACACCTGTGGGCGGCGCGTTCCAGAACACCGTCACCTGCGCGTGGAACTCCTGCAGCACGCCCCACACGAGCGGCACGCCGAGCGCTTCGGTCGCGGCCGCGACGAGGCCGCGGGTCGCGAAGCTGTCGCTGCCGTCCACGACGATGTCGGCTCCCGCGAGCAGGCGCTGTGCATTGTCTGCCGTCAGGCGCTCGCGCACCGCGATCACGGTCGTCTCGGGGGAGAGGTCGGCGGCGGCGCGGACGGCCGAGGCGACCTTGTCCGATCCGACGTCGGCGTGGCGGTGCAGCACCTGGCGCTGCAGGTTCGAGGCATCCACGACGTCGTCGTCGATGACGGTGAGCGTCCCGACCCCGGCGGCCGACAGCGCGAGGATGACCGGAGAGCCGAGCCCACCCGCGCCGATCACCGCGACGCGCGCCGCGGCCAGGCGGCGTTGGCCCGTCTCGCCGAGCCCCCGCAGCGGGGCGTGCCGCGCCGTGCGCGCGCGCTCGGCGTCGCTCAGTGCGGCGACAGGCTCGACCAGGGGTGGCAGGGGCACCGTCCCAGCGTAGGCCGCACCGGGGACGGTGGTGGCCGGGATGCCGTGAGTATTCGCGGCGGCGCGGCGCGGGACATCCGGCACCGCACCCGCATCTGCGGAATAAGCACGGTCATCTGCTCCGCATCTGCGCGATAGTGTCGATGCATGGATACCTTCCGCATTGCCGAAGCCGCGCGGCTGCTCGGTGTCAGCGACGACACCGTGCGCCGATGGGTCGATCACGGCACGTTGCCGACGACGGGGGATTCGCCCACGCGGATCCCCGGCGACGCGCTCGCTGCCCGCGCTGTCGAGCTCGCCCACGCCGCCAAAGACCCGACCGATGTGCTCTCCAGCGCGCGTAACCGGTTCGTCGGCATCGTGACCCGCGTGCAGGTCGACGGGGTGATGGCGCAGGTCGACATCCAGGCCGGCCCGCACCGCGTCGTCTCGCTCATGTCGGCCGAAGCCGTGCGCGAGCTCGGGCTCGAGCCGGGTTCGCTCGCTGTCGCCGTCGTCAAAGCCACCACCGTCATCGTCGAAACCCCGAAGGACTGATTCATGCGCACCCTCCGACTCGCGGCTGTCGCCGCCGCCGCCCTGCTGTTGCTCACCGGCTGCTCCACCGCTGCTTCTGACGCCGACCCGACCGCGACATCGGATGCCTCCGCGAGCGCCGAGCCGCAGCTCGAGGGTGAACTGACCGTCTTCGCGGCCGCGTCGCTGAAGACCGCGTTCGACGAGCTCGCGACACAGTTCGAGGCCGAGAACCCCGGTGTGACGGTCAACCCGATCAGCTACGACGGCTCGTCGACCCTCGCGACGCAGATCATCGAGGGCGCGAGCGTCGATGTGTTCGCATCGGCCGACGAGAAGAACATGCAGAAGGTCGTCGACGCAGACCTTGCGACCGACCCCGAGCTGTTCGCGACGAACGTGCTGACCCTCGTCACGCCGGTCGGCAACCCCGGTGGTGTGACGGGTCTCGCCGACCTCGCGAACGCCGACCTCACGGTCGTGCTGTGCGCGGCCGAAGTGCCGTGCGGCGCGGCATCCGCAACGCTGCTCGAGAACGCCGGCGTCACCGCGAGCGTCGACAGCTACGAGCAGAACGTCACCGCCGTGCTGACGAAGGTCGCGAGCGGCGAGGCAGACGCGGGCCTGGTTTATGTCACGGATGCCGCGACGACCGACGAGGTCGAGACCGTCGAGACCGAGGGCGCGGATGCCGTCGTCAACCGGTACCCGATCGTCGCCCTGACCGGTGCCCCCGACTCTGAGGTCGCCGCCGCCTTCGTCGCCTTCGTGCTGAGTGACACCGGTCGCTCGGTGCTCAGCGGACTGGGCTTCGGCGCTCCTTGAGCCACACCGTGAGCGGCCGGTCGAGCGGCCTCGCCCGGCGCGGGCGGGGGGAGAGCGGCTTCATGCCGCAGATCCTCCTCGTGCCCGCGCTGCTTGGGCTGGCGCTACTGGTCGTGCCGCTCGGGGCGCTCGTCGCCCGCGTCGAGTGGACGACGCTGTGGGCCGACATCACCTCACCCGAGGCGCTGTCGGCCCTCGGCCTGTCGCTCGTGACGGCGCTCGTCGCGACGCTCATGTGCCTGCTGCTGGGCGTGCCGCTGGCCCTCCTGATCGCCCGCTCGGGCGGGCGCACCGCGTCGGTGCTGCGCGCGATCGTGACGGTGCCGCTCGTGCTGCCGCCCATGGTCGGCGGCGTGGCGCTGCTGTTCCTGTTCGGCCGCAACGGCGCCGTCGGGCAGGTGTTGCTCGAGTTCGGCGTCCGCATCCCGTTCACGACGACGGCCGTCGTGCTCGCCCAGACGTTCGTCGCGATGCCGTTCCTCGTTCTCGCCCTCGAGGGCGCGCTGCGCTCGACGGGCGTCGAGTACGAGCGCGCCGCCGCGGCGCTCGGCGCGGGCCGCTGGCGCATTCTCGGGCAGGTCACGCTGCCCCTGGCCGCCCCCGGCCTCGTGTCGGGTGTCGTGCTGTGCTTCGCGCGCGCCGTCGGCGAGTTCGGAGCGACGGCGCTGTTCGCCGGCAACGCGCCCGGCGTCACGCAGACGATGCCGCTGGCCATCTACACAGCCTTCAACGGCGCCGGCGTCTCGCAGGGCACGGCCGTCGCGCTGTCGCTGCTGCTGCTCGTCACAGCGATCGCGGTGCTGCTGCTCGTGCGCGCGTGGCGCCCCGGCAACGTCGCGGGGGGTGTCCGATGAGCGGGCTCGAGGTCAAAGCCGTCGTCGACCGCGGCGCGTACCGGCTCGACGTCGAACTCGCGGTCGCCGCGGGGGAGACCGTCGCGGTGCTCGGGCCCAGCGGTGCCGGCAAGTCGACGCTGCTCGACGCCATCGCGGGCCTGGCCGGCGTCACCGAGGGGCATGTGCGTGTCGGTGGTCGGGAGCTCACCTCGCCGCGGCAGGTCGTCGCGCCGCAGCGCCGCGGCGTCGTGCTGCTGCGACAGGACCCGCACCTGTTCCCGCACCTCACGGCGCGCGAGAACATCGCGTTCGGACTGCGGGCACGCGGCACGGCGAAAACGGATGCCCTTGCCGAAGCCGACGAGTGGCTCGCGCAGGTGGGGCTCGCAGATGTGCAGGCGGGCGACCGTCGCCCCCGCGAGCTGTCCGGCGGGCAGCAGCAACGCGTCGCGCTCGCGCGCGCGCTCGCGACGCGGCCCGACGTGCTGCTGCTCGACGAGCCGCTGACGGCGCTCGATGCCGAGACGGCGTCGGGCGTGCGGGCACTGCTCGCCGAGCGCCTGGCGGCGACGGGCACGACGACCGTCATCGTGACGCACGACGCGGTGGATGCCGTCGCGCTCGCCGGCGACATCGTGCTGCTCGAGGACGGCCGCGTCACGCAGACGGGGCCCGTGCGGTCCGTGCTCGCGGCGCCGGCGACTCCCTTCGGGGCCGCGGTCGCGGGCGTCAACCGGGTCGCGGGTGAGATTTCGGACGGCGTGTGGTCGGCGGGCGCGCTGCGGGTTCCCGTGACGCTCCGCACGGCCGGAGCCGCCGTCGCATTGTTCCCGCCGTCGGCCGTGGGGATCGAGCCGGCGGCGGGAACGGAACCTGCCGGCCCCGGTGCACCGGTCGCGCGCATCGCGCGGCTGGAGCAGACCCCCGCGGGCGTGCGCGTGCACACGACCGAGCCGACGCTCGCCGCCGACGTGTCGGTCGAGACGGTCGCCGAGCGTGGTCTCGCCGTCGGCGCGGCGGTGCGGCTGTCGGTGCCGCCCGAGGCGGTGCGCCTGCTGGCATGACGGCGAGCCGGAGCGCCGAGTCGTGCCGGGCCGAATGTCGGGCCGGAGGAAATACCCCGGTCGTGCCGGGACGGGTGCCCTCGCACCGCGGGTAGCCTCTCACTATGGTGGCCGTCAATCTCTCGCCCACGCGCCCGGCGCGTGCGGTCGACGAGCGTGCCACCGCGGGGGTGCCCGGCGACGCCCTCGTCGACCGCTTCGGGCGGGTGCACCGCGACCTGCGCATCTCGCTGACCGACCGCTGCTCGCTGCGCTGCACGTACTGCATGCCCGAGCAGGGCAACGAGTGGCTCGCCCGTGCAGGCCTCATGACCGCCGACGAGATCGTGCGGGTCGCGGGCATCGCCGCGGCATCCGGCATCACGACGTTCCGCCTGACCGGTGGCGAACCGCTGCTGCGCACCGACGTCGTCGATATCGTGCGCCGTCTCGCCGCGATCTCGGGTCCGCAGGGCCCCGTCGAGATCGCGATGACGACCAACGGCATTCGCCTCGCTGACATGCTTCCCGACCTCGTCGCGGCGGGCCTGGATCGCCTCAACATCTCGATCGACACGCTGGATCGGGAGCGCTTCCGAGAGCTCACCCGGCGCGACCGTCTCGAGGATGTGCGCGCGGGGATCGCCGCCGCCGCGGCATCCGGGCTTCGCCCCCTCAAGCTCAACGCCGTCGCGATGCGCGGCGTCAACGACGACGAGCTCGTCGACCTCGTCGAGTTCGCCCTCGCGCACGGCGCACAGATGCGGTTCATCGAGCAGATGCCGCTGGATGCCGGACACACGTGGGACCGCCGGCAGATGGTGACGCGCGACGAGATCCTCGCGGCGCTGCGCACCCGCTGGGATCTCGAGCCGGTGCCCGGCCGCGGGGGAGCGCCCGCCGAGCGGTTCCTGCTCGACGGCGGGCCGGCGTCGGTCGGCGTCATCGCCTCGGTCACGGCGCCCTTCTGCGGCGACTGCGACCGGTTGCGCCTGACCGCCGACGGGCAGTTGCGCAACTGCCTGTTCTCGCTCGACGAGTACGACCTGCTGCCGGTGCTGCGCGCGGGGGCCGACGACGTTGCGGTCGACCGGATGCTGCGCGGGTGCGTCGCGGGAAAGCTGCCCGGACACGCGATCGACGACCCGAGCTTCCTGCAGCCGGCGCGCGGGATGAACGCGATCGGCGGCTGATCACCTCAGGCGTGCCTGCACGGCTGACTGCGTCAGCCGTGCAGGCGGCCTGCCTCGAGGCGTACGGTGCGGTCGACGAGACCTGCGGGCACCGCGACGTGCGAGATCAGCACGACTGCCTGGTCGCCGTCGACGGCGGTCAGCAGGTCGGTGAGCAGGGCGTCCGAGGCATCCGCGTCGACGCCCGCCGTCGGCTCGTCGAGCACGAGCACCGGGAAGCCGCGCAGCAGCGCCCGCGCGAGGGCGATGCGCTGGGCCTGCCCGCCCGACACGAGCGCGCCGCGCTCGCCGACGCGGGCGTCCAGGCCGCCGCGCTCGTGCAGCCAGTCGCCGAGGCCGACGCGGCCGAGCACGGCCTCGAGCTCGGCATCCGTTGCCGTGTCGCGCGCGAACAGCAGATTCTGGCGGATGTCCTCGTCGAACAGCATCGGGTGCTGCTCGCAGAGGCCCACAGTGCGGCGGACATCGTCGGCGGCGAGCGTCGCGACGTCGACACCGCCGATCATGTAACCACCCGCGGTCGTGTCGAGGAACCGCACGAGCACGTGCGCGAGGGTCGTCTTGCCGGCACCACTCGACCCCACGACGAGGACGCGCTCGCCGCGGCCCACCTCGAGGTCGACGCCGTGCAGACTGTCGCCTGCGCCACCCGGCCACTGGGCGTGGACGCCACGCAGGGCGAGGCCTGTGCCGAGCGCGGGTGCGTCGCCCGTGGCAGCGGGAGTGACCTCCGATGGGATGCCCGCGGGGATCTCGTCGGGGATGGCCTGAGCGATCCGCTCGGCGGAGGCGCGCACCTGCCGCCATGACGCCGCCGCGGCCGGCACCGCCGCGAACACCTCGAAAACGGCCATCGGCACGAGTACCGCGACGGCGAAGGCGGGGGCTGTGATCGTGCCCGATCCGAGCGCCGGGACGGTGGCGATGACCGCGAACAGAGACGCAGCTCCGGCGGCGAGCGAGACGACCGCGGCCGTGCCGGCCTGCGCTCCGGCACGGCGGACGACGGCGCGGCGGAGCGCCGCATCGGCCTGTGCGATGCGTTCGGCGCTCGCCCGCTCGGCCCCGAACGCGACGAGCACATCGAGGCTCGCGAGGTGATCGAGCACAGCATCGGCGAGGCGTGCGCGCAACGGCGCGATGGCGCGCTCGGCGCGCGAGCCCGATGCCCAGCCCCACGCGGTCGCGGCGATCGTGGCGACGACGAGACACGCGAGCAGGGTGAGGGCGGCAGGCCACCACACGAGAGCGACGAGGATGACAGCACCGATCGCGACGGCGGCCGACGACACGAGCGGCAGCACCACGCGCAGCGGCAGGTTCTGCAGATCGTCGACGTCGTCGACGAGGGCGCCCAGCACCGACCCGCGGCGCGTGCGCGTCAGCCCGTCGGGAGCGAGCGGGATGAGCCGGCGCACCAGATCGGTGCGGGTCACGGCGAGCTGGCGCAGGGCCGCGTCGTGGCTCGCGAGGCGGTCGGTGTAGCGGAACGCGGCGCGGCTGAGCGCGAACGCGCGCACCCCGACGACAGCCGCCGACAGGTACATGACGGCCGGCTGCTCACTCGCGCGCACGATGAGCCACGCGCTGCAGGCGAGCAGAGCCACGGCGGATGCCTCGGACAGGAACCCCGACGCGGCCCCCGGCCAGAACCGTCGCAGCGGCGGCATCGCGCGGCGCAGGATGTCGGTCGCGGTCGTCACGAGACCACCTCCACGGTGCGCGCGGCGAGGGTCACGACCTGATCGGCGATCTCGCGCGCGCTGCGCCGGTGCGAGACGAGCAGGACCGTGGCACCGGCATCGGCCAGTGCCCGCACGTTGCGCCACAGCGCGCCCTCGGTATCGGCGTCGAGGGCCGAGCTCGGCTCGTCGAGGGCGAGCACCGGCGCGAGCCCGCGCAGGTGGCGGTAGATCGCGCGGGCGACCGCCACGCGCTGCGCCTGCCCGCCCGAGAGGCCAGCCCCCTGCACGCCGAGCTCGCGGGCCTGGTCGAGCTCGCCCGCCTGCGCGAGCTGCAGGGCGCGCGCGATCGTGGTCCCCGAGCTTGTCGAGGGGCTGTCCCCCGCATCCCCGAGCGCGACGTTCTCCGCCACCGTCCCGGCGATGAGCCCGGGCTGCTGGCCCGCCCACGCGAGCCACGTCGCGGGGGAGAGCCCTGTCACGGGCATCCCATCGACCGTCGCGTCGCCGTCGAAGCGGGCCGCACCGCGCAGCGCGGCGAGCAGGCTCGACTTGCCCGATCCGCTCGGCCCCTCGATGAGGGTCACCGTGCCGGGCGCCGCCGTGAACGTCACGGGCGGCAGCACCAGCTCGCCGCGACGCACGCTCAGGTCGCGTACCTCGAGGTGCCCGGCCTGCACTTCGGGAGGAGATTTCCGTTCGGGAGGAGTGGATGCCCCGATCTGGCCCTCCGGAAGCGAAATCTCCTCCCGAGCTGCAGGCCGAGCTGCAGGCCGGCTCGCGGGCCCGGCCGCGACCGCGCGGGCCTCATCGAGCACCGCGAACACGTCCTCCGTCGCGGCGACGCCCTCGGCGGCGGCGTGGAACTGCACGCCGACCTGCCGCAGCGGCAGGTACGCCTCGGGCGCGAGCAGCAGCACGAACAGTCCCACGGGCAGGGCGAGCGATCCGTCGAGCAGGCGGAATCCGATCGACACCGCGACGATCGCGACTGAGATGGATGCCAGCAGCTCGAGCGCGAACCCCGACAGGAACGACACGCGCAGCACGCGCATCGTCTCGCCGCGATACGTGTCGGTGACCTTCTCGATCGAGGTCGCGGCGCGGTGCTGGCGGCCGAAGACCTTGAGGGTCGACAGGCCCTGCACGGTGTCGGCGAAGCGCGCGGCGAGCTGTCCGAGCGTCTGCCACTGCTTCTGCTGCACCGTGCGGGTCGCGAGGCCGATCAGCACCATGAACAGGGGGATCAGGGGCAGTGTGATGAGCACCGTGAGCCCCGAGATCCAGTCCTGCCACCACATGACGGCGACGAGCACCGGGGTCGCGATGACCGTGAGCACGAGCTGGGGCAGATATCTGCCGAAGTAGGCATCCAGCGCTTCGAGCCCACGCCCGGCGGTGACGGCGAGCTTCGCCGTGCTGCGGCCCGCGAGCCAGCCCGGGCCGAGCTTGCCCACGGCGCCGACCAGCTGCTCGCGCAGCTGCAGCTGCACCCGCGCCGCGGCGCGCGCCGACGCCGCCTCGCGCGCCCAGATCAGCAGCGCGCGGATCGCGACGGTGACGCCGAGCCAGAACAGGATGCCGGTGAGCTCAGCCCAAGGCATCCCTTCGATCACGCGTGTGACGGCGCGGGTCAGCAGCCACGCGAACGCGATGACGACGGCCGTCTGCGCGACCCCGATCGCCGCGATCGCGACGAAGAACCCGCGCGACGCCGCCGCGTACCGCACGAGACGCGGGTCGACCGGGCGCACACGCGTCGGTCTCGCCTCGGATGCCATGCTTCGATCCTGCCTCACTGATGTGGGTTCTCCGCCCCGAGTGCGCCCGGTAGTGCCGAGTGCGCCCGTTCCTGGTGCGCCACAACCGGCGCACTCGACACGAACCGGCGCACTCGGCGCCACGGGGAGCGGCGCGGGGCCGCGCCCGGCGACTCAGTGCGCGGCGACCTCGGCCTGCTCGATCATGGTGCGGGTGATGCGCTTGCGGAAGATCCAGTAGGTCCAGCCCTGGTACGCGAGCACGAGCGGCAGGAAGATCAGCGCGGCCCAGCTCATGATCTCGAGCGTCGTCTGCGTCGAAGAGGCGTTCGCGATCGTGAGGCTGTTCGCCGGATCATTGGACGCCGGCATGACGTACGGGAACAGCGCCAGCCACAGCGTGAGCACGGCGAACACGATCGTCACCGCCCCCGCCGCGAACGCGCGACCGTCACGGTCGATCCAGTTGAAGAAGACGGATGCCAAGAGTGCCACAGCGGCGATGACGCCGGCGGCGATCACGGCCCACAGCAGCGGCGCCTCGCGGCCCGCGGCGATGATGATCGTCCACACGACCGTGCCCGCGGCGAAGATCACGGTCGGGATCGCGAGCTTCTTGCCGAGCGCCTGCGCGTCGTGGTGCACCTGGCCGTCGGTCTTGAGTCCCACGAAGTACACGCCGTGCAGGAAGAACAGCAGCAGCGTCGTGACGCCCACCCACAGGCCGTACGGGTTGAGCAGCGTCAGCAGCGACCCGGTGAAGTTCTTGTCGGCATCGATCGGTACGCCCTGCACGATGTTGCCGACGGCGACACCCCACAGCAGTGCGGGGGCGGCCGAGCCGATCGTGATCATCCAGTCGAAGCGGCGCTTCCACGTGGCATCCTCACGCTGGTGCCGGTACTCGAACGAGACACCGCGCAGGATCAGTGCGAGCAGGATCAGCAGCAGCGGCAGGTAGAAGCCGCTGAACAGCGTGGCGTACCACTCGGGGAACGCGGCGAACAGGCACGCACCGGCGACGATGACCCACGTCTCGTTGAGGTCCCACACGGGGCCGATCGTGTTGATCACCTGACGGCGCGAGACCTCGTCCTTGCCGAGGAAGGGCAGCGACATGCCGACACCGAAGTCGAAGCCGTCGAGGGTGAAGTAGCCGACGAAGAGAACTCCGACGATGAAGAACCAGAGGGTTGCGAGGTCCATGTCAGCTCCTAGTACACCGTCGACGGGGTGTCTTCGACAGACACGTCGGTGGGATCGGGTTCACCCGGGGCGGGCAGCGGCGCGGGGCCTTCGCGCACGGTCTTGAAGATCAGCCCGAACTCGACGATCGCGAGCGCGAGGTAGATCAGCGTGAAGGCGATCAGCGAGATCAGCACGGTCCAGCCCGGCACGTTCGGCGAGACGCCGTCCTCGGTGAGCATGAGCCCGAACACGATCCAGGGCTGGCGGCCCATCTCGGTGAAGATCCAGCCGACGAGGATGCCGAGCAGTGCGAGCGGCGCCTGCCAGATCGCGATCTTCCACATCCAGCCCGCGACGGGGCGCTTGGCGTTCTTGCGAGTGACCCAGAGGCCCACGACCGCGATGAGCGTCGCGAGACCGCCGAAGCCCATCATCCAGCGGAACGACCAGTACGTGACCCACAGGATCGGCGCGAAGTTGCCGTCGACCTGGTCGGCGAACTGCGGGAACATCTCCTGCGTGTAGAGCAGGTTCAGGTCGTTGATGCCTTCGACGCAACCGTTGAAGTCGTGCGTCGACAGGAAGGCCAGCACGTAGGGCACGCGCAATGACCAGATCTCGCCCGTGCCGTCGGGCGTGCCGATCGAGAAGATCGAGAACGAGGCATCCGCCCCGCACGCCGAGTTGAACATCGCTTCGGCGGCTGCCATCTTCATGGGCTGGGTCTCGACCATGACCAGGCCCAGCTGGTCGCCCGAGAGTGCCGTCGCGGCGAACCCGGCGATCATCGCCCACAGTCCGAAGCGCAGCGACGTGCGCATCGTCTCGATGTTCTGCCCGCGCGCCAGCTGCCATGCGGAGGCGGCGATCATGACACCCGCGGCGAACATGATCGCCGACGAGAGCGTGTGCGGCAGCTGCGTGAGGGCGACGGGGTTGGTCAGCACCTGCCAGAAGTCGGCCATCTCGGCGCGGTGCCCCTCGGTGGACATCTGGTAGCCCAGCGGGTTCTGCATGAAGGCGTTGGCGGCGAGGATGAAGTACGCCGACATCCAGGTACCGGCCACGGTGATCCAGATCGTGGCGAGGTGGATGCCTCGGGGCAGCTTATTCCAGCCGAAGATCCACAGCCCGATGAAGGTCGCTTCGAAGAAGAAGGCCATCAGGCCCTCGAAGGCGAGGGGAGCGCCGAAGACGTCACCGACGAAGCGCGAGTAGCTCGACCAGTTCATGCCGAACTGGAACTCCTGCACGATGCCGGTGACGATGCCCATCGCGAAGTTGATCAGGAAGATCTTGCCGAAGAAGCGCGTCAGGTGCAGCCACTTCACGTTCGCGGTGCGCACCCACATCGTCTGGAAGATCGCGACGAACAGCGACATGCCGAGCGTCAGCGGAACGAAGATGAAGTGGTACAGCGTCGTCAGGCCGAACTGCCAACGGGCCAGCAGCAGTGGATCCAAGAAGTCCATCGCGGTCCTTCCTCATGCCGGCCGAGACGGGCCGGTCTTCCCTTCGACTGAAGGTACACAGCCTGTTCTCAGGACAGAAGACGGGCGGCCGTGAATAACCCCGTGCGGCTTGCCGCCGCGCAAAGCGGGCGAGATCACGCCTGCTGCGGCACGCGCTGCGCCGAGTGCAGCAGCTGCACGATGCACTCGCGCGGGTCGCACGACGAGCGCATGCCGTCGACCGACAGGGGTCCGTCGGCCGAGCTCAGCACACTCTGCATGATGCCCAGGTGCACGCTGCACAGCACTTCGCGGTGGTCGGCCTGTGCCGATGCCTGCGCGCACGGGGTCAACTCGACCGTGAGCTCGCGCTCGTCGACGAGGGGGTCGAAGCCGGCGTCGACGAGGTCTTCGACGAGCGCGTCGATCTGGTGCAGTGCCGCGGTGTCGAGGTCGGGTGTGCTGCCGGGGAGCACCCGCCGCATGAGGTCGCCGCGCTCGGCGGCGGCGCGCACGCGCCGGTGCTGCACGGGGCTGTGCGAGTTGATGCCGTCGGTGGCGCTGTAGAGCACCCGCGGCCGGCCCCGTGTCGTGCGGTGCTCGCTGGCCGACACGACGTAGCCGTCGTCGATCAGCCGCTGCAGGTGCTCACGCACCGTGTTCGGGTGAAGGTCTGTCGCGTCGACGAGCTCGGCGACAGTGCGACGAGGCTGCTCCTGTACAAGGTGGAGGATCTCGACGCGCGAGTAGTTGGAAATGGCGCTGTACCCCGCGGGGCGACCTGTGGTCATGCCACACATTATTCACGGGATTTCCGCGGCGCGCCACCTCCGAAAGGAGTGGGTTTCTTCCGGCCGCCAGGAAGGCGCGGATTAGGCATCCGTTCACCCGCCATCTGTCTCTCGTTCTTCTTGCCCCGACAGTGTCACGAGGGCGCGCGCATGCGTGCCCACCCGTCACGCGTCCGAGTCCGGACCGAGCCCCCTGGAGCGAGATGCCCTCTCCCCGTTTGCCCTTCCGCCTGGGCGCCGCGGCAGCTGCAGCCGCTGTCGTCGCGGCGACTGCTGTCGTCGTGCTGCCCGCACAAGCCGCCGAGCCTGGCGTCGTCATCAACGAGATCGAGTCCAACGACAAGGTCGCGAACGTCGACTGGATCGAACTCGTCAACGCATCGAGCGCACCGGTCGACATCTCCGGCTGGGTCCTCAAGGACGACAACGACAAGCGCACCGACGCCATCCCGGCCGATACGATCCTTCAGCCCGGTGAGTTCTACGTGTACTCCGAGCCGACGATGAGCTTCGGTCTGGGCGGTGCCGATGCCGCGCGCCTGTTCCTGCCCGACGCGACGACGCTCGTCGACTCCTATAGCTGGACGGACCACGCGGCGACGACGTACGGGCGCTGTCCCGACGGCGTCAGCGCCTTCACCACGACGGTGTCTGCAACCCCGGGTGCGGCCAACGACTGCGCGACGTCGACTCCCACGCCGACCGAGACGTTGAGCCCGACCCCCACGCCGACGTCGAGCGCCGACCTGCCGGCGGCGGGTGCGCTCGTCGTCAACGAGGTCGAGTCCAACGGCGATGACACCGACTGGTTCGAGCTGTACAACACGACGGATGCCCCGATCGACATCAGCGGCTTCATCGTCCGCGACAACGACGACGACCACCGCTACGACCTGCCGACCGGCTCGATCGTCCCGGCTCAGGGCATCCTGCTCGTCGACCAGCTGACGGCGCACGACCCCGGGTTCGACTTCGGGCTCGGTGGTGAGGACAAGGTGCGTCTGTTTGCGCCCGACGGTGAGACGCTCATCGCCGAGGCGTCATGGACCACGCACGCGACGATCACCTACGGGCTGTGCCCCGACGGCGTCGGCGTGCTGCGCGAGACGACAGTCTCGACGAAGGGCGAGTCGAACAACTGCTCGCTGCCCATCGCGATCAACGAGGTCGAGTCCAGCGGCGGCACGCCGGGTGACTGGATCGAGCTCGTCAACCTCAGCGACAGCGACCTCGACGCGAGCGGACTCATCGTGACCGATGCCGACGTGACGAAGGCGTCGCACCGTTACGAGATTCCGGCCGACACCACGATCGCCGCGCGCGGCTACCTCGTGCTGGAGGAGGCCGACTTCGGCTACGGCCTCGGCGGCGAAGACGAAGTGCACCTGTTCGACACCGACGGCACCACCGAGCTGGATGCCACGTCGTGGACCACGCACGCGGCGACGACGTGGGGCCGCTGCCCCGACGCCGTCGGCGACTTCGGTGTGACCGAGGCGGCGACCAAGGGCGCCGCGAACCGCTGCGCCGGCGAGCTCGTCGTCGAGACGTGGCCGGGCGGTGTCGACGTCACGGTGCTCGATGAAGCCGACACCTTCCCGAGCGGCGACCTCAGCGGCCTCGACTACGCCGACGGCGGCCTGTGGGCCGTGCAGAACGGCGACGGACTGCTCTACCGACTCGAGGGCGCGGACTTCGCCCCGGCATCCGGCTGGGAGGACGGCCGCAAGCTGCGCTACGCCGACGGCACCGGCACGGTCGACGCCGAGGGCGTGACGGCGCTCGGTGACCGCGTCTACGTCTCGAGCGAGCGCAACAACGATCAGGGGTCGGTCAGCCGTCCCGCTGTGTTGCGCTTCGACCCGTCGGACGCGGGCGACGAGCTGGTGGCCGAGGCCGAGTGGAACCTCGCCGCGGACTTCCCGGGCCTGGGCGCCAACGCGGGGCTTGAGGGCGTCACGTGGATCTCGGACGCGTGGTTGGTCGCGCAGGGCTTCACCGACGAGCGCACGGCCGCGGCGTACGACCCCGCGAGCTACCCCGACCACGGCGACGGCCTGTTCTTCGTCGGAGTCGAGGGCACGGCGTCGGTGTACGCCTACGCGCTGCAGGAGGACGGTGGCTTCGCCCGTGTCGCGACGATCGCGACGCCGTTCGCGCTCGTCGCCGACGTGCAGTTCGACCGCGACCTGCTGTGGGTCGTCTGCGACGAGGCCTGTGACGGCCGCACGGCGACGTACGAGATCGACGAGAGCGGTGCTTTCGTTCCGACCCACGTCTACGCACGCCCCGCGAACGCGGCCAACGTCGCCAACGAGGGCTTCGCGATCGGCGCCGAGTGCGTCGATGGCGTCGCGCAGACCTTCTACGCCGACGACAACGACACCGACGGATTCTCGCTGCGCAGCGGCACGCTGAACTGCACCACCGGCACGACGCCCACGCCCGAGCCGACGGCGACGCCCACGCCGGAGCCGACGGCGACTGCAACGCCGGAGCCGACGGCAACGGCAACGCCGGAGCCCACAGCAACGGCTACACCCGAGCCGACGGCGACGCCTGAGCCGACGGCCACGGCCGAACCCACCGCGACGCCCGCGCCGACGGCCACGCCGAGCCCGACCGCGACGCTGCCTGCAACCGGCAGTGAGGCCCCCTCGACGGACGACCTCACCGCCGCCACGCGCGGCGGGCTGACCGGCCCGGCGAGTGCCGTCGCCGGCTCGACGGTGACGCTCACAGTGCCGGCCGCGGCGCCGGGGCAGAGCGTGCACGTGTGGCTGTTCTCCACGCCGACCGACCTCGGCGCGGCGACCGTGACGACGGCGCACACGGTGTCGGTCGCGATCCCGGCATCCGTGCCGACCGGGCAGCACCGCATCGTCGTGACGGATGCCTCGGGAGCCGTCATCGGCTGGACGGAGATCACCGTGACGGCCGTCGCCACCCTCGCCACGACCGGTGGCGACGGTGCAGCGCAGGGCACCCTCGCGATCGCCGCGGTCGTGGCGTTCGCGATCGGTGCGGCCCTTGTGCGTCGCGCACGGCGCACGCAGCGCGCGTGACCGCCTGAGACCGCCTGAGCGCGGCCTACCGGCAGGGGAACCCCCGACCGAAGGGTCGGGGGTTCCCCTGCGTCGGCTATGGCACCGGTTAGGGTGCAAAGGTGCGAGGACACGCGTGAGGCTCGGGGGCCGCTTCGGCGGCATCCGCTTCGCGTGGGCGCGGGCACGTGCGGCCGTGCCGCCGCTGGTGGCCCTCGCCGTGACCGCCGCGGTCGCCGCCGCTCTCGTGGTCGGACTCGTCGCCGCGCTGCGCGCCGTCGAAGCGCAGGATGTGCGCGCGGTGCTCGCCGCGACGACGGGTGACCGCGGCGTCGCTCGCGTCTCGGGTGATGACGTGGCCGCGCTCGAGACAGCCGTGCGCAGCGTCCTGGCGGGGCACGGAGTCGACGCGGTCGTCGTGACGACCGAAGACGGGCGTGTCGTGATCACTCCGGATGCCACGCGGTTCACCGGCGGCGAGGTGACAGCGCTCACGGCCGCGCTCGATGCGATTCCGGATGCCGTCGAGGGGCGCGTTCAGGTGACCGGTGGCCTGTCGATCACCCTCGACGACATCGAAGAGGGCCTCCAGACACGCCGCGGCCCGGCCGTGGTCGCGATCGGTTTCGTGGGTCTGCTCGCCGTCGTCGTGGTCGGCGCGGTCGCCCTCGAGCCGGTGCGCGTGCGCGCGGGCGAGTCGCAGCTGCTGCGCGCCCGCGGCGCTCGGCGTCGCACGCTGAGCGTGGGTGCGGCCGTCGAGGCGCTTTCCGTGGCGATCCTCGGCGCGGCTGTCGGCGCCGCGGTGGTCGTGCTGCTCGCCCCGGTGCTGACGCTGCCCTCACCCGGCATCCTGTTCGCAGGCGTCATCGCGCTCGCGGTCGCCCTGACGGCGACGCTCGTCGCCGCGATCGTCACGGCGCGCGGCGTCGACGCTCCGCGCACCCGCGCGCAGGTCGCCGTGTTCGCGGGCGCCGCCGTCATCCTGGCCGTGCTCACGGGGCTTGCGGCCTGGCGGTTCGCCGAGGCGGGCACTCCCGTCGGCCGCGGCGGCACGATCGACCCGCTCGTCGCGATCGGCCCCGCGCTCGTGCTGGGGCTGTCGGCCGTCGTCGCGGTGATGGCGGCGTCGCCGGTGACGCGCATCGCTGCGGCATCCACCTCTGGCGCGCGCGGCGTGCTTCCCGTCACGGCGCTGCGGCTTGCGTCGCGGCGGCCGGGGCGGCACGCGCTGCCGATCACGGTCGTCGCATTCACCGTCGGCATCGCCGTCATCGCGAGCGCGTACGTCGGCACGGTGCGCACGCTTGGCGACGCCCCCGAAGCGCTGCGGGTCGGCGCCGACGTGCGGGTCACGACGATCCCCGACACGATCGATGCGCACGACGTCGCCGACACCGCCGTCGCTGCAGGAGCGCAGACAGCGGCGCTCGCGCGGGGGTTCAGCGCGCAGGCGGCCACACGCATCCCGGTCGTCGCGATCGAGAGCACGGAGATCGGCGCCGTCCTGCTGGATGCCGGCGGCACGCTCGACCCCGCAGAGCTGGCATCCGCGCTCGCGCTGCCGCAGGGGGTGGGCATCCCGATCAGCGGCGACGCCGTCGATGTCACAGTCACGGCTCCCGTGCCTCCGCCCCGCGAGCTCGGCGGCGAGTCGTTCCCGCAGAGCGCGACCCTCGCGAGCATCCGGCTCACGTTCGTCTCCGACGCGGGCGCAGTGTGGGAGACGACGTTCCTGAACGGGACGCTGACCGAGGCCCCTGCCGGCGACGTCGCGGCGTTCTCGTCGGTCGACGTCGACGCCGAACACCACGAGCACATCGCGCTGCCGACCGGATCGACCTGGACGCTGCTGGCGGTGTCGGCGTCGCCGACCGGCTTCACGTACAGCGACGGTGTTCTGGGCGTCACAGCGACCAGTGGTGGTGCGGCGCTTGATCTCGCGTCGATGGTCGCGGCGCCCGGCACCGCGGGTGCGGTCACCGTCGACGACGGCATCCTCACGCTCGCGCCGACGTACAGCGATCGCGGCACGGCGCTGCTCACGCGCGCGATGGCGCCGGACGCGCCTACGTCGGCACCGGTCGTCATGACGGCCGAGCTCGCCGCGTCGCTGAGTCTCGATGTCGGTGACACGCTCGACCTCGCCTTCGACGGACCCGACTTCGATGCGTCCGTCACGCTCGCGCAGACCGTGCCCGTGTTGCCGGGCACCCCGACCGGCCAGGGCATGCTGGCAGGCTTCGACACGCTCGCGTTCCTGTCGACCGTTCCCGTGATCGCCAATCAGGTGTGGGTTCAGGCCGATGATCCGGATGCCGTCGCGGCAGCGGTCTCGGACGCCTACTCCGGCCCGACGGTGCTCGTCGCCGATCCGCGTCAGGGGTCGGCCGCGGCCGCGACCAGCTGGCTGTTCCTGCTCGCGGCGGTCGGTGGCGCCGTCCTCGCCCTCGTCGTGCTCTGGCTGCGCCGCTCGCGCACGCCGGCCGACGCGCGCGAGCTCGCGCTGCTGGCAGTCCTGGGGCTCGGCCGGCGCCGCGCCGGCCGCGTGCGCGTCGCAGAAGACCTCACGGCGCTCGCGATGGGGATCGTCGGTGGGCTCGTCGCCGGCGTCGTGACGGCCTGGCTGATCGTGCCGCCGCTCGTGCGCGCGGCCTACGGCACGGTGCCGGACGGATACCCCGTTCCGCTCGTCTGGAACCTGCCGCTGCTCGCCGTGACGGTGGGCGTGTTCGCCGCGCTGTGCGGCCTGGTGATGGCGTCGGTGCGCGTGCCACGCGCACTCGCCGCACCCCTGCGAGGTGACGAATGAGCACCTCACCCGGCCTGTTCGCCCTGACCCGCCGCCGCTTCGCGACCCCACGCAGCGCCGCACTCGTGATCATCGCCTTGACGGCCCTGGCCGCGTTCGTCGTCGCGGCGGCGCCGCGCGCCCTCGTCGGCGTCGTGCGCGCCGAGGTGTCGCACCAGCTGGGCGGGGTGGCTCCGACCTCACGCGACCTGTCCGGCACGGCGCTGGATGCCCCGGCCTTCGGCCCCGGCGACGTGTCGACCGAGGGTTGGGACCCGGGGGCATCCGACGTCTTCGGCGCCGTCGCGGAGCAGCTTGAGAACGCGCGCGACGGGTTCGATCCCGTGCTGCGCGATCTCACTTCGCCCGCGCAGTTCGCCGAGTACAAGGCGACGGGTCTGGTCGTCGTGCCGGGCGACGCCGAGCCCGCCCAGCCGGCGGATGCGCCGTTCGCCGTCATCCAGCTGCTGTCGGAACCGACTGCGACAGCGCAGATGACGCTGGTCGAGGGTGCATGGCCGCAGGCGTGGGACGGCGGCGACAGCCCGATCGGCATCGTGCTGAGCGCTGACGCCGCGGCGACGATGGGCTGGACGGTCGGCGAGCAGCGCCGCGTTCCGGCCAACGCGCGGAACCTGAGCGACGGATGGTGGCCGGATGCGCCGGCCTTCGTGCTGGCCGGCACCTTCACCGCCGTCGACCCCGCCGCCGACCGGTGGCTGCATCTGCCGACCGCGCTGACGGCGACGGTGTTCGACGACGGCAACTCGCGCCCGCGCGCGACGGCCGCGGCGTGGGTGCCGGCCGGCACGTGGGAGCGCGTGTCTGGCCAGCTCGGCGGCTCGCAGATCACGCTGTGGTACCCCGTCGACGCCGATGCTGCGCGCGGCGTCGACCCCACGGAACTGCTCGCCGCCGTGCGCGGCGCGACCTCGGCGTCGATCCCGCTCGACGAGTCCGGGCAGCTGCGCGTGCGACTGTCGTCCGACCTCGAGACCGTCCTGTCGACGGCGCTCGGGCGCTCGGGCGCGGCCAGCGCGATCCTCGCCGTCGCCGCCGTCGGACCGCTCGCCGTCAGCGTCGCGCTCATCGTGCTCGCGGCGGCACTCATCGTGCGCCGCCGCCGCACCGACCTCGCCCTGCTGTCGGCGCGTGGCGCGCCGCTCTCGCGACTGCGCCGCCTGCTGCTGGGCGAGGGCGTGCTGCTGGGTGTGCCCGCGGCGGTCATCGGCGCGGGTGTCGGCGTGCTTGTCACCGCGAACGACGCGGGATGGATGCCGACGGCGCTCGCCGTGCTCGTCGGGGCGGCGCCGGGCCTCGCGCTTGCGCTGACCCTGCGCCCCGCGCTGCTCGAGCGCGGCCGGTCGGATCTGGATGCCCCCGTGCGCAGCCGCTGGACGCGCATCGCCGAGGCGATCGTCGGGCTGCTCGCCGTCGTCGCCGTCGTCCAGCTCGTGCTGCGCGGCGTCGGCTCGGGCACGACGACGATCGATCCGCTCGTCATCGCGGCGCCGTTGCTCGCGACCGTCGCGCTCGCGCTCATCGTCGTGCGCCTGCACCCGCTGCCGATCGCGGCCGCTTTCGCCGCCGCGAAGCGCGGGCGCGGGGTGGTCGGCCTCGTCGGCGCCGCCCGCAGCCTGCGCGACCCCGCGGCGGGCACGACGGCCGTGCTCGCGATGGTCGTCGCCGTCGCGATCGCGGTGTTCTCCTCCGTCGTGCTGGCCACCGTCGACCGCGGCGCCGTCGTCGCCGCGCAGCGCGACGTCGGGGCCGACATCCGCATCGCCGGCCCCTACTTCGAGCAGGCGACGATCGACCGACTGCGCGAGGTCGACGGGGTGACGGATGCCGTCGGCATCCTGCGCGGCGACTACCTCACCGTCACGGGGCCCGGCGGGCGGGCGTCTGTGCTCGCTCTCGTCACCGAACCCGATCGCCTCGCCGCCGCCCAGCGCGGCTTCGTCGGTGCGTTCCCCGGCGGACTGGCCGCCGGATCCGACCCGCTGCAGGTCGCGGTGTCGACCGCCGTCACCGAAGAGACGGGAGGGGTGACGACCGTGCAGAACCGCCCCGCGCAGGCCGTGGCCACCGTCGACGAGCTGCTCGGGATGGCCGGCACGAGCGAGTTCGTCGTGCTCGCGGCATCCGACTACACCGCCCTCACCGGGCTCGGCTTCTATCCGCGCACCGTCCTCGTGGATATCACGGCAGGGGCCGACGTGCACGCCGTCGCCGACGCCCTGAGCGAGATCATCGGCCAGAACCACACGGTGCGGTTCCTCACCGACTCGACCGCCGAGATCCAGGCCTCGCCGGCCGTCACGGCCCTGCGGTTCGTGCTGCTGTCGGCCCTCGGCGTCGCGGGACTGCTGTCGGTCATCGCCCTGCTGCTGGTCGCCGGCGTCGCGCGCGACGCGCGTTCGCGCGTGATCGCCCTGCTGCGCACGATGGGCCTCGACCGGCGCCGCGCCCGCGGGATCGTCGCGTGGGAGTTCGCACCACTGGGCATCACGGCGCTTGTCGGCGGGATGATCCTGGGAGCGGTGCTGCCCCTGCTCGTGGTCGTCTCGATCGACCTGCGACCGTTCACCGGCGGCGGCGCCCAGCCGGCACTCACGGTCGACCCGCTGCTGAGCGGAAGCCTGATCGCGGCCGTGATCGTCGCGCTGGGCATCGCCGTCGTCGCCGGCGTCGCCTCTGCCCGAACCACTTCGATCGCCACCGTGCTGAGAACGGAGGAGGACTGATGACCGAACCCGACATCGTCTGCGAAGGACTGGTGCGCATCTTCGCCGTCGCCGACATCGAGGTGCAGGCCCTGCAGGGACTCGACCTGCGCATCGACCGTGGCGAGCTCGTCGCACTCGTCGGGGCATCCGGCTCGGGCAAATCGACGCTGCTGTCGATCCTGTCCGCGCTCGACGCGCCCACGGCGGGCAAGGCGACGGTCGCGGGCCGCGACCTCACGACGCTCTCGGCACGTCAGCGCGTCGACTACCGACGCGAGGTCGTCGGGTTCGTCTGGCAGCAGACTGCCCGCAACCTGCTGCCCTACCTCTCCGCCGAAGAGAACGTGCAGCTGGCCCGCGCGATCGGCGGCGACCGCTCGAACCCGGCACGAGCGAAGGAGCTGCTCGAGCTCACTGGCGTTGCGGCCGTCGCCGCGCGGCGCCCCGCCGAGCTCTCGGGCGGGCAGCAGCAGCGCGTCGCGATCGCCGTCGCTCTCGCGAACGACCCGCGTGTGCTGCTCGCCGATGAGCCCACGGGTGACCTCGACGAACACGCGACCGCCGACGTGCTCGCCACCTTCGAGACGGTCAACCGCGAGCTCGGCACGACCGCGCTGATCGTGACGCACGACGCCGCCGTCTCCGAGCACGTGCAGCGCACGGTGCAGATCCGCGACGGACGCACCTCGACCGAAGTGCTCCGCTCGACGCACACCGACGACGAAGGGCGCGAGCACACCGTCGCGCAGGAGTTCGTCGTGCTCGACAAGGTCGGCCGCATGCAGCTGCCGAGCGAATACCTGACCCGCCTCTCGCTGCGCGAGCGCGTGCGGCTCGAGCTCAACCCCGACCACGTCGGGGTGTGGCCGGGGGATGCGGGCGCGAGCGCTGGCGCGGGCGCGGGCGCGCCCCAGCCGCCCACGCGGCGCGCCCTGCGCGAACAGGCCGAGCACGCCGCCCAGGGCGAGCAGAAGGGAGCAACCGATGAGTGAGTTGGTGCTCGAGGCATCCGGACTCTCGGTCGTGCACCGCACGGCCGCCGGCGGCGTCCATGCCCTGACGGATGCCGCGCTGACGCTGTCAGCCGGCGAACTGGTCGTGCTCGTGGGGCCGTCCGGCGCGGGCAAGACGACGCTGCTGCACGTGCTCGGGGGCATCCAGCCCGTCACGACCGGGACGGTGCGTGTCGGCGATGTCGAGGTGACGAGCGCGTCTGAGCGCGACGTCGACCGCGTGCGCCGCGACGACCTCGGCTACGTCTTCCAGTCGTTCGGGCTGATCAGCGCCCTATCGGCCGAAGAGAACGTCGAGTTGCCGCTGCGGATCGCCGGGGTCGACCCTGCCGTGCGCGCGGCGCGCGTCGCCTCGCTGCTCGAGCGGGTGGGCCTCGCCGCGCACGCGCGGCAGCGACCCGGCGAACTCTCGGGAGGGCAGCAGCAGCGCGTCGGCATCGCCCGTGCACTCGCCGGCTCGCCGCGCATCCTGCTCGCCGACGAGCCGACGGGCCAGCTCGATTCGCACACGGCGGCGCAGATGATCGACCTCATCGCCTCGATCGCGCGCGACGACGGCGTCGCGGTGCTGCTGTCGACGCACGACCCGATGGTTCGGGCGCGTGCCGACCGCGTGCTCGAGATCCACGACGGCGTGCTGCGCGAGGCCGTGCCGGCCTGAGCGTCAGCCGCACGGCGTCAGGCGCGCGTGCTCTTCCAGCCCAGCGCCGGTGCAACGTGTTTTGCGAACGACTCGACGACGTGCAGGTTGAAGGCGACGCCGAGCTGGCTCGGGATCGTCAGCATCAGGGTGTCGGCGCTCATGACCGCGGCATCCTGCTGCAACTGCTCGATCAGTACGTCGGGCGCGGCCGCGTAGGTCTTGCCGAACGTCGAGCGGAACCCGTCGATGTAGCCGATGCCGTCGCCTTCCTGGCTGTGCCCGAAGTACAGCTCGTCCTCAGCGGTCGTGATCGGGAAGACCGAGCGGCTCACCGAGACGCGAGGGGTGCCCGGATGCCCGGCATCCTTCCACGCCGCGCGGAAGCGGTCGATCTGCTCGGCCTGCAGGATGTCGAACGGGCGCCCGTCGGCCTCGGTCACCAGGGTCGACGACATGAGGTTGAGGCCGGTGCGTCCCGCCCACTCGGCCGTCTCGCGCGAACCGGCACCCCACCAGATGCGCGAGCGCAGGCCCTCGGAGTGTGGCTCGATGCGCTGCAGGCCGGACCCGCCGCCGAACGGCGAGTTCGCGTCGCGCTCGGCGATGCCCTCGCCGCCGATCGCGCGCCAGAACAGGTCGAAGTGCTCGCGGGCCAGGTCGGCGCCACGCGGGTCCTGCGCCGTGTAGCCGAAGCTCTCGTAGCCGCGCACGACCGTCTCGGGTGACCCACGGCTCACGCCGAGCGCGAGTCGGCCGTCCGATATGAGGTCGACGGCCGCCGCCTCTTCGGCGAGGTAGAGCGGGTTCTCGTAGCGCATGTCGACGACGCCCGTGCCCATCTCGATGCGCTCGGTCTTGGCTGCGATCGCGGCGAGCAGCGGCATCGGCGACGCCTGCTGGCGCGCGAAGTGGTGCACGCGGAAGAAGATGCCGTTCGCGCCGAGCTCGTCCATGCCCTGGGCGAGGTCGATCGCCTGGTGCAGCATGTCGCCGGCGGTGAGCTGCCGCCCGCCACCGAGCGGTCCGTAATGTCCGAACGAGAGTGTTCCGAAGCGTTCCATGTCACGCGCAACGCTACGCCGCCCGCATCCATTCCGGTGAATGGATGCCCGGGGCATCCGCCCGCTCGCCCCGCGGGAGTTTCGGTCCCCTCAAGCGCCCGAAACTCGCCCCGCAAGAGTTTCGGACCCCTCAAGCGTCCGAAACTCGCCTAGCAACAGTTTCGGGCCCCTCAAGCGCCCGAAACTCGGATGCCTGGGGAGGGGGCGAGCCCGGAGAGTCGTGTGGGGCGTGGCGTAGGCCCGTCTCGATCACGATGCGGCCACCAGTGATCACGCCCGGACCGTCGCCGGGCGTGGGTGCTGGGGCGGGGGTGATCTGTTCCGCCTCCCACACGGCTTGCGCTTCGGCGGCCGAGGGGCGCCAGATCTCGTCGAAGCCGAAGGTGCCACCCGAGGGGCGCTCGACGACGTCGCCGCGGCGTCGGCGCCGAGCCGCGTCCCACGCGTACCAGGCGAACCAGACGGGGAGCCCGACCAGCCCGCCGAGGAACGTCCACATCAGCACGGCACCGAACATCGTCCGATCGTACGTCGCGACGCGACACCCGCGGAATACACCGGGCATCCACGTGCTTGGATCGAAGCATGACGCGTATCGGCACCAGTGACCTCGATGTGTTCCCCCTCGCCCTCGGCGGCAACGTGTTCGGCTGGACGGCCGACCGCGATGCCTCGTTCGCCATCCTCGACGCGTTCCACGCGGGCGGCGGCAACTTCATCGACACGGCCGACTCGTACAGCGCGTGGGTGCCCGGCCATGAGGGTGGCGAGAGCGAGCGCATCATCGGCGCGTGGCTCGCCGACCGCAAGCCCCGCGGCGTGACGGTCGCGACGAAGGTCAGCCAGCACCCGCAGTTCGGCGGGCTCGCCGCCGCGAACGTGCGGGCTGCTGCCGAGGCATCCCTCGAGCGCCTCGGTGTCGAGTCGATCGACCTTTACTTCGCGCACTTCGATGACGCCGAGACGCCACTCGAAGAGACCGTCGCCGCGTTCGGCGAGCTCGTCTCGGACGGCCTCGTGCGCTACACGGCGGTGTCGAACTACTCTGCCGAGCGCATCCGTGAGTGGGTGCGCATCGCGCGCGACCTGGGCGTCGCCGAGCCGGTCGCGGTGCAGCCGCACTACAACCTCGTGCACCGCGAGACCGAGAACGACATCATCCCCGTCGCCGCCGACTTCGGTCTCGGCGTCGTGCCGTACTTCTCGCTCGCGAAGGGATTCCTGACCGGCAAGTACCGGTCGACGGATGCCGAGGGGGCGGCATCGCCGCGCGCCGCGGGCGCCGCGAAGTACGCGACGCCGCAGGGTCTGCAGATCATCGAGGTCATGGAGCGCATCGGCGCAGCCCACGGCGTCTCGACCGCCGCGATCGCGCTCGCCTGGCTGCGTGCCAAGCCGACGGTTGTCGCGCCGATCGCCTCGGCCTCGAAGCTCGAGCAGGTGCCCGACCTGCTCGCCGGCGCGACCACCGACCTCACGGCCGATGAGGTCGCCGAGCTCGACGACGTCTCGGAGTGGACGCCCGCTGACATGTGACGCTGGCCACCCCCAGCGTGCGCCACAACCCCACGTAAACTGGGGCGATGCCCGAGGTCCTCAACGTCTCCGCGTATCTGTTCACGCAGCTGACGGATGCCGCGCAGTTGCGCCCCGTTCTCCGCGAGCGCGCCGTCGCGGCGGGGCTGAAGGGCACGATCATCCTCGCGGAGGAGGGCATCAACCTCTTCCTCGCCGGTGACGCGGACGCCGTGCGCGGGTTCCTCGACGACCTGCGGGCGGATGCCCGGTTCGCCGCCCTCACGGCGAAGGAGAGCTGGTCGCAGGATCAGCCGTTCCGCAAGATGCTCGTCAAGCACAAGCGCGAGATCATCCGGATGGACCACCCGACGATCCGCCCCGAGGCGGGCCGCGCGCCCGCCGTCGCGCCCGCGACGCTGCGCCGCTGGCTCGATCAGGGCCACGACGACGAGGGCCGCGAGGTCGTCATGCTCGACACGCGCAACGCGTTCGAGGTCGACTACGGCGGCTTCGATGGGGCGCTCGACTGGCGCATCGACCGTTTCACGCAGTTCTCGGATGCCGTCGCCGCGCACCGCGACGACCTCGCGGGCAAGACCGTCGTCAGCTACTGCACGGGCGGCATCCGCTGCGAGAAGGCGGCGATCCACCTGCGCGAGGAGGGCATCGACGCGTGGCAGCTCGACGGCGGGATCCTCGGCTGGTTCGAGCATGTCGGCGGCGACCACTACCGCGGCGACTGCTTCGTCTTCGACGATCGCGAAGCGCTCACGGCTGACCTCGCGCCCTCACCCGGGCCGCGCACGCTCGCCCGCACGGCGGGGCCTGCCGCGTGAGCGCGCGCGATCTCGCCGGGGGAGCGGTTCTGCGCGAAGCACAGCCGGCGGACGTCCCCGGCATCCTCGCCCTCATCCAGGCGCTCGCCGTCTACGAACGCGAGCCGGATGCCGTGGAGAACACCCCCGAGCTGCTCACCGAGACGCTCTTCGGCGCCGACCCGCGCGCCTTCGCGCACGTCGTCGAGCGCGACGGGACCGTCGTCGGCATCGCGATCTGGTTCCTCACGTACTCGACGTGGACGGGCCGCCACGGCATCTGGCTCGAAGACCTCTACGTCGACGAGACCGAGCGCGGTGGCGGCTACGGCAAGGCGCTCATGGCGGCGCTCGCGGCACTGTGCGTCGAGCGCGGCTACTCGCGCTTCGAGTGGACCGTGCTCGACTGGAACGCACCCTCGATCGCGTTCTACCGGTCGCTCGGTGCGACACCGCAGGACGAGTGGACGACGCAGCGCCTCACCGGCGACGCACTGGAGGCCCTGGCCCGCGCCTGACCGGAGACCGGCCGCTGACGGATGTCGGCGGTGCGGCGTAGCGTGGCATCCATGACCACAGACACGGTTCTGGACTGGTTGCTCGACTCTGACCCGACGCTGCGCTGGCAGGTACAGCGCGACCTCGCGGGTGAGAGTGCCGAGGCGTGGGAATCCACGCGCGCCCTCGTGGCGACGACCGGCGACGGCGCCGCGCTGCTGTCGCATCAAGACCCCGACGGGCAGTGGGCGGGCGGAGCGTTCTTCCCCGCGACGATGACCGAGCAGCCGCCGCAGGACGAGCAGCCCTACACCGCGACGACGTGGACCCTCACGGCGCTGCGCGAAGGCGGGTTGGATGCCGCGGTGCTCGCCGGCACAGGCGAGAAGCTGCGCGAGAACTGCCGCTGGGAGTACGACGACCTGCCCTACTGGGACGGTGAGGTCGACGTGTGCATCAACGCGATGACGCTCGCCAACGGTGCCTGGTTGGGGGAGGACATGACCGGCCTTGCGGCATGGTTTCCTGCGCACCTGCAGTCCGACGGCGGGTGGGACTGCGAATGGGTCGAGGGCTCGGTGCACTCGTCGTTCCACTCGACGATCAACGCCGTGCGGGGGCTGCTCGCCTACGAGCAGATCACGGGGGATGCCAGCGTGCGAGCCGCGCGCCACAGCGGTGAGGAGTACCTGCTGGCGCGACGGCTGCGCTATCGGCTGTCGACGGGCGAGCAGGTCGGCCGGTGGACCGACCTCATCTGCTACCCGTATCGCGCGCCGTTCACGCTTCTCAAGGCCGTCGACCACATCACCGAAGCCGCCGAGTTCGACGGCGTGGCGCCCGACCCGCGCGCCGGTGAAGCGGTCGAGCGGCTGCGCGCCGCCCGCCAGGACGACGGTCGCTGGCTGCAGGGCTGGTTCTTCGGCGGCGACACGTGGATCGAGCACGATGTGCCACCCGGCGAGCCGTCACGGTGGGTGACCTTCCTCGCGCAGCGTGCACTGAACCGATGGGATGCCGCGTGCACGAGCTGAGTCGAGACGACGCGCGGCGACTCGTTGTCCGCGCACAGCTGCTCGATGCCGACCGCCCCGGCGACGTCATCGAGGTCGCCGAGCAGCTCGGTGCCGTCAAGATCGACCCGACCGCGACGATCGCGCCGTCGGAGCAGACCATCCCGTGGAGTCGCATCGGCTGGGCGTACGAGCCCGGCCAGCTGAAGAAGGCCGTCGAGCAGGACCGCCTGCTCTTCGAGTACGACGGGCACTTTCGCCCCGCGTCGCTGTTGCCCGCGCATCTCGCGCGCATGCGCGGCCGCCTCTTCCGAGCGCAGGCGAGCGCGTGGCTCGAGGCGAACGCGCGGTTCCGCGCCGATGTGCTCGCACAGCTCCGTGCGGAAGGCCCCGTGCTCGCGGCGCAGATCCCCGACACGAGCCAGGTCGCCCACAAGAATGAAGCCGGGTGGTACGGGTCGAATCAGGTCCCGCGGATGCTGGAGCTGCTCTCGTATGTCGGTGAGACGGCGATCGTCGGGCGCGAGGGGCGTCAGCGCATGTGGGACCTCGGCGAGCGTGTCTACGCCGACGTGCCCGTGCTCGACCACGACGACGCCGGCGAGATCCTGGACCAGCGCCGCCTGCAGGCCGCGGGCATCGCACGACAGCGCTCGCCGTGGACCCCCGTGGGGACGGCGGGTGAGCCGGCATCCGTCGAAGGATCCGCCTGGAAGTGGCGCGTCGATCCCGCCGCTCTCGAGACGCTCGATGACGACCCCGGTGGACGCGTCGCGATCCTCAACCCGTACGACGGCATGCTGTTCGACCGACCCCGGCTGCAGGAGCTCTTCGAGTTCGAGTACATCCTCGAGCAGTTCAAGCCGAAGGCTCAGCGCCGGTACGGCTATTTCGCGCATCCGATCCTGCTCGGCGACCGCTTCGTCGGGCTGCTCGATGCCGAGCTGGACAAGAAGAAGGAGACCCTCGTCGTCACCGCCGTGCACGAGCTGGAAGACCTGGATGCCGAGGAGCGCGAGATGATCGACGCCGAGGTGCGCGACCTCGCGGAGTGGCTCGGCGTGGCGCTCGCATTCCCCGGTCCGTAACACGGCGACACGCGATCACGCGTGATAGCGGCCCTCACGCGACGATGGAGGTCACATTCCGAGAGAGGGTACGGGCGATGGGCCGACGGGGATTCACTACACGGCAGCTGCATGAGCGTGAAGCCGTGCCCGCACCGACGGCCCGCGCGACGCCGATCTATCTCACCGCCGGGTTCGAGTTCGACGAGTACGACGCCGCGGCCTCGCACTTCGGTGAAGGACACGGCTACGCCTACACGCGCACCGGAAACCCGACCATCGAGGCGGTCGAGCACCGGCTCGCGTCACTCGAGGGCGGTTCGCAGGCGCTGCTGCTCTCGAGTGGACAGGCGGCCACGAGCGTCGCGCTGCTGGGCCTGCTCGAATCCGGCCAGCACATCGTCTCGTCGACGCACATCTACGAGGGCACGCGCGGGCTGCTGCGCGACAACCTCGTGCGACTCGGCATCACGACGACCTTCGTCGACGACATTGATGACCTGGATGCCTGGGAAGCGGCGATCCGTCCGAACACGCGCGCCCTGTTCGTCGAGTCGATCTCCAACGCGACCAACCGCCTCGTCGACATCGCCGCGCTTGCCGGCCTCGCGCACAGCCACGGCATCCCACTCGTCGTCGACAGCACGTTCGCGACGCCCTACCTCGTGCGCCCGATCGAGCACGGCGCGGATGTCGTCGTGCACTCCACGAGCAAGTTCCTCTCCGGCCACGGCAGCGTGATCGGCGGCGCGATCGTCGATGCCGGCACGTTCGACGCCGAGCGCTCCGGAGCGCTCTTCCCGCAGCTGGTCGCACCCGGTCGCACGGGAGCACCGAGCTTCGCCGAGCGCTGGGGCGGCGACGCGCGCATCGCGTACCTGCGCGAGAGCGTCGCGCCGCGCTTCGGCACGACCCCATCGCCGCTGAACGCCTTCCTGCTCGGCCAGGGCATGGAGACGCTGAGCCTGCGCGTCCAGCGGCAGAGCGAGAATGCGCTCGCCGTCGCGCAGTGGCTTGAGTCCTGTCCGCAGATCGAGACGGTCGACTACGTCGGGCTGCCCAGTCACCCCGACCACGCGCTCGCGCAGCGCTATCTTCCCGACGGCTACGGTGCCGTCTTCAGCTTCACCGTCCGCGGCGGTGCGGCAGCGGCGCGCGCGTTCGTCGAGCGCCTCGAGGTCTTCACCCACATGACGCACCTGGGCGACGTGCGCTCGCTCGTGCTGCACCCCGCGTCGACGTCGCACGTCTTCCTGACCGAAGCCGAGCAGCGCGCCGTCGGCGTCGAGCCGGACACGCTGCGGTTCTCGATCGGTATCGAGGATGCCGCCGATCTCATCGACGACCTCGCGGCGGCCCTCGCATTCGCGGACGACGCCGCGGTCGCCGCGGTATGACCCGACCGCAGCACTTCGGGTGGTTCCTGGCTCGCGGTTTCGGCCCGCACGGCTGGGGGCATCCGTACCTCGACTGGGACTACGACTGGACACGGCCCGACCTGTACCAGCAGTCCGCGCGCGAACTGGAGCAGGCCGGCTTCGACTTCGTGCTGATCGAGGATGCCCCCTCGCTCGGGTCGGCGGAGACGATCGACCTGCGCGTGCGGCACGCGTTCGGTGGGCCCAAGCTCGATCCGCTGCTGCTCGCGCCGTACCTGTTCCAGGCGACCCGGCACCTCGGTGTCATCCCGACCGTCAACCCCGCCGCCTATCTGCCGTACACGGCGGCGCGACAGTTCGCGACGCTGCAGCACCTGAGCGGCGACCGGCTGGGGCTGAACGTCGTGACCGACACCGGCAGTGCACGTCACTTCTCGGATGCCGCACCCCTCGGGCACGATGCGGCGTACGACCGCGCCGAGGAGTGGGTCACCTCGCTGCGTGAGCTATGGCGCTCGTGGGGCGAGGGCGCGCTCGTGCGCGACACGGCGTCGGGCGTATATGCCGACGGGACGAAGCTCGACGCTGTGCGACACCGCGGCGAGCACTTCGCCTTCGACGGCCCGCTCAACGCCATCCCGTTCACTCGCGGCGAGCCCGTCATCGCCTCGCCGGGCGGGTCGGGGCGCGGGCTCGCGTTCGCGGGCGCGAACTCCGACATCCAGCTCGCGCTCGCGCCGCTGCACGAGAAGAGCGTGCGCGAGTATCGCGCGAAGATCCACGCGGCTGCCGTCGAGCGCGGACGCGCGCCGTCCGACATCCGGATCATGTTCGCGATCCAGCCCGTCATCGTGGCCTCGCGCGAGGAGGCCGACCGGCTCGTCGCGGCATCCGCCCACCCCGACGACACTGTGCTGCGCCACCTCGCGCAGCGGCAGTCCAGCGATCTCGAGACCGACCTGACGGCACTCGATCTCGACGCACCGCTGCCCGCGGAGCTGTTCGCCGAGAATGTGTCGCACGGGTCGCTTCGGCGTCTCGTCGGAGACCGTGACGTCAGCGCGACGCCGCTGCGGGCGCATCTGACGGCACTCGCACGGCTCGGCCGCATCAGCGACCGGTCGGGATTCGTCGGCACGGCGGAGGAGTTCGCCGACCTCATCGAGGAACTCGGCGAGTGGGGCAACGACGGCGTGCTGCTGTGGGGCGACCTGCACCCCGTCACGGTGCACCGCACGCTCGACGAGCTCGTGCCGGTGCTGCGGCGGCGGGGCATCCTGCGTCGCGACTACACCGGTCAGGGCCTGCGCGCCGACCTTCGGGCGTTCTGAGACCCCCACGCAAAAGCCCCGACACCCGCGCGCGGGATGTCGGGGCTTTCGAACGGGCGTCAGCCGGCCAGGCCGTTGTCTGCCAGCCAGCCGGCCGCGATGTCCGCGGCAGACATCTGGTCTTGGGTCGACTGGACATTCAGCGCGACGAGGCCCTGCGGCGTGAGCTTGGCGCTGACGGCGTTGATCACGTCGGCGATCTCATCGGCGACCGACGTGCTCACGACGGGGACGACATTCGACGCGAGGAAGAGGCCCTCGGGGTCTTCCAGCGTCACGAGGTCCTGCGTCTGGATGCGCGGGTCGGCGCTGTACACGTTAGCGACCTGGATGTTGCCGGCGACGAGTTCGTCGACCGTCGTGTCGGCCGTCCCCGAGAAGGTGACGTCGACGCCGTACTTCTCCTTCAGGCCCGTCGGGCCGTAGGGGCGCTCCTCGAGTTCGGGGGCACCGCCGAGGACGAGCGGCGTGATGCCGGCGAGGTCGCCGATGCTCGTCAGGTTGTGCTCGGCGGCGAAGTCGGCGGTCACGTTGTACGAGTCCTGGTCGGTCGCGGTGGACTGATCGAGCACGGTCAGTCCGTCGGGCAGGGCACCCTTCAGCGCGGCGTACACGTCGTCGGACGTCCTCGCGGTCGTGCCCTCGTCGAAGAACTGCAGCAGATTGCCGGTGTACTCGGGGAACAGCTGGATCGAGCCGTCCTCGAGCGACGGGATGTACGCGTCGCGCTGACCGATGCGGAACTGGCGATCGACGGTGAAGCCGGCACCCTCGAGCGCCTGCGCGTAGATCTCGGCGATGATCTCGTTCGAGTAGTAGTCCTGGCTGCCGATGACGATCGTGTCCGATGCCGGGGCATCCGATGAGCCTGCGCCGCTGTCGAGCGGATCGCTCGACCCACATGCGGTGAGAGCGAGAGCGGCGACGGCGGCGAGCCCGGCCGCGAGGGTCAGACGGGAGCGGATGCGTGTCATGGTGGTGCCTTTCAGGGTGCTGTGATGGCGGGTGCGGGACGGCGCCGCGTCTCGCGCGCGGGAAGCGCGCGTGCGGTGGCACCGCGGGGGACGACGAACCGCTGCACAAGCGCGAACAGTCCGTCGAGGGCGAGGGCGAGCACCACGACGACGATCGAGGCGCCGAGCACCTCATCGAACCGGCGCAGCGGGATGCCCTGCAGGATGAAGAAGCCGATGCCGCCGAGGCCGATGTACGCGGCGATCGTGACGGTCGCGACGACCTGAAGGGTCGCCGAGCGCAGGCCGCCGATGAGCAGCGTCAGCCCGAGCGGCACTTCGATGCGCCAGAGGATCTGCCATTCGGTCATGCCGACGGCGCGCCCGGCGCTGATCACACTGCGGTCGATCGCCTCGAACCCGGCGTACGCACCGGCGAGGATCGACGGGATCGCGAGCACGATGAAGGCGACGACGGCCGCCTCGGTCTTGTAGACGACGCCGATCACGAGATACAGCAGCACGACGAGACCGAGCGTCGGGATGGCCCGGGCCGCGCCCGAGAGCGCAACGGCGAACTCGCGCCCGCGGCCAGTGTGACCGATCGCCCAGCCCGCCGGGATCGCGATGACCGCGGCGATCGCGACCGACCCGAACGTGAAGGCGAGGTGCTGCCAGATCGCAGTCGGCAGCGTCAGCGAGCCGGTCAGCCGGTCGGGGGAGAAGATCCACGCGAACGCGTCGAGGAAGAGATTCATGCGACCCCTTCCGCGGCGAGCCGCTGCAAGGCCCGGCGTTCACGGCGGCTCTCACGCCGCGGCGCCCACGGCATGAGCAGGCGGCCGAGCACGATCAGCACGAGATCGACGACGAGTGCGATCACGACGACGGCGATGACGCCCGACAGCACCTCGGGGATGATGCGGCGCTGCGAGCCGTCGGTGAACAGGTAGCCGAGGTTCTGCACGCCGATCAGGGCGCCGACCGTCACGAGCGAGATCGTCGAGGTCGCCGTCACGCGCAGGCCCGCGAGCAGCACGGGCCCCGCCAGAGGCAGGTCGACCGTCCAGAACCGGCGCCACGGCCCGTAGCCCACCGCAACGGCAGCTTCGCGCGTCACGGGGTCGACCGACGCCAGTCCGTCGGTCGTCGAGCGCGTCATGATCGCGACGGCGTAGATCGTGAGCGCGACGATGAGCGTCGTCTCTGAGCGCAGGCTCAGGCCGAACGCGGCCGCGACGACGGCGAACAGCCCGAACGAGGGGATCGTGTAGAGCAGTCCCACGGTCGTCAGGATCGCGCCGCGCCAGCGCGTGTAGCGGAACGCGAGCCAGCCCAGGGGCAGCGCGATGACGAAGCCGACGATGATCGGGATGACGCTCTGCCGCAGATGCGGAAGGCTCAGCTGCCAGATCAGGTCGAGGTTGTCCCAGATCCAGCTCACGCGCTGCCCTCCGCGCGAGAGGCAGCGGCATCCGTCAGCACACCCTGCGCACGACCCGTCGCGTCGACCACGACGGTGCCATGGTCGGTGCGCTTGAGCGAGAGGGCGCGTGCGCCGCGTTCGGCGCCGATGAACTCGGCGACGAACGGGCTCGCCGGGTTCTCGAGGATCTCGTTCGGCGACCCGACCTGCGCGATGTGCGCGCCCTTCTCGAGGATCACGACCTGGTCGCCCAGCAGGAACGCCTCGTCGATGTCGTGCGTCACGAACACGACGGTCTTGTCGAGCTCGCGCTGCAGGCGCAGCGTCTCCGTCTGCAACTCGGCGCGCACGATCGGATCGACGGCACCGAACGGCTCGTCCATGAGGAGGATGTTGGGGTCGGCCGCGAGGGCACGCGCGACGCCGACGCGCTGCTGCTGGCCCCCGGACAGCTGCCGCGGGTAGCGGTCGGCGAGCGTGCGGTCGAGGCCCACGACGTCCAGCAGCTCGAGCGCGCGGGCGCGGGCCACGGACCGCGGTGTGCCGCTGAGCACCGGCACGGTCGCGATGTTGTCGACGACGCTGAAGTGGGGGAGCAGCCCGGCATTCTGCAGGACGTAGCCGATGCCACGGCGCAGCTTCACGGGATCGCGACCGCGAATGGACTCGTCGTCGATCGTGATGTCGCCCGACGTCGGTTCGATGAGGCGGTTGATCATGCGCAGCAGCGTCGTCTTGCCGCACCCCGACGAGCCCACGAACACCGTCGTCTTGCGTGGCGGGATGAGCAGACTGAACTCATCCACCGCGACGGTGCCGTCGGCGAATCGCTTCGTGACGGAGCGGAACTCGATGGCCATGCAACCTCCGGTCGGGTCAGATCCACCAAACCACATGCCTCCGACATCGCCCAGAGGGGTGGCACACGACGTCACACTCCGGTAGACGTGAGCACATGGAGACGGAAGAGTACGACCTCATCGTGATCGGCGCCGGACCCGTCGGCGAAAACGTCGCCGACCGGGCTGTGCAGGGCGGTCTCACGGCCGCGATCGTCGAGAGCGAGCTCGTCGGCGGAGAGTGCTCGTATTGGGCGTGCATGCCGTCGAAGACCCTGCTGCGCCCCGTCGCGGCGCTGCGCGCTGCCCGTGCGGTGCCGGGCGCCGCGGCCGCCATCGCCGGCGGCATCGACGTCGCCGCCACCCTGCGCTCGCGCGACGCGATGGTGCACGACTGGAACGATGACGGCCAGGTCGGCTGGCTCGAGTCCGCGCACATCGACCTCGTGCGCGGTCACGGTCGCCTGGTCGGCGTGAAGACCGTGCGCGTGACCGATTCCGACGGATCCGAGCGCATCCTCCGCGCTCGGCGCGCCGTTGCCGTCTGCACGGGCTCGGCCGCGCTGCTGCCCGACATCCCGGGGCTCGCGGATGCCGAGCCATGGACCAGCCGCGAGGCGACGGCCGTGCACGACGTGCCGAGCTCGCTCGTGATCCTCGGTGGTGGCGTGGTCGCGTGCGAACTCGCGACGGCGTTCGCGTCGTTCGGCACGGCCGTCACCGTCATCGCGCGCTCTGAGCTGCTGCGCGGTCTCGAGCCCTTCGCGGGCGAGGCCGTCGCGGCGGCGCTGCAGGGCGCGGGCGTCGACGTGCACCGGCACACCGACGTGACCGCTGTCACGCGCGATGACGAGGGCGTCGTGCTCACGCTCGGTGACGGCGGGCAGGTGCGCGCGGCCGAGCTTCTCGTCGCGACGGGTCGCGTGCCGCGGACGACGGACATCGGGCTGGATGCCGTGGGTCTGATACCCGGCTCGTGGCTGGTCGTCGACGACACCCTTCGCGTGCACGGCAGCGACTGGCTGTACGCGGTCGGCGACGTCAACCATCGCGCACTGCTCACGCACCAGGGCAAGTACCAGGCCCGCGCCGCCGGCGACGTCATCGTCGCGCGGGCGGTCGGCGCGGCCGTCGACGATGCCCCGTGGGGCACTCATGTGGCGACGGCCGACCACGCGGCGGTACCGCAGGTGGTGTTCACCGAGCCGCAGGTCGCGACGGTCGGGCTCACGGCGCAACATGCCGAGGATGCCGGGCTGCCCGTGCGCATCCTCGACATCGATCTTGCCGCGCTCGCCGGCGCCGCGACGCACGCCGACGACTACGCGGGCACGGCGCGTGCCGTCGTCGATGAGGACCGCGGCGTCATCGTCGGGGCGACGCTCGTCGGGCCCGACGTCGCCGAACTGCTGCAGGCGGCGACGATCGCGGTCGTCGGGGAAGTGCCGCTCGCGCGCCTGTGGCATGCCGTGCCGTCGTACCCGACGGTGAGCGAGTTGTGGCTGCGCTGGCTCGAACGGTACGGACGTCCCGGCATCGTCCGCTGACGGCGAACGTGGTATCGCTCGACCCGTGAACGATATATCGTTATATATCGTTCGGAACACATCGGAGGGTTCTCATGAGCACATCATTCGGGCAGGGATTCGGCGGCCAGGGATTCAACGCACAGGGGCTCGGCAACCTCGCCGGCCAGGGCGTGAACGAGCTCTTCGAGGCGCTCGGTCAGCTGAAGCAGAACCTCGGCGACGGCTTCTCGCAGCGCTTCGACCAGAAGGGCGGCTCGCGCATGGGCCGCGGCGACGTGCGTGTCGCGATCCTCGCGCTGCTGTCCGAGCAGCCGATGCACGGCTACCAGATCATCCAGCAGATCGAGGAGCGCAGCGGCGGCGCGTGGAAGCCGAGTCCCGGCTCGGTGTACCCGACGCTGCAGCTGCTGACCGATGAGGGTGTCATCGAGGTCGAAGAAGCCGGCGGGCGCAAGACCTACTCGCTCACCGAGGCCGGTCGTGCCGAGGCCGACGACAAGCCCGCACCGTGGCAGAGCTCGGCGGGTGCCACCGGCGCGGCCGGTGACGCGGCCCCGGCGGGTCCCGGCTTCGGCGCGCTGCCCAAGGCCGGCGCCAACCTCGCACAGGCGGCGATGCAGGTCGGGCGCACCGGCACGCCCGAGCAGGTCGCGCAGGCGGTCGAGATCATCGACGAGGCTCGTCGCAAGCTGTACGCGATCCTCGCCGAGGGCTGATCGCCGGTGCCGCCGCGCTCCCGCGCCCGCTACAACCGGATCATCCGATTCGCGACGCGGGTGATGATCTCGACGTGGTGGTTCGACGTCATCCTGCCGCGGATCGGTTTCCGTTCCTTCGCCGAGCGTGGGCGCATCGAGCGCCTGCGGCAGACGTCGCGTCGCTTCCGCGTGCTCGCCGTCGACCTCGGCGGACTCATGATCAAGGTCGGCCAGTTCCTCTCGTCGCGGCTCGACGTCCTGCCGCCGGAGGTGACCGCCGAGCTCGAGCAACTGCAGGATGAAGTGCCGCCGGTCGCGTTCGCTGAGATCCGTGCGTCGGCCGAGGCCGAACTCGGTGTGCCGCTTGAGCGTGCGTACGCGTGGTTCGACGAGACGCCTGTCGCCGCGGCATCCCTCGGTCAGGCGCACCGCGCGCGGCTGTCGGCGGAGGATGCCGCGATCGCGGGCTTCGCGGACGTCGTTGTCAAGGTGCAGCGGCCCGCCATCGACGAGATCGTCGAGACCGACCTCGCAGCGTTGCGCACGATCGCCGACCGCCTGTCGCGCATCCGCTTCGTCGCCGACCGCGTCGACGTGCCGCACCTCGTCGACGAGTTCGCCACGACGAGCCGCGAAGAGGTCGACTACCTGCACGAGGGCGTCAACGCCGAGCGCTTCGAGGAGCTCTTCGCCGACGGCGTGCGGGTCGCCGCGCCGACAATCGTGTGGGAGCGCACGACGCGGCGCGTGCTGACGCTCTCCGACGTCACGGCGATCAAGCTCGCCGACGCCGAGAGCCTGCGCGCGGCCGGTATCGACCCCGCCGACGTCGCCCAGGCGTTCGCGCAGGTCATGTTCGACCAGTTGTTCGGCGCGGGGTTCTTCCACGCCGATCCGCATCCCGGCAACGTTTTCGTCACGCCGCACGAGCCCGACACCGAAGGTCGCACCTGGACGCTGACCTTCATCGACTTCGGCATGATGGGGCAGATCCCCGAAGGGCTGCGCGACGGGCTGCGCCGGCTCGTCATCGCCGTCGCCGCACGCGACGGCAAGGGGCTGGTCGCGGGCATCCAGCAGATCGGCGTGCTGCTGCCCGACGCCGACACGGCGCAGCTCGAGCGGGCGCTCACGGCGCTGTTCCAGCGGTTCGGCGGCATGGGCTTCGGCGAGCTGCAGAGCGTCGATCCGGCGGAGTTCCGCGACTTCGCAGCCGAGTTCGGCGAGGCGATGCGCGAGCTGCCCATCCAACTGCCCGAGAACTTCCTGCTGATCACGCGCGCCGTCTCACTCACGTCGGGCGTGTGCAGCGCGCTCGATCCGGCGTTCAACATCTGGAACGCCATCGAGCCGTACGCGCAGCGCCTCCTCGCCGAGGAGGGGCGACACGTCGTGCGGGATGCCGCGACTCGCGCCGTCGACTACGCGCGCACCCTCGTGCAGCTTCCGCCGCAGATCGCCTCGGTGGCGGCGCGCATCGACCGCGGCGACCTCGAGGTCGGCACGCCGCAGATCGACCGACGCCTCGACCAGCTGGAGGTGCTCCTGCGCAGCACGATGGGCGCCGTCGTGTTCGCCGCCCTGCTCGTCGGCGGCGCGCTGCTGTTCGCCGCGCTGCCCGTGGTCGGCACCGTGTTCATGATCGCGTCGGTGGTGCCGCTCGGCTATGCACTGCTCGGCGGGTGGCGGCGCCGGCGGCGGTAGCGCGCCCGCCGCGCTCGCGCGTCAGTCGGTCGCACCGGTTGAGCTCCAGTCGGCGGTCGCGAGGCGCGCGAATCCGCCGAGCAGCAGGTCGAGTGTGAAGTCGAACTCGGCGTCGGGCGCGCACGCGCCGGTCGGATTGCGGGTCGCAGCGTCGAGCGCGATCGCGACGACGTTCGGGAAGCGCTGTGCGAGCGCCGCCTGCGCGGCGGGGTCCGCGCCCGCGTCTGCCGCGGGCGCGCCCGAGAACGCTTCGGGGCTGAATCCCCAGATGCGGCTGCCCAGTGCATGCATCGCGTAGTGCGTGAGATCCACCGAGAGTCCGCCCGAGCGCAGGTCACCGGCCACGGCATCCATGTGCGCCAACACCGACAGCGTCGGCGTCGTGCGGCTCTCGATCGCCGACGGCAGCCACGGATGGGCGCGCACGGCAGCGCGGGCACCCGCGACGCGCGACCGCACGCGATCGTCCCACGTGGACTCTGCCGGGGGAGCCGGGTAGGCGGCGACGAGCGTGTCGATCATGCCCCCGATCAGGTCGTCCTTGTCGGCGACGTGCTTGTACAGCGCCATCGGCACGACGCCCAGGCGCGCCGCGAGCGCGCGCATGCTGAGGGCATCCAGCCCCGACTCGTCGGCGGCCGCGATCGCAGACGTCAGCACGTGTGCGCGATCGAGGGGAGCGCGGGCTGCGGTCACGGTGGCCTTCTTTCGCGGGTCGGACGGGCACGGGGCATGGGGCTCGGGGCTTGACTCAGTGTACGCAGTACACCTAGGATTTCAGGCGAGGTGTACACCGTACACCTACCGCCGTGTACCAGTGAGTCGAGGAGACCTCATGCGCGATTCCACGCTGGCCCGCATCGCGGGCATCCTGTACCTCGTCACGTTCGTGACGTCGATCCCCGCGCTCGCGTTGAAGACGCCCCTTCTGGCGGGCGAACCTGGCGCCGAGGCCCCGGGGGTCGTCGCGATCATCCTCGAGCTGATCCTCGCCGCCGCGTGCGTGGGCACCGCGGTCGCGCTGTATCCGGTGCTGCGCCGCGGTACGCCCGTGCGAGCGATCGGCTTCGTCGCCTCACGCGTCGCCGAGGCGGGGCTCGTGCTGCTCGGCGTCGCCGCGCTCGCGGCGCTGCTGCGGGGGCCGGCGGACGCCCTCATCCCGCTGCGCTCGCTGCACGATGCGGCGTTCCTGCTCGGGCCGGGAACGATCCCCGCCGCCAACGCGCTGCTGCTCGCGACGGCGCTGCTGCGCACGCAGCCGATCCCGCGCGCGATCCCGATCATCGGGCTCGCCGGCGCCCCGCTGCTGCTCGTCTCGGTCGTGCTCACGCTCGCGGGCGTACTCGATCAGGTCTCACCCGTCGCGGGACTGCTCGCGGCGCCGATCGCCGTGTGGGAGTTCGCGGTCGGGGTGTGGCTGATCCTCGGCCGCACCGCCGGTGTCGGCGACGCGACCGAGGACGGGGTCGCCCCGGTTCAGCGCACGGCGCGCGCGAGGTTCTCGCGCAGCTCGTCGGCGTCCTGACGCACGACGTACGCGGGGCGGTCGCGCTCGACGCGCCAGCTCTCGGCGACCGAGCCGACGTCGACGGCGTCGAAGCCGAACAGGTCGTAGACCTCGGTGGCGAGCGTCGCGGCATCCGCGTGATCGCTCGCGATCGCCAGCGCACGGCGACCCGGCGTGCCGGCGAGCGAGCCGGTCGTCAGGATGTCGGCGGCGGGGATGTGGTTGAACGCCTTCACGACGCGCGAGTTCGCCAGGTGCTCCTGGGCGAGGCCCGTCGTCGTGGCGCGGTTCTCGTCGAGGATCGTGATGTGGCCGTCGCGCTCCCAGTAGTAGTTGTTGGTGTCGAGCACGATCTTGCCGGCCAGCGGTTCGGCCGGCACGTCGCCGAGCGCCTTCAGCGGCACCGTCATGATCGCCCAGTCGGCTGCTTCGGCTGCTTCGGCCGCCGTCGCCGCGCGCACGTTGTCGCCGAGTCGCGAGGCGAGGTCGGCGAGGGTCTCGGGCCCCCGCGAGTTCGAGATCACGACGTCGTAGCCGTGCTGGGCGAGACCCTCCGCGAGTGCGCTGCCGATGTGTCCTGCTCCGATGATTCCTACGGTTGTCATGCCTCGGGCAACGCCGGGCCCTGGGCATCCATTCCCCGGTTCGAACTACGCTGGACGGGTGCCCGACAACGCTGCAGCCCTCGCCCATGCCGCCGATCTCGCGGAGTTCGTCGCCCAGTCGCCGTCGAGCTTCCATGCCGCGGCGACGGTCGCGCAGCGGCTGACGGATGCCGGGTTCACGGCCCTCGGCGAGACCGCGCCCTGGCAGGTGACGCCCGGTGCACGCCAGCTCGTCGTGCGCGACGGCGCCGTCATCGCGTGGATCGTGCCGGCCGCCGCGACCGCAGACACTCCGCTGCGCATCTTCGGTGCGCACAGCGATTCGCCGGCGCTCAAGCTCAAGCCGAAGCCCACGACGGGCCGGTTCGGCTGGCTGCAGGCCGGTGTCGAGATCTACGGTGGGCCGCTGCTGAACTCGTGGCTCGACCGCGAGCTGCGCCTCGCCGGGCGTCTCGCGCTCGACGACGGCACCGAGGTGCTCGCGGCGACGGGGCCTCTGCTGCGCCTGCCGCAGCTCGCGATCCATCTCGACCGCGAGGCGAACGACCACCTCGCCCTGAACAAGCAGACCCAGACCCAGCCCGTGTGGGGGCTCGGGGAGGCGGCATCCGCAGATCTGCTCGCCGAGGTCGCGTCGACGGCGGGGGTCGACGCCGCCCGGATCCGCGGGTATGACCTCGTGACGGCGGATGCCGCGCGCGGCACCGTCTTCGGCAAGGATCACGCGTTCTTCGCGGCAGGCCGCCTCGACGACCTCGCATCCGTGCACGCCGGCCTCGTCGCGCTCGAGTCGGCGGGCACCGACGCTCCGCACATCGCGATGCTCGCCGTCTTCGATCACGAAGAGGTCGGCTCGGGCAGCCGGTCGGGAGCGGCGGGCCCCTTCCTCGCCGACGTCATCGAGCGGATCCAGCTCGGGCTCGGTGCCGATCGCGACCAGCAGTTGCGTGCGCTGGCGGCGTCGTGGTGCGCGTCGAGCGACGTCGGCCACTCGGTGCACCCGAACTACCCCGAGAAGCACGACCCCGTCGTGCAGCCGCTGCTGGGGTCGGGGCCGATCCTGAAGATCAACGCGAACCAGCGCTACGCGACGGATGCCCCGGGCGCGGCGGCCTGGCACGGCTGGTGCGTCGCGGCGGGTGTCGCCTCGCAGGAGTTCGTGTCGAACAACGCCGTCCCGTGCGGATCGACGATCGGGCCGATCACGGCGACCCGCCTCGGCATCCGCACGATCGACGTGGGCATCCCGATCCTGTCGATGCACTCCGCGCGCGAACTCGCCGGCACGGCTGACCTGCACGCGCTCAGCCGCGTGGCCGAGGCGTTCTTCCGCGCCTGAGTCGTCGCCCTCGCGGCCTGCCGCTGCAAGTAGCCCGCCGCCACAACAGGCCCGCCGTGGCCAGCCGCCGCGCGTCTTGCACGGCCCACCGCAATAACTCAGGAACCGCGGGGCTCAGCCACGGTTTCGACCCCGGGATTCCGCGGCCCGCGCCGTCGTCCGGGGCCGGGTCTCCTGAGTTATTGCGGGGAAGCCCCGGTGCGTGCGCCGCTGAAGCTGTCAGACCGAGCGCGCAGCCCGGAGGATCAGACCGCGGCGCGCTTCGGCAGCACCCAGCCGGCGCGCGGGAAGTGGCATGTGTAGCCGTTCGGGATGCGCTGCAGGTAGTCCTGGTGCTCGGGCTCGGCCTCCCAGAACGGGCCCTCGGGCTCGATCGTGGTGACGGCCTTGCCGGGCCACAGGCCCGACGCGTCAACGTCGGCGATCGTGTCGCGGGCGACCTCAGCCTGCGCGGCGCTCAGCGGGAAGATCGCCGAGCGGTAGCTCGACCCGATGTCGTTGCCCTGGCGGTTCAGGGTCGACGGGTCGTGGATCTGGAAGAAGAACGCGAGGATGTCGCGGTACGTCGTCTTGCTCGGGTCGAACACGATCTCGACGGCCTCGGCGTGACCCGGGTGGTTGCGATAGGTGGCGTGGTCGTTCTGCCCGCCGGTGTAGCCGACGCGGGTGTCAAGGACGCCGGGCTGGCGGCGGATGAGGTCTTCCAAGCCCCAGAAGCATCCGCCGGCCAGGACCGCGGTCTCGGTTCCGGGGGTGCGGGTGATGCTGCCGTCGTCGGTCATGATGTGCTCCTTCGAGAACGGGTGGGGATGCCGCGGTGGCGGCGTCATCCGAGATAACACCCGACCCTTCGATTCTGGTCCCTTCCGAACCTCTCAGGACGCTGGGAGCCGCGTCATGAGACAATGGATGCCTCCGCAGCGCCCATCGGCGCCGCGAGGTGCATCTACCAGCTCGACCGGCGACCAGTCGAATCCGGGAAACGGCGGCACGTGAACAACGAGCCGATTCTTCGGAGGAGCGCGTGGAACACACCGACGATCAGCACACCGACGATCGCACGCTGATCCAGCACACGGGCTGGGCGTACTGGCCCATCGCCTTCATCGCCCGACTGCCGTTCGCGATGATGACGGTCGGCGTGCTCATGCTCGTCGTCTCGGCGACGGGACTCGTCGGGCTCGGCGGCCTCACCAGCGCCGCAGTGGGCATCGGCGTCGTCATCGCGGGGCCGATCATCGGCGACCTCGTCGACCGGTACGGCCAGCGCCGCGTGCTCATTCCTATCGGGCTCGCCAACGGCATCCTTCTCGCCGTGTTCCCCGTCATCGTGCTGGGTGGTGCGTCGGAATCGGTCCTGCTGATCGCAGGGCTTGCGATCGGGCTGACCGGTCCGCAGGCGGCCGTCATGTCGCGCAGCCGGCTGCTGACGATCATCGCGGCGCTGCTCGCGCCGTCGCGGCGGGCGCAGGCCACGACGCGGATCATGTCCTACGAGTCCGCCGCCGATGAGACCGCCTTCGTGATCGGCCCGTTCCTGGTCGGGATCCTCGCGGCGCTCGTCGCGCCGTGGGCGCCGATCGCAGTCGCGGCGGCGCTCAGCTTCGGCTTCGTGACGGCGTTCGCGCTGCACCCGACGGCGAGAGTCGCCCTGCCGCACGAGGAAGCCGCGGCCGAGCGCGCGCCGATGCGCGCCGTCTTCACGGGTCGGATCCTCGTGCTGGTCGGGGCGACGTTCGGCGTCGGGATGTTCTTCGGTGCGTCGCTGACGTCGCTGACCGCGTTCGCGCAGGCCCAGGGCGACGAGTCGCGCGCGGGTCTGCTCTACGGCCTGATGGGTGTCGGCTCAGCCGCGCTGGCGCTCGGCGTCGCCGTATTGCCGGCGCGCTTCACGCTGCGCTGGCGGTGGGTCGTGTTCGCACTCGTGCTGGTGGCCTCGGCGGCCGGCTACGCGACCTCGGACGGTTTCGGCGCGATCACCGTCTGGCTGCTGGTCATGGGTCTCGGTGTCGGGCCGACGCTCGTGACGCTGTTCTCACTCGCGGGCGAGCGGGCGCCGCTCGGCCGCGCCGCGACGACGCTGACCCTGCTGGGGTCGGCGCTGACGCTCGCGCAGGCGCTGTCGTCGGCGGTGACCGGGTGGGTCGTCGAGGAGTTCTCGCTCGGCACCGCCATGCTGCTGCCCGCCGTCGCGGGCGGTGTCGTGGTCGTGCTGGGTCTCGTGAACGCCGTCATGGAGCGGCGTGCGGCACCCGTCACGGTCACCGCCGCGGCGCAGACCGCCTGACTCGCGCCAGACGAAGCCCGGCGCTCGCACGCGTCAGACGAAGCGCACCCAGTTCGCGCCGCCGCCGGTCTCGGCCTGCTGCAGCAGCTCGAGGCGCTCGCCGTCGATCGCGTACAGCGACACCGTCGTCGACTTCTCGCCCGCCGCGACGAGGAACCGCCCGTCCGCGCTCACCGCGAACCCGCGCGGCTGCTGCTCGGTGACGGTGAACGACGTGGCATCCGACAGTGAACCATCGGATGCCACCGGCACCGCGGCGAGCGTGTTCGCGGTGCGCTCCGAGGCCCACAGCACGTCGCCCGCGCGGTGCAGGTCGGCGCCCCACGCGTAGTGGTTCGCGAGCGGGTCGGCTCCGAACTCGCTGCGTCCGAGCTCCGCGGCGGGGTCGGATGCCGTCGCCGCCTCGGCGAGCGTCAGCGTGCCCGACGCGGCGTCACGCCGGTAGTGCAGCACCTCGGCCGAGAACTCGGTCATGACGTACACGTGATCATCCTCGACGACGAGGTGGCGCGGTCCGCTGCCGGCGGGCGCGGCGACCGTCGGCGGGTCGAGCGGCACGAGCGTCAGATCGTCGGCGAGGGCGTACTGCGCGACGAGGTCGGCGCCGAGCGAGACGAGGTACGCGAATCGACCGTCGCGGCTCGGCAGCACGGAGTGCAGGTTCGGGAACGAGACGCGCGACACGGGCTCGCCGAGCACGCCGTCTGCGATCGGGCAGCTGATGCCGTACCCGCCGCCGTAGCTGATCCCGAGCAGGCCCGCGCCGCCGCGCGCGAGCGCGATGTAGTTCATGCCGCCGCCGACGAGATCCAGGCGTGAGACCGGGGTGAGCGTGCCCGCGGCGCGGTCGAGCTTGAGCGTCACGATCCCGGCCGGATCGCCCTTCACGCCCGCGTAGACGAGGTCGCGCTCGGCATCCACGGCGAACGTGGAGCAGCCCGTGAGGCCCTCGGTCACCGAGAGGCGTTCGAGGCGATCGGCCGTGAAGCGGAACGTCGAGATGGAGCCGTCGCCGGCGTTGGCCACAAGAACGAGGGGAGCCGTGTCGGTCACTGCTCCAGCCTACGCGCGGTGTCGGGCGCGGATCGTAGGATGAGCCTGACAGCACGAGGGAGATGACTGTGGCAGAGCGAACGACCTGGGTCCTCATCGACGGCGAGAACATCGATGCGACGCTCGGCAGCTCGATCCTCGGCCGGCGGCCGCAGCCCGACGAGCGTCCCCGCTGGGATCGGATCCTCGCCTTCATCGCCGGCCGGTGGAACCAGCAGGCGCGCGGGTTGTTCTTCCTCAACGCGTCGACGAACCTGCCGATGCCGTTCATCCAGGCGCTGCTCGCGCTCGGCTACCAGCCGATCCCGCTGTCGGGTGACGCTGACGAGAAGGTCGTCGACATCGCGATCCAGCGCACGATGCAGGCACTGCGCGATCGCGAAGGCGACGTCGTGCTCGTCAGCCACGACGGCGACTTCGTCGATGACCTCGGGGCGCTGCTCGATGGTCGCCGCGTGGGCGTGATGGGCTTCACCGAGTTCCGCAACGCGGGGTTCGCCGAGCTGCCGGGCATCCAGTTCTTCGACCTCGAGTACGACGTCGAGGCGTTCGATGCGTCGCTGCCGCGCGTGCGGATCATCGCGATCGACGAGTTCGATCCCGCACAGTTCCTGCGCTGATCGGCTGCTCATGAGCGCCGGCCCGCCCACGACCTCGCTGCAGCGCACCTACCGGTACCTGCGCCTGGCGATCGGCGGCTCGGTCGTGGTCGTGTTCACGGCGATCGGCGTCGCGATGCCGAGCGTGGGGCTGCTGCACTCGATCAGCCAGTACTACTACTCGCCGGCGGGGCCGCTGTTCGTCGCGGCGCTCGTCGCCGTCTCGGTGTGCTTCTTCGCGCTGTCGGGGCGGGGCGCCGAGCGCATCCTGCTCGATATCGCGGCGGTGATCGTCCCGGTCGTGGCGATCGTTCCGACGCCGATCGCGCCGCATTCGGTGCCGGGCGTCGATGCGGGATGCCCGAACGGTGCGCGCTCGTGCGTCCCGACCGGCTACGACGCGATCGTCGACAACGGCGTCGCGACGTACCTGATCGTGGGCGTCGTCATCGGCGTCGTCGCCGGCGTGCTCGCCTGGGCGGGCGAGGTCGACCGGCGGGCGACGCTGTGGACGATGGCGATCGCGGCGGGCATCCTGTGCATCGTGTGGCTGACCTGGTGGCTCGCGCACGACGTGTTCCTGCGCTGGGCGCACCTGGTCGCCGCGGTCTGCTTCTTCGGACTGATCGCCGTCGTCGCCGTTGTCAACGCGGCCACGCCGTCATCGGGCTCGGCACCACGATGGCTGCGCGGGACCTACATCGCGATCGCCGTGGCGCTGTCGGGCGTCGTGATCGCGATCCCGCTGTACGACCAGGCCCATCCGTCGGCGCGGCATGCTGTCTTGGTCGGCGAGGTCGTCGCGCTCGTGCTGTTCGCGGCGTTCTGGATTCTGCAGTCGATCGAGCACTGGCGCACCGACGACCCGGCGATCCTCGCGCGGAAGTGACCGCGTAGAGTCGAAGCGAGGGGAAAGGAGCCTGCCATGGCCCGCATCCTGATCATCGGCGGACACGGAAAAGTCGCCCTGCTGCTCGAGCCGTTGCTCGTCGCGGCCGGCCACGAGGTCATCGCCCTGATCCGCAATCCTGCGCACGCCGGCGAGGTCGCCGCGACCGGTGCCACACCGCGCGTCGCCGACGTCGAGAACCTCGAGACGGCGGAGCTTGCGGAACTGTTCACCGGGGCGGATGCCATCGTGTGGTCGGCCGGCGCCGGCGGCGGCAACCCCGCCCGCACGTACGCCGTCGATCGCGACGCAGCCATCCGCTCGATCGATGCGGCGACGGCCGCGGGCGTGCGACGCTACGTCATGGTGTCGTACTTCGATGCGGGACTGAACCACGGCATCCCCGCCGACAACCCGTTCTTCGCCTACGCCGAGGCGAAGGCGGCGGCCGACGCGTACCTGCGTGTCAGCGAGCTGGACTGGACGATCCTCGCGCCGTCGGCGCTCACGCTCGAGGCGCCGACCGGGCGCATCGAGGTGGCGGCACCCGCCTCGACAGCGGTGTCGCGTGCGAACGTGGCCGCCGTCATCGCGGCATCCCTCGACGAACCCGCGACGATCAGGCGCACGGTCGCGTTCAACGACGGCGACGTGCCGATCGCCGACGCGCTGCGGGCGTGACAGAGGTGCTGTCGTCGCAGCGTGCGGAGCGCGCCGGCCACGCCGCGCGTGCCGAGCTTGCCGCCCTCGCGGCGGCGGGCACTCCGTGGGGTGTGCCGCCGCTCGAGCTGCCTGCCGGGGCACCGGCGCGTGCGGCAGCGGTGCTCATCCTGTTCGGAGTGCTCGACGACCGCCCTTCGACGTATGAGGCGCAGGATGCCGCGGTCTCGCGTGACCTCGATGTGCTGCTGCTGGCACGCGCCGCGACACTGCGCTCCCACCCCGGTCAGGTGGCGTTCCCCGGTGGACGCCTCGACCCGGGCGACGACGGCCCTGTCGCCGCGGCGCTGCGCGAGGCGGAGGAGGAGACCGGCCTCGATCCGGCAGGCGTCGAGGTGCTCGGCACGCTGCCCGACATCCCGCTGGAGTATTCGGGGCATCTCGTGACTCCCGTGCTGGGGTGGTGGCGGCATCCGTCGGCCGTTCGCGTCGTCGACGAAGCCGAGTCTGCCGATGTCTTCCGCGCGCCCGTCGCCGACCTTCTCGACCCGGCGCGCCGGGTCGTCACGGTGATCGAGCGCGACGGGCAGCAGTGGCGCGGGCCGGGGTTCCTCGTGCCGCGCCACGACGGCGGCACGCACCTGGTCTGGGGGTTCACCGGGACGGTGCTCGACGTGCTGTTCGACCGCCTCGGCTGGACCGAGCCGTGGGACCGCGAACGTGAGCTACCACTGGTGCCGTAACGCGTTCTGCGACGGGCTGCCGCGATTCTGGGCGCCTCAGCGCCGATGATAGGATCTCCCCTTGGAAGTGTGTCCGAGCGGCCTAAGGAGCATGGCTGGAATCCATGTAGGCGGGGTAACTCGCCTCGCAGGTTCAAATCCTGTCACTTCCGCCACGAGATGAGCGTCGCCCGAGGGCGGCGCTCATCTTTCGTCATACGGGTTCATGTTTCGTCACACGGGAATGCACCCCGCGCCACGGTGGTTGTCTTCTCGAGTCACATCCCGCTTCAGGAGAAACACCCCCCATGAGTTCCACCAGCTCCGCTGTGCCTGCGCCCGCGCGCGCACCCAAGCCGAAGAAGCCGTTCTACCGGTCGTTCGGGTTCCAGATCACGATCGCGCTGATTGCCGGCATCCTGCTCGGCATCCTCGCGCTGAACCTCGGGCCCGATGCCGAGGGCAACCCCAACGGCCTCACGGCGACGCTGTCCACGATCGGCAGCGCGTACGTCACGCTTCTGAAGGTCGCTGTCGTCCCGCTCATCTTCCTCGCGATCGTCGCGAGCATCACGCAGCTGCGCAACGTCACCAACGCCGCGCGACTGGCCGGCCAGACGCTGCTGTGGTTCGGCATCACGGCGCTGATCGCCGTGACGATCGGGATCGTCCTGGGCATCACGATCCAGCCCGGCAGCCGGGTCGCGCACGACGAGCTCACGACGGGTGACCCGTACGCCGTCGGCACGTGGTGGAACTTCCTCAAGGGGCTCATCCCGCAGAACTTCCTCGGCCTGACGGTGTCGAGCTCGGCGGATGCCACGACCGGCGCCGTCACATCGACGGTCGGCTTCAACATCCTGCAGGTCATCGTCATCTCGGTCGCCGTCGGCATCGCCGCGCTCAAGCTCGGCAAGCGCGCCGAGCCGTTCGTGGTGTTCACGCAGTCGAGCCTGAAGATCGTCCAGCGGGTGCTCTGGTGGATCATCCGCATCGCACCGATCGGCACGCTCGGTCTCATCGCGTCGGCCGTCGTCAACTACGGCACCGACAAGCTGCTCACGCTCGTCTGGTTCGTCATCGCGGTGTACGCGGGCCTCGTGCTGGTGCTGTTCGTCGTCTACCCGATCCTCGTGCGTGCGCACGGGCTGTCGATCAAGCAGTACTTCTCCGGCGTGTGGCCGGCGGTGCAGCTCGGCTTCGTCTCGCGCTCGTCGATCGGCACCCTGCCGCTGACCGAGCGCGTCACCGAGCGCAACCTCGGCGTGCCGCGCGAGTACGCGTCGTTTGCGGTGCCGCTGGGCGCGACGACCAAGATGGACGGCTGCGCCGCGATCTACCCGGCGATCGCCGCGATCTTCGTCGCCCAGTTCTTCGGCATAGAGCTGAACATCGTCTCGTACCTGCTGATTGCGCTCGTCTCGGTTGTCGGCTCGGCCGCGACAGCGGGCACCACCGGCGCGACGGTCATGCTGACGCTGACCCTCTCGACGCTCGGCCTGCCGCTCGAGGGCGTCGGCCTGCTGCTCGCGATCGACCCGATCCTCGACATGGGCCGCACCGCGGTCAACGTCGCAGGTCAGGCGCTCGTGCCGACGATCGTGGCCAAGCGCGAAGGCATCCTGGACATCGATCTGTACAACGCGCCCCGCGACGGCGAACCGTTCGCCGACGACAGCGAGGAAGAGCTCGCCGCAGCCCGCGCGTGACGCGAGCGTGAGGTGAGTGAGGGGGTGGATGCCGAGGCATCCACCCCCTCACTCATGCCAGCTGGTCGCGATCGGCGAAGGCCGACCCCGGACGGATCACGAGCGAGCGGGGCAGCGCGAGCGCGCGGACCCGCTCGCTGCCGGTGAGGGCGGCGAGCATCTCGCGGCGGATGCCCTCGGCGTCGGCGACCGCCTGCGCTCCGCGCGCGGCGGCGTCCGTCGCGGTCGCCGCATCGGCGTAGCTGGCGCGTTCGACGGCGGCGACGAGTCGTGCCGTCTCGGTGTGCGGCGCATCGTGGGTCGCCATCAGCCGCGCGCCGAACGCGCGCGGCGACTCCGCGCCGGGCACGGCGACGCCCAGATCGATCGCCGTGTCTTGCACGAGCCGCCACGCGGCGGCGACCGTGCCGCGCCGGCGCAACAGCTGGCGCCGCAGGGCTGCCGCAGCACCCGGTGCGAACGCGAGCACCAGCAGCGTGCCGACAACGGCGAGGTAGGGTCGCAGGTCGACCAGGCGCACGGAGGTTCCGGATGCCTCATCCTGCGCATCCGCCGGACGCTCGTCGGCGGTCGCCGTCGACGTTGTCGTGGGCGTCGGTGCGATCGTGGCATCCGTCACGTCTTCGCCCGACTCGTCGACGGGCGACGCGGCGCTCGAGAACGTGGTCGGCGCTCCCAGGCTCTTCGTCGGCTCGAACGCGACCCAGCCGATGCCGTCGAACTCGACCTCGGGCCAAGCATGCAACTGCCCCGTCGTGACTTCGGCGACGCGCTCGCCGTCGACGGTATCGCCGGTGTAGTCGCCGGGCAGGAAGCCGACCACGACGCGCGACGGCATGCCGAGCGACCGCGCCATGAGCGCGAACGCACTGGCGAAATGGATGCAGTAGCCCTCCTTCACGTCGAGGAACGTGGCGACCGCGTCGACGCCGGTGCCGTCGAATCCGTCGGCGACGGGGGTGGACAGCGAGTAGGTGAACTCGGGCCCGCGGAACCAGCTCTGCAGCGCCACGAGCTTGTCGTAGTCGGTCGCGGCATCCGCCGTCACCTCCTGCGCGAGCTCGCCGATCACGGCGGGGGTGCCCTCGGGCAGTGAGAAGACGTCGACCACCGACGAACGCGTGGTCGTCTGTGCCGCGCGGATCTGCTCGAGCGTCGGGCGCGGCACGTGCGAGACGACCTCGTAGCTCTGCCCCTGCGCGTTGCTCTGACCGCTGACGATCGTGCGGCTGTACGGCACGGTGCGCCAGATGCCCTCCAGCCCGGTGATCTCGACGGCCGGGTACGAGATCGGCAGGTACGCCGACGACAGCTGAGCGACCTCGACGTTGGTGCGGTACTCGGTGACGCGGATGCCCTCGGTGACGGCCACCGGGTCGAAGACCACCTCGGTCGCCGACATCGAGCGCATGCGGTCGGGCAGCCACACGTCGCCGTCGAACACCGACAGCGTCGCGACGCGCAGGTTGGGCAGTTGCGGCGCGTCGCTGCGCATCGTGAGGACGGTGACATCGCTGCGCCGGCGCAGATCGCGCCCAAGGTCGAGGCTCGCGTCGATGCTGGCGGCCACTCCCGACCCGGCGGCCGCGATCGTCGGCGGCGGCAGCGCCGGGCCGACGACGAGCGCGCCGACGATGGCGACCGCGCCGATGGCCGTCGCGACCGCCATGACGCCACGCGAGCGGGCCGCCATGACGGTTGCCTCGCGCGTGCGGGTCTCGGCGCGGATGAGGTAGAGCAGGGATGCCGCGAGCAGCACGAACGCGAACACGTCGATGTCGGCGGGAACCGCGATCGAGGGGATCAGCCAGACCATCACGAGCGCCGCTGCCGCCAGCAGAGGCATCCGTGCCGTCAGGACGACGTGGTCGAGCGCCACCGTCAGCAGTCCGAGCGATGCGACGATCACGAAGCTGAGCGCGAGCGTCGGCTCGAGCGGAGCGACGCCGAGGAAGATCTCGCCGGAGGCGACTTCGACCAGCCGCGGCACCTCGGCGATGGCGGCGCCGGTCGGGATGACGCCCAGGAACGAGGCGGTGGGCAGGAAGAACGCGGTCACCGTCCCCACCCACACGGCGAGCTCGACCAGGGTCACCCCGATCGCCGGCGCGCGCAGCCGCCGCAGCCCGAAGCCGATGCCGAGCAGTGCGGCGGGCAGCAGCGTCACACCGAGCAGCCACGGGCCGCCTGCGACGACGCGCAGCAGCGGGACGATGACCGCGACGATCGCGATCCACAGGGCGATCGTCAGCCGCACCTCGCCGCGCGGCCGCTTCTGCCGGGGCGCCGCCTCAGAAGCTGACACGGTGCGCCCCTCGGTCCACGACCGAACCCCACGCGAGGGCCAGATCGGTGTCGGTGCCGATCGCCGCGACGCGCCAGCCGGCTGCGGCGGCGCGGGCGAGCGCATCGCCACGCGGGGTGACGGCCAGCAGAATCGGCAGCGAGCTGTGGTGCGCGAGCGGTGCCAGCAGCGCGGCATCCGTTTCGCCGATCGCTCCGGTGATGTACACGAGCGGCCCGGTCATCGTGCCGGCGAGGAACGCGACCGGTGCGGCGGTGGTGTCGCCGCGGTGGGCGGTGATCGTCGCGAAGTCGATCGTGAGCTGCTCGATCGCCGTGGTGTCTCCGCCGTCGATGGGGTCGGCGAGTGCTGTGCCGTCCGCGTCGACGACGTGCACGAGGTATCCCTCGTGCACGAGCCGCGCCGCGGTCGAGACGCACGCCGACACCGCGATCTCGAAGCCGGGGTCGGCACCGGGGGCGCGGACGGCATCGGGGTCCCAGCGCGTCGCGCCGCGATCAAGGACGACGATGGCCTCGGGTGTCGTCTCCTGCTCTTCCTGGCGCACCATGAGCTCGTCGCGGTGCGCGCTGGCGCGCCAGTGGATGCGGCGCATCGAATCGCCGGGGATGTAGTGGCGGGGGATGAGGTTGTCGGTGCCCTGGCCGAGCTGATCGGTCGTCGAGTGCATGCTGCCACCCGCTTCGCCGGGCTGGTCGGCCAGCGGTCCCAGGTCGACGATGGCGGGGGCGACCGTGAGCGGCAGTGCCTGCCCGATCGTGTGTCGGCGCCGTGCGAAGGCGAAGGGATCGGTCGTGACGACCGAGACGGGCCCGATGGGGCGGATGCCACGGCGCTGCGCCACGACCGTGTACGCCAGATGCACGCCGCCGCCCGACCGCATGCCGGACGCCGTCTCGGGAAACACCCCGACCGCGTCGCCCGTGACGCCGTCGGGCAGCGCATCGCGCCAGCGGCCCTGCGCGCCGGGCAGCGGCGAGCGGATCTCGACCTGCAGGTGCACGTCGACCTCGCGCCCCGCCGTGGCGACGTCGGGCGAGAATGAGCGGCTGACCTTCTCGGTGCGGCGCACGACGTAGAGCGTCGCGATGCTCGCCGCGACGACCGCGACCAGCAGCGCACTCACGTAGAGCAGCTCGGTGATCTTCGCGGCGTGCGCGACGATGAAGCACAGCACGGCGAGCAGCACGGCGCCGGTGCGTCGTACCGTCAGCGGCCAGCGGGACATCCGGGCGACCTCAGCGGGTGGCGAGCGGCACGCGCACCGAGCCCACGATGCCGCGCAGGATCAGGCTGATGGTCTCGGCGTTCGAGCGCGCACGCGCGCTCGCCGAGCCGCGGGCGGCGACCATGCGATGCGCGAACACCGGCTCGATCAGGGTGGCGACGTCGTCGGGGATCACGAACTCGCGGCCGTCGAGGGCGGCCCACACCTTCGCGGCGCGGATCAGTTGCAGCGTCGCGCGGGGGCTCGCGCCCAGGCGCACCTCGGGGTGCTCGCGCGTCGCGCGCGCGAGGGCGACCGTGTACTCCTCGACGGCGGGGGAGACGTGCACGCCGCGCGCCCACAGGATCAGCGCGCGCACGGCGTCGGCATCGACGACCGCGGTCAGCGCGTCGAGCGGGTTGGCGGTGTCGCGCTGGCGCAGCATGAGGGCTTCGCTCGTGGCATCCGGGTACCCCATCGAGATGCGCATCATGAAGCGGTCGCGCTGCGCTTCGGGCAGCGCGTACGTGCCCTCCATCTCGAGCGGGTTCTGCGTCGCGACGACGAGGAAGGGGTCTTCAAGCGTGTGCGAGACGCCGTCGACGGTGACCTGGCGCTCTTCCATGGCCTCCAGCAGCGCCGACTGCGTCTTGGGGGAGGAGCGGTTGATCTCGTCGGCGATCACGATGTGGGCGAAGATCGCGCCCGGCTTGAACTCGAACTCACGATCGACCGGGTTGTAGACGCTCACGCCGGTCACATCGCCCGGGAGCAGGTCGGGCGTGAACTGAATGCGACGGACGGTCGCGTCGGCGGATGCCGCGAGAGCGCGCGCCAGCATCGTCTTGCCGACTCCGGGCACATCTTCGATGAGCAGGTGGCCTTCGGCGAGCAGACACACGAGCGCGGCGCGGACGGCGGCGGGTTTGCCGTCGATCACGCTCTCGATGGCCGTCAGGATGCGGCCGGTGTCGCGGGCGAAGTCCTCCGCGGTCGCGGCCGTGCGCGGCTGGCCCCCTGTCGTCGCGGCATCGATCATCCGAACCCCCTTCGGAAAGACGTGCGGCACGGGTGCACCACGGTCAGATCGTAACAATGCGGCGACGATGAGGGGTGGCATCCCGTCTCACGCACCCTGCGAGGTTGCTGGGTGCTGTGATCGCGTAGACTGTCTGAAGCTCTCCGCGAGGCGGCATCCAGGCCAACTCCCCCAGGACGGAAACGTAGCAAGGGTAACCAGGCTCTGCCGGGTTCGCGGAGAGTCTTTCTTTTCCCCGTGGTCCTCAACAGGCGGGGATTTTCTCCGGGCCTTTCGTGCCCTCGGGGGAGCGTGCCGCCATAGGCTGGCGGGGTGGCAGAGAGCATCTACATCACCTCCACCGAGGGCCTGTCCGGAAAATCCACGATCGTGCTGGGTGTCATCGATGCGCTGACCCGATCGATCCCGCGAGTGGGGGTGTTCCGGTCGATCGCTCGCTCCACCGCCGAGCGCGACTACGTCCTCGAGATGTTGCTCGACCACATCGGCGTCGACCTCGACTACGAAGAGTGCGTCGGGGTCACCTATGACGATGTGCGACGCGACCCGGATGCCGCGCTGTCGACGATCGTCGAGCGGTTCAAAGCCGTCGAGGCCAAGTGCGACGCCGTCGTGATCGTCGGCAGCGACTTCACCGACGTCGGGTCCACGAGCGAACTCGGCTACAACGCCCGCATCGCGGCGAACCTCGGCGCGCCCGTCCTGGTGGTGCTCAACGGTCGCGCCGGCGAGGGCGACCGACTCGGCGCGAGCGTCGCGCGTACACCCGAGCAGGTCGGCCAGGTGATGTCGCTCGCGCTGACAGACATCGCCCACCAGCGCGCCGAGCTGTTCGCCGTGATCACCAACCGCGCCGATCCCGCCGCGCTGCCGCAGATCAACGCGGCCGTGCGAGCAGTCGTGGCGCAGACCCCCGCCGTCGACGGCACGCGCGAAGCGCCCGTCGGGGTCTGGTCGATCCCCGAAGACGTCTTCCTCGTGGCACCCGCCGTGCGCGACATCATGTGGCGTCTGGACGGTCATCTGCTGCGCGGAGACGAGGCGCTGCTCACCCGTGAGGTGCTCGACGTCGTCGTGGCGGGCATGTCGCTCAACAACATCCTGCCGCGCCTGACCGAAGGCTCGATCGTGATCGTCCCCGCCGACCGCACCGAAGTGCTGCTCGGCCTGCTGCTGGCCAACTCGTCCGGCACGTTCCCCTCGATCGCGGGCATCATCCTCAACGGTCCGTTCGCATTGCCGGATGCCGTGCAAGAGCTGATGGCGGGCCTGGACTCTTCGCTGCCGATCATCCAGACCGACCTCGATACGTACGACACCGCGGTGCACGTCATGAGCACGCGGGGCCGCCTCGCGGCCGGCTCTCAGCGCCGCTTCGACACGGCTGTCGCGCTGTTCGAGCAGCACGTCGACACCGACGAGCTCACGCGCGCGCTCGGCCTGGCCCACTCCGCCGTCGTGACGCCGCTCATGTTCGAGTACCAGCTGCTCGAGCACGCCCGCACGACCCGCAAGCGCATCGTGCTGCCCGAGGGCGGCGACGACCGCGTGCTCAAGGCCGCCGCGACCGTGCTCGCACGCGGCATCGCCGACCTCACGATCCTCGGTGAAGAGGCCGACGTGCGCGGGCGCGCCGTCGAGCTCGGGCTCGACCTCAGCGCGGCGCACGTGCTCAGCCCGTTCGACCCCGTGACGGTCGACCGCTTCGCCCGCGAGTACGCCGAACTGCGCAAGCACAAAGGCGTCACGTACGAGAAGGCCGCCGACACCGTCACCGACGTCTCGTACTTCGGCACGATGATGGTGCACCTGGGCCTGGCCGACGGCATGGTGTCGGGCGCCGCGCACACGACGGCGCACACGATCCGCCCCGCGTTCGAGATCATCAAGACCCGCCCCGGCGTCTCGGTCGTCTCGAGCGTGTTCCTGATGGCGCTCGCCGATCGTGTGCTCGTCTACGGCGACTGCGCCGTCATCCCCGACCCGAGTGCGACGCAGCTCGCCGACATCGCGATCTCGTCGGCGGCGACCGCGCGCCAGTTCGGCATCGACCCGCGCGTCGCGATGCTGTCGTACTCGACGGGTGAATCGGGCTCGGGGGAAGACGTCGACAAGGTGCGCGCCGCGACCGCGATCGTGCGCGAGCGCGCCGCGGAACTGCTGGTCGAAGGCCCGATCCAGTACGACGCCGCCGCCGATGCCGCTGTCGCGAAGGCCAAGATGCCGGGGTCGCAGGTGGCGGGCCGGGCGACGGTGTTCGTGTTCCCCGACCTGAACACCGGCAACAACACCTACAAGGCCGTGCAGCGCTCGGCCGGCGCCATCGCGATGGGGCCGGTGCTGCAGGGGCTCAACAAGCCGATCAACGATCTGTCCCGCGGCGCCCTCGTCGAAGACATCGTCAACACGATCGCGATCACCGCGATCCAAGCTCAGGGAGTGTCTGCGTGACCGTCGTCCTCGTCATCAACAGCGGCTCGTCGTCGTTCAAGTACCAGCTGCTCGACGTCGAGTCGCAGACGCCGCTGGCATCCGGCCTCGTCGAGCGCATCGGGCAGCCGATGGGTGCGCTCAAGCACAAGGTGCTCGGGGCCAGTACCGGGGATGTCGAGTTCGAGCGCGAGCTGCCGATCCCCGACCACACCGAGGGGTTCGCGGTGATGCTGCGGGCGTTCGAGGAGTACGGCCCGCTGCTGCACGACGCTCCGCCGGTCGCGGTCGGCCACCGGGTCGTCCAGGGTGGCGCGCGGTTCTTCCAGCCGACACTCATCGACGATCTCGTCGAGATCAACATCGACGAGCTCGCGGTGCTGGCGCCGCTGCACAACCCCGGCGCGGTGCAGGGCATCCGTGCGGCGCGCGACTCGTTCCCCGATCTGCCGCACGTCGCCGTCTTCGATACCGCGTTCCACCAGACGCTGCCCCCGGCCGCATACACGTACGCGATCGACCGCGACATGGCGCGCAAGCACCGCATCCGCCGGTACGGGTTCCACGGCACGTCGCACAAGTTCGTCAGCGAGGCTGCGGCCGAGTACGTCGGACGCCCGCTGCGCGATCTCAAGCAGATCGTCCTGCACCTGGGCAACGGCGCGTCGGTGACCGCCGTCGACGGCGGTCACTCGGTGGAGACCTCGATGGGACTCACACCGCTGGAGGGTCTCGTCATGGGCACGCGCTCGGGCGACATCGACCCGTCGGTGCTGCTGGTGCTGGCGCGCCGCGAGGAGATGTCGCCGGGCGAGCTCGACACCTTCCTGAACAAGCGCAGCGGCATGCTGGGCCTTGCCGGGGCATCCGACATGCGCGACATCGAAGAGCGTCGCGCCGAGGGCAACGGCGCCGCGCGCCTCGCGTTCGACGTGTACATCCACCGACTGCGGGCGTATATCGGTGCGTACATCGCCCAGCTCGGCGGCGTCGACGTGATCTCGTTCACCGCCGGGGTCGGCGAGAACTCGCCGCTCGTGCGGGCCGAGGCGATCGCGACCCTCGGGTTCCTCGGGGTGAAGCTCGACCCCGAGCGCAACGAAGAGCGCCGCCGCGATGTGCGGGTGATCTCGGCCGACGACTCGGCGGTGACGGTGCTCGTCGTGCCGACCAACGAAGAGCTCGAGATCGCGCGACAGACCCTGCAGGTTGCGGGACCGGCGTGAATCGAAGATCCGACACGCACCGTTCGCACCCCGCGGCTACGCTGGGTGCGTGACCGAGGATCTTCCCGACCTGACGACTCTCGAGGGCGTTCTCTTCGACCTCGACGGCGTGCTCACCCCGACCGCCGAAGTGCACATGCACGCGTGGCAGACGATGTTCGCCGACCTGTTCTCGGCGTGGGGCATCGAGCCCGCGTACACGCAGGACGACTACTTCCGCTATCTCGACGGCAAGCAGCGCTACGACGGCGTCGCGAGCCTGCTGCGCTCGCGTGACGTCGAAGTGCCCTGGGGCGACCCCGACGACCTGCCGACCGCCGACACGGTGTGCGGCATCGGCAACCGCAAGAACGAGGTCTTCGCCGCCGTGCTGCGCGCCGACGGCATCGATCCCTACCCGGGTTCGCTCGCCCTGATCGAGAAGTTGCGCGACGCGGGCACGCCGATCGGAGTCGTGTCGAGCTCGAAGAACGCCGAAGAGGTGCTGCGCGCCGCGGGCATCCGCGACTTCTTCGCGATCGTCGTGGACGGCGTCGTCTCGGCGCGCGACGGGCTGCGCTCCAAGCCCGAGCCCGACATGTTCGCCGCCGGCGCGCGCATGCTCGGCGTCGACCCCGCCCGCAGCGCCGCCGTCGAGGATGCCCACTCGGGCGTGCAGTCGGCCGCGGCAGCCGGGTACGGCCTCGTCATCGGCGTCGACCGCGGCGCCGGCGCGCAGGCCCTGCTCGACCTGGGCGCCGACCTCGTCGTCGACGACCTCGCAGCGTTCGTCTCGTGACGACCACACGCCGCACCGACCACAACACTGAGCACCGAGGGATGGACAAGTTGGATCGCGATCGCTTCCCCGTCGACGAATGGCGCCTCGTCGAGAACTCGTTCTCGCTGGATGACGTCGGCGTCACCGAGACCCTGTTCGCGCTCGGCAACGGCTACCTGGGGTTGCGTGGCAACCACCCCGAGGGTCGGCACGCGCACGAGCACGGCACCTTCATCAACGGCTTCCATGAAACATTCCCGATTCGGCATGCAGAGCAGGCCTACGGGTTCGCCGAGGTGGGCCAGACGATCATCAACGCGCCGGATGCCAAGGTCATGCGCGTCTACGTCGACGACGAGCCGCTTGCGTTCGATGTCGCCGACATCCGTGAGTACGAGCGCGTGCTCGACATGCGGACGGGCACGCTCAGCCGACACCTGCGCTGGATGACCCCGAGCGGCAAGGACGTCGTGATCGACTTCGACCGGCTCGTGTCCTTCGAAGAGAAGCACCTCGCGATCATGCGCGTCACGGTGACGGTGCTCAACGCGGATGCCCCGGTCACGATCAGCTGTCAGCTGATCAACCGGCAAGACGGCGAAGACGTGTACGGCGGCGCCGCGCCGGTCGCGCACGGCCGCGGCGGCAAGGGCGGTTTCGACCCGCGCAAGGCCGAGAAGATCCACGAGCGCGTGCTGCAGCCGCAGGAGTACTGGCAGGACGGCGGACGCTCGGCGATGTCGTACCAGGTCACGGCATCCGGCATGACGATGGCCATCGTCGCCGACCACCTCATCGACACCGAGAACGAGTTCTCGGCGCGCTCGCTCATCGAGCCCGACATCGCCAAGAACGTGTTCCGCGTGCAGGCGAAGGCGGGCGTCCCCATCACCGTCACCAAGCTTGTGAGCTATCACACCTCGCGCGGCGTGCCCGCGCGCGAGCTCGTCGACCGTGGTCGGCGCACCCTCGACCGCGTCGAGTCGGAGGGCGTGCAGACACAGTACGACCGGCAGGCGGCGTGGATGGCTGCGTTCTGGCAGCGCTCCGACGTCGTCATCGGGGGCCACCCCGACCTGCAGCAGGCGACGCGCTGGTGCCTGTTCCAGCTCGCGCAGGCCGCGGCGCGCGCTGACGGCCAGGGCGTGCCCGCGAAGGGTGTGACCGGGTCGGGCTACAGCGGTCACTACTTCTGGGACACCGAGATCTACGTGCTCCCGTTCCTCATCTACTCGACGCCACTGTGGGCACGCAACGCTCTGCGCATGCGCTACCTGATGCTGCCGGCGGCGCGCAAGCGCGCGGGGCAGCTCAACGAGGCGGGGGCCCTGTTCCCCTGGCGCACGATCAACGGCGAAGAGGCATCCGCCTATTACGCTGCCGGCACGGCGCAGTACCACATCAACGCCGACGTGAGCTTCGCGCTCGGCAAGTATGTGCGGGCGACCGGCGACAACGAGTTCCTCTACCGCGAGGGCGTCGACATCATCGTCGAGACGGCGCGACTGTGGGCCACGCTCGGGTTCTGGCGCGCCAATGAGGACGGTGTCGAGGGCGTGTTCCACATCCACGGCGTGACCGGCCCCGACGAGTACACGACGGTCGTCAACGACAACCTGTTCACCAACGTGATGGCCCGTTACAACCTGCGCTACGCGGCGCGCGTCGTGCGCGAGATGGCCGCCGAAGCGCCCGAGCAGTACGCCGCGATGGTCGAGCGTCTCGAGTTCGATGAGACCGAAGCGGATGCCTGGGATTCCGCCGCCGAGGCGATGCACATCCCGTACAGCGACACGCTCGGCATCCACCCGCAGGATGAGGTGTTCCTCGAGCGCGAGGTGTGGGACCTGGAGTCAACGCCGGCCGAGCAGCGGCCGCTGCTGCTGCACTTCCACCCGCTCGTGATCTACCGCTACCAGGTGCTCAAGCAGGCCGATGTCGTGCTGGCGCTGTTCTTGCAGGGCAACCACTTCACCGATGACGAGAAGCTCGCCGACTTCGAGTACTACGACCCGCTGACGACGGGTGACTCGACCCTCTCGGCGGTCGTGCAGTCGATCCTCGCCGCCGAAGTGGGCTACCAAGACCTCGCTCTCGAGTACTTCTCGCAGTCGATCTTCGTCGACCTGGGTGACCTGCACCACAACGCGGCCGACGGCGTGCACGTCGCATCGGCGGGCGGGGTGTGGACGGCGCTCGTGTCGGGCTTCGGCGGCATGCGCGACCACTACGGCGAGCTGTCGTTCGATCCGCGGCTGCCCGCCGACTGGCCGTCGCTGTCGTTCCCGCTGCACTGGCACGGGACGGCCCTGCAGGTCACGGTGACCGCCGACACGCTGCAGGTCGATGCCACCGGTGGCGACGACGTCGAGTTCTCGGTGCGCGGGCGCGACTACATCGTCAAGCGGGATGCCTCGATCACGATCCCGTTGCGCGGCCAGGGCCCTCGCCTGTCGGGCCGCCCGAGCCTCAGCGACATCGGCGAGTCGGTGCGCGACGACGGCACGCTGCTGTCGGCCTCGGTGCCCACCCTGACGACGAGCATCCCCGTGATCACGGGGTCGATCCCCATCATCGGCGAGCTGCCCGAGGAGGCACTCGACTCCTGAGGCATCCCGGGTTTGGGGTCGCGTGCGGTCCCTTTCGCCCGCTCGCTCCTCAGTTTGGGGTCGCGTGTAGTCGCGTGCGTCCGGGTTTGGGGTCGCGTGTGGTCGCTACGCGTGGGCTGAGGCGACCACAGGCGACCCCGAACCGCGTTCCTCGGCGACGATCGCGCGCACGGCGTCGCGGCCCGCGCGGTTCGCGCCGACGGTCGACTGCGACGGGCCGTACCCGATGAGGAACACCCGCGGCTCGTCGAGCGACCGCCCGTTCGCGACGCGGATGCCGCCCGCGGGCGTGCGCAGCGCGAGGGGTGCGAGGTGGACGATGTCGGCGCGGAAGCCCGTCGCCCACAGGATCACGTCGGCGCGCTCGAGCGTCCCGTCGGGCATCCGGATGCCGTCTGGTTCGATGCGCGAAAACATCGGATGCCGCACGAGCACGCCCCGCGCCTGCGCGGCCTCCGACCACGCGGTGCGGTGCTGGCCGGTCACCGAGATGACGCTGCCGGGTGGCTCGCCGCGCCGCACGCGCTCTTCGACGCCGGCGATCGCCGCGATGCGCGCGGCGGTGTCGAACTCGGTGGCATCCCACCGCACTTCGTGCCGCGTCACCCAGAACGTGTTGGCGACGTGCGAGATCTCGTCTAGCAGCTGCACGGCCGAGATGCCCGCGCCGACGATCACGACGCGCCGGCCCGCGAACTCGGATGCCGAGACGTAGTCGTGCACGTGCAGCTGGCGCCCGCGGAAGGTCTCGCCGCCCGGGTAGCGCGGCCAGAACGGGCGTCGCCACGTGCCCGTCGCGTTGATGACGTAGCGGGCGCTCCAGTCACCCCGGTCGGTCTGGACGAGCAGCCGGCCGTGCGGATCGTCGTCCTCGCGGCGCACCGCGCGCACCTCCACGGGGCGCTCGACGCGCAGGTCGTAGCGCCGCTCGTACTCGGCGAAGTAGTCGGGCAGCACGTCGCGCGCGGGCGCGTTCGGATCGGCAGGCGGCACCGGAAAACCGGGCAGTTCATGGATGCCGTTGACCGTCGCCATCCGCAGCGACTCCCAGCGGTGCTGCCAGGCGCCGCCGGGCTTCTCGTCGGCGTCGAGGACGACGAACGACGGGCCGTCGGGTGGGGTGCGGGTCGGGGCGGGGATCACCGCGGGGGAGTAGCCGCGCCGCCGCAAGTGATAGGCCGCCGACAGCCCTGCCTGCCCGGCGCCGATGACGACGACGTCGACGAGGCGGGGTTCCATGCCTGCTGCAACGCCCCGCCCCGCGGCACTGTTCCCACGGCCCGCTCGGACAGACGCCGCGCGAGTTTCGGACCCCTGAAGCGGCCGAAACTCGCCTGATCGGAGTTTCGGTCCCCTCAAACGTCCGAAACACCGGGCGCGCGCTCGCGAGCTGTGCATGGCGCCGGCCGCGATGTCGGGCGTACGCCGTAGTCTGTTCAGGTGACCACAGCCCTGTACCGCCGCTACCGGCCCGAGAGCTTCGGTGAGATGATCGGGCAGGCCCAGGTCACCGATCCGCTGATGACGGCGCTGCGCGGCGACCGGGTCGGGCACGCCTATCTGTTCAGCGGTCCGCGCGGGTGCGGCAAGACCACCTCGGCGCGCATCCTGGCGCGCTGCCTCAACTGCGCCGAGGGCCCGACCGACACCCCGTGCGGAAAGTGCGACAGTTGCATCGAGCTCGGGCGCGGCGGCGGCGGATCGCTCGACGTCGTCGAGATCGACGCGGCATCCCACAACGGTGTCGACGATGCCCGCGACCTGCGCGAGCGCGCGATCTTCGCTCCCGCCCGCGACCGGTTCAAGATCTTCATTCTCGACGAGGCGCACATGGTGACGCCGCAGGGATTCAACGCCCTGCTCAAGCTCGTCGAAGAGCCGCCCGATCACGTCAAGTTCATCTTCGCGACGACCGAGCCCGAGAAGGTCATCGGCACGATCCGCTCGCGCACGCACCACTATCCGTTCCGCCTCGTCGCCCCCGCCGCGATGCTCGAGTACGTCGAGCAGCTGTGCGCGCAAGAGAGCGTGCAGGTCGAACCCGGCGTCCTGCCGCTCGTCGTCCGTGCCGGCGGCGGCTCGCCGCGTGACACGCTCTCACTGCTCGACCAGCTGATCGCCGGTTCCGAAGACGGTGTCGTGCGGTACGAGCGCGCCGTCGCGCTGCTCGGCTACACGCACGCGGAGCTCCTCGACGAGGTCGTCTCGGCGTTCGCCGCGCACAACGCCGGAGCGGCCTTCGCCGCCGTCGACCGGGTCGTGCAGACCGGTCAGGACCCGCGCCGCTTCGTCGACGACCTGCTCGAGCGGCTGCGCGACCTCATCATCGTCGCCGCGACCGGCGACGGCGCGGCCGCGGTGCTGCGAGGCATCCCCGCCGACGAGCTCGAACGGATGTCGCAGCAAGCACGCGCGTTCAGCACCGACGGCCTCTCGCAGATCGCCGACCTCGTCGTCGGGACGCTCGACGAGATGTCGGGTGCGACCTCGCCGCGGCTGCAACTGGAACTGCTGGTCGCGCGCGTGCTCGCACACACGGCGGGCGGCCCCGTCGCGTCGGTGCCGGTGGATGCCTCGCGTGCGCCGATCGCCTCCGCTGCGCCGGTGGTCGCTCCTGCCGCGCCTGTTGCCGCTCCTGCGGCCGCTCCGGCGGCCACGCCCGCGCCGCAGGCGCAGGCGCCTGCCGCGCCTCCGGCGGCGACGCCGGCTCCCGCGGCCCAGCCGCCGGCCGCGCCCACCCCCGCTCCCGCGGCGCAGGCGCAGCCGGCATCCGACCCGGCGCCTCCCGCCGGGCCCGTCACCCTCGCCACCGTGCTCGACTCCTGGCAGCGGATCCTCGACACGCTCGAGCCGATCAGCCGCACCTCGTGGATGCTCGCGGCGGCGGCGACCCCCGTCGGCTACGCCGACGACGTGCTGGCTCTGAACTTCCAGAGTCAGGGCGATGTCGCAGCGTTCAAGAAGCTCGCCGCGGGCAAGGGGCCGAGTGAAGACCTCCGCAGCGCGATCCTGGCGGTGCTCGATGTGCGCGTGAAGTATGTCGCACGCCACGACGCGGGTGGGCAGCAGGCCCCGCAGGCCCCGCCCGCCGCGGGCCCGGGCACCCCGCCCGCCGGTCAGGCCGGCCCCGGCGGCACCCCCGCCTCGCCCGCCGCAGGCCCGGGCACCCCGCCCGCAGGTCAGGTAGGCCACGGCGGCACGCCGCCCGTCGTGCGTCCCGAGGCATCCGCACCCCCGCGCAGCTCCGCGAGCGCGGCCGCGCCGGTGACCGAGTGGGCCGTCGCCGCGATCCCGGCCGACGGCGAGCCGGGCCCGGTCGCGCAGCTGGCCGTCGACGACGAGCCCGAGGATGCCGAGGCGGCGCCCGTGCGCACCCTCACGATCCAGCGCGAGCACGACGGCGATGTGATCCCGGTCTCCGACATCCCGCCCGACGACGAAGACGACGTCCCGCCGCCGCCCGACGACGACGCCCCGCTGCCGCCGCGTGCGCCGGTCGCGGTCGAGCGGCGTGCCTCGGCGGCGCCGCCGCGCGCGCCGCGCACGAACGGCATCGAACGTGTCGGCGAGGCCGTCGTCCGCCAGGTGCTGGGCGCCACTTTCGTGCGGGAAGAGCCGCACAACCCGCCGACGAGGTTCAACTGATTCATGTACGACGGCATCGTCCAAGATCTCATCGATGAGTTCGGGCGACTTCCGGGCATCGGCCCGAAGTCGGCCCAGCGCATCGCGTTCCACATCCTGCAGACACCCACGTTCGACGTCACGCGCCTGTCGCAACTGCTCGGCGAGCTGCGCGAACGCGTGCGCTTCTGCGAGATCTGCGGCAACGTGAGCGAGCAGGAGCGCTGCGCCATCTGCCGCGATCCGCGGCGCGATGGCAGCCTCATCTGCGTCGTCGAGGATGCCAAGGATGTGTCGGCCATCGAGCGCACGCGCGAGTTCCGCGGGCTCTACCACGTGCTGGGTGGGGCGATCAGCCCCATCGCGGGCATCGGACCCGACGATCTGCGCATCACGCAGCTCATGCAGCGCCTCGCCGACGGCACGGTGCAGGAGGTCATCCTCGCGACCAATCCCAACCTCGAGGGTGAGGCGACCGCGACCTACCTCAGCCGGCTGCTGCACACGCTCGAGATCCGCGTCACCCGGCTCGCGTCGGGTCTTCCCGTCGGGGGAGACCTCGAATACGCCGACGAGGTGACCCTGGGCCGCGCGTTCGAGGGCCGACGGAGCGTCTGATGAGCGCGGCCGTCTCGGGGCGGGCGTGGATGCTCTACGGACTGATGGCGCTGCTGTGGGGCATCCCGTACCTGTTCATCAAAGAGGCCGTCGACACGTTCTCGCCCGCCGCGATCGTGTCGGGGCGCACGCTGATCGGCGCCGCGATCCTGCTGCCGATCGCGCTGCGCCGCGGCGCGCTGCGACCCGCGCTCAAGCTGTGGCCGTGGGTGCTCGCGTTCGGGGCGATCGAGATGGCGGGGCCGTTCTTCCTGCTGGGGCACGCTGAGCAGACCCTGCCCTCCGGCATCACCGGCCTGCTCGTCGCGACGGTGCCGCTGTTCGCCGCGGTGATCGCCCTCGCACGCGGCGACCGCACGATGCTCTCGCCACTGCGCGCGATCGGCCTGGTCGTCGGGTTCATCGGCGTCGGGGTCATCGTCATCGGCCCCGGCCTGTCGATCGGCGACCCGGGGCAGGCACTTGCCGCGATGGGCGAGGTGCTGCTCGTCGCGTTCCTCTACGCGGTCGCGCCCTTCATCATCGCGACGAAGCTCGCACACGTGCCCTCACTGGGCACGATCACGCTGTCACTGATGGTCGTCGGCATCGCGTACCTGCCGTTCGCGCTGCTGACCCAGCACGAGGTTCCGACCGCGCGCAGCGCGGTGTCGCTGGTACTGCTCGGCATCCTGTGCACGGCCCTCGCGTTCCTCGCGTTCTTCGCGCTCATCGGCGAGGTCGGCCCCGTGCGCGCGCCGCTGTTCACGTATGTGAACCCCGTCGTCGCGATCCTGCTCGGCGTGCTCGTGCTCGGTGAGCACCTGTCGGGCGGCCTGCTGATCGGCTTCCCGATCGTCATCGTCGGCTGCTGGCTCGCCGCGACCGGCGGCAGGCTCAGACGAGCGGATGCCGCGGTGAGTATGCCGCTGGCAGAGCCAGCGCAGCCGGCGCCACCCGCACCGCCCGCGGCGTGAGGGACGCTCTCTGCACCGCGGCGGCGGGACTCACGCTGCAGTGACGGCCGCTTCTGGTCGCCGGCGCCGCCGTCACATGGCGGATGCGGCATCCTGCCGTCTCTAGAATGTTCCTTTGGGGTCGGCATCTGTCCGTCGCCCCGTCGACACACTCGGGAGTTCCACACGTGGCGCTGATCGTCCAGAAGTACGGCGGCTCGTCCGTCGCCGACGCCGAAAGCATCAAGCGCGTCGCCAAGCGCATCGTCGACACCCGCAGGGCCGGCCACGACGTCGTCGTCGCCGTCAGCGCGATGGGCGACACGACCGACGAGCTGCTCGACCTCGCGCACGAGGTCGCGCCGATCTCGGCGCCGCGCGAACTCGACATGCTGCTCAGCTCGGGCGAGCGCATCTCCATGGCGCTGCTCGCGATGGCGATCCACTCGATGGGCTTCGAGGCGCGGTCTTTCACCGGCAGCCAGGCCGGCATGATCACGGATGCCACGCACGGTGCCGCACGCATCGTCGACGTCACCCCGGTGCGCCTGCGCGAAGCCCTCGACGAGGGCGCGATCGTCATCGTCGCCGGCTTCCAGGGCTTCAACCGCGACACCCGCGACATCACGACCCTCGGCCGCGGCGGCTCCGACACGACCGCCGTCGCCCTCGCTGCGGCCCTCGACGCCGACGTGTGTGAAATCTACAGCGACGTCGACGGCATCTTCACCGCCGACCCGCGCGTCGTGCCCAAGGCGCGCAAGCTCGACGTCGTCTCGTCCGAAGAGATGCTCGAGCTGGCCGCCAATGGCGCCAAGGTGCTCTACATCCGCGCCGTCGAGTACGCGCGCCGCCACGGCGTCATGATCAACGCCCGTTCCACCTTCAGCTCCGGCCAGGGCACGTTCGTGCTCGGCGCCGGTATGACCGTCCCCGCCGCGATCGCGGCTCACCTAGAGGAGTCCGCCATGGAAGAGCCCATCGTCGCCGGTGTCGCCACCGACCTCGGCCAGGCCAAGATCACCATCATCGGCGTGCCCGACGTGCCCGGCAAGGCCGCCGAGATCTTCACCGTCGTCGCCAAGAGCGGCGCGAACGTCGACATGATCGTGCAGAACGTGTCGGCCGCCGCGACCGGGCGCACCGACATCTCGTTCACCGTGCCTAAGTCGGATGCCGCGACGGCGCTGCGCGCGCTGTCTGCCGAGCAGCCCGGCATCGGGTTCGAGAGCCTCGTCCACGACGACCAGATCGGCAAGCTGTCGGTCGTCGGCGCGGGCATGCGCACGCATTCGGGCGTCTCGGCGACGCTGTTCGAGGCGCTGTCGACCGCGGGCGTGAACATCGAGATGATCTCGACGTCGGAGATCCGCATCTCGGTCGTCGTCCGCGGCGACGACCTCGCCGAGGCCGCGCGCGTCGTGCACACGGCCTACGGCCTGGACGGCGAAGCCGAAGCCGTCGTCCACGCCGGCACCGGCCGTTGAGCCAGCGCCCGGGCATCCGCCGCCCCTCCATGTCCCACTTGATGCGGAGCATGTCCCAATAAACGCTGGATTCCCCGGCCCTGAACAACCGTTTTTGGGACATGGTTGGCAGTGGATTCGGCAGGATGCCTCCGTCATGCGGCCGAAGCTGCCGCGCGCCGGCGGGTAGAATCGCCGAAAACCCCGACTTCGCCGCACCCGCGGCGCGCACGCAAGGATCCGTCATGACCCGCATCTCCGATTCAGGACTCTCCGTCGCCGTCGTCGGCGCCACCGGCCAGGTCGGGACCGTCATGCGCGAGATTCTCGCGGAGCGCTCGTTCCCGATCCGTGAGCTGCGCCTGTTCGCGACGGCGCGCTCGGCGGGTACCGCGGTCGAGTTCGGCGGCGAGACGATCATCATCGAAGACGTCGCGACGGCTGACCCGGCCGGCATCGACATCGCCCTGTTCTCGGCCGGTGCGACCGGATCGCGCGCGCACGCGCCGCGGTTCGCCGAGGCTGGCGCCGTCGTCATCGACAACTCCAGCGCCTGGCGCATGGACCACGAGGTTCCCCTCGTCGTGAGCGAGGTCAACCCGCACGCGACCCTGAACCTGCCCAAGGGCATCATCGCCAACCCCAACTGCACGACGATGGCCGCGATGCCGGTGCTCAAGCCCCTGCACGCCGCCGCTGGCCTCGAGCGCCTCATCGTGTCGACCTATCAGGCCGTTTCGGGCTCGGGCCTCGCCGGGGCCCAGGAACTCCTCGGCCAGGTCGAGGGCGTCCTGGCGCAGAACCACACGCTCGACCTCGTGCACGACGGCTCGTCGGTGGACTTCCCGCAGCCCGAGAAGTATGTCGCCCCGATCGCGTTCGACGTCATCCCGTTCGCGGGCAACCTCGTCGACGACGGCGACAACGAGACCGACGAAGAGAAGAAGCTGCGCAACGAGAGCCGCAAGATCCTCGAGCTGCCTGACCTGCGCGTCGCCGGCACGTGCGTGCGCGTGCCCGTCTTCACGGGGCACTCGCTGTCGATCCACGCCGAGTTCCGCGACGACATCACGCCCGACCAGGCGCGCGAGATCCTGGCATCCGCCCCCGGTGTCGCCCTCGAAGAGGTGCCGACGCCGCTGCAGGCGGCCGGCAACGACCCGAGCTACGTCGGCCGCATCCGCGCCGACCAGTCGGCGCCCGAGGGGAAGGGCCTCGTGCTGTTCCTGTCGAACGACAACCTGCGCAAGGGCGCGGCCCTCAACGCCGTCCAGATCGCCGAGATCGTCGCCGCCCGCCTCGCCGCCCCCGTGGCCTGACCCGCACCCTGCGAAATTCACGGTTCGCGTAAGAACCACCGGAGTTGACAGGCGAGGGATGCCACGGCGGCGGGCCGCGCGCGAAACCGCGCCTAGACTGGGACATCGTGAGTGAACCCGTTGATGTCGTCCTGATCGGCGGTGGCATCATGAGCGCCACCCTCGGAACCCTGCTGCGCCAGCTCCAGCCGGACTGGAAGATCGTCGTGCTCGAGCGCCTCAGCGATGTCGCCGAGGAATCCTCCAACGCCTGGAACAACGCCGGTACCGGCCACGCGGCCCTGTGCGAGCTCAACTACATGCCCGAAGCGAGCGACGGCTCGGTCGACCCCGCGAAGGCCGTGTCGATCAACGAGCAGTTCCAGCAGAGCCGGCAACTGTGGTCGAGCTTCATCGACCGGGGCATCCTCGACGGGCCTTCGACCTTCATCAACGCGACGCCGCACATGACGTTCGTCCGCGGCGAGAAGGACGTCGCCTACCTCAAGAAGCGCTACGAGGCGCTCAAGACCCAGCCCCTGTTCGAGGGCATCGAGTACTCCGAGGACTCCCGCGTCATCAACCAGTGGGCGCCGCTGCTCATGCAGAAGCGCCGCGTGGGCGAGCCGTTCGCCGCGACCCGGGTGCCCGCCGGCACCGACGTCGACTTCGGGGCGCTGACGCGTCAGCTGTTCGCGAACCTGGCATCCGAGGGTGTCGACGTGCGCACCAACATCGAGGCGCGCAAGCTGCGCAAGCAGGCCGACGGCACGTGGAAGGTCTCGTACCGCCGCTCGCTCGGCAAGACCCCCGGCAGCCTGAACGCACGCTTCGTGTTCGTCGGCGCGGGTGGCTGGGCCATCAAGTTGCTACAGTCCTCGCGTATCCCCGAGATCTCCGGCTACGGCGTGTTCCCGATCGGCGGTCAGTTCCTCAAGACCTCGAACCCCGCGATCGTCGCCCAGCACAAGGCGAAGGTGTACTCGCAGGCATCCGTCGGCGCCCCGCCCATGTCGGTGCCGCACCTGGACACGCGCGTCGTCGACGGCGAGGCGTCGCTGCTGTTCGGTCCGTTCGCGACGTTCAGCCCGAAGTTCCTCAAGAACGGCCGCATCACCGACATCGTCGCGCAGGTGCGCCCCGGCAACCTCGGCCCGATGCTCAAGGTTGCGATCGACAACCCGAGCCTCATCACGTACCTGCTCAGCGAACTGCTGAAGAACCACAAGAAGAAGGTCGACTCGCTGCGGGTGTTCATGCCCACCGCGAAGGACGAGGACTGGGAGCTCATCCAGGCCGGCCAGCGCGCCCAGGTCATGAAGAAGGATCCAACGAAGGGTGGCGTGCTGCAGTTCGGCACCGAGGTCGTCACTTCGGCCGACGGCTCGATCGCGGGCCTGCTGGGTGCCTCGCCGGGCGCGTCGACGGCGGCATCCATCATGCTGAACCTGCTGCAGACGTGCTTCCCCGACCGGATGCCCGAGTGGGAGCCGACCCTGCGAGAGCTCATCCCGAGCTACGGCGAGCAGCTGAACCCGGATGCCGCACGCGCCGACGCCTCGCTGAGCGCGACAGCGCAGGCGCTGCAGATCAACCGCTGAGGCGCGCGTGGCCAAGCTGTACTTCCGCTACGGGGCGATGAACTCGGGCAAGTCGACGGCGCTGCTGCAGGCGGCGTTCAACTACGAGGAGCGCGGGCAGCACGTGCTGTTGGCCAAGCCCGAGATCGACACGAAGGGTGCCGATCAGATCTCCAGTCGGCTCGGCGTCGCGCGCACGGTCGACTTCCTGATCGCACCCGATGACGATGTGCGTGCGCTCGTCTCGGCGCACGCCGACCGCGTCGGCGAGGTCGCATGCCTGCTGATCGATGAGGCGCAGTTCCTCACCCCCGCGCAGGTCGACGATCTGCTGCGGATCGTCGTCGAAGACCGCATCCCGGTGCTCGCGTACGGCATCCGCACCGACTTCCAGACGCGCGCGTTCCCCGGCTCTGCGCGCCTGCTTGAGCTGTCGCACAGCCTGGAAGAGCTCAAGACCATCTGCCGGTGCGGGCGCAAGGCGCTGTTCAACGCGCGGCTGGTCGGCGGGAGGTTCGTCTTCGACGGCGATCAGGTCGCGATCGACGAGCTCTCGCACCAGAAGGTCACGTACGAGTCGATGTGCGCGGAGTGCTACCTGCGTGAGTCCGGCGGCCGCCTGAACTGATATCGCATCGACCCTCACGTTGCAAGGTCTGACCACTGGAGATAATGTGGTCAGACAACGGAAGGGGTCGTATGACCGACAGCACACCGGCGAAGGCGTGGCGTGTCGTCCTCGACAAGATCGAGGGTGACCTGTTGAGCGGCACGATCGGACCCGGCGACCGGCTGCCCCCCGAGCGCGAGCTCGCGTCGACACTCGGCGTCGGGCGCTCGAGTGTGCGCGAAGCGCTGCGCGTGCTCGAGGTGATGGGCCTGATCCGCACGGCGACGGGCTCGGGCCCCGCGGCGGGTGCGATCGTCACGGCGACGCCGCAGGGCGGCCTCGCCCAGTTGCTGCGCCTGCAGGTGGCCGCGCACGGGTTCCCGATCCCCGACGTCTACGAGACCCGCCTGTTGCTGGAGGAGTGGGCCGTCGCCCACCTCGCCGACCGCGAGAGCGCAGACCTCGCCGAGGCGCGCGCGACGCTTGTCGCGATGGATGCCCCGGAGCTCTCGCTCGAGGACTTCCTCGCCCTCGACTCGCAGTTCCACGTGCGCCTCGTCGAGGCATCCGGCAACCTCGTCGTCTCGGCGACCATGGCGGGCCTGCGCGAGACGATCGAGAGCTACATCCGGGCCGGAGCCGAGCGTGTGCCCGACTGGACGGCCACAGGCGCCCGCCTGCGGCACGAACACGCCGAGATCCTCCACGCGATCGAACGCGGCGAATCCGAGACGGCGCGCGGCCTCGTGCGCGCGCACATCACCGGCTACTACGCGGATGCCGGGCTGCCGGCGCCCACCGCGTCCTGACACATCCTGACACCCGAAAGGCACACCATGGTTCAGCGTCAGCTGCCCAAGATCCCCGAACTGCTCGAGCTCATGCAGTTCAAGAAGCCCGAGCTCGACGGCGTGAAGCGGCGCCTCGACGGCGCGCTGACGATCGCGGACCTCCGCGCGATCGCGAAGCGCCGCACCCCCAAGGCCGCCTTCGACTACACCGACGGCGCCGCCGAGGGCGAGCTGTCGCTCGCGCGCGCCCGCCAGGCGTTCGAAGACATCGAGTTCCACCCCGACATCCTCCGCCCGGCGGCCGACGTCGACACCTCGACCGAGATCCTCGGCGGCCCGTCGGCGCTGCCGTTCGGCATCGCCCCGACCGGGTTCACGCGGCTCATGCAGACCGAGGGCGAGATCGCCGGAGCGGGGGCGGCGGGCGCCGCGGGCATCCCGTTCACCCTCTCGACCCTCGGGACGACCTCGATCGAGAACGTGCGCGCCGCGAACCCGCATGGGCGCAACTGGTTCCAGCTGTACGTCATGCGCGAGCGTGAGATCTCGTACGGACTCGTCGAGCGGGCCGCGAAGGCGGGCTTCGACACGCTCATGTTCACCGTCGACACTCCGGTTGCCGGCGCGCGCCTGCGCGACAAGCGCAACGGCTTCTCGATCCCGCCGCAGCTGACGCTCGGCACGATCATCAACGCGATCCCGCGGCCGTGGTGGTGGATCGACTTCCTCACGACGCCGAGCCTCGAGTTCGCGTCGCTGACGACGACCGGCGGCACCGTGGGCGAGCTGCTCAACGCCGCGATGGACCCCACGATCAGCTACGAAGACCTCGAGGTCATCCGCTCGATGTGGCCCGGGAAGATCGTCATCAAGGGCGTCCAGAACGTCGCCGACTCGAAGCGCCTGATCGACCTCGGCGTCGACGGCATCGTGCTGTCGAACCACGGCGGACGCCAGCTCGACCGTGCGCCGATCCCGTTCCACCTGCTGCCGCAGGTCGTGCGCGAAGTCGGCAAGGATTCCACGATCATGGTCGACACCGGCATCATGAACGGCGCCGACATCGTGGCATCCGTCGCGCTCGGCGCGAAGTTCACCCTGATCGGCCGTGCCTACCTGTACGGGCTGATGGCGGGTGGGCGCCGCGGCGTCGACCGCACGATCGAGATCCTGCGCACCGAGATCGAGCGCACGATGAAGCTGCTCGGCGTCTCGACGCTCGCCGAGCTCGAGCCGCGCCACGTGACGCAGCTGCAGCGCCTCACGCCCATCGCGGGTGTTGGGGGAGCGGCCGCCACTCCCGCCCGTCGCACCCCCGCTCGCGCGAAGGCCTGACCGCCGTCAGCGCGCGGGCCGCCGCACCCCGCCCCGACGCCGAAACAGCAGTGGTGCACCGAGACAGCAGCCGTCGCGTGCAGTCTCGGTGCACCACTGCAGTCTCGCGGATGAGGGTGGGGTGGGCGGGGTGCGGGACGGGCCGCCGAGGCATCGCCGCGCACCCCGCCGCGCCCGCCGTCAGCGCGCGGGGAGGGTGGGGATGAGCTCGTCGAGGAAGTCGGCGGTCTCTTCCCAGCCCTCGACGGCGCGGCAGGCGACACCCATCGCGAGCACGGGGTAGTCGTTGCCGTCGGGGTCGAGGCGGTCGCCGACGAAGAGCATGTCATCGAGCGGGATGCCCGTCTGCTCGGCCAGCTGGCGCATGCCGTAGGCCTTGTCGATGCCGCGGTGGGTGATGTCGACCGACGTCGATCCACCTGAGCGCACCTCGAGGTCGGGGATGCGGTCAGCCACGGCGGCGCGGAGCGTGTTCTTCTTCTCGCCGGTCGGGTCCCACGCCTTCTTGGCATCCAACGGTGCGCTCTGGCCGAGCGCCGAGAACGTGATCTGCGATCCGCGGTCTTCGAGGATGTCGCCCCACGTCTCGCTCGCCCACAGACCCAGGCGCCGTGCCTCTTCTTCGACGGCGGTCAGCGCGCGCGTCTTCTCGTCGTCGGTCAGCGACCGCGTGTACACGGTCTCGATGCCCGACGCGGACAGCGTGTAGTACTGCGTGCCGCACGTGGGCATGAGGTGGATGCGACTCAGCACGGTGGAAGTCGTCGCGGGCAGGCGGTCGACGACCTGCTTCGTGAACTGTGCGAGCTGACCGCCCGAGATGATGGCGACCTCGACACGCTCGGCGAGGGCGATGAGCAGCTCGCCGATGCGCGGGTCGATCGCGCTCTTGGAGGGGGCGAGTGTGTCGTCGAGGTCGAAGGCGACCAGGCGAGGGGAAGTCATCGGCGCTCCGTTTCGGGGGGTTCTGCAACGAAGGGCTCCGCATAGCGGAGCCCTTCAGCTGTCGGGGTGACAGGATTTGAACCTGCGGCCTCGTCGTCCCGAACGACGCGCGCTACCAAGCTGCGCCACACCCCGTGGCAACCCTCCGAGTCTACAGTGTTCCGCGGCTGTGCACGAATCGGCCAGGCACGAATCGGGTCGGCGCGAATCGGCCGCGCACGATCAGTTGACCGCGCGCAGGGTGAGAACGGATGCCTCCGGCCGGCAGCCGAATCGCACCGGCGCGTAGATCGAGTGTCCGAGCCCCGCCGACACGTTCAGCGGCACGGTGCGCCCGTCGTGGGTCCACGTGCTCATGCCGCGCGCCTGGTCCAAGGGGATGTCGCAGTTCGCGACGAGCGCCGAGGGGGAGAACGGGATGCGCACCTGGCCGCCGTGCGTGTGCCCCGCGAGCAGCACATCGGCGCCGAGGTCGACGAACCGGTCGAGCACGCGGCGGTACGGCGCGTGCGTGACGCCGAGGGTCAGCGCAGCGGTGGCGGCGGGCCGCAGCAGCGGCCGCCGCCGCATCTGCGCGATCGCCGCGGGCAGTGCGTCCAGCTCGTCCCAGTCGCGGTGCGCGTCGTCGACGCCGAAGGCGTCGACGCGCAGTCCCGCGACGGTCATCGTCGCGGCGGTGTTGTCGAGATCGTTCCAGCCGAGCTCGTCGGTGAAGAAGGCGTCCATCGCCGCCGTGTCGAGGTCGACGCCGCGGTCGTTGCGCTGCGACGGCCCCTGGAAGTACCGCAGGGGATTGCGGCCGGACGGGCCGATGACATCGTTCGATCCGTGCACGAACAGGCCCGGCACGCCGCGCAGCGGCGCGAAAGCGGTGCGGATGCCCCGCAGCCCGTCCTCATGCCCGAGGTTGTCGCCCGTGTTGATCACGAGGTCGGGCTGCACGTGCTCGGCAAGCCGCGCGATCCACGCCTGCTTGCGATGCTGCCACGGCGCCATGTGCGCATCGGACAGGTGCAGCACCGTCAGCGACGGCGATCCGGCGGGGAGCACGGCGAGGTCGTGGCGGCGCACCGTGAACAGGAACCGCTCGATGCAGGTTCCCCACACGACGGCGCCGACTCCCACCGCCCCCACCGCCGAGGCGGCGGCGAGGGCGGTGCGCGGCGCGGAGACGGTCACCCGTTGTTGCCGTTGTTGTTGCCGCGGTTGCTGTTGCCGCAGGACTTCGCCTGGTAGTTGATCGTGATCGACGCGCTGCGCGAGACGACCGTGCCGGCCGACGGATCGGTGCCGGTGACCGTACCCTCGTCCGAAGCGCTGTCACGCTGCGTGCACGAGCTGCTGATATCGCTGAACCCGGCCGACCGCAGCGTCTGGGTGGCGCTGCTCAGCGTGCCGCTGACGGCGGGCACGGTCAGCCCGTTCCCATTGCTCGGGTTGATCGTGACGGTCGTGCCGCCACCGACCTTTCCGGCCGCGGGATCCTGCTGGACGATGGTGCCGGCTGCCTCGACACCGTCGACCGCGTCGCCGACAGTCACCGAGAATCCAGCGGCCTCAAGAGTCGTCGTCGCCTGGTCGACCGTCATACCGATGACGCTCGGCAGGTCGGTCAGCACCCGCTTGGTGAGCTCGGCTGCCGGATCGGGGAAGTTGTCGCCGCCGTACTTGGCGTTGGCGGCACCCTGCATCGCCGGCCAGATCGCGTTGCGGATGCGCGAGAGCTGCCACCCGTTCTCGCGGTACAGGTTGAGCTTGGCCGCACCCGTCGCGTTGCCGACCCAGACGACCGTCGCGACCTTCGTCGACGAGCCGTCCATCCAGGTCTGCTCGTACTGGTGGATACCGGTCTTGCCGAAGACCGGCACACCATCGCCGATGCGCGCGCCCACACCGGTGCCGCTCATGACGCCGACGAGCGTGTACGCCGCCGTCGAGGCGACCTCTGTGGTCAGCGCCTGGTTGCAGGTGGTCTGCGGCGTGATGTCGTTGCCGTCGGCATCCAGCGCCTTGTCGATCGACTTCGGCTGGCACAGCACGCCGTTCGCGGCGATCGCGGCGTAGGCCTCGGCCATGTCCAGCGGCGCGACGGCCGACGAGCCGAGCACGTTGTACGGCGCGTTGGCGGGGTCGGTCGACCACGAGGGCACCGAGGTGAGCGGCGTGCCGTCGCCCCACGTGACGCCCATCTGGCCGGCGACCTCGTTTGTCGAGCACACGCTCAGCTGCTCGGCCATCGCCAGGAAGCCCGAGTTGAGCGAGTCGCGGGTGAAGTTGTAGATCGTGCCGGTGTAGCCGCTGCTGTTCTCGAAGTTGCCGATGTGGCCTGCCACGCCGGTGTTGTCGGCGGGGACGCTCTGGGTTGCGCCGTCACAGGTCTGCACCTTCTTGACGCCGATGCGACCGTTGATCACCTCGTTGACGGACCTGCCCTGCTGCAGCCAGTTGAGCAGGCTGAAGACCTTGTACGTCGAGCCGGCGGAGTGTCCGATGCTGCCGCCGTTGGCCTCGCGCACGTTGTAGTTGACGGGAGTCTTGCCTTCTTCGGTGCCCGTCGCGCTGTAGGGCCGGTTCTGCACCATCGAGAGGATACGGCCGGTGCCGACCTCGACCTGGACGCCCGACGAGCCGAGGTCCATGTAGCTGACGGTCGCGGGGACGATCGAGATCGCGTCGTTCGCGGTCTGCTGCAGGTCGGGGTCGAGCGTCGTGTAGACCTTGAAGCCGCCGCGACGCAGGTTGAGCGCGCGCTCGTCTTCGTCTCCGAAGGCGGGGTCGCTCTTGATGATCGAGACGACGTACTCGCAGAAGAACTCGGCGCCCGATGCCATCTGGCAACCCTGCTGGCGGTTCACGATGTTCGGAGTGATGGGGGTCGCGTAGGCCTCGTCGTACTCGGCCTGCGAGATCTTGCCGTCTTCGAGCATGCGCCCGAGCACGTAGTTGCGGCGGTCGAGGGTCAGCGAGTAGCCGTCCGCCTCACCGTTGACCGCGTTGCCGGCCTTGTCGGTCGTGGTGCCGCCCGGCTGGTCGATGCGGAACGTGTTGGGCTCTTGCACCATGCCGGCGATGGTCGCCGCCTGCGCGATCGTGAGGTCGGCGGCCGAGACGCCGAAGTAGTGCTCGGCGGCTGCGCCGATGCCGTACACCGTGCCGCCGAAGTTGGTGATGTTCAGGTAGCCGAGCAGGATCTCTTCTTTGGAGTACTGCTTCTCGACCTGGATCGCGTACCGCATCTCCTGCAGCTTGCGCTGGTAGCCCTCGGTGCCCGAGTTCACCGTCGTCGCGGCGTAGCACGCGTCGACGAGATCCTGGTCGCCGTTGGCCTGCGTCTCACAGTTCTGCTGCAGCACGTTCTTGACGTACTGCTGCGTGATCGTCGAGCCACCGCGGTTGCCGCCGCTGGAGGCGTTGCCGACGAGTGCGCTGAGGGTGCCGACGAAGTCGACGCCACCGTGCGTGTAGAAGTTCTTGTCTTCACTCGAGACCATCGCCTCGTACATGACGGGGTTGACCTCGTCGTAGGTGACGGGGATGCGGTTCTGGTCGTAGAACTCGGCCATCAGCACGTCGTTGCCCGCAGAATCCTTGCGGTAGATCTCGGTCGGCAGCATGAGCGGGTCGATCTCGAGCACGCTGGGCATGTTGTCGAACGAGTCGAGGGCGCTCGTGGCCGCGTAGCCCGAGACGGCGAGTGCGGGGGTCACCGTCGCGGTCACGAGAACACCGGCGACGACGCTCAGTCCGACGAGGCCTGCGAGGCCTCCGAGCACGCCGGTGGCTGTCCTATTCACATGGGGCATAGGCTTGATCGTAAGGGAAAACCCTGGGCGAAGCCTTGATGCGCCGGCGTGCGTATCGGCGGCGGCCCGACCGCGATCCACCACCACAGGAGCCCCTCATGATCACGTGGGAGTACCTCACGACGCCGCTGCTGATCCACAACACGGCAGCCATCTTGAACAACTGGGGCAAGCAGGGCTGGGAGCTCGTGCAGATCGTCCCCGGCCCCGAGGGTGGGCTCGTCGCCTACTTCAAGCGTCCCGCCGGCGGCGGTGCCGCCAACGCCGGGCTGGATGCTGCGGCCGTCGCCGCGCAGCAGTTCGAGGGCGGTCAGGCATGAGCGTGGCCGCCCGCCTCGCCGAGCTCGGCATCGAGTTGCCGTCCGTCGTTCCGCCGGTAGCCGCGTACCTCCCCGCGACGGTGCACGGCGACCTCGTCTACACCTCGGGGCAGCTGCCGATGGTGGCGGGCTCGCTGCCCGCGACCGGCAAGGTCGGCGGCACTGTGGACGCCGAGGATGCCAAGGCCTACGCGCGCCAGAGCGCGCTGAACGCCGTCGCCGCGGCTGCCGCCGCCGTCGGCGGTGTCGACCGTCTCGTCGGTGTCGTGAAGGTCACCGGGTTCGTGGCATCCGTGCCCGATTTCACCGGACAGCCCGGCGTCATCAACGGTGCCAGCGAAGTGCTCGGCGACATCTTCGGCGAGGCAGGACGGCACGCCCGCTCGGCTGTGGGCGTGCCGGTCCTGCCCCTGGACAGCCCCGTCGAGGTCGAGGTCGTCTTCAGCTGGGCCTGACGCGGCGCCGCATTTCAGCGACGCTCGCGTCGGCCGTGCTCACTTCACCTGCGCCGAGAGGACGCTCAGGACGGTGGTGTCGGTGAGCGTCGTCGTGTCGCCGATGTCACGGCCGTCGGCGACATTGAGCCGACGGTGTGAGCCCAGGCGCCGCTTTCACGCCACGATCCCCGTTGCAGTTCGAGGTCAGACGTGCTCGTGGCGCCTCGCCCGGACAGATGAGCCGATCAGCGCCGCGCCCCCGAGCACAAGCAGGGCAGCACCCACCCAGGGAGCCGGACTCGACTCGAAGCCGGTCGCTGCCAGTTCGCGGCGCTCGACGGTGACCGCGGCGACCACTGTGAGGCCGATGTCGTCGAAGGTGATGATGAGGTGGTGCTCGCCGTCCTCGACGGCGGCGAGATCGAAGCGGCCGGTGATGGCTCCACTGTCCCACTGGACGGTGCCGATCGAGACCGGGGTCGACCGCATGCTGCCGATGATCGCCGACCGCGAGTCCAGCATCTTCTGGAAGACGTCGGTCATCATGTCGAACGCGTCATTGCGCTTGTTCGACAGGCTGGCCAGCCGCAGCATGTCCGTCTGCTGAGTGTTCGTGACGGAGTCGAGTTCGATGCGCAACGATGCGACGAGCGAGGCGGCGGCCGTTCTCGCCTCGGGCGAGTCCGACGTCGCCGAGAGGAGATCGTGCGACTCCACCGCCGCGCCTGCGGTCGTGACTGCAACGGCCAGCGATCCGTCAGTCGGGTCGGCGACGTATGCGCGGAGGGCCGAGATGGCCTTGTTGAGTGTGGCGACGCGGGCGTTGCGCTTGTGCACATCCGTGAGCTGCGAAGACAGCTGCTGGTCGAGCAGCTGAGCGCGCCCACTCTGGACAGCGAGCAGAGCTCCTTCGAGATCGAACGCGGTGAGCGAGATCTGGTTCACGGTCAATCCCGGTCCGTCGGCGACGACCGGCGCCAACAACTGGGATGCGGCGGCCGCCTTGTCCGCCGTCGGCTGCTGTGCGAGGCCGAGCGCCTGTCCTGAGGCGTTGAGAAGGGGGACTGCGCTGTTCGGCGTGCCTGCCGCGGTCGCGAGCAGAGCTGCAAGCTCGGATTCCGATATGCCGCTGAACACGTCAGTAAGGCCGGTGTCATCGGGGCGTTGGAAGAAGGTGACGTAGGGCTGCTGAATCGGGCCGATGGAGGGTACATCCGGAGTCGGAGTCGGAGTCGACGGCGAGGGATCCGGTGTCGGTGTCGGTGTCGGTGTCGGTGTCGACGGCGAGGGATCCGGTGTCGGTGTCGGAGTCGGTGTCGCGCTGTCCGCGGTGAGCGCGAACGACCGGGTCACATCGATGGTGCTGGGGCTTTCGACGCCGCGGGGAAGGGCGAAGGCGGGGTTGGTCGACGGTTGCGCGTCGGTGAGCGTGAAGCCCGTGGCGGGTTCGAAGGAGATGCTGTAGTCGTCGGTGGATGTGGTCGGTAGGGCGCCGGACGTGAAAGTGCCGTCGGCGGCGACGGCGATGCGCTGCACAGCCGTGCCGCCGCTGAGAATGGTGATGGTCGAGCCGGAGAGGTCTGAGACGGGTCCCGCATCCGTCGTCGCCGTGACCGATCCGCCTATGGCGCCGAATGAACCTCCCAGTACGACGGAGACCGGCTCGCCCAGGGCGGGATTGAACTCGGTCCGCGCCGCGGAGTCGACGAGGTCGCCGATGGCGCCGCGCCAGGATGCCTCGGCGATGAAGCTGGTGTCGGTCGCCGGCACGTCGAGAGAAACGGTTCCGTCGGCGCCCGTGACGCCTGTGGCGATCACCTGATCAGGGTCGTCTGCGGGGTGCACGCTCACGGTCGTGCCGCCCAGTGGCGCCGAGGCCACGTCGTCCGAGATCCTCGTCGTGATGAGCACACGTTCGGCTTCAGCGGCGTTGGCGGTCAACGGCAGCGTCATGAGGACGAGTCCGGTGATCGCTGACAGCGCGCCGAGGGTGTGCGCACGTGGCATCCGGTCGCGACGACGTGGTTCGGTGAGGCGGGGCATGGCGATCCCTTCTGATCGTTCTCCGTTAAGTATGGACTAGGTCCAATTTTGGATACAAGCCAAGTATCGACGAACGTAGGATGGCATCCGGATCGAGGGGAGAGTGATGACCGAAGGGCTCAGAGGGCGCAAGATGCGTCTCGCGCGTCGCGCGATGGAAGAAGCGGCGGTCGGGCTCGCTTACGACGACGGCGTACAAGCGGTGACGGTCGACCGCGTCTGCGCGATTGCGATGGTCTCGCGCAGCACGTTCTTCAACTACTTCCCGTCGCTCGAACACGCGATCTTCGGGCCCGCGTTGACATACGACCTCGCCCTTACCGAGCGCATCCTCGCGGCGCACGAGGACGATCTCGTGGTCGCGGCCTCATTGATCGTGATGGAGTCCGTACGCGGGCAAGGGGATGACGAACTCCTGCGCAAGAGATTCGCACTCTTCGCGCGTGAGCCGGGAACGACAACGACGGTGTCGTGGGCAGCGGGGACGAGTCGCGCCGGGCTGCAGGAAGTGATCAAGAGATGGCTTGATAAGCATCCGGCATCCGCTCGTCTGGTGGACGCCGATCACGCCACCGAGGCGCGGATGATCGTGAACTTCTCCGTCACACTCGGCGACGAGGTCATGCGGCTGGTCGGCGAGGACGGAGGGGACTTCCCGTTCGACCCTGCGGTGTTTCGCACCGTGCGCGAGCGGATGCAGACACTCAACGCCCCCGCGCGGTGAGCGCCCCGCACCACGAGCAGCGGCGCGAGACGTTCGAGGCCCTCGCTACTTCACCTGCGCAGAGATTGCTCATGACGGCGGTGTCGCGCAGCAGGCGCCGCATGGCCGTGCCCGCTTCGCGACCGCTTCGTTGCCGACCAGTGCCGACTCGATCTCGGTCGTCGACAGGCCGTGGCCCGACACGTTGATGGCGTCGTCGACGCGGCCGAGGAACCACACATCCCCGTCCTCATCGAGGCGGGCGCCAGCGAAGTGCTCGGTGACATCTTCGGCGAGGCAGGGCGGCACGCGCGGTCGGCCGTGGGTGTGCCGGTGCTGCCCTTGGATAGCCCCGTCGAGGTCGAGGTTGTTTTCCGCTGGGAGTGACCCCCGGCGCCGCTCTCAGCCCGCGGCTCAGGCGGTAGCGCGGCGGTGTCTGCGAACGAGCAGCAGCACACCTCCCAGCGAGAGTAGAAGCGTGGCGAGCGCGACGAGTCCTCGGACGTCTCCGGCGCCAGTCGCGGCCAGCACCTTGTCTCCGCTGGGTGTCGAGGTCGCCTCCCCGCTGGGTGTCGAGGTTGCACTCAGCGTGATCGCACCCCATCCGATGAGCGTCCCGTCCCCTGCGTAGACGGCGATCCGATGCGAATCTCCTGCGATGGTGGCGGGGATCGTCACCGAGATCGTGCCGTCGGCGGCGACCGTGTGCGCACCCAGCGAGATGGGCGTCGAGAAGATGTACGCGACGACCTCGGTGGCGGCGTACCCGGCACCGACGTCCACCTGAACCGTGGCGCCTCGAGTACCGGAAGCCGGCACGGACACCCCGCACGTGGAATCGGCGGTCAGCTCCGCCTCGGACGGTCCACCTGTTTCGGCAGGCTCGGGGCCAGTGACCGTCGGGACAGTCAGCGTCGTGGTCGTCCAGGCGTTGACGACGACGCCCGTGAAGCTCCCGATCCGGTCCCACGTCGTGTAGTTTTCCCCGTCGTACACCCTGTAGTAGGCGTTGATGGAGTAGGTTGCGGCGGCCCCGGTGAGGAAGCTGTAGCTCGCCGTCTGCTGACCCGCCTCGAGTTCCACGGAGCCGCGCGTCGCACCGCCGTCGCCGTCGGCGCTGACTTCGAACCAGACGTCGGCGTAGACGCTGGCAACGACGGGATCCGCGAGCGTGACGGCGATGCTGACCCGCCCGAATGCGGATGTCTCGATGTCCGGGGCGACCACATCCTGGTCGACGACCGCGACGTTGTACACCGCGGCGCGCGCCGCCGAGTCCAGACCTACTCCCGTGCCCGCCCCGGTGCAGACGCTCGTGCAGGGCACAGCCGGCTCGTTGGCGCCTGCGGCACCGCGCCACTGAACCGTGATGTCGCCGATCGTGGTCGATCCCGCGAGCTCGATCGAGTAGCGGCCGGCATCGACGCCCCTGATCTCGTAGTCGCCGGTTGTCTTGTCGAGCGACAGCGTGCCGTAGGCATTGTCTGCGCCGTAGGTCTAGCTGTCGTCGTACCGCCCCAGCGTGGCGTCGGCGAGGTAGTCGGCGGGCGTCACGCCGCCCGGCACCGAGATGTGTCCGCGGATCGTGTAGCTTTCCGCGTCTGCGGCGACGGCCGCAGTGACCCAGCAGCCAGGCCAAACATCACCAGTACGGCAGACACGATCATCGCGAGCAGCGCTCGCGCACGGTGAGCGGCATGGGCCGACGGGATGCCGTGGGGCATGGGGGAACCTCTCGGTGAGCAGGCGTCCAGTTGAATGGACGCCTGCGCATCCGTCGCCTCGAAGGTACGAACCCGCGCGCCCTTGTACCAAGCCGTTCCCGCAATCCCGGACGAACCCGGACACCCTCGCGGCACGAGATCCCGCGCCGATGAGAGCGATATCGTTCAGCCGGTGCCGCTGATCATCGCCCGCTGCTACCGCTTCTTGACCTGCCCTTGAATCGTGCTCATCACCATCGTGTCTGCGAGGGTCGTCGTGTCGCCCACATCGCGCCCCTCTGCAACGTCGCGGAGGAGACGACGCATGATCTTGCCGGAGCGTGTCTTCGGCAGTTCGGTCACGATGTACACGTCTCGCGGCCGAGCGATGGGGCCGATCTGCTCGCCAACCCACCGACGCAGGCCATCGACCAACCCGTCGAGCTCGTGCTCCTTCATGTACGACTCTTTGATGACGCAAAAGGCGACCACCGCCTGGCCCGTCGTCTCGTCGCTTGCGCCGACGACCGCCGCTTCGGCGACCGCTTCATTGCCGACCAGTGCCGACTCGATCTCGGTCGTCGACAAGCGGTGGCCCGACACGTTCATGACGTCGTCGACGCGGCCGAGGAACCACACATCGCCGTCCTCGTCGAGGCGGGCGCCGTCGCCGGCGAAGTAGTAGCCCTGCTTCTGGAACTTTTCCCAGTACGTCTCGACGAACCGCTCCGGGTCGCCCCAGATGCCGCGCAGCATGCTCGGCCACGGCTTGGTCAGCACGAGCAGTCCGCCGTTGCCGTTGCCCACGTGCGCGCCGTCTTCGTCCACGACATCGACGGCGATGCCGGGCACCGGCACCTGCGCGCTGCCGGGCTTGGTCTCGGTGACGCCGGGCAGGGCTGAGATCATGATCGCGCCCGTCTCGGTCTGCCACCACGTGTCGACGATCGGCGCGGTCTTGCCGCCGATGATCTTGCGGTACCACATCCATGCCTCGGGGTTGATGGGCTCACCCACCGAGCCCAGCAGGCGGATCGACGACAGATCGAACTTCTTCGGGATCTCGCGGCCGAGCTTCATGAACGAGCGGATCGCCGTGGGTGCCGTGTAGAGGATCGTCACGCCGTACTTCTGGACGAGCTCCCACCAGCGGCCCGGGTGCGGGGCATCCGGCGTTCCTTCGTACAGCACCTGGGTCGCCGCGTTGGCGAGCGGTCCGTACGTGACGTAGGTGTGCCCCGTGACCCAGCCGATGTCGGCCGTGCACCAGAACACATCGGACTCGGGGTGCAGGTCGTGCACGACCCGGTTCGTGAACGCCGCCTGCGTCAGATATCCGCCGGAGGTGTGCAGGATGCCCTTGGGCTTTCCGGTCGTCCCCGACGTGTAGAGGATGAACAGCGGGTTCTCGGCGGGGAACGGCTGCGCTTCGTGCTCGGTGGAGGCGGTGGCGACGACGTCGTGCCACCACAGGTCGCGACCTTCGGTCCACGCGACCTCACCACCGGTGCGCTGGACGACGATCACGTGTTCGACGCTCTGCTGCGGCCCCGCGCCACGATCGGCGAGGGCCTGATCGACGGCGGGCTTGAGCGGCGAGACGCGGCCCTTACGGTAGCCGCCGTCGGAGGTGATCACGAGCCGCGCGCCCGCATCGTCGATGCGCGTGCGCAGGCTGTCGGCCGAGAAGCCGCCGAAGATGACGGAGTGGATCGCGCCGACGCGGGCGACGGCCAGCATCGCCGCGACCGCCTCGGGGATCATCGGCATGTAGATCGCGACGCGGTCGCCGTCACCGATGCCGAGGTCGCCGAGGACGTTCGCCAGCCGCTTGACCTCGTCGGTCAGCTCTGCGTAGGTGACGCGGCGCTCGTCGCCGGGCTCGCCCTCCCACAGCAGCGCGACGCGGTCGCCCAGACCTGCCTCGACGTGGCGGTCGAGGCAGTTGTACGCAACGTTGAGCTCACCGTCGGCGAACCACTGCGCGAACGGTGGGTTCGACCAGTCGAGCACCTGGGTGAAGGGCTTGTGCCAGTGCAGCGCGCGCGCCTGCTCGGCCCAGAAGCCGTCGCGGTCGGCTTCGGCCGCCGCGTACAGGTCGGCGCTCGCGATCGCGTTCGCGGCGAACTCAGGCGACGGGGCGAATCGGCGGTTCTCGGTCAGCAGGTGGTCGATCTGGCTGGTCATCAGTGCGCGCTCCTTTGCGGCGGTGTTTCCCGAGGGATGGAGGAAATCTAGCCAGACCCGTCGCGGCCTCACTACCTCCGATAGTAGGGAGTCGGCCGCGCGCTCGTCAGGTGATATATCGCCGGCGACACGGCGCCGGGATTCTTCGTCCGTGATCTGGATGCGTATGCTCGTGTCCGGCCGAACTCGATTCGAGCACCGCAGTGTCAGATCACCCCCCCAACTGACGGCACTGCGCAGGCGGCATCCCATTTCCCCCCAAATGGGATGCCGCCCTTCTTAATTCACCGCCTCCTCCCCAATCGGCGGGTTTCGCAGACTGTCCACGGATCGCCGTGCTGGCCCGCCACGGCGCGCCGGCGCGATCTACCGTCGTGGGCATGTCCGAGCCGTTCATCGTCCGTCGCCGCATCCCCGAGGCGGTGCGTCGTGAGGCGCCCGCGCAGGCGTGGGGGATGGCCGCCGGTGCTGCGGTGCCTGTTGTGGATGCCCTGGCTGCGCCTCTTGCGCCTCTTGCGTCTGCTGCCGCCGCGGCGCCGGTTGCGCCCGCGGCACGTCGCGAGTTGCCCGACCACCCCGCGCTCGCGCCGTTGCGCGATCTGCTGGCAGACCCCGCCGTCAGCGACGTCTTCGTCAACGGCACCGACGGCCTCTTCGTCGATCGCGGGCACGGCGTCGAGCCGGTGGCGGGGTGGAGCGCCGGCGCCGACGAGCTGCGCGCGCTCGCGGTGGCGCTCATCGGAATCGGCGGGCGGCATCTGGACGACGGCTCGCCGCTCGTCGATGTGCGCTGGGAGCACGGTGCGCGCGTGCACGCCGTGCTGCCGCCGGTCGCGTGCTCGGGCGCGGCGATCTCGATCCGCCTGCCGCACGTGGAGGTGCCGGACCTCGACGCGCTCGGCCGGTCGGGGATGTTCGACGCGGTGACCGGCGCCAGGCTCGAGGCGCTCGTCGAACGTCGGGCCAACCTCCTGGTCACGGGCGCGACTGGTGCAGGAAAGACGACACTGCTGGCGGCACTGCTCGGTCGGGTGCCCGCCTCCGAGCGCATCGTCACGATCGAGGACGTCGCCGAGCTGCGCATCGCGCACCCGCACCACGTCCGGCTCGAAGCACGACAACCCAATCTCGAGGGCGCCGGCGCTGTGCCGCTTGCCCGGCTCGTGCGCGAGGCGCTGCGCATGCGCCCCGATCGCCTCGTCGTGGGGGAGTGCCGCGGAGAAGAGGTGCGCGAATTGCTCACCGCCCTCAACACGGGACACGAGGGCGGAGCGGGCACCGTGCACGCCGGCAGCATCCGCGATCTGCCGGCCCGGCTCGAGGCGCTCGGTGCGCTCGCCGGCTGGGACGACCACGCGACGGCGCGGCAGGTGACGAGCGCGATCGGTGTCGTCGTGCACGTCGAGCGCGGCACCGACGGGGTGCGCCGCATCGCGGGATTCGCCCGCCCGGTTCTCGAGGACGGCCGGCTCGGCGTCGAGGCGATCACATGAAGACGACTCAGCGCAGAAGAACCGCCAAGGCGGATGCCGCGCAGGCGGCGGCATCGGCGGCGGCATCCGTACAGCGGCTCGCAGTGCTGCTGGAGGCGGGCGTCACCCCGGCACGCACGTGGCAGCTTCTCGCCGACGGCGGCGACGAGGTCGCCGGTGCGGTCGTCGTGGACGCCGCGCCGGTCGGCGACGTGCTCGCCCGCCAGCCCGGGGCGTGGGGCGAGGTCGCCGTCGCGTGGCGAGTCGCCGAGACGGTCGGCGCGCCACTCGCGCCGAGTCTGCGCCGATTCGCGGATGCCCTGCGCGAAGCGCAAGAGACCCGCGACGACGTCGCCGTCGCGCTCGCCGACCCGGCGGCGACGGCACGGCTCGTCTCGTGGCTGCCTCTCGTCGCGATCGGGCTCGGCGCGGCGCTCGGCTTCGATATCGTCTCGACGTTGACACAGCCGGCCGGCATCGTTTGCATCGTGGCAGGCATCGTGCTCATGCTCACGGCCCACCGGTGGAGCAGCCGCCTGGTCGCGGCGGCGCAGCCGGCGCCCAGCTTGCCCGGCGTGCAGGGCGACACGATCGCGATCGCGCTGTCGAGCGGCGTCTCGATCGAGCGTGCGCTCGCCGTCGTCGCCTCCTCGGGTGGTGGCGATCCCGAGCCCGAGATCGACGACGTGCTCGCGCTGTCTGAGCGCGCCGGCGCGCCGGCGGTCGACCTGCTGCGTGCCACCTCCGCCGACATCCGTCGTCGCGCCCGCACCGAAGGGCGCCTCCGCGCTGCGCGGCTCGGCGCACGCCTGCTGCTGCCGATGGGCCTGTGCACCCTGCCGGCGTTCCTGCTGTTGGGCGTCGGGCCGATGCTGCTGTCGGTCCTGGCGGTCTCCGCACCCCTGCTCGCGTCGCCGTGACGCGCCCCGATCGTGCCCGCCCATCTACAACCCGCCAAGAAGGCCCCTGAAGAAGGAGACACCATGTTCCCCACCGCACTGAACCCGTTCCGCGCCGGCGTGCACCCCACGTCGGCCCTGCCGACCCTGCCCCCGTTGCCCCGCTTGACCCGCCGTCGCGCCGCGGCCGCGTTCGGCGACGACACGGGGGCCGCGACCGCCGAGTACGCCGTGGCGACGATGGCCGCCGTGGCCTTCGCGGGGCTGCTCGTGGTCATCATGCGGTCAGATGAAGTCCGCGGTATCCTGACCGATCTCGTGCGTCGCGCGCTCACCGTGGCGTGATCGTGTTGCGCGGCGATCGAGGCTCGGCGACGGCGGAGTTCGCCGTCGTCGTGCCGGCCGTCGTCCTGGTGGTGGCCCTGACGATCGGTGGCCTCGCGGCCGCCGGTCGTCAGGTGCGCCTCGAGCAGGGCGTCGCGCAGGCAGCTCGACTCGCCGCGCGCGGCGAGCCGAGCGCGCGCGTGGCCGAGATCGTCGCCGCCGTCGCGGGTGGCACCGTCGACGGCGTCACGACCGACGGCGATCTGGTGTGTGTCACGGCATCCGCCCCCACGCATCTCCCGCTGCCGCTGCCCGACCTGCGGGCACGCTCGTGCGCGCTGTCGGGTGGGCGCTGATGGCCGGCGTCGCGCTGGGTGTCGGCGTCCTGGCCGCGACCGCCGTGCTCGCCCTCGGCGGCAGCGCCGTGGGCACGGCGGTCATCCGCGGTGCGCACGCCTCGGGAGTGGCCGACGCCGCCGCGCTCGCCGCCGCCGACACGGCATCCGGCGCCGTGACGGGCGTGCCGTGCGAACGTGCCGCAGCGCTTGCCGGGGCATCCGGTGCCATCGTCGTCACGTGCGACGTGGACGGGCTCGTCGCCACTGTCCGGGTGCGGGTCGGCGCGGGCCTGCTCACCGCCGAAGCGCGGGCGCGGGCGGGGCCCGCGTCGGCCTCGCCGTGACGTCACGCGTCGAGGCCCCGTCGATAACGGGTTGTGCTCTCACAGCCTTCTCATGTCCGGCACGTGTGTATGGTGTGCATCGAAGAAAGGACGCCACGTGGCCCAGAGCACCAAGGCACCGGCATCGAGCGCGACACCCGGAAAGAAGCTCGTCATCGTCGAGTCGCCGACGAAGATGCGATCGATCCAGGGGTACCTCGGTGATGGTTACGAGGTGCTCAGCTCGGTCGGCCACATCCGCGACCTCGCCGACAAGAAGGACATCCCCGCCGAGCTGAAGAAGACCTCGGTCGGCAAGTACTCGATCGACATCGAGAACGGCTTCACTCCTCTCTATGTCGAGAGCGATCGCGGCAAGAAGACCGTCGCCGAACTCAAGCGCGCACTCAAGAACGCCGACGAGCTTCTGCTCGCCACCGATGAAGACCGCGAAGGCGAAGCCATCGCGTGGCACCTGCTGCAGGCCCTCAAGCCCAAGGTGCCGGTCAAGCGCATGGTGTTCCACGAGATCACGAAGGATGCCATCCAGGCAGCCGTCGGCAACACGCGCGAACTCGACCTCGCCCTCGTCGACGCGCAAGAGACCCGCCGCATCCTCGACCGCCTCTACGGCTGGGACGTCTCCGACGTCACGCGCCGCAAGGTCGGCCAGGGCACTTCCGCAGGTCGCGTGCAGTCCGCCGCCACCCGCCTCGTCGTCGACCGCGAGCGCGAGCGCATCGCGTTCGTCTCGGCCGACTACTGGGATGTCGAGGCCGTCGCCGCCCCGAACGCCGAGAGTGCGGATGCCTTCGCGACGCGCCTCGCGCGTCTCGACGGTGCACCGCTCGCGCGCGGCACCGACTTCGACGACGCGGGCCAGCTGCGCAAGGCCGTCGTCGTCCTCGCCGAGGCGCAGGCACGCGCGCTCGCCGGCGCGCTGGAGGCGGCCGGCGAAGCCGTCGTCGTTTCGGTCGAAGCCAAGCCCGGCACGCGCAGCCCCAAGCCCCCGTTCACGACCTCGACCCTCCAGCAGGAGGCCGGTCGCAAGCTCTCGATGAGCGCCAAGCACGCCATGGGCGTCGCACAGCGGCTCTACGAGAAGGGCTACATCACTTATATGCGCACCGACTCGACGGCGCTGTCGACGCAGGCGATCGCCGCCGCGCGCGCACAGGCCGTCGCGCTGTACGGCGACACCGCGGTGCCCGCGAACCCGCGCAGCTACCGCAACAACAGCAAGAACGCGCAGGAGGCGCACGAGGCGATCCGTCCGTCGGGCGAAGAGTTCCGCACGCCCGCGTCGGTGTCGTCCGGCCTCGATCGCGACGAGCTGCGCCTGTATGACCTCATCTGGAAGCGCACCGTCGCCTCGCAGATGTCCGACGCGAAGTACGAGACCACGACCGTCGTGATGGAGGCAGACACCTCCGCGGGCGGCGCCGTCACGTGGAAGACCGCCTCGTTCACGGCATCCGGCACCGTGTACACCTTCAAGGGGTTCCTCGAGGCGTACGAGGAGGGCCGCGACGAGAAGCGCGGCGACAACGACAAGAGCGACGACCAGTCGCTGCCGCAGTTGGCCGTCGGCGATGTGCTGACCCTGCGCGAGATCGAGCCGAAGGGTCACTCGACCAGTCCCAAGCCCCGCTACACCGAGGCGAGCCTGGTCAAGGCGCTGGAAGAGAAGGGCATCGGTCGCCCGTCGACGTTCGCGAGCATCATCGACGTCATCATCAACCGCGAGTACGTCACCAAGCGCGGTCAGGCGCTCGTGCCGAGTTGGCTCGCGTTCAGCGTCGTACGCCTGCTCGAGCAGCACTTCACCGAGCTCGTCGACTATGACTTCACGGCGGCGCTCGAAGACGACCTCGACGCGATCGCGCGTGGCGAGCAGCAGCGCGTCGAGTGGCTGCAGGAGTTCTACTTCGGCTCGGACGAGCACGTAGGCCTGCGCAACATCCTCGACAACCTGGGTGAGATCGACGCGCGCGAGATCAACGCGACGCGCATCGGCGACGTCGCGACGCTGCGCTTCGGCCGCTACGGTCCGTACCTCGACGTCCCGAACGAAGACGGCACGTCGCGCATCGTCAACGTTCCCGGCGACCTGGCCCCCGACGAGCTCACGCCCGAGAAGGCGCGCGAGCTCATCGACGCCCCGATCGCGGGCGACCGCGTGCTCGGGCAGAACCCCGACAACGGCCGCGACATCGTCGTGAAGGACGGCCGGTTCGGCCCCTACCTCGAAGAGGTGCTGCCCGCCGAGCCCGAGCCCGTCGTCGACCCCGATGCGCCCAAGAAGCGCACGAAGAAGGTCGAAGCCCCCAAGCCGCGCCGCGCGTCGCTGTTCAAGAGCATGTCGCCCGACACGATCGACCTCGACACCGCCCTGAAGCTGTTCTCGCTGCCGCGCACCGTCGGCATCGATCCCGAGACCGAGACGCCGATCACGGCGCAGAACGGTCCGTACGGCCCGTACATCAAGCGCGGCACCGACTCGCGGTCGATCTCGAGCGAAGACCAGATCTTCGACATCACGCTCGAGCAGGCCCTCGAGATCTACGCGCAGCCGAAGTACGCCAACCGTGCGGCGACCTCGCTCAAGGAGTTCGCGGCAGACCCCGTGAGCGAGAAGCCGATCCGCATCAAGGACGGCCGCTTCGGTGCGTACGTCACCGACGGCACGACCAACGTGACGATCCCGCGCGGCCAGACCGCCGACGACATCACGTTCGAGATCGCGGTGCAGATGCTCGCCGACAAGCGCGCGAAGGGCCCCGCCCCCAAGCGCACGACGCGGCGCAGCACGGCGACCCGCACGGCCGCCGCCAAGAAGAAGTGATGGCGCGCGGGCTCTGGATCACCTTCGAAGGCGGCGACGGCGCGGGCAAGACGACGCAGGCCGCTCTGCTCGAAGAGTGGCTGCGCGCGCAGGGACGCACCGTCGTGCGCACCCGTGAGCCCGGCGGCACCGAGGTCGGCACGCTCGTGCGCGACATCGTGCTGCACCATCGCGGCGATGTCGCGCCGCGCGCCGAGGCGCTGCTGTATGCGGCCGATCGCGCGCACCACGTCGCGACGCTGGTGCGCCCCGCGCTGGAGCGCGGCGAGATCGTCATCCAGGACCGCTACCTCGACTCGTCGGTCGCCTACCAGGGTGCCGGGCGGGTGCTGGATGCCACCGAGATCCGCGACCTGTCGCTGTGGGCCGCCGAAGGGGCTCTCCCCGACGTGACGGTGCTGCTCGACCTCGACCCGGCCGCGGCCCGTGCCCGGCTGGACGCCGACGACAAGCCGTTCGACCGGCTTGAGGCGGAAAAGGCGGACTTCCACGCGCGCGTGCGCGCGGCGTTCCTCGACCTGGCATCCGCCGAACCCGACCGCTTCCTGGTGCTCGACGCGAGCCTGCCTGCCGCCGACCTTGCGGCGGCCGTGCGCGCGCGGGTGAGCGCCGCGCTCGCGCGAAGCCCGCGTCGCGGCGTCGGAGGCACGCCGTAGGCTGGGCTGTATGACTTCGCCCGCCGTTGCTGCGCTCCCGTGGAGCGAGGTCTGGGGGCAGGATGCCGCTCTGCAGCAGTTGCAGGCCGCGGCATCCGATCCCTCCCAGCTCGCGCACGCGTGGCTCATCACGGGTCCGGCAGGCTCGGGTCGTTCGACTCTCGCGAACGCGTTCGCGGCGGCGCTCATCGCCGAACCCGGCGACGAGAACGCGATGCGGCAGGTGCTGGCGGGCACGCATCCCGACCTGACGGCGCTGCGCACCGAGGGCGTCATCATCTCGATCAAAGATGCCCGCGCTCTCGTCGAGCGGTCGTACTTCTCGCCGTCGCTGGGGCGCTACCGCGTCATGGTGATGGAAGACGCCGACCGCATGGTCGAGCGCACCTCGAACGTGCTGCTGAAGGCGCTGGAAGAACCGCCCGAGCGCACCGTGTGGATCCTCTGCGCGCCGAGTGAGGCCGACCTGCTGCCGACGATCCGCTCGCGCGTGCGCACGGTGCGCCTGCACGAGCCCGAGGTCGCCGACGTCGCGCGTCTGATCGCGCTGCGCACGGGCGTCGACGAGCAGGTCGCCGAGCAGTCCGCACGGCTCGCGCAGCGGCACATCGGCATGGCCGTGCGCCTCGCGACCGACGCGGATGCCCGTGCGCGCCGCGACGAGACGCTGCGCGCCGTGCTCGGCGTGCGCGGGGTGGGCACGGCCGTCGAGACCGCGGCGCGCATCGTGCAGCTCGCGACCGACGACGCGAAGGCGCTGACCGCCGAACGCGACGAAGCCGAGCGCGAGGCGCTGCTGCGCACCCTCGGCATCGCTCCCGGCGCGGCCGTGCCGCCCGCCGTGCGCGGGCAGCTCGGCGCGCTCGAGGACGAGCAGAAGCGCCGCGCGACGCGCAGCCTGCGCGACGGGATCGACCGCGTGCTGACCGACCTCGAGTCGATGTTCCGCGACACCCTCATGCTGCAGTTCGGCCGCACCGACGACCTCATCAACCGCGAACTCACCGATGAGATCACCGCGCTCGCGGCCGCCTGGACCCCGCAGCGCACCCTGACCGTGCTCGACCAGATCTCGGCGACCCGCACCAACCTCGAAGGCAATGCCGCTCCGGCGCTGGCGCTGGAGAGCATGCTGGTGACGGTCGCGAGCGGAAGGACCCCGTGAACCTCACTCGACGCGCCCTCGCCGTCGTGGCCGGCCTCGCCGTCGCCGCGACGATGCTGACCGGATGCCTCGCCGCCGCGATTCCCGACACGGTGGCCACACCGGCGCCGAGCCGCGAGCCGGTCACCGACGGAGCTCCGGCGGGCTTCGAGGACTTCTACGGCCAGACCGTCGACTGGACCTCGTGCAGCGGTGCCGACGCCGGCAGCTACGACTGCACGACCGTGACGGCGCCGCTGGACTGGACCGACCCGAACGCGGGGACGATCGATCTGGCGCTCATCCGACGCGCGGCGACCGACGGCGACGCGATCGGGTCGCTGCTGACCAACCCCGGCGGCCCGGGCGCGAGCGGGTACGACCTCATCGCCGACTCGGCGAGCTACGCGGTCAGCGCGCCCGTGCTCACTGCGTACGACGTCATTGGGTTCGACCCGCGCGGTGTGGGGCGGTCGACGGCGGTGGCCTGTCTCGACCCGGCCGACATGGACCACATGCTGTACGACATCCCGGCCGACCCGCGCGGCAGCGACGGCTGGACAGCCGAGCTCACGGCGCGCAACGAGCAGTTCGTGCAGGCGTGCGAGGCGAACTCCGACGGCATCCTGCCGTACATCACGACCGACAACGCGGCCCGCGACATGGATCTGCTGCGCGCCGTGCTCGGTGACGAGAAGCTGAACTACCTCGGCTACTCGTACGGGACGTTCCTCGGGGCCACGTACGCGAAGCTGTTCCCCGAGCGGGTGGGCAGGCTCGTGCTCGACGGCGCGATCGATCCGTCCGTCTCGGGCCTCGATGTGGGCACGACGCAGGCGGTCGGCTTCGAATCGGCGCTGCGCGCCTACATGATGGACTGCCTGAGCGGCAGTGACTGCCCGTTCAGCGGCACGCTCGATGAGGCCATGGGCGACCTGAGCACGCTGCTGGCGAGCGTCGACGCGAACCCGCTGCGCGCGAGCGACGGACGGATGCTCGGCGCAGACTCGCTGATGACGGCCATCATCGCCGCCCTGTACTCCGAGAGCAACTGGACCTACCTCACGCAGGCGCTGTCGGACGCGCTGTCGGGCGATGCCGACATGGCGTTCCTGCTCGCCGACTTCTACAACGGCCGCAACGACGACGGCACCTACCAGGACAACTCGACCGAGGCGTTCCGTGCGTACAACTGCATGGATTACCCGGTCGATGATTCACAGGCCGATCAGGATGCCTCCGACGCCCTCATCGCCGCGCAGGCGCCGACGATCGCGCCGTACTGGGACGGCGTCGACGTCTGCGAGGTGTGGCCCTACGCACCGACCGGCGTGCGTGAGCGCATCACCGCCGACGGCGCCGCGCCGATCGTCGTGGTCGGCACGACCAACGACCCCGCGACGCCCTATGCGTGGTCGGTGTCGCTGGCCGAGCAACTGTCGTCGGGCGTGCTCGTCACGCGCGAGGGCGAAGGCCACACGGGCTACAACAAGGGCAACACGTGCGTCGACACGGCCGTCGAGAGCTACCTCGTCGACGGCACGGTGCCGCAGGACGGCCTCACCTGCAGCGCCTGATCCGGTCCTGTGCTGCCCGTCAGCGACGCAGGATGCGGCGCGCCAGCCCGTTGCCGAGGAACTGCACGGCCTGCACGATGATGACGATGACGAGCACCGCCGACCAGGTGACCCACGGGTTGAACTGCTTGAAGCCGTAGTTGATCGCGAACTCGCCGAGGCCACCCGCGGCGACCGCACCGGCCATCGCCGTCATGTCGACGAGGGCGACGACGACGAACGTGTACCCGAGGATGAGCGGCCCGAGGGCTTCGCGCGGGATCAGCCGGAACAGGATCCGCGACCGGCTCGCTCCGGCGGCGCGCGCCGCCTCGATGACGCCGGGTCGCACCGTCAGCAGGTTCTGCTCGACGATGCGGCTGATGGCGAACAGTGAGGCGATCGTGATCGCGAAGATCCCGAACGGCACGCCGATACCGGGCAGGCCCACGCTGCGGGCGATCGGCTGCACGGCGGCGAGCAGGATGATGAACGGGATCGGTCGGATCGTGTTGACGATGACGTTGAGGATGCCGAACACGACGCGGTTCGGGAACAGGCTGCCGGGGCGGGTCGCGTACAGCGCCATGCCCAGGACGAGTCCGCCGAGCCCGCCCAGGATCAGGGCAGCGCTGGCGACATAGAGCGTCTCGACCGTGGCGCTCCACAGTTCGGGCAGCAGGTCGATGAGCCTATCCACGGGCGTCCTCCTCGATCAGGGTGGCGAAGGCGGAGGCCGCGGCGATCGCCCGCTCCACGGCATCCTTCTCGCCGGTCAGCGCCAGGGTCAGGTGGCCGAACACGCGTCCGCGGATGTCGTTGATGCCGCCGTGTACGACTTCGAACCGCACGCCGTGCGCCGCGAGCGCGGCGAACACGTCGCCTTGGGCGGCGGCGCCCTCGCGCACGTCGAGCGTGACGATGCGGCCGGGGTGGCGGGCGCGCAGGGCGTCGAGGTCGTCGCCGGTGGGGACGTCTTCGATGATGCTCGCGACGAAGCGGGCGGTCGCGGCGTGCTGGGGAGCGGAGAGGATGTCGAACACCGTGCCCTGCTCGATGATGCGGCCGTGCTCCATGACGACGACGCGGTCGGCGATCGTGCGGATGACGTCCATCTCGTGTGTGATCACGAGGATCGTCACGCCGAGCTCGGTGTTCACGCGCTTAAGCAGCGCGAGCACTTCCTGCGTCGTGTCGGGGTCGAGGGCGCTCGTGGCCTCGTCGGCCAGCAGGATGCGCGGGCTCGTCGCGAGCGCGCGGGCGATGCCGACGCGCTGCTTCTGGCCGCCGGAGAGCTGCTCGGGGTAGCTGGTGGCCTTGCCGGTGAGGCCCACGAACTCGAGAAGCTCCGCGACGCGCGTGCGGATCTCGGCGCGCGGGGCTCCCGCGACTTCGAGCGGGTAGGCGACGTTTCCGGCCACGGTGCGCGATTCGAAGAGGTTGAACTGCTGGAAGATCATGCCGATGTCACCGCGCAGGCGGCGCAGTTCCCGTTCACCGAGGCGGGTGATGTCGACGCCGTCGATCTCGACGGAACCGCTCGTGGGCAGCTCGAGCGCGTTCACCAGGCGCAGCACGGTCGATTTGCCGGCGCCCGAGTAGCCGATGATGCCGCAGATCTCGCCCGCGGCGACGTCGAGCGAGACGTCGTCGACGGCGCGCACCGGCTCGGCATCCTTCGCCGTCGCGTCGAAGATCTTGGTCGCGCCGGAGAGGCGGATGAGGGTCATGGGGACTCCTGTCGGCGTCGCAGACACGGATGTGAGGCGAAGCCTGGGCAGGCCTCGCCTCACATCGTGTCAGCTGCGGATCACTGGTTCGCGCGGATGTCGTCCTCGGTGTCGTTCAGCGAGGTGACGAGGTCGGCGACCGGCGTCTTGACGAGCACGCCGGTGCCGCCGGATGCCTCGAGCACACCCTCCTGCACGGCGGTCGTGTCCTGGTAGATCTCGACGAGCTTGAGGTACGTCGGGTTGTCGACGTCTGCGGCGCGCGCGGCGAAGATGTTGACGTACGGGAACGACGCCGGGTCGGACGGGTCGTCCTGCGCGAGCAGCTGGTCGCTCGTGAGACCCGACTTCGAGACGAAGTCGTTGTTGACGACGGCGCCGGCGAAGTCGGGCAGCGACGATGCCGTGAAGTCGGCGGCGACGGCCTCGACCTTGACCTTCGAGCCGTCCTCGATGTCGGCGACGGTCGAGAAGATCGATCCGCCGTCCTTCAGCTCGATCAGGCCCGCCGACTGCAGCACGAGCAGCGCACGCGCCTGGTTCGACTCGTCGTTCGGGACGGCGATGGTCTCGCCCTCGGGGATGTCAGCCACGTCGGTGTACTTCGTCGAGTACAGGCCCAGCGGGTAGATGGCCGTCGCACCGATCGGCTGCAGGTCGTCGCCCGCGTTCACGTTGTAGGTCGCGAGGTAGATGATGTGCTGGAACTGGTTGAGGTCGAGCTCGCCCGCCGACAGCGCCGGGTTGGGCTGGTCGTACGAGTCGAAGTTGACGATCTCGACGTCGATGCCCTCGGCCGCGGCGGCCTCCTTGTAGGTCTCCCAGTACGGGTCGCCGGCGCCGACGACACCGATGCGGACCGTCTCGGTCGACACCGCGTCGGCGCTGCCGCTGGTCGCGGGGTCAGCGGTGCCCGAGGAACAGGCGCCCAGCAGGATCGCGAGGGGGAGGGCCAGCGCGACGGCGGCCAGGGACTTCTTGGACATGGTGGTGCTCCTTGTGTATCGGGGCACCGCTCAGCGCGGAGGAGGGATCGGCCGTCCGCGCTCGCCTCGTCGCGGTGCCTCTTCGACCGTACGGGGGTCGCCGCGCGGGTTCGAATCGGCACGTAACACGGCGACACCGGATGCCACGCCACGCGGCACGGCGTCGATTCGCGGCGGAGGTGTCGACCCTGTAAGATCGATCATCGTGCACGGCGCCAAACGCCCTGCGCCGCCCTAGCTCAGTCGGCAGAGCATTTCACTCGTAATGAAAAGGTCAAGGGTTCGATTCCCTTGGGCGGCTCGAACGGAAAGGGCCCCGGGTTTCCCGGGGCCCTTTCCGCATCTCGACATGAGGACGGCCCACGATGACGGCGATCGACATCCTGCTCGAGGTGTTCACCTGGATCGGGTTCGGCGGCGCTTTCGCCCTCGCCGTCGTGCTCGTCATCCTGTGGGCGGCCGACGGCACGTGGCTGCCGGCCGACGCGATCGTCGACCGTGAGGGTGATGACACCGTCGTGCGCTGGTTCGATGCCGACGGCGACGCGAACAGCGCGATCGCGAGCCCGGCCGATGCCGAGGTGCTCGCGGGCGCCTCCGAGGCATCCATCTGGTACAAACTCGGCTGGCGAGGTCGCATGCGCCTGCAGCGCCGCCCCGCAGGGTTGAAGACCGTCATCCTGTCGGCCGGCGGGCTGCTCGCCCTCGGCGTGCTGAGCTTCGTCGCGAGCTGGGTCGTGTACTTCGCGCGCGGTTGATCAGGCCTACGCGTGCCCCGCCGTTCCGCGTAGTCTGCAGGTATGACCAGAGCCCTGTTCATCGTCGATGTCCAGAATGACTTCACGGAAGGCGGTGCGCTCGGCGTCGACGGCGGCGACGCCGTCGCGACAGGGATCACGGCGCACCTGGCAGCACACGCGGGGGAGTACGCCCTCATTGTCGCGTCGCGCGATTGGCATGACGCCGACTCTGACAACGGCGGTCACTTCGCGACGGGGGCAGAACCCGACTTCGTCTCGACCTGGCCCGTGCACTGCGTCGCCGGCACCGAGGGCGCCGCGTACGACCCCGGGCTCGACACCTCCGCCGTCACGCACCACGTGCGCAAGGGGCAGGGAAAGCCCGCCTACTCGCTGTTCGAGGGCACGACGGATGCCGGTGAGCACGTCGCCGACCTGCTGACCTCGCACGGCGTCATCGAGGTCGACGTGACCGGCATCGCGACCGACTATTGCGTGCGCGCATCGGCGCGGGATGCCATCGAGCATGGCATCCATGTGCGGATCCTCACCGGGCTCGTGGCAGGAGTTGCACCGGAGTCGTCGCAGGCGGCGCTGGCCGAACTCGCGCACCTCGGTGCAGACCTGGTGGATGCCGCATGAGCGCCCCGGCGGGCTGGTACCCCGACCCCACCGACCCCACGCGCGAGCTGTGGTGGGACGGCGTCGGCTGGACCACTCACCAGCGGGCCGCCGCGACCGCCGTTCCGGCGGCGCCCGCGTACTCGGCTGCACCGGCGTACGCCGCGGCGCCCGCGTACTCGGCTGCGCCGGCGTATGCCGCGGCGCACGCCTACGTCGTGCCGCCGAAGGCGCAGGTCGACACCAACACCGTCTGGGTGTGGCTTGCGATCGCGGCATCGCTGCTGCCGTTCGCTGTGCTGTTCTTCATCGACTGGGACGGCTACGTCAACGCCGTGCTGAACGCGTCGCGCTACGACGATCCGACCGGGATCCTGCAGTGGGAGATGCGGCTCATCGGCGTCTCGCTGATCGGCACGGCGCTGCTGGGGTTGTTCGTCGTCTTCAGCTGGCTCGACTGGCGTGAGCTGCGCCGTCGCGGGGTGCCGCGGCCGTTCCACTGGGGATGGTCGTTCTTCGCGTTCGTGAGCGGCGGACTGGCGGTGTACATGATCGGCCGCGCCGTCGTGCTGGGCCGTCGCACGGTGGCCGGCGGCTGGGCGCCGCTGTGGGTGTGGATCGGCGTCACCGTGCTCGGATACGTCGTCACGATCGCATGGACGATCAACATGGTCTCGACGATGATCAGCCAGCTGGGGAGCGTCTACAGCTGAGCGGATGTCGGTGGCCCGGTGTACAACCGGCGCTATGGTGCCCCCGGAGAATTACGATATCTCGACCCACCGGTTAAAAGCCGGTTGCTCTGCCTCTGAGCTACGGGGGCATGCACCGCAACAGAAGACGTGCGGCACCTGTCGGCAGTCTAAGCCACTGTCCGAGTTCAACCGAAAGCGCTCGCGGGCGGACGGCCTGCAGGAAGTGTGCCGCGAGTGCAACCGTGCCTCGTCGCGTAAGTACTACGGGGCAAACCGCGACAGACACGTCCGCCGCATCGTCGAGCGCACGGCGCAACGCCGTCTCGAGGCGAAGGCCTTTCTGGTCGAGTATCTCCGTGCGCATCCGTGCGTCGACTGCGGCAACACCGACCTGCGGGTGCTCGACTTCGATCACCGCTCGGGCGCGGCCAAGCGCAAGGACGTGATGTCCATGGTGCGAGAGGGGTTCAGCATTCGCCGGCTTCAGGACGAGATCGACAAGTGCGACGTCAGGTGTCGCAACTGCCACGCCATCGTCACGCTCGAGCGCGCACCGGAGAACTGGCGTTCGCGCGCGATGCGGGGTTAGTCCGCGGACCGGGCCGCCTATGGAGGGGCCGAGTGTTCGGGTGGGTCGCAGACACGTTGGGCCGCGATGAGGCATGCTGTGTGGCATGGTCATCGACGACGGCGGGGCGCCCGCAGAATCGACGGCGCGCGATCCCGCGGCAGAGCTGCTGGTCCTCGTCGCTGGAGGTGACGAGGGCGCTCTCGCACGTCTCTACGACCTGATGGGGGCGCGCGTGTACGGCCTGCTGGTCGATGCGGTTCCCGGGGATGCCGCGGAGCAACTGCAGTTGGTCTTCGTCGAGGTCTGGGCGACTGCGGGTTGGTTCGACCGAGCCGTGCAGACCGGTGACGCATGGGTGATGGGGATCGCGCGCCGTCGCCTCGTCGGACAGACTTCTCCGAGCGCTGCCCCGCTGAGCAGGCGCAGCGCGCGCGAGTTGGGCGCTCAGCCCGACACCTCACGTGCGGTCACGCCGCCGCTGCCCGTGCGAGCCCGGCTGCTGCGCCGAGTGTCGCAGACGACGCGGCTGGATGAGCCGCCGGAGGTTCCGTCCGCGGTTGCGACTGAACCGGCTTCGCCGGACGCAGCCGCACCGGTGCCGAGCGCGCCTGTCGCGACCAAACTCACCGCGCCTGTCGCAACGAGCGAGCCGGTGGCGGCCGCGGCGACAGAACCAGCCGCACTGCCCGCACCGGTGCCGAGCGCGCCCCCCGCCTCGGTGACGCCCGCCGAGGCATCCCCTCCGACGGAGGTCGTGCAGACGCTGCAACGCCGCAACTGGACGCGGGGGATCGCGATCGGCGTCGTTACGTCCGTGCTGCTCATCGTCCTCGGGTGGGCGGCCGGAGCGCTCGCGGCGCTCTGGCAGTGAACCCGGCCCGCCCCCACCCGGGCGCCGGTACCCTTGATGAGTGAGCGATGACCGACGGGAGTACCACCGCCCCGTCCAGCGTCCCGCTGACACGTTCGATCGTCGCTTCGGCTCGACCGATCCGGCGGATGTCTCGCGCATCGCGCACGCCACGGCATCCGCTCTGCTGACCCGCGTGCGCGAAGAGCCGACCGACGAGATCATCCAGCGTCTCGTCACCTTCACGGATGCCCACGGCATCGACACGATCGCCGAGTTGTGGTCGCACTCGCCGGCCCGCTCGCTGCCGGGGGCGCTGTGGCGGCTGTACCTGCTGCAGCTGATGGTGCGCGACGACGCGCACACCGCCGCGCTGTTGTACGAGCGAGGGCGCGCCGTGCGGACCTCGGTCGACGTCGTCGTCGCCGGCGCACCGACGCCGGCAGGCCCCGAAGAACTCGTGGCGCTGGTGGATGAGATCCTGCGCGGCATCTTCACGGGCGACTTCGCCGTGGCGCTGGACCGTGCGGCATCCTTCTGCCGCGTCGAAGCCGCGGGAGCCGTCGACATCGCCGGCGACTACGACGCGACCGAACCCGAGCGCGCGGCCGGGTTCACGACGCGCGCACTGCGGCTGGACTCGTACGCCGCCGACCTGACGGCCTGCGCGGGGCTGTGGCGGCGCGAATCGCTGACCTGAGGCCGGCCGCTGCGCGGGAGAGGCGCGCCCTGCGCCCCGGCATGGAAGAGCCGGGCCGCAGAACGCCTCTCGGCGCGAGGCCGCTCATAGCGGCGAAAGATGGAGCCCGGGGTTACTGCGGCCCGGCTGATCAAGTGTAACAAGGGCGGCGGCCCGGTATTCCCGCCCGGCGTAGGCTCGGGGCATGGCATGGCGCTTCGCTCTCATGATCGACCCGGCAGACCCCGGCACGACGGTCACCGACTTCTCCGACACGTTCACCGAGCTCGATCCGGCGGCGCCCGCGCTGACGGTCGGCGAGCTCAGCACGCAGCGCGGCGACGGCATCTTCGAGTCGATCGGCGTCGTCGACGGGCACGCGCAGGAGGTCACGGCGCATCTCGAGCGCCTCGCGCATTCGGCGCAGCTGTGCGACCTGCCCGAGCCCAACCTCGTGCAGTGGCGCGCCGCCGTCGATCTCGCCGCAGCCCAGTGCGGACCGGGCGAGGCCGTCATCAAGCTCATCCTCAGCCGCGGTGTCGAGCACGGTCCCGCGCCGACCGCGTGGGTGACGGCGGCCGAGGCGACCGACTTCGCGCGGGTGCGCGCCGACGGCATCCGTGTCGTCACGCTCGACCGCGGTTACGCGCTGGACGTGCCCGCACGCGCGCCGTGGCTGCTGCTGGGCGCCAAGACCCTGTCGTACGCCGTCAACATGGCCGCGCTGCGCGAGGCGCGGCGGCGTGGCGCCGATGACGCGATCTTCCTGACGAGCGACGGCTTCGTGCTCGAGGCACCCACCGCGTCGCTGATTCTGCGCCGCGGCGACACGTTCGTCACGCCGGCCCCCAACGCAGGCATCCTGCACGGAACGACCCAGCTGAGCCTGTTCGAGTTCCTCGAGTCCGAGGGCTTCCGCGTCGCCTACGACACCATCCCGACAGGCGACCTGGCGACCGCCGACGCCGCCTGGCTCGTCTCGAGCGTGCGCCTGGCCGCTCCGATCGTCGCGATCGACGACGTGCCGATGGCACAGGATGCCACGCTGACGGCATCCATGAACGCCTACCTGCTCAGCCCGCGCGACTGACTCCGCGCGCTCCGCGCGAAAACAGGCGACTACACGAAAACAGGCAGATCTGCGACAGATCTGCCTGTTTCGGTGCGGTTGCCTGTTCTGGCGCCGCGCCCGACGCCAGCGTCAGCAACAGCCGCGCAAAAGATCACCCGAAGCGGCCGGAGACGTAGTCCTCGGTCGCCTGTACAGCGGGCGTCGTGAAGATCGAGTTCGTGTCGTTGTACTCGATGAGCTTGCCGGGCTTGCCGGTGCCGGCGATGTTGAAGAACGCCGTCTTGTCCGAGACGCGGGACGCCTGCTGCATGTTGTGCGTCACGATGACGATCGTGTAGTCGGCCTTGAGCTCCTGGATGAGCTCTTCGATCGCGAAGGTCGAGATCGGGTCGAGGGCCGAGCAGGGCTCGTCCATGAGGAGCACATCGGGGGAGACAGCGATCGCACGCGCGATGCATAGACGCTGCTGCTGGCCACCGGACAGACCCGAACCGGGCTTGTCGAGGCGGTCCTTGACCTCATTCCACAGGTTCGCACCCTGCAGCGACTTCTCGACGAGTGCGTCGGCGTCGCTCTTGGAGATGCGCTTGTTGTTGAGCTTGACGCCCGCCAGCACGTTCTCCTTGATGGACATCGTGGGGAACGGGTTCGGGCGTTGGAAGACCATGCCCACCTGGCGGCGGACCAGCACGGGGTCGACACCCGCGCCGTACAGGTCGTCCCCGTCGAGGAGGACTTCTCCCTCGACGCGTGCGCCGGGGATCACTTCGTGCATGCGGTTCAGCGTTCGCAGGAACGTGGACTTGCCACAGCCCGACGGGCCGATGAAAGCCGTGACGCTGCGCGGCTGGATCTCGAGGCTGACACCCTCGACGGCGAGAAAGTCGCTGTAGTAGACGTTGAGGTCGTTGACTTCAATGCTCTTGGACACGGGTCACCTGTGATTTCGATTTCGTGAGGGTTCGGGACTGCCGCGCACTCAGCGGCCGAGTTTGGGGGAGAAGATCTTCGCAACCAGGCGGGCCACGAGGTTCAAGACCATGACGATCACGATAAGTGTGAGCGCAGCCGCCCACGCCCGATCGATGAACGCTGAGGCGGGCGTTCCCTGGTTCATGTACTGCGAGTACGCGAACACGGGGAGGGTGGCCATACGCCCATTGAAGAGGTCGTAGTTCATCGACGCAGTGACGCCCGCTGTGAGCAGCAGAGGCGCCGTCTCGCCAATGACACGGGAGATCGACAGCATGATGCCGGTCGTGATTCCGGCGATCGAGGTGGGGAGGACCACCTTGACGATCGTGAGCCACTTGGGCACGCCGAGCGCGTACGCCGCTTCGCGAAGCTCGTTCGGGACGAGTCGCAGCATCTCCTCGCTCGAACGCACGACGACGGGGATCATCAGCACGGCCAAAGCGACCGAACCCATGATTCCCATTCGTGCACCTGGGCCGAGGAAGAGAGCGAACAGCGCGAAGGCGAACAGACCCGCGACGATCGAAGGGATGCCGGTCATCACGTCGACGAGGAACCGGATGCCCTGCGAGAGGCGGTTGCCCTGACCGTACTCGATGAGATAGATCGCGGTGAACAGCCCGATCGGAATCGACACCACAGCGGCAGCAAGGGTGATCAGCAAGGTTCCGACGATCGCGTGCAGGGCTCCGCCGCCCTCGCCGACGACGTTGCGCATGGAGGAGCTGAAGAACTCCGCCGAAATGCCGGCAACGCCGTTGGTGACAACCGTGACGGTGACCGAGACCAGGGGAACCATCGCGAGGGCGAAGGCTGACGAGACAACGCCGACGACCAAACGGTCCAGGCCCTTGCGACTGCCCTCGACGAGGGTGGAAATCACCGTGATCAGCACGAGATAAGCCAAAACCGAGACGATGGCCCATCCGGCGATATTGAACGAGCCACCTTCTGCGAGCGCGATCACGCCGAAGAGCGATGCGCTGACCGCGGCGCTCAAGCCGAGAATCGCCCAGGGAGCCCACGGAGCAAGGTGACCGTTGGTCAGTCCGCTGGAGGTCCGGGCGGGAGATGCCGGCGGGATCTGCGACGGCGCAATTGCAGTGGTCATGTCAGTTGGCTCCCGAGAATTCCTTGCGCCGGTCAACGATCCAGCGCGCGACGGCGTTCACGGCGAAGGTGACGATGAAGAGGATCAAGCCCGTGGCGATCAGTACGTTGATGTTGGTTCCGTAGGCCTCGGGGAACGTCAGCGCGATGTTTGCGGGGATCGTTCCGGGGTTCTCTGCGGTGAGAAGGCGGAGGTCGATGACGTTCGCGATCGACAGGACCATGGCGACGGCCATCGTCTCGCCAAGGGCGCGACCGAGACCGAGCATCGAGGCGGAGACGATACCGCTGCGGCCGTACGGGAAGACAGCCATGCGAATCATTTCCCAGCGCGTCGCGCCGAGGGCGAGCGCGGCCTCTTCGTGAAGGACCGGCGTCTGGAGGAAGATCTCGCGGCAGATGGCTGTGATGATCGGGACGACCATGACGGCCAGCACGATCGCCGCGGTGAAAATGGTGCGGCCGGTGCCAGAGACCGTGCCACTGAAGAGCGGGAACCATCCCATGTAGGTGTTGAGCCACATGTAGACGGGGAGGACGGCGGGCGCGAGGACAAGGATGCCCCAGAGGCCGAAGACGACGGAGGGCACCGCGGCCAGGAGGTCCACGACATAGCCGAGGCCCTGGGCGAGCCGTCGAGGTGCATAGTGCGAGATGAAGAGGGCGACGGCAACCGACAACGGAACCGCCATCAGCAGGGCCAGAAGTGCGGCCCAGATTGTGCCGAACGCCAGCGGCCACACATAGTCCCAGAAGTCGCTCCGCAGAATCGACGCCGTCTCATTCGTCGCCGTGATGCCGGGGGCCGACTGGATGATCAGGAAGATAGCAACCGCGGCGAGGGTGACCAGGATCATGGCGCCAGCGGCCAGGGCGATGCCCGAGAACCAACGGTCGCCGGGCCGCTGCGGGGGCTTCGGCTTCGCGGTGACTGCCGCGTCGGTTGTCGTGGTCATGGGTCCTTTTCCCTCAATAGTGTGCTCAGGGGTGTGCCCGGCCCGGCGCATGCGCCGGGCCGGGCAGTGGGGCATTACTGCGTGACGATCAGGTCGAGCGCGGCCTGCATGTTCTCACGCTGCGTGTCAGAGATCGGCGCGCTGCCGGCTGCGGCGGCAGCGGCATCCTGGCCCTCTGCGCTGATGACGTACTCGAGGAAGCCCTTCACCAGCGGTGCGATGGCGGTGTCGGTGTACTCCTCGCACGCGATCATGTAGCTGACCAGAACGATCGGGTACGCAGCCGAGTCCGGCGTGCGGTCGAGCTCGATCGCCAGGTCGCCGGCCGTGCGGCCCTCTTCCAGCGGCGAAGCGTCGACGACGGCGGCGGCAGCCTCCGGCGAGAACGCGACGAACTCGTCACCGATCTGCACGGCAACCTGACCGAAGCCTTCGGCGCGCGACGCGTCGGCGTAGCCGATCGTGCCGGTGCCGCCCTCGACGGCGGCAACGACGCCCGAGGTCTGCGGGGCAGCCTCGCCAGCGACCGTGGTCTCGGGCCAGACGCCGTCCGGCTCCCAGGTCCACACGTCGGGCGCGGCCTGGTAGAGGTAGTCGGTGAAGTTCTCGGTCGTGCCCGAGTCGTCGGCGCGGTGCACCGGCGTGATGGCGAGGTCGGGGAGCGTGACGCCCTCGTTCGTCGCGGCGATCGCCGGGTCGTTCCAGTTGGTGATCGTCCCCGCGAAGATGCCCGCGACCGTGGCCGGGTCCATGTTGAGGGTGTCGATGCCATCGAGCTTGAAGATCACGGCGATCGGCGAGATGTAGGACGGGATCTCAATGATGTCGGTGCCTTCGACGCAAGCGCTGAAGGGGCCTTCGGTGAGCTCGTCGGTCTTGAATGCACGGTCAGATCCGGCGAAGCCGACGGCTCCGGCCTGGAACGACTCGCGACCTGCGCCGGAGCCGGCCGGGTCGTACGTGATGGTGGTTTCGCCGTTGATGGTCTGGAAGCCGGCGGCCCAGGCCTGCACAGCGACGTCCTGTGCGGAGGAGCCAGCACCGGCAAGCTCGCCGGAGAGGGTGGTGGCGACGTCGGTTGCGTCGTCAGTGGCCGCAGGGGCTGGTTCGTTCGATGCGCAAGCGGTGAGCGTAAGCGCCGCGATGGCGGCGACTGCGCCCAGCTGGGCGATGCGGTTGAGCTTCACTGTGAATCCTTCACATGTCAGGGATAAATGGCCCGGTGCAGGGCACGCCCCGACGCTAGACACCCACTCTTACGAGACTGCGCTGTATGGGTAAACGCGAGGTGAACGGCGTGCGCGACTGTCGGCCGCGTTTGCGGGTCGTATTTGCGCGTTGTTCACTTCTCATCGTTACGGTTGACGCCATGGCGGTAGACGGTCAGGACATCCTCGACACAATCGCAGAGGCGCCCGATCCCCGCACTCTTGTCGACATCGTGCGCGCGACGACGGCGCAGCATCCCGAGGCATCGGCGATCGACGACGGGTCAGGAGCGCTCAGCTATCGCGAGATGATGGCGCGCGTGGGCGCCACGGCCGCGCGGTTACACGGGGCCGGCGTGCGTCGCGGCGACCGCGTCGGTGTGCGGATGCCCTCCGGCTCGAAGGAGCTGTACATCGCGATCCTGGGGATCCTCGCCGCAGGCGCGGCGTACGTGCCCGTCGACGCCGATGATCCCGACGAGCGTGCGCGGCTGGTCTTCGGCGAAGCCCACGTTCGCGGTGTCATCACGGGGTCCGGCGAGTACATGCCGGCAGCCGACGCCGAGGACGAGTTCGCTGCGCCGCTGTTCGCGGGCGATGCGCCGCACCCCTCGACACACGCGATCGTCGCCGTGCCGCCGCCGACGACCGAGGATGACGCGTGGATCATCTTCACCTCGGGCTCGACGGGCGTGCCCAAGGGCGTCGCGGTGTCGCACCGCTCGGCGGCAGCATTCGTCGACGCGGAAGCGCGCATCTTCCTCCAGGAGACGCCCCTGGGGCCGGACGACCGCGTGCTCGCGGGCCTGTCGGTCGCGTTCGATGCCTCGTGTGAAGAGATGTGGCTGGCGTGGCGGCACGGCGCATGTCTCGTGCCCGCGCCGCGCTCGCTCGTGCGCTCGGGCGAAGACCTCGCGCCGTGGCTGCTGCGCCAGGGCATCACGGTTGTGTCGACGGTGCCGACGCTGGCCGCGATGTGGCCGGCGGATGCCATCGAGAACGTGCGCCTGCTCATCTTCGGCGGTGAGGCCTGCCCGCCCGAGCTTGCCGCACGTCTCGCGGCCGAGGGTCGCGAAGTGTGGAACACGTACGGCCCGACCGAGGCGACCGTCGTGGCTTGCGCTGCGCCGCTCGGCGGCGATGGCCCCGTCCGTATCGGCTTGCCGCTGGACGGCTGGGCACTCGCGGTCGTGGACGGGCAGGGGCAGCCCGTGCCGGAGGGTGGCGTGGGTGAGCTCATCATCGGCGGCGTCGGCCTGGCACGTTATCTTGATCCGGCGAAGGATGCCGAGAAGTATGCGCCGATGCCGACGCTCGGCTGGGAGCGCGCCTACCGCTCGGGGGATCTCGTGCGCTTCGAATCTGAAGGCCTGATCTTCCAGGGTCGCGCGGACGATCAGGTGAAGGTCGGCGGACGCCGCATCGAGCTCGGCGAAGTCGAGTCGGCGCTGCAGGATCTGCCCGGAGTCACCGGGGCGGCCGCCGCCGTCCGCACGACCGAGGGCGGCGTGCCGGTGCTGGTCGGCTACCTCGCCGCATCGCCCGACTTCGACCGCATCGCCGCGCGCGCCGACCTCGCCACACGTCTTCCCGCGCCGATGGTTCCGCTGCTGGCCGTCGTCGACGAGCTGCCCGTCCGCACGTCGGGCAAGGTCGACCGCGCCGCGCTGCCGTGGCCGTTGCCGAACGTCGAGATCACGGCATCCGACCTTTCGCCGGGCGAAGCGTGGCTCGCGGCGCAGTGGCAGGCGGTGCTCGGCATGCCGGTCACCGACCGCTCCGTCGACTTCTTCGACCTCGGTGGCGGTTCGCTCGCCGCCGCGCAGCTCGTCTCGCGCATCCGCACGCGGGTGCCCGAGTTCGCCGTCGCCGACATCTACGACGTGCCGCGGCTGGGCGCAATGGCCAAGGCCCTCGGCACTGCGCTGCACGAGGACACGCCCGAGAGCTTCCATCGCCCCGAGCCGACGCCACGGCGCATGCAGTGGGTGCAGTCGGTGCTGAGCGTGCCGCTGTTCATCCTCACCGGCATCCGCTGGATGCTCTACCTGCTCACGGCCTCGGCGATTCTGCGGCTGTTCCCCGGGTTCGAGGTGCTGCCCGACGCCCCGCTGGGGGTCATCATCGTGGGCCTGCTGATCTTCAGCACGCCATTCGGTCGCATGGCGATCGCGGCGGCCGCCGCGCGCGTCCTGCTGTGGGGTCTGCAGCCGGGTGACTATCCGCGCGGCGGCGGGACGCACGTGCGGCTGTGGCTCGCCGAACAGATCGCCGACCAGGTCGACGCCGTGGGCCTCGCGGGCGCCCCGTGGGTCAGCTACTACGCACGCGCTCTCGGTGCCCGCATCGGCGAGGGCGTCGACCTGCACGCGCTACCCCCTATCACCGGCATGCTCGAGATCGGCGACGGCGCGGCTGTCGAGCCCGAGGTCGACCTGTCGGGCTACTGGATCGACGGCGACGTCGTGCGCATCGGCGAGATCCGCATCGGCGCGGGCGCGACGGTGGGCTCGCGCAGCACGCTCGCTCCGGGAACGCGCATCGGTCGCCGTGCCGAGATCGCCCCCGGCTCGGCCGTGTTCGGCCGCGTGCGCGCCGACCAGACCTGGGCGGGTTCACCCGCCGAGCGGGTCGGTGGCACCTCGTCGGCGCAGTGGCCGGTTGATCGCGCACCCGCTCCCACCCGGTGGCTCTGGGCCTATGCGGCATCCGCCGTCGTGCTCGCGCTGCTGCCGCTGGCAGCCTTCGCGGTCGGTGCGCTCGTCGTGGCCCGCGGCATCGCGGGGGCGGACTCGCTCGCTGCGGCGTTCGGCGGGGCGATGGCGTGGCTCGTGCCGGGCGTGATCGTCGCCGGTCTCGTCTTCGCGATCGCTGTCGTCGTCGCTGTACGCCTGCTGTCGATCGGGTTGCACGAGGGCGTCCACCCCGTGCGCAGTCGCGTCGGCTGGCAGGCGTGGACGATCGAGCGGCTGCTGGATGCCGCGCGCACGATCCTCTTCCCGCTGTACTCGAGCCTGTTCACCCCGGTGTGGCTGCGCCTGCTCGGCGCCCGCGTCGGGCGTGACGTCGAGGCATCCACCGTCCTTCTGCTGCCGTCTCTGACGCGCATCGAAGACGGCGCGTTCCTCGCCGATGACACGATGGTCGCGTCCTACGAGCTGCACGCGGGGTGGATGCGGCTGGGTGGCGTGCGCATCGGCAAGCGCGCGTTCCTCGGCAACTCCGGCATGGCCGCGCCCGGTCACCGCGTGCCGCGCGATGGCCTGGTCGCCGTGCTGTCCGCGGCGCCCGCCAAGGCCAAGCCCGGGTCGTCGTGGCTCGGATCGCCCGCCGTGCGGCTGCGGCGTCTGTCGGCGGAGGGCGACCACGAGCGCACCTACCAGCCGCCCGTACGGTTGCGCGTCGCGCGCACACTGTGGGAGCTGTGCCGCTTCATCCCCGTCGTCGTGACGTGTGCGATCGGCCTGCTCGTGCTGTTCTCGCTCGCGGCGCTCATCGAGTCGTTCGGACTGTGGTTCGCGATCCTGCTCTCCGGCGTCGTGCTGCTGCTGGCGGGCGCGGTCGCCGCGGCCGTGTCGACGGCGGCGAAGTGGCTCATCGTCGGCCCGATTCGGCCGGGCGAGCAGCCGCTGTGGTCGAGCTTCGTGTGGCGCACGGAGGTGTCCGATACGTTCACCGAGATGGTCGCCGCCCCCTGGTTCGCGCGTGCCGCGGCCGGCACACCGGCCCTCGCGGTCTGGCTGCGCTCGCTCGGGTCGAAGATCGGTCGCGGCGTGTGGTGCGACAGCTACTGGCTGCCCGAACCCGATCTGGTCACCCTCGGCGACGGATCGACCGTCAACCGGGGCTGCGTTGTGCAGACGCACCTGTTCCATGATCGAATAATGAGCATGGACGCCGTCGAACTCGAAGTCGGAGCCACTCTCGGCCCGCACAGCGTCATCCTCCCCGCGGCAACCATCGGCGCACACGCGACCGTCGGTCCTGCCTCCCTTGTCATGCGCGGTGAGACCGTTCCGGTCGGATCGCGGTGGAGCGGCAACCCCATCGGCCCGTGGCGTGCGGTCAAGGTGCGCGCCTACCAGTCGACATCGTGAGTGGCGACCCGTACACACCGCAGAGCGGGGACACCAGTTTCGACGTCGAGTCGTACGATCTCGAGCTCGATTACCGGGTGCGCACCAACCGACTGGAGGGGCACGCCACGATCAACGCCGTCGCCGCGGCGGCGATCTCGACGATCGGACTGGACCTCATCGGGCTGCGCGCGACGCGCGTGCGCGTCGACGGTGACCGGCGCACCAAGTACACGCAGGGGCCGCGCGTGCTGCGCGTCACGCTGCCGCACCGGCTCGCGGCCGGTGAGCGGTTCTCGGTCGAGGTCGTGTACGCCGGCACACCCGGCCCGCGCCGGTCGCGGTGGGGCGTCATCGGGTGGGAAGAGCTGGATGACGGCGCGCTCGTGGCGTCGCAGCCCACCGGCGCTCCGACGTGGTTCCCGTGCAACGACCGGCCCGACGACCGTGCGCGCATGCGCATCGCCGTGACGACGGATGCCGGATACCTCGCCGTCCCGACGGGGCGCCCGATCTCACGGTCGTCCCGCGCCGGTCGCACGACGGTGGTCGCGGAGTCGGCGGTGCCGGTGGCGACCTACCTCGCGGCCGTCCACGTCGGACACTACGAGCAGAGCGACCTTGCCGGCGACGAGCGGGTGCGGCTGTTCACGCCGCCCGCGCTGCGCGCGCCGGCCGCCGACGCATTCGCGCCGGTGCCGCAGATGCTCGCGCTGTTCGAGGACGTGTTCGGACCGTACCCGCAGGAGGACTGCGCGCTCGTCGTCACGCCGGACGAGTTGGAGATCCCGCTCGAGGCGCAGGGCATGGCCGTCTTCGGAGTCAACCACCTCGAGCCCGAAGAGCAGCGCCTGATCGCCCACGAGCTGGCGCACCAGTGGTTCGGCAACAGCGTCGGCATCGGCCGGTGGCGCGACATCTGGCTCAACGAGGGGTTCGCCTGCTACGCGGAGTGGCTGTGGTCGGAGGCATCCGGCGCCGCGACACTCGCGCAGGAGGCCGTGGCGCACTATGCGCGACTGCGGGCGCTGCCGAAGGATCTCGTGCTCGGCGATCCCGGACCCGAGCTGATGTTCGACGACCGCGTCTACAAGCGCGGCGCTCTCACGCTCTATGCGCTGCGGTGTGAGCTCGGCGCCGAGCCGTTCGCCCGTCTGCTGCGCGAGTGGACCGCGACACACCAACACGGTCTCGCGACCGACGACGACTTCCGTCACCTCGCGGCGCAGATCGCCGGCCGTGACCTCGCTCCGCTGTTCACCGCGTGGGTCGACGAGCGCTCGCTGCCGCGGCTGCCTAAGCTCGCCGCGGGCTGAGAATCGCAGCGCTGACCAGGATGCCCGGGGGAGTGGCCGTGGGCTCCCAGCCGTCCGCGACCACGGCGACCCGCCCGGGGATCGTCGCCGTCCAGCCGCCGGGGCGGCCCGCGACCGAGACCACCGCTGGGTCGACGCGCAGGCCGCGGCTGTCGGCTTTCAGCGTCGCTTCGACGCGCACCCACCGCAGCAGTCCGCCCGGGATGCCGGCGGCGTCGCGCGTCGGGTCGACGAGCGGCTCGGCGTCGATCGCGAAGCCCGGCGCCGTCGCCGGGTACACGCCCGCGACGGCGAGACCTCCCGCGTAGCTGACGGATGCCCGCCACGGCGCGCCCGTCACGTGCAGCGGGCCGTGCGCTCCGCCGCAGTGCGGACAGGCCTGTTCGAAGGCCACTTCAGGCCAGCCTTCGGCGGCGAGCAGGCCGCGCAGCAGATCCCGCGCGACCTCGCGGCGCTGCGCGCGATCGGGTGGCACCGGTGCCCAGGCGAGCCGCAGGCCGCCGTCGTCAGGCTCCACGCGGCTAGATCTTGGGCTCGTGCGTCTCGATCGCGACGATGCCCGATCCCGGATTCGTCGCCGAGAGGTGCACGACCGAGAACGCACCCGGGTCGAGTGCCGAGGCGCTGCCGAGGTACGAGCCGCGCAGCGTGCCGGTCGCGAGCGCCAGTTCGCTGAGGATGCCGGGCAGCACGGGCCCGTGACTGCACAGCACGGCGGGCTTGCGCGATCGCACGCGCTTGCCGACGATCGTGCGCACGTCGGAAGTGCCCGCTTCCCAGGCATCCTGCCCGAGGTGCGTCGTGCGAGTGATCGTGCGGCCGGTCGCGGCGGCCAGTGGCGTCACGGTCGAAACGCACCGTGTCGCGTCACTGGAGACGATCTTGCGGACGCCGAACGCCTGCAGCTGACCGGCGAGGCAGGATGCCTGCCGGGCGCCGCGGCCGGTCAGCGGGCGCTGCACGTCGGTGCCGTTCCAGTCTTCGCGGTCGACGGCCTTGGCGTGGCGCAGGACGACGATCGGGAAGGTCGCGAGCACGCCGTCGTCGACATAGCGCAGGAACTGCTCGAGGATCTCGACATCGACCGGATACGACAGGTAGTCGAGCGCCTTGCGCGGCGCGATCCACTCGATCGCCGCGATCTCCTTGTTCGGCACGAACGCGGAGGCGCGGATGGCGTCGTCGGTCGCCTCGGCCGACCAGTAGTGCACGATCTTCTGTCGCTTGTTCGGCATGCGGTAGCGCGAGACACCGACCGGGATGCCCAGGGCGACACGGATGCCGGTCTCTTCGAAGATCTCGCGCACGGCGGTCTCGGCGAGCGTCTCACCGGGATCGACCTTGCCCTTGGGCAGCGTGACGTCGGCGTACGCCGTGCGATGGATGACGAGCACTCGCAGCTTTCCCTCGACCAGGCGCCAGAGCACGCCACCAGCCGCGTAGACGGCTGTGTCGGTCATCGCACCACCCGTCCGCGGCGGCGCCGCTGGACCTGCGTCATGGTGCGATCCTGCAGATCGAGCAGCGGCTTGCCGGCGGCGTCGATGCTGTGACGCACCCAGCCGCCCTCGGACTCGAGGTGCCACGAGCTCGTCTCGTCGCCCATCGCGAGGTCGAACAAGTCGACGAGTTCCTTGACGTGGGCGGGGGCGATGACGCGCACGAGCGCCTCGACGCGACGGTCGAGGTTGCGGTGCATCATGTCGGCGCTGCCGATGTAGACCTCGGGCTCGCCGTCGTTCTCGAACGCGAAGATGCGGGAGTGCTCGAGGTAGCGACCGAGGATCGAGCGGACCGTGATGTTCTCGCTCACGCCGGGCAGTCCTACCTTGAGCGAGCAGATGCCGCGCACCCAGACATCCACCTGCACGCCGGCCTGGCTCGCCCGGTACAGCGCGTCGATGATCTGCTCGTCGACCATCGAGTTGACCTTGATGCGGATGCGGGCCTTCTTGCCGTCGAGGGCGTTGCGGCGCTCGTTCTCGATGAGCCGCAGCAGGCCCTTGCGCAGGTGCAGCGGGGCGACGAGCAGACGCTTGAACTTCTTCTCGATCGCGTAGCCGCTCAGCTCGTTGAACAGGCGGGTGAGGTCGCGGCCCACCTGCTCGTCGGCGGTGAACAGACCGAAATCCTCGTACAGCCGGCTCGTCTTGGGGTTGTAGTTGCCCGTGCCGATGTGGCTGTAGCTGCGCAGTGCGCCGTCTTCCTCGCGGATGACGTGCAGCAGCTTGCAGTGGGTCTTCAGCCCCACGAGGCCGTAGACGACGTGCACGCCGGCCTTCTCGAGCTTGCGCGCCCACACGATGTTGTTGGCTTCATCGAACCGCGCCTTGACCTCGACGAGGGCCAGCACCTGCTTGCCGCGCTCGGCGGCGTCGATGAGGGCCTGCACGATGGGGCTGTCGCCCGACGTGCGGTACAGCGTCTGCTTGATGGCGAGCACGTGCGGGTCGCGCGCGGCCTGCTCGAGGAACGCCACGACGCTCGTGGTGAACGACTCGTACGGGTGGTGCACGAGCACGTCCGCCTTGCGGATCGCCGCGAAGATGTCGGCACGGCCGTTCTGCTCGGCCGGCTGGAACGCGGTCGCGGTCACCGGGACGTGGGGCGTGTAGTGCAGATCGGGACGCTTGATGCGGGCCAGATCGAACAGACCGCGCAGGTCGAGCGGCCCGGGCAGGCGGTAGACCTCCTGGTCGGTGACCTCGAGCTCGTTCAGGAGCAGGTCGAGGGTGACCTCGTCCATCTCCTCGGTGACCTCGAGGCGGATCGGCGGGCCGAAGCGGCGCCGCAGCAGCTCGGCTTCGAGCGCCTGGATGAGGTTCTCTGTCTCGTCCTCCTCGATCACGACGTCTTCGTTGCGGGTGAGGCGGAAGGCGTGGTGCTCGAGGATCTCCATGCCGGGGAACAGGTCTCCCAGGTGGTGCGCGATGAGCTGCTCGAGTGGCAGATAGCGGGCGCGTCCCGCCGTGTTGCCGGGGACGGCGACGACGCGGGGGAGCATCGGCGGCACCTTGAGGCGCGCGAACTCCTGCCGGCCCGTCTTGGCGTTGCGGATGCGGATCGCGAGGTTCAGCGACAGGCCGGAGATGTACGGGAACGGGTGTGCCGGGTCGACCGCGAGCGGCATGAGGACGGGGAACACCTGTGTCTGGAAGTACTCGTAGAGGGCCGACTGCTCGTCCTCGGTCAGGGCATCCCAGGTGAGCACCTCGATCCCGGCTTCCGTCAGTGCCGGCTGCACCTCGTCGAGCCACACGCGGGCGTGACGCAGCTGCAGCGCGTGCGCGCTCTCGGAGATGTCGGCCAGGACGTCCTGCGGCGCGCGACCGACGTTGGTCGGCACGGCCAGGCCCGTCATGATGCGGCGCTTGAGCCCAGCGACGCGCACCATGAAGAACTCGTCGAGGTTGCTCGCGAAGATCGCCAGGAAGTTCGCGCGCTCCAGCAGCGGCAGTGCGGGATCTTCCGCGAGTTCCAGTACCCGCTGATTGAACGCGAGCCAGCTGAGCTCGCGGTCCATGTAGCGGTGATCGGGCAGTTGCGAATCGTCGAACTCGACCATCTCGTCGAAGTCGTCGTCGTCAGCATCGCCCAGACCGGTGTCCAGAACGTCGGTGTCGATCATTCCCTCATCATTGCAGGCGAAGGTGACCGGCGCGTTAACCGATCAGGCGCCCGAGTGCTCGCGGGGGGTGGATGCCTGATCGTCTTCGTAGACGTTGAAGCGGTAGCCCACGTTGCGGACCGTGCCGATGAGCTGCTCGAGATCGCCGAGCTTCGCGCGCAGGCGCCGCACGTGCACGTCGACGGTGCGCGTGCCGCCGAAGTAGTCGTAGCCCCAGACTTCGCTGAGCAGCTGCTCGCGCGTGAACACGCGCGAGGGGTGCGTCGCGAAGAAGTGCAGCAGCTGGAACTCCTTGTAGGTGAGGTCCAGCGGCTTGCCGTGCACCTTGGCCGAATACGAGGACTCGTCGATCGTGATGCCGGAGGTCTGGATGCGGCTCGAGACCTGTTCGGCAGACTGGCGGCCGACCGCGAGACGGATGCGCGCGTCGACCTCAGCGGGACCGGCGCCGTGCAGGATCACGTCGTCGATGCCCCAGTCGGTCGACACCGCGGTGAGGCCGCCCTCGGTGACCACGAGGACCAGCGGTGCGTCCAGCCCCGTCGTGTTCAGGATCTTGCACAGCGACTTCGCCGCGACGAGGTCGGCACGCGCGTCGACGAAGATGACGTCGGCGCTCGGCGCGTTCACCAGCTGCGCGGGCTCGGCGGGAATCTGCCGCACGCGATGGCTCAGCAGCTCGAGCGCAGGCAGGACGGCGCCTCCGCCCAGGGCGGAACTCAAGACGAGAAGCTGAGCCATGCGGTCCCTTCCGGTCCGCTGAGCGGGCCGTGTGCCCATCTTAGGACGTCGACGGATGCCGCCGGCGCCGCGTGCGGATGCATCGGAGGCATCCGTCGGTCATGATGGAACCATGACGATTCCAGGCCTCGCCCCGCGTGCCGGTCTCGGCGGCATCGTGGCGGTGTGGGCTGCCGCCGCCGTCATCGCCGTCGCGATCGGTCTGGCTGCACCCAGCGAATGGCGCGCGGCATGGATGCCGGTGGGCCTGGCGGGCTGCCTCATCCTGGCCTTCACGATCCAGCTGCTCGGCGGTCACGCCGAGGGGTTCATCCGCCGGGTCGCGGCGAGCGTGCTCGGCGCCATGCTCGTGATGGGCCTGATCGGGCTCGGCCTGGGGCTCGCGAGCCTGTTCTCGGTGTGAGCCGATGAGCCGCCGGTACGGCGCGACGCGATAGAGTGAAGCCATGGACCTCGTTGCACTCGAACTCTTCTTCGTCGGGTTGCTCGCGCTCGCCTCGCTCGCGATCGTCTTCGTGTCGGGTGTCGTGATCAAGAACCTGTACCGCGGCCAGCGCTGAGCGCCGTGATCGACCTTCCGACCGATCTCCCGGCGGACATCGTCCCGCTGTCGTGGCTGCTGGGCGTCTGGGAGGGCACCGGCGTCATCGACCACGAGGTCGGCGGCACGCACGTCACCGGCGAGTTCGCCCACCGCGTGAGCTTCAGCCATGACGGCGGAGACTACGTGAACTACGCCGCGAGCGCGTGGCTGCTCGGCGAGGGCGAGGCCCGCACGCCCCTGGTCGCCGAGACCGGCTACTGGCGTCTCGCGCGGCCCGCCGACGAGTTCGACGCGGGCCCCGCGCTGCTGCCGCCGCTCGCGGCGCGCGAGACCCGCCGCACCGCCGACGACGTCGAGGCGCTGCGCAGCGCGGAGGGCGGCTTCGAGCTCGAGGTCGCGATCGTCCACTCCGACGGCATCAGCGAGCTCTACCTCGGGCAGGTGCGCGGCCCGCGCATCGACCTGGCGACGGATGCCATCGTGCGCCCCTCCGGCGCGAAGGCGTACACCGCCGCGACGCGCATGTACGGACTCGTCGACGGCCACCTGCTGTGGGCCTGGGACATCGCCGCCCTCGGCGGCACGCTGGCCTCGCACGCGTCGGCGCGCCTGGCCCGGGCGGAGTGAGCGACGTGTCCGACCCGTTCGCTGCCGTGCCCGGCGCCGTCGTCGACGACGAGGGACTCGTCCACGTCGGCTCGCCGCACCGCGAGCAGCGTGATCTCGCCGCCGGCCGCGCGCTCGCGCCGCTGGCGTCCCGCGCGGTGCTGACCGTCACCGGCCCCGACCGGTTGAGCTGGCTCGACTCGATCACGTCGCAGGCTCTGACGGCCCTCGAACCCGCAGCGAGCACCGAGCTTCTCGTCCTCGACCCGCAGGGCCATGTCGAGCACGCCGCGGCCGTCGTCGACGACGGCGAGGTGACGTGGCTGATCGTCGATCGGTCTCGCGCGCAGGCGCTGTTGACCTGGCTGACGCGCATGCGCTTCCGCCTGCGCGTCGACCCGCAGGATGCCTCCGAGACGCACCGCGTCGTCGCCGGCACGGCCGCCGCCGTCGCGGGGCTGCGCGCGGCCGCCGTCTGGCACGACCCGTGGCCGGGAATCGCCGCAGGCGGCTGGGGTTACGCCGCCGTCGACCCGCATCCGGGCGCCGAGCGTGACTGGGCGGAGGCGATCGTCGACGTCGCCGAGTACGAGCGCATCGCCGACGCGGCCGCCGCGGGCGAGCAGCCCCTCGCGGGCCTGATCGCCGCCGAGGCGCTGCGCGTCGCAGCGTGGCGGCCGCGCGCCGACCGCGAAGCGGACGGGCGCACCCTGCCGCACGAAGTGGACTGGCTGCGCACCGCGGTGCACCTGGACAAGGGCTGCTACCGCGGGCAGGAGACTGTCGCGAAGGTGCACAATCTGGGGCATCCGCCACGCCGCCTCGTCGCTCTGCAGCTCGACGGCAGCGACGGCACACTGCCCGCCCCCGGCGCAGACGTCGCGCTCGACGGCGAGATCGTCGGCGCCGTCACGTCGGCAGCCCGCCACTTCGAGGAGGGGCCGATCGCGCTCGCGCTGATCAAGCGCACGACACCGGTTGACGCGACCCTCGTGGTGACCACCGACGACGGCACGGTCGCCGCCGCGCAAGAGACGATCGTGCCGCCCGATGCCGGGCGCACCGCCGCCGTGCCCCGTCTGCCGCGCCTCTCGCGCCGCCGCTGAGGCGTCATGAGCGGGTCTGAACCCACGCCCGAGACCACGGCCGTGCCCACGGGTCTGCGCGCACGGTTGTCGCCGCGCGGCGGCGCCGAGCGGGTGCGCGAGTCGCTGCCGGCGATCGCGCAGATCACGATCGCCGCGACGGTCGCCTTCGCGTTCGCGCACTATCTGCTGGGTCACCCGGTGCCGCTGCTGGCGGCGACCGTGACGATCTCCAGCCTCGGCCTCGTGCGCGATGCGCGGCCCCTGCGCGTGCTGGAGACCGTCGTCGGCATGATCGTGGGCATCCTCATCGCCGAGCTCATCGTGCTCGTCGCCGGCATCGGCTGGTGGCAGCTGGGGCTCACGCTCGCGGCGACCCTCATCGTCGCGCGGTTCCTCTCCGAGCAGCCCGCGTTCGCGATCGCCGCGGCGATCCAGTCGGCGATCGTCATGGTGATCCCGGCGAGCGTGCCGTTCTTGCGCCTGATCGACGGCGTCGTCGGCGGCATCGCGGCGCTGCTGGTGACCGCGCTCATCCCGCGCAGCCCGCTGCGCGCGATCACGCGCGAGGGCGCCGACGTGTTCGCCGCGTTCGATCAGGCCGTGACGACGCTCGTGCAGGCCCTGCGCCGCGCCGATCCGCGGCGCGCCGAGCGGGGGCTGATGAAGGCGCGCGCGCTGCAGGGGCCCGTGGATGCCTGGCGCGCCGGCATCGAGTCGGGAATCGCGATCGCTCGGATCTCGCCGTTCCTGCGCAGTCAGCGCACGGAGTTCGAGCGGCAGGAGCGCATCCGGGCGCAGCTCGACCTCGCGATCCGCAACCTGCGGGTGATCGGCCGGCGAGTCGTGTACCTGTGCGACGACGGTGTGGCGCGCCCCGTCGCGGCAGACCTGCTCACCGAGCTCGGCGCGGGGGCGCGGATGATCTCGGAGTCGCTCGCCGACATCGCCTACGAGCCCGCCGCGCGCGAAGCGGTGCGCGCCGTCGCGTCGCGGCTCGACGCGGCCGCGCTCGCCGCCGGCCGGTCGAGCGTCGACCAGAACCTCATCGGAGCGCTGCGCCCCCTCGCCGTCGACCTCATGACCGCGGCGGGGATGCCTACCGCCGAGGCCCGCGCGGCTCTGCCGCGCACGTGAACCACAGCGGCGCTGCCGCGCACCTGACGCCTACTTCGGCGCGACGATCCTCCACGGCACGGTGACCTCACCGAGACGCCAGCGCGCGCGGCCCTGCACGGGCCAGCCGGCATCTGCGAGCGCCTGCAGCGCCGTGCGCCAGCGGTGCTCGGGGCCGAACGCCGAGGATGCCACCGCGCGCACCCACTCGGTCTCCAGCGCCGCGAGGAACGCGTGCACGCCCTCGCCGGGGACGTTGTGGTGGATGAGCGCCTTCGGCAGGCGCTCGGCGGCGATCGAGGGGGAGTTCAGCCCCGCGAGCCGCAGTGACAGCGTGAGGGTGCGCGGCGCGGCATCCGGCCCCACCTCGATCCACGTGCACACGCGCCCCAGTTCGTCGCACGTGCCCTCGACGAGCATGCCGCCCGGCTGCAGGCGCGCGCACATGCGTGCCCAGGCATCCGGCACCTCGCCCTCGTTGTACTGGCGCAGCACGTTGAACGCGCGGATCACGGCCGCGCGCCGCCCCGCAGGCAGCGGAACCTCGAAGCCGCCGCGCGCGAACGACACGTGCGCGTCGGGCGCGAACGACGTCGCCCCGGCGCGGACGTCGGCCAGCTGCGCGCTCGCGCGGGCCACGCGCGCGGGGTCGATCTCGAGCCCCACGACCTCGACGTCGGGCCGCGCGCGGCGCAGGCGCGCCTCCAGCTCGAGCACTGTCACCCCGCTCGCGCCGTAGCCGAGATCGACCACGAGCGGGTCGCTCGCGCGGCGCAACACGGGGTGCCGGGCGATCCACCGATCGATGCGGCGCAGCCGGTTCGTGTTGGTCGTGCCGCGGGTGATCTGACCCACCACGCCCCGCGCGGGCGGCGGAGCTTTTTCCGGCGACATCACCCCATGATGCCAGCGCCCGGATCGATAGGATGGCGGCATGACCGCTCCCTACACGTTGATCCTCCTCCGCCACGGGCAGAGCGAGTGGAACAAGACGAACCAGTTCACCGGTTGGGTGGATGTCCGCCTCACCGAGCAGGGCAAGGCCGAGGCCGCGCGCGGCGGCGAGCTGCTGAAGGAATCGGGCATCCTGCCTGACGTCCTGCACACCTCCGTGCTCAGCCGCGCCATCCAGACCGCCAACATCGCGCTCGATTCCGCCGACCGGCTGTGGATTCCCGTCAAGCGCTCGTGGCGTCTCAACGAGCGGCACTACGGCGCGCTGCAGGGCAAGGACAAGGCCCAGACCCTGGAAGAGTTCGGCAACGAGCAGTTCATGCTGTGGCGCCGCTCGTTCGACGTTCCGCCGCCGCCGCTTCCCGCTGACGACGAGTACAGCCAGGTGGGCGACCCGCGCTACGTCGGGATCGACGGTGAGGTGCCCGACACCGAGTCGCTGAAGATCGTCATCGACCGGATGCTGCCGTACTGGGAGTCCGACATCAAGCCCGACCTCGCGGCCGGCAAGACCGTGCTCGTCACGGCGCACGGCAACTCGCTGCGCGGCCTGGTCAAGCACCTCGACGGCATCAGCGACGCCGACATCGCCGAGCTGAACATCCCGACGGGCATCCCGCTGGTCTACACGCTCGGCGAGGACTTCACGCCGCTCGAGCCCGCCCGCTACCTCGACCCCGAGGCCGCCGCTGCCGGCGCCGCCGCGGTCGCGAACCAGGGCAAGAAGGCCTGACGCGCGCACACGTCACAAAAACGGGAGGGGATGCCACCTGGCGTCCCCTCCCGTTTTCTGTCGAAGTGTTCAGCCCTCGTCGGTGGCCGGTGCCGTCTCGGCGACCAGGGCGTTGATCGAGTCGGTGTCGCTGGTCCAGTCGCCGGTCGCGAGGTAGGCGACCTTCTTGGCCACCGACAGCGCGTGGTCGGCGAAGCGCTCGAGGTAGCGGCTGGCCAGGGTGGCGTCGACGGTCGCGCCGGCCTCGCCCTGCCAGTTCTCGCTGAGGACCTTCTCGAAGACGGCGAGGTGGCGGTCATCGAGCTGGTCGTCGAGGGCGCGCAGCGTCTCGACGAGGCTGAGGTCTTCGTTGCGCAGCAGCTCGGTGAGCGTGCGCGACACCTCGACGTCGAGCTCGCCCATCTTCGTGAAGGTGCTCTTCAGGCCCTTCGGGATGGCGCGCTCGGGGAAGCGCATGCGGGTCAGCTGCGCGATGTGCTCTGCGATGTCGCCCATGCGCTCGAGCGAAGCGCTCACGCGCAGCGCTGCGACGACGATGCGCAGGTCGCGGGCGACCGGCTGCTGACGCGCGAGGATCTGGATGGCCAGTTCGTCCAGCGCGATCGCCTTGTCGTCGATGACCTGGTCTTCTTCGATGACTTCTTCGGCGAGCGTGACATCGCTCGAGCCGAACGCACGCGTCGCCTTCTCAATGGCGACGGTGACAAGCTCAGAGATCTCGACCAGACGCGCCTGCACGTCCTCGAGTGACTGGTGGAAGACTTCGCGCATCAGGAACCTCTCCTTGGGCTGTCAGGGGCGATCGGATCGCGTTCTCCGGCGATACCGGGCCGCGCTGATCCTGCCGTTCGAAGGTTAACGAACGGTGCTGCTGTGGTGAACAGTGCACACGGTGACGCCGGGACATTCGTCATGCGTCGGCCGTAGGTGTGGGCCCAGCCTACGCTGGGGGGATGGACTCGACGCAGGTGGCGCTCGTGGCGCTCGCGCTGGGTGCACTGATCGGTGGTGGCCTGGCCGCTCTCGTGCTGATCGCTCTGCGCGCCCGCGACCGGGCACGCGTGGAGGCATCCCTCGAATTGCCCGACGGTGCGCGGGCGGTCTTGCAGGGGATGGACGAGGTAGCCGTCGTCGTCGATACGTCGCTGCTGATCGTCGCGGCATCCACCCCCGCCGAGATGTTCGGCATGCTCGAGGGGTATTCGCTGCCGAGCGACGAGTTGCGCGCGGTCGTGCGCTCGGCGCGTCGCACCGACAGCGCCGACACCGGGTCGATGCGGCTGCGGCGCGGGGTCGAGCAACGCCTCGTGACGGCGCGCGCGAGCGTCATCACGCCCCGGCTGACTCTTGTCGTCGTGCGCGACATCACCGAGCATGAGCGGGTCGAGGAGATGCGCCGCGACTTCGTCTCGAACACGAGCCACGAGCTGAAGACCCCGGTCGGCGCCGTCACCCTGCTCGCCGAGGCGATCGAGTCGGCCGCCGACGACCCCGAGCAGGTGCGGCACTTCGCGGGCCGGCTCGCCGGTGAAGCGGCCCGTCTCGGGCAGCTGACCTCGCGCATCATGAACCTGTCGCGGCTGCAGTCGGCCGACGACCTCACCGAACTGCGCGATGTGTCGGTCGACGCGGTCGTCGCCAGCGCGATCGAGTCGCAGTCGATCACTGCCGCCGGTGCCGGCATCACGATCGCCCGCGGTGGCGTGCGCGGCGCGTACGTCCGCGGTGACGTGCAGGTGCTCACCGAGGCGATCGCCAACCTCGTCGCGAACGCGGTGGCCTACTCGCCCGAGGGCGGGCAGGTCGGGGTCGGCGTGAGCGCGATCGACGGCGTCGTCGAGATTGCGGTGACCGATCGGGGCATAGGTATTCCCGAGAGCGAGCAGCAGCGCGTGTTCGAACGGTTCTATCGTGCTGATCAGGCGCGTTCACGGCGCACCGGTGGGACGGGCCTTGGCCTGTCGATCGTCAAATATGCCGTGCAGCGTCACGGCGGCGAGGTCGAGCTGTGGTCGCGCCCGGGGCGCGGTTCGACATTCACGGTACGGCTACCCGCGATCAATGCTCCGGAAGGCGCTGAACTCGAGCTCAAGCGCCGCAAGAAGAAAAAGAAGAAGAAGTTGAAGGAAGCCCGCGAGGTCTCGCGGGTGAAGGGAGAGACTCCATGACCCGCGTCCTGATCGTCGAGGACGAACCCGACCTCGCCGACCCGCTGGCCTACCTTCTGCGCCGCGAGGGCTTCGACGTCGAGATCGCCGAAGACGGCCCCGCCGCCCTCGAGGCCTTCTCGGCGCGCGGCGCCGACATCGTGCTGCTCGACCTCATGCTGCCCGGGATGCCCGGGACGGAGGTCTGCCGGGTCATCCGCACGACCTCGAAGACGCCGATCATCATGCTGACAGCGAAGGACTCTGAGGTCGACATCGTCGTCGGTCTCGAGCTCGGCGCCGACGACTACGTCACGAAGCCGTACTCGTCGCGCGAGCTGCTCGCGCGCATGCGGGCTGTGCTGCGTCGCTCGGAGGTCGGCGAAGAGGTCGACCTCGACGACCGGATCGTCGACGGCGGCCGTGTCGTGATCGACATCGATCGCCACACGGTGTCGGTGGACGGCGAGATCATCCCCATGCCTCTGAAGGAGTTCGAGCTGCTCGAGGTGCTCATGCGCAACGCCGGCCGCGTGCTGACCCGCGGTCAGCTGATTGACCGCGTGTGGGGGAGCGACTACTTCGGCGACACCAAGACGCTCGACGTGCACATCAAGCGCATCCGCTCGCGCATCGAGCGCAACCCTGGCGAGCCGGTGATGCTGCTCACCGTGCGCGGGCTCGGCTACCGCTTCGAGGCGTAAACGGGACCTACGACGAAGCCCCGGTCCGTTCGTAAACGGGCCGGGGCTTCGTTGAGCTTGCGCAGCTTTCGCGCAGCGCGCGGTCAGTCCTCCGGGACGAAGTCCGCGAGGTAGTCGAGCGTGCCGTCGAGCACGGGGACGGCCTGCAGCACGCCCTCGCCGTCGCCGGACTGGAACGTCATGTCGCGGTCGGTGCCGGGCACGGTGTCGAGGCCCTCGAACAGCAGCGGGTCGGCGCCGTCGAAGCCGAGGCTCACGGTGGTCTTGGCGGGAACACGCACGCTCTTATTGACGCCGTCGATGCCGACCATGAGGGTCGCCGTCGCGTCGGTGTCGTTGACGATCGCGGCGAGGAAGTTCGCCGCCGAGCCGGACTCGTCGGCGACCAGCAGCGCGTTGCGCACCTCGAGCGGGCCGGATGCCGGGATGTTGACGCCGTCGGCCGGCGAGTAGGAGAGTGTGGTCGCCTGCGGCGAGATCATGCTGCAGCCGGTCATGCCCAGCAGGAGCGCGGCGGCGAGGGCGACGGGCGCGAGACGGCGCGTTTTCACGGATCCTCCTAGGGATGTCTGGCAGTGCGTGTCCATTCTAGGGGGGACTTCGGTGTTTCTCATGGCGTGTCTGCCGGGTCAATCGGCGAACCTTAGCGTATGCACGCTGTGGTATCCTGGAGGTTGCCGAAAGGACATAACTGCATGCTTTTTGAGGTTGGCGAGACGGTCGTCTATCCGCACCACGGCGCCGCGACGATCATCGAGGTCAAAGACCGGATCATCAAGGGCGAGACCAAGAAATACCTGAAGCTCAACGTCACGCAGGGAGACCTCATCATCGAGGTCCCGGCTGACAACGTCGACTTGGTCGGCGTTCGCGACGTCATCGGCCAGGAGGGTCTGGACCGCGTCTACGACGTGCTGCGTGCGGCATTCACCGAAGAGCCGACGAACTGGTCGCGCCGGTACAAGGCGAACCTCGAGAAGCTTGCCTCCGGCGACGTCATCAAGGTGTCCGAGGTCGTGCGCGACCTGTGGCGCCGCGACCAGGACCGCGGTCTGTCCGCCGGCGAGAAGCGCATGCTCGCGAAGGCGCGCCAGATCCTGGTGTCTGAGATCGCCCTCGCGCTCAAGGCTGACGAAGAGCACGCCGGTGGCGTCCTCGACGAGGTTCTCGCCAGCTGACGCAGGCTCGGTAATCTCGGAGGCATGATGTCCTCCGTGATCCCGGTGCCCCGTGTCGCGATCGTCGTGGTGGCCGCAGGGTCGGGCCAGCGGCTCGGCGCCGCCGCACCGAAGGCCTTCGTCGGCATCGACGCGCACACCGTGCTGAGACACGCCCTGACGGGCGTGTTCGCCGCGCCGCAGGCGCAGGTCGTCATCGTCGCGCCCGCCAGTCGCGTGGGCGATGCGCTGACCGATGCGCACGAGGCGGCGGGTGACCGGCATGACCTCGTCAGCGTCGTCGCCGGCGGTGCGACGCGACAGCAGTCGGTCGCCGCGGGACTTGCCGCGGTGTGGCCCGATGTCGAGTACGTGCTCGTGCACGACGCCGCGCGTGCGCTGACGCCGCCCGCCGTGTTCGCGCGCGTCATCGCGGCACTTCAGAGCGGCCGCGACGCCGTGCTGCCGGTGCTGCCGGTCATCGACACGATCAAGCGTGTCGACGGGGATGCCGTGGTCGAGGCCGTCGACCGGGCGAGCCTGACGGCGGCCCAGACGCCGCAGGGCTTCCGGCGCACCGTGCTCGATGCCGCGTACGCCGGGGCATCCGACGATCACACCGATGACGCCGCGCTCGTGCAGGCGGCCGGCATCGCGGTGTCGACGGTCGCGGGCGACGAGCGGGCGTTCAAGATCACGACGCCCGCCGACCTCGAGCGCGCGCGCACGCTGGTCGGCCAGGCGGCGGCACCCGTGGGCATCCTGCCGCGCGTGGGACTCGGCACCGACGTGCACGCCTTTGGCGGCGACGGCACCCTGTGGCTTGCCGGGCTGGAGTGGCCGGGTGAGCCGTCGTTGCACGGGCACTCCGACGGTGACGCCGTCGCGCACGCGATCGTCGACGCCGTGCTCGCCGCGGCGGGCCTCGGCGACATCGGCACCCACTTCGGCACCGACCGCCCCGAGCTCGCCGGCGCGCACGCGGCTGCCTTCCTGACCCAGACGCGCGGCCTGGTCGAAGCCGCCGGATTCCAGATCGGGAATGTGTCGGTGCAGGTGCAGGCGAACCGGCCGCGCTTCGCCGCCCGCCGCGCCGAGGCGGAGGCCGCGCTGACGGCAGCGCTGGGCGCGCCCGTGGCGGTGTCGGCGACGACGACCGACGGCCTCGGCTTCACCGGTGCGGGGGAGGGCGTCGCGGCGTTCGCCGTCGCCCTCGTCGTCCCGCGCTGAGAAGTACCGCTCAGAGCTCGCGCGTCATGAACGTCGACAGCGGGTCGGGCAGGTAGCCATCGAACGGCCCGCACTCGACGAAGCCCTCGCTGGCGTACAGTCCGCGCGCCGGTGCGAAGGCGGGCTCTGAGCCGGTCTCAAGCCAGAGCGAGCGGATGCCACGCTCCGCGGCCGCCGTCATGATGTGCCGCAGCAGGGCACGCCCCGCGCCTGTGCCGAGGAAGCGCTCGTCGACGCGCATGGACTTCAGCTCGCCCCGCGAGGCATCCAACTGCTTGAGTGCGCCGACGCCGACCAGATCGTCGCCCCGCCACGCCGACCACACCGTGATCTCGGGCTGCCGCAGCGCGGCCAGGTCGAGGGCGTGCACGCTCTCCGGGGGCGAACCTTGCTGCATGCCCGCCAGATGTGCGGCGAGCAGCGCGCGCGTGGGCGCTCCACTCAGATCGTCGACGGCGATGCGCAGGGTCATGATCCCAGCCTGGCGCACCCGTGTGTCGGGCGTGTGTCGCGCGGTCAGCCCTCGGCCCGCTCGTTCGCAACTGCAAGGGATCGTGGACGACACGCCGTGGCGACGGCGGGATGCCCCGGCGTGTCGCGGCCGCGGCCTTGCAGTTCGGTCGCAGCGGCGACCTTGCAGTTCGGCCGCGGCTCACCCCTCGACGGCGAACGGCTCGGGGTCGCGCACGCGGCGCGAGCCCCACGCGAGCATCGCGAGCCCCGCGGCGAGGACGGCAAGGCCCACCGTGGCGAGCGCGGAGAGGTGCTCGCCGAGCACGGTGAGCCCCAGGACCGAGGCCGTGAGCGGCTCGCCGAGCGTCAGCGTCGCGGCGGTCGCCGCCGACAGGCCCTGGAGCCCCCAGGTGAACAGCGTGTACGCGGCCGCAACCGTCGCGAGGCCCAGCCACAGCGCCATCGCCCAGCCGCGCGGCTGCGCCAGCCACGAGAGGTCGACCAGCGGCATCGCGAGTGCGCCGACGACCGCGGCGCTCGCCCCCATCGCGCCGACGACGGTGAAGGCATCCCACCCCGCATCGAGCAGTCGGCGCTGCACATTGGCGATGACGGCGAAGCTGGCGCCTGCGCCGACCGCGCCTGCCACGCCGACCGGATCGGTGCCGCCCGACCCCGCCGATCCGCCGAAGCCCAGCAGCACGACGCCGGTCGTCGCGAGCGCCGTCGCCCCGATCCAGGTCGCGCTCGGCAGGCGGCGCGTCAGCGCCCACTCCAGCAGCCCCGCGAGCACGGGCGCCGACCCGAGCGCGATGACCGTGCTGACGGCGACGCCGTTGCGCGCCGTGCCGAGGAAGAACAGCGGCTGATAGACGGCCAGACACAGTCCGGTGAGCGCCATCAGCAGCGCGGGGCGGATGCCCAGGCGGGGCCGCGTGGCAGATGGATGCCGCTTCGCGTGCCGTGACGCAAGCGGGAACGCCAGCAGAGCGAGGGCGGTCCCGCCGATGACGATGCGCATGACGCCGACAGCCAGCGGTGTCGTGCCGTCGGGGCCGAGCGCCTGCGATGTGCCGGTCGTCCCGAACAGCACCGCGGCGAGGAGGACGGCGATCACGTGCAGCACATCTCCGTTGTAGCGCATCGCGTGACCCTCACGTCTGCGCGGGGCCTCGCCGGTAGGCTGGAACGGTGACGGTCCGGCTCTATGACACTCAGGCGCAGGCCCTGCGCGACTTCACGCCCCTCGATCCCGCGAACGTCACGATGTACGTGTGCGGCCCGACGGTGCAGTCAGGGCCGGGCATCCATCACCTGCGCGCCGCGCTCGCGTTCGATCTGCTGCGCCGCTGGCTGCAGCGCCGCTTCGGACGGGTCACGTTCGTGCGCAACGTCACCGACGTCGACGACAAGGTGCTCACCAACGCGACGCCCACCGAGCCGTGGTGGGCGCTCGCCTATCGCATGGAGCGGGAGTTCTCGTCGGCATATGCCGCGATCGGCATCCTTCCGCCGACGTACGAGCCGCGCGCGACAGGCTCGATCCCGCAGATGCAGGAGCTCATCGCACGGCTGATCGACGCGGGGCACGCCTACGCCAACGCCGGCGACGTCTACTTCGCGGTGCGCTCGTGGCCCGCGTACGGCTCGTTGACGCACCAGAGCGTGGATGCCATGGAGCCCGCCGCCGACGCCGACGAGCGGGGCAAGCGCGACCCGCGCGACTTCGCCCTGTGGAAGGGCGCCAAGCCCGGCGAGCCGGCCGACGCCGTCTGGGAGTCTCCGTGGGGGCCGGGCAGGCCCGGCTGGCACATCGAGTGCTCGGCGATGAGCAGGCGCTATCTCGGGCCCGAGTTCGACATCCACGGTGGCGGCATCGACCTGCGCTTCCCGCATCACGAGAACGAGCTCGCCCAGTCGACGGCCGCCGGTGACGGCTTCGCGCGCTACTGGCTGCACAACGGGCTCGTGACCGTCGGCGACCAGAAGATGTCGAAGTCGCTCGGCAACTTCCTGCTCGCGCACGACGTGCTCGCCGAGACCGATCCGCTCGTGGTGCGCTACGCGCTCGCTGCCGCGCACTACCGGTCGAGCCTCGAGATCACCCCGACGACGTTCGCCGAGGCCGACGCCGCGCTCGCGCGCATCCGGACGTTCCAGCAGCGCGCGGCGCGCGTGCTCGGCACCGCGACGCCGCTCGTGGCGGCCGACCTGCCCGAGGCGTTCGCGAGCGCGATGGACGACGACCTCGGCGTGCCGCAGGCGCTCGCCGTCGTGCACGAGACGGTGCGCGCGGGCAACGCGGCACTCGACACCGACGACCGGGATGCCGCCGCGCGCGCCCTCGTCGAGGTGGGCCGAATGACGGGCGTCCTGGGCCTCAATCCCGCCGATCCGCAGTGGCAGGATGCCGCGGCTGGCGCCGAGACGCAGGCGCTCGACGCGCTCGTGCAGGCGATGATCACGCAGCGCGCACAGGCGCGCGCCGACAAGGACTGGGCGGCAGCCGACCGCATCCGCGACGCGATCGCGGCGGCCGGGGTCGTCCTGGAAGACACAGCACACGGAACACATTGGAGTCTCGATGGCCGGTAAGCCAGGGCGCCCGGGCGCCGCAAAGGGCGGGAAGGGTCCCACGAAGGGATCCGGGGGCAAGAACAAGCGATCGCTGGAGGGGCGCGGACCGACGCCGAAAGCCGAGGACCGCGCGTGGCACCCGGCCGGCAAGCGCAAGGCCGCGGCCGAGCGGTACGCGGCGGCGGGCGGCAAGCCGAAGCCGAAGGTGGCCGGCATCAACCGTGCGCCCAAGGCGAAGGCGGGCGACGACACCGAGAACGTGACGGGCCGCAACTCGGTGCTCGAGGCGCTGCGCGCGAAGATCCCCGCGACGGCCTTCTACATCGCGCAGCGTGTCGAGATGGATGACCGGGTCAAGGAGATGCTGTCGATCGCGACGCACCGTGGCATCCCCGTCATGGAAGTGACCCGCCCCGAACTCGATCGCATGGCAGGCTTCGACGGCGTGCACCAGGGCGTCGCGCTGAAGGTGCCGCCGTACGAGTACGCGCACCCGCAAGACCTGCTCGAGCAGATCGTCGAGACGGGCCAGACGCCGCTGCTGGTTGCCCTCGACGGCGTCACCGATCCGCGTAACCTCGGAGCGATCATCCGCTCGACAGCCGCATTCGGCGGTCAGGGGCTCATCATCCCGCAGCGCCGTTCGGCGGGAGTGAACTCGGCCGCGTGGAAGACGAGCGCGGGGGCAGCCGCCCGCATCCCCGTCGCGATGGCGTCGAACCTCACGACGACGCTCAAGGAGTTCAAGAAGCAGGGCGTGTTCGTGCTGGGCCTGGACGGCGGCGGTGACGTGTCGCTGCCGGCGCTCGAACTCGCCGACCGCCCCGTCGTGATCGTCGTCGGATCCGAGGGCAAGGGGCTCTCGCGCCTCGTGATCGAGACGTGCGACCAGATCGTGTCTATCCCGATCTCGTCGGCGACCGAGTCGCTCAACGCCGGTATTGCGGCATCCGTCGCGCTGTATCAGGTCGCGACGATCCGCGCGGCATCGGAATGATGCCTTCCCGGGAATAGACGCGCCCCCGCCGCGGCTGTTACCGACGTCACTCGACGGAAGGAAGATCCATGGCCCTCATCGCAGTCATCGGCGGAACCGGATACGCCGGCCGCTACATCGTCGCCGAGGCGGTCGAACGCGGTCACAGCGTTCTCTCGATCGCACGTTCGGTGCCCACCGACCGCGTCGCCGGCGCGACGTACATCGAAGGCACCCTGCTCGACGTGCCGAGCCTCGTGACGCAGCTCGAGGGCGTCGACGTGGTCGTCAGCGCCGTCTCGCCGCGCGGCACGATGGAGGGACTCATGCGTCCCAACCTCGAGGCGCTCAACAACTCGCTGCCCGAGAGCGTGCGCCTGGGCGTCATCGGCGGTGCCGGTGGCAGCCTCGTCGCCCCCGGCGGCCCGCGCCTGGTCGACAGCGGCTTCCCCGAGGAGTTCAAGGCCGAGGCGCTCGAGGCGATCGGCGTGCTGGAAGACCTGCAGAGCGAGCAGACCGGCCGGGACTGGTTCTTCGTGCACCCCGCGGGCAGCTTCGGCGCCTGGAACCCGGGCGAGCGCACGGGTGTGTACCGTGACGGCGGCGACGTGCTCGTGACGGATGCCGCGGGGGAGTCCTACATCTCCGGCGCAGACCTCGCGGTGGCCGTGCTCGACGAGATCGAGCAGCCGAAGCACCACCGCGAGCGCTTCACCGTCGGGTACTGACGTTCAGACGAGGTCGCGCCAGTCGATCTCGTCGTCATCGTCGTCGTGCGTGCCGATCGGCGCGGTGATGATCGGGATCGACACGGTCTCGGTGGGCGGGCCCATCAGGGTCGCCTCGTCGCGGCGGTGGCGCAGCACGGTGTCGACGTACGAGGACAGCACCTCGGCGATCGGCACCGAGCGGCCCCGCTCTTGAGACATGTACCACCGGTGCTCGAGCACCTGGTGGAACACCTCGGCGGGCTCGAGCTTGCTGCGCAGGTCCCACGGGATCGCCTTGACGACGGGCTCGAACACGCGGGTGAGCCACTCGTGCGCGACCATCTCCTCGTCAGAGCCGAGGCGTGACACGCGCACGCGGAACTCATCCATGTCGTTGAGCAGGCGCCGGGCCTGGTTCTCTTCGACGTCGAGCCCCGTCAGACGCAGCAGGCGACGCTGGTGGTGGCCGGCGTCGACGACCTTCGGCTGGATCGAGACGCGCGTGCCGTCGGCATCCTGCTGGATCGACATCTCGCCGATGTCGAACCCGAGCCCGTTCAGGCGCTGCACGCGCTCGGTGATGTGCCACGCCTCACCGGCCGAGAAGGTCTCCTGATCGGTGAGCGCGGCCCAGAGCGACCGGTACGACGACATGATGCCGTCGGCGATCGCGATGGCATCCACACCGCCTTCCAGGCGCCCGCCGGCCTCGAGGTCCATGATCTCGCCGGCGATGTTGGTGCGGGCGACGTCGAGGTCGTGCTCGCGCTGGCCGCGGGTGAGGCCCGCCTCGTGCAGCTCACCCGTCTCGGCGTCGACGAGGTAGGCGGCGAACGCGCCGGCATCCCGCCGGAACAGCGTGTTCGACAGCGACACGTCGCCCCAGAAGAAGCCGACCGTGTGCAGGCGCACGAGCAGCACCGCGAGGGCGTCGACGAGGCGCCCGGCGGTGTCGGGGCGCAGCGTCTGCGTGAACAGGGCGCGGTAGGGCAGCGAGAACTTGAGGTGCGCCGTGACGAGAGCTGCCGGCAGCGGCTCGCCGCGCGGCGTGCTGCGGCCGTCGATCACCGCGACGCGGTCGACGCAGGGGACATCCAGGCGCGCGAGCATGCCGAGCATCTCGTACTCGCGACGCGCCATCTCGCCCGTGGTCTCTTTGACGGCGACCACGCGGCCGGACAGGTTCGCGAACCGCACGAGGTGGCGCGAGAGCCCCTTCGGCAGCGACACGATGTGGTCGCTGCGCCACTCGTCGAGCGGCGTCGCCCAGGGCAGGGCCAGCAGGCCCGCGTCGATGCTGCTGGCGGTGATGCTGAGCGAATCGGCCACGTGCTGCTCCCGATCTCGTGCGGGTCGGATATGACGCGACGCGGGGGCCCCGGATCAATACCGGGAGCCACCCGCGTCGTGTCAGTGTCGGATCACGCCGAAGCGATCGCCTTCTTGGTGAGGCGCTCGCCCGACTCGATGTCGAATGCGTGCACGTGGTGCGGCACGGGGGCCAGGACCACGGTCTCGCCCGCGTTCGGGTGGTTGCGGCCGTCAACGCGCGCGACGATGTCGGTGCGCTTGCCGCTGATGTCGGTGTGCCCGTACAGGTAGCCGTCCGCGCCGAGCTCCTCGACGAGGTCGACCGTCACCGACAGGCCCTGGCCGTCGGCCGGGTTGACGATGATGTCCTCGGGGCGCACACCGGCGGTGACCTGCGTGGCGCTCGTGGGCTTGTCGATGTCGGCGTCGACGACAGCGGTGCCGAACTGGATGCCGCCGGCGCTCGCGAGGTCGACCGGGAACAGGTTCATCGCGGGCGAGCCGATGAAGCCGGCGACGAACACGTTGTTCGGCTTCTCGTACAGGTCACGCGGCGAGCCGACCTGCTGCAGGAGGCCGTCCTTGAGCACCGCGATGCGGTCACCCATCGTCAGAGCCTCGGTCTGGTCGTGCGTGACGTAGACCGTCGTGACGCCCAGGCGACGCTGCAGAGACGCGATCTGCGTACGGGTCTGCACACGCAGCTTGGCGTCGAGGTTCGACAGCGGCTCGTCCATGAGGAACACCTGCGGCTGACGGACGATCGCGCGACCCATCGCGACGCGCTGACGCTGACCACCCGAGAGGGCCTTCGGCTTGCGGGTCAGGTACTCCTCGAGGTCGAGCAGCTTGGCGGCCTCGAGCACGCGCTGGGCGCGCTCTTCCTTGCCGACGCCGGCGATCTTCAGGGCGAAGCCCATGTTCTCGGCGACCGTCATGTGCGGGTACAGCGCGTAGTTCTGGAAGACCATCGCGATGTCGCGGTCCTTCGGCGGGATGTCGGTGACATCGCGGTCGCCGATGAGGATGCGGCCCGAGTTGACCTCTTCGAGGCCGGCCAGCATGCGCAGCGACGTGGACTTACCGCAACCGGACGGTCCGACCAGGACCAGGAACTCGCCGTCGGCGACCTCGAGGTTCAGCTTGTCGACCGCGGGGCGGGTGCCTCCGGGGTAGAGGCGGGTGGCGTTGTCAAACGTGACGGATGCCATTTGTTCTTCTCCTTCACCGGCAGGTACGTGCCGGACGATCCGTAGTGATGGAATGAGCGGGGGCTAACCCGCACGCCCATCGTTGGGCGCAGGGTCATTATCGCACGTGTCGGCAGTGGATCGTGCCGAGCTGACATCGAAGCGAGAGGCCCCGTCTGGGCATTTCCCAGGGTGGCGCCGTAGCATCGTGAATGTCGCCGTCCCCGGGGCGACCGAGCGCCTCGACGAGTCGTCGCCGCGCACCCCGCAGTTCTCCGAGAGGTCCCATGTCCCACGACGACACCCCGAACGCGTCATCCAGCGACGAATCGGCGACGTCGGAGACCCCCGCGAACGAGGTCACGCCGACCGGCGAGACGCAGGTCGTGCCGGGCCGCCGCGAGGCGGTGCGCGAGAAGGCCCAGCAGGTGCACGTGCAGCAGTCGCGGGCGCGCATCGCGCGCCGGGTCGCCCTCATCACGGGTGCCGTGGCGGCGGTGGCTGTCGTGGCCGTCGTCGTGTCGTGGACGATCAGTGGCGCGGTCAGCCGCCCGCAGCTCACGCCCAAGAGCGCCGACGACGGCGGGTTCGCCGTGACCGCGATCACCGGATCGGCCGCGCTCGGTTCGCTCGCCGAAGTGGCGACGCCGACTCCGACGGCGGAGCCTGAGGTCCAGGGTGACGAGACCCCGACGCCGACTCCGACGACGACCGCCCCGGTCGAGATCCACGTGTACGTCGACTACCTGTCGCCGACCGCCCGCGAATGGCAGTTGGCCAACTCGGCGCAGCTGTCGACCTGGGTCACCGACGGCGCGGTGACGCTCACCTACCACCCGGTCGCGATGCTCACGGCGAAGTCAAACGGCACCAAGTACTCGCTGCGCGCGGCTAGTGCCGCCGCGTGTGTCGCCACGTATGCGCCGGACTCTTTCTTCGCGTTCAACGCCGACCTGCTCGAGCGTCAGCCGAGCATCGACTCGGACGGTCTCTCCGACAAGATGCTCGCCGATCTCGCGCAGGCCAACGGCGGCGACGACCTGACGCGGCTGCGCGACTGCATCGAGACCGAGGCGTTCGCCTCGTGGGTCAAGACGTCCACCGAGAGCGCCGTCGCCGGCATCGACGGCACCGACGGCCTTGCGCTGACGGGCAACTCGCTGGTCACCGTGAACGGCCAGGCCTACGTCGGCGCGTCGGATGACCCGGCCGAGTTCTCGCAGTTCGTGCTCACGACCGCGAGCGGCAAGTCCGCCAAGGCGCAGAGCGCGACGCCGACACCGACGGCATCCGTCACCCCGTAAGTCGTCACAGCAGGCACCGCCCGGCACCGTAGACTGGATGCCGCCCCGCCGGCTTGGCGCAATTGGTAGCGCACCTGTCTTGTAAACAGGGGGTTGCAGGTTCAAGTCCTGTAGCCGGCACCGTCTCACCGACCGCCGCGCCGCGTCAGCGTCGCATGGGCCGCGTGCGCACGTCGCCCAGGAAGTGCGCGACGAGCACCGACGTGATTGACCCTGCGGCCAGGATCGCCGCCAGGACGACGATCTGGAAGCGCCCCGCCTCCAGCGGCGAGATCCCGCCGAAGATCGCCCCCACGAAGGCGCCCGGCAGCACGACCAGGCCCGTCGTCTTGGTCTGGTCGATTGAGGGGATCAGCGCCTCGCGCACGGCGCGGCGGGCCAGCATGATGGTCGACTGGCGCGGCGTCGCGCCGAGCGACAGCCAGCCCTCCACTTCGTCCCAGTGGTCGTCGATGACGGCGACGAGGTCGCGGCCGGTCAGGGTCGCGATGCTCATCGAGTTGCCGATGATGATCGCGCCGATCGCGAGAGCGTAGCGCGGCGTGAACTCGAGGGCGTGCGTGCCGAACACGAACAGCGTCGCGGTGAGGATGCCTGTCGCCATCGCCGCCGCGGTCAGCCCGCCCGTCCGCCACGACCAGCCCAGACGGCCCGTCGCGACCGCCGACGCGATCGTGAACATCACGACGAGGGCCAGCGCGATCCACAGCGGGTCGGAGATGATCCCCGACAGGATGACGCTGATGACCGCCAACTGCAGCGCACCGCGGACGATCGCCAGCAGCGGCTCCCACGAACGCGCGACCCGGAAGGCCGACAGCACGGCGACCGTGATCGCCGCGAGGATCGCGACGCCCAGCAGGGTCGGGGCAAGGTCGGTCCAGATCGTCACACGCGGGAGCCTACGTGGGTTTTCACCGGCGATGCGTCGGGGTGGAGACTGCGGCATCCGGATAGATTCGGGAACGTGGAAGAGCCGCACCCCCGCACCGAACCCGAGACCATCACCGAGGCGATCTGCGTTCTCGGCTACGACTGAGCGGACGCTGAGCGGGCACTGAGCAGACACGCCTGATCGCGGCGCCCGGCTAGGCTGGGTGGCCGTGACGACGACCCCGCACCGCCTGCCAGCGGCCGTCGCGCTCGCCGGTGCCGTCCTGGTCGGCGTGCTCACGGCGATCCAGGCGCGCATCAACGGTCAGCTCGGGCTGCGGCTCGATGACGGCTTCACCGCCGCCGTCATCTCCTTCGGGTCAGGACTTGTCGTGCTGATCGTCTTGTCGGCACTGCTGCCGGCAGGCAGACGCGGCTTTCGCGCCCTGGCATCCGGGGTGCGCGCTCGCACGATCCCGTGGTGGATGCTCGCCGGCGGGGCAGCCGGCGCCTTCACCGTCGAGACGCAGGGACTCGCCGTCGCGATCATCGGCGTCTCACTGTTCACGGTGGGTGTCGTCGCGGGCCAGACCCTGTCGGGGCTCGTCCTCGACCGCATCGGGTACGGCCCCGCCGGCGTCGTCGCCGTCACGATGCCGCGCGTCGCCGGGGGAGGGCTGGCCCTTGCCGCCGTCGCGATCTCGCTGCAGGGCGGTGTGCTCGAGCGGGTGCCGTGGTGGATGCTCGTCATGCCGGTCATCGCCGGTGCCGGCATCGCGTGGCAGCAGGCCACGAACGGCCGCTTGCGGCAGCGTGTCGGCACGCCGCTCACGGCGACGCTGGTCAACTTCATCGGCGGCACCGCGATCCTGCTGGCCGTGGCTGTCATCCACACCGTGATCGCGGGCCCGCCCGCCGCCTATCCGACCGACCCGTGGCTGTACCTCGGCGGGGTCGTCGGCGTCGTCTACATCTTCATGTCGGCAGCGCTCGTCGTGCACACCGGCGTCCTGCTGCTGGGGCTCGGTGCGGTGGCGGGGCAGCTGGTGACGGCGTTCGCGCTGGACGCCCTGTGGCCCGCCGACGCGGGAACGGGATGGCTCATCGAGCTCGCGATGGTCATCGTCGCCGGCTCGGGGGTCGCCGTCGCGGCCGCACCGTGGCGCCGCCGCTGACCGGCAAGGACGGGCGAGGCCGCTGACGGCCGGGATCGGCTAACCCTTATCGGGTTTCTTCGCCTTCTTCTTCTCGCCCTTGTCGGCCTTCTTGTGCTTCTTGCCCTTGTCGGGCTTATTGCGCCAGTGCGCGATCTCGCCCGGCAGGCTCGGCTGGTCAGGCAGGCTCGGCTGATCGGGCACCGTCGTGACGGCGGGCATCCGGCTCACGAATCCACTCGCGTCGACCGCTTTGCGCCGCTCGGGGCGACTGCGCTCGGGCTTGCCGCCCACGTACAGCCAGCCCAGCAGCTCTTCGTGCTTGCCGAGCCCGTGCGCCTGCGCGACGGCCTTGCTGCGCGTGTAGTGGCCGGTGCGCCAGATGACGCCCCACCCGGCCTCGTCCAGCAGCAGACTCAGCACGTGTGCGACGCCCGAAGCGACCGCCTCTTGCTCCCAGTGCGGCACCTTCCCGCTGTCGCGGTAGCTCGCGACGATGGCGATCAGCAACGGAGCGCGCAGCGGCTTGGTCGAGGGCTTGTCGTCGCCGTCGGCCTTCGCTATCGCCGCGCCGAGCGCGAGGCGGTCATCGCCGCGCAGTTCGATGATCCGCCACGGCCGCAGCGACGAGTGGTCGGCGACACGCCCCGCCGCAGCGACGAGCTCGAGCAACTCTGCGGCATCCGGCGCGGCATCGGTCACCTTCGACCACGATCGCCGGGCGCGGACCGCCTCGAGAGCGGGCCGCGCAGACACCTCGCTCATGCCTTCGGCGAGAACGAGAGCGACAGCGAGTTCATGCAGTACCGGTCACCGGTCGGCGTGCCGAACCCGTCCGGGAACACGTGGCCGAGGTGCGATCCGCAGTTCGCGCAGCGCACTTCGGTGCGCACCATCCCGTGGCTGTTGTCTTCGAGCAGCTGCACGGCCTCGGGCCGCACCGACTCGTAGAAGCTCGGCCAGCCGCAGTGCGAGTCGAACTTCGTGCCCGACTGGAACAGCTCCGCCCCGCACGCGGCACACGTGTACAGGCCCGCGCGGTGCTCGTCGAGCAGCTCTCCCGTCCAGGCGCGCTCGGTGCCCGCCTGTCGCAGGACGGCGTACTGCTCGGGGCTGAGCTCGGCCCGCCACTGCTCGTCTGTCTTGTTCACCTGGTAGGTCATCGGGGACTCCTCTACTCCACCACTATTCAACCCGAAGAGCGCCCATCCTGTTCCTGTGCGACCGGCATGATTGGGGGCATGGATGCCGAGGCTGAGGCCGTCGCCGCGCGGTACGAGCGGTTCGCCCGCGAGGAGGCTCCCGGGCGCTCCAACCTGTATGCCGCGTGGGCCGCGCAGGTCGCGGCCGACCCGCAGCTGCAGCGCGTGCTCGCGCGCATTCCCGCGCGACACCGCCAACCGCCGCTCGTGTTCGCCGTCACGCGCCTGCTCGGCGCCGGTGAGCCCGACGCCGCGACGTGGCGCGACTGGGTGCTCGTGCACGCCGACGCCGTCGTCCGTGAATGTGAGCAGCGGTCGTTGCAGACGAACGAGCCGCTGCGCTGCGCCGCGCTGCTGCCGGCGCTCAGTCGCATCCCCGGGCCCATCGCGCTGCTCGAGATCGGCGCGAGCGCGGGGCTGTGCCTGTTTCCCGACCGCTACTCGTACCGCTACCGCGGCGCCGCGGGCGAGATCGCCCTCGACCCCGCCGGCGGGCCGTCGCCGGTCGTGCTCGAGTGCGAGGTTCGCGGTGAGCGGATGCCCGAGGTCTCCCTGCCCGACATCGTGTGGCGGGCCGGCATCGACCTCGCCCCGCTCAACCCGGCCGCGCCCGACACGCACGCCTGGCTCACCGGCCTCGTATGGCCGGGGGAGGCGGGCCGGGCAGACCGCGTCGACGCGGCGCTGCGCATCGCGGCATCCGACCCGCCCCTGCTCGTCGCGGGCGACGGTGCCGACCTGCTCGCCGAGGTCGCAGCGGCAGCCCCCGCGGAGGCGACGCTGGTCGTCCAGACACCCGGCGTGCTCGCGCACATCCCGTGGGTGGCGCGGCACGAGCTCATCGCGGCCGCCCGCGGCACCGGCCGCTGGATCACGCTCGACGCTCCGGGTCTGCACGAGGGCTGGGCGACGCCGGTCGACACCGCCGCGTGGCCGGGCGGATTCGCGCTCGCGCTGGACGGCGACGTGCTCGCCGCGACCGATCCACTCGGCGGCTGGCTCGCGATGTCGCGGTGACACCGAGTGGCATCCGGGTTTCTGCGCGCACCGACCGTAGCCTGAGATGGTGCCCCTCTCTGACCGCGACCGAACCCTGCTGGACTTCGAATCCCGCTGGAACGGTCACGGCGCCGCGAAGGAAGAGGCGATCCGCCGTCAGCTCGAACTGACGCCGGCCCGCTACTACCAGCTGCTCGAGCGCGCGATCGATCATCCGGATGCCGCGGCCTACGACGCCCTGCTCGTGCACCGGCTGCGGCGGCTGCGCGAGACGCGTGCCCGCGAGCGGGCGTCGCGCGTGCGCACAGGCGCGGCCGGGTAACATTCTCTGGTGCCCAAGACCCCGCCGCCGAGAGACCGTTTCGACGAGCTTCCCGCTGACGCCGGACGCGTCGGGGCGCACCGGGCAGAGAACCCGCGCATGCGCGGCGGTGTCGTGCTGCTGTGGTCGGCGATCGCCACGATCGTCCTCGTGACGATCGGCGTGTTCGGCACGCTGTTCGCGACGGGCCGCATCACGTTCTCGCTGACGTCCGCGCCCGTAGCCACGGTCGCGCCCACGGCTGACCCGGTGCTCGACACGTCGTACAAGGTGACGATCCTCAACGCGACCCCGCAAGAGGGCCTGGCCGGCACCATGAGCGACACGCTCGTGGCGGCAGGCTGGTCGGCCGACGACATCACGGCGGGCGGTGCGGGGTCGGAGGACTTCGCGACGACGACGGTGTTCTACTCCGATGCGGCCGACGAGGGCGCAGCCCGCGGCCTCGCCGAGGCCATCGGGGGAGCGGCCGTCGAACTCAGCGACGCGTACGCGGGCCTGTGGGGCGACGAGACGGTCAAGCAGCTGGTCATCGTGATCGGCCTCGACCGCACCGACGCGGGCTGACCCTGCCGCACGCCCCGACGGGCGGTGTGTGTTTCACGCGTGTGAACTCTTCGATGCGCGCGTGTCAACAGTCGCGGGATCGGCGATTTCGCGGCATCCGCGCTGGTTAGCATGGCGAAGTCCCACCGCAGCATCAGGAGATTTCGCATGACCAACGGCACCGTCAAGTGGTTCAACGCAGAGAAGGGCTTCGGCTTCATCACGGTCGAGGGCGGTCAGGACGTGTTCGTGCACTACTCGAACATCGACATGACCGGATTCCGCGTGCTCGAAGAGGGTCAGGCCGTCGAGTTCACCGTCGGAACCGGCCAGAAGGGGCCCCAGGCCGAGTCGGTCCGCGTTATCGCCTGAGTCCCCGTTTCCTCCCCGCTGCCCGCGCGTCCGCGGCGGCTTGCACTCGTCATGCCCGAGTGCCAGAATGAGTTAGCACTCCATCCTTGCGAGTGCTAAAGACTCATCCTCACGTCCGGGAGGGACGACACACTTATGGCAAAGATCATCGCTTTCGACGAGGAGGCCCGCCGTGGCCTCGAGCGCGGCCTGAACATCCTGGCCGACGCCGTCAAGGTGACCCTGGGCCCCCGTGGCCGCAACGTCGTGCTCGAGAAGAAGTGGGGCGCCCCCACGATCACGAACGACGGCGTCTCGATCGCCAAGGAGATCGAGCTCGACGACCCGTACGAGAAGATCGGTGCGGAGCTCGTCAAGGAGGTCGCCAAGAAGACCGACGACGTCGCCGGTGACGGCACCACGACCGCCACGGTCCTGGCTCAGGCGCTCGTGCGCGAGGGCCTGCGCAACGTCGCAGCCGGCGCCGACCCCATCTCCCTGAAGAAGGGCATCGAGAAGGCCGTCGCGGCCATCTCCGACGAGCTGCTGGCTTCGGCCAAGGAGGTCGAGTCGAAGGAGCAGATCGCCGCCACGGCATCCATCTCCGCCGCAGACCCCGAGATCGGCGAGCTGATCGCCGAGGCGATCGACAAGGTCGGCAAGGAGGGTGTGGTCACCGTCGAGGAGTCCAACACCTTCGGCACCGAGCTCGAGCTCACCGAGGGCATGCGCTTCGACAAGGGCTACATCAACCCCTACTTCGT
>NZ_MKTQ01000028.1:60831-298762 GCF_001898315.1 Microbacterium sp. 70-16 | reverse complement strand
CGCGTCGACGGCAGGGTGGCCCCGAACCCCAATATCAGCGGCCCTCAGAAGCGCGAATACTCACCTGAGCGGGACCGATTCGTACTTGCTGGGCGTTTCGCGATCGTCGATGGCGCCCACAGAGGAACGCGGTAACACTCGCCAGCGGGAACTGCGACGGTGTCAGCTGGTTCGCGACCACCTGCGCCACCTCACGCACTGCAACGGCGATCCCCTCTGAAATCTCCGGTCCCCGAGCGGGGTGCGACCCGGCGAAGCTCGTTGAACGCGAAGCGTTCGACAAGCCGTGCGGGACGTCAAGGTGCGGTGCGCTGCGCTCGACCATCGGCCGCCCATCCGGGAACTTCGGCCCCGGCCGCCAGTGGTCGGCGGCAGCATCTCCCGGATCAACGCCCCTTTTGCATCCGGCAGCAATCGAAACCGCGACACCCGTCGAGATTCTCAGCCAGACCCCTCAACCTTTGTCAGACACGTCCTAGGGGACCGTCGCCGCATTGAACGGCCTTGTTCACCACGGCCGTTCAAAGCGGACTTACCGCCCTTCGCGGAGCGCGCGCCGCCATTCGCCCGTAACCCGCCCCTGTCGAGCCTCGTTGCGAGCATGGATCCGGTCGAGAGCGGCGTAGCCCGCCTCTCTTCGGGTCTTGAAGACGTAGCTCGACCGGGCGCTCCGCGATTCATGCTGCTCCGGGCTCGGTCCCTGCTTCAGGCTCCACATGCTCTTCCTCCTCAGAGACTCGAACGATGGCTGACGCTTTAGTTATTTCGATGATGTTCATTTGCTGGCTTTGAGCGCCAGCATAGACAGCATCGAGTTGAGACAACAGCCCGTAGTCCTCCAGATTTTTCACTGGTAGGCCCAGCCCGTCTCGCGCCTCATCGCGGTCGATTACGTACCCGTGCGTGGGGTATCCGCGAACGAGTTGAGACATGCGTGCCTTGGCGGAAGCGAACCCGGTCCGATTGTGACGGTATGACAGTAGCCGGGCTCCGTATTCAATCGCGACGTCGAGGCTGGTGCTCGCGGCGTTCACGGCAACTAGATCGATTTGCTCGAGAAGCGGCCTGGCGAACTGGGCTGAGAAGTCGAGCACATGCTGAATGGTCTGTTCTCGAGTCAACGCGGTGGATCGCAGAATCTCGCTGCCCGCCGCGATGGCGTTCGAAACGACCTGGAAGTAAACGTTGTCGATGGTATTTGCGGTGTCGAGGTTCGAGCGCATCCGAACCTCGCCTTCGCGGCTCTCTTGAGTGTCAAGCGGGCCAAGCTCTGCGGCCGGCCCCATGAAGATCTCGTCGCCTGCAAGCGCGAGCAGCGTGGCCGCACTCTTGGCGTAGTCAACGATGACGAAGTTGACAACTTCGAACCGCGATCGCAAATAGAGACCGAGCTTGTACGCTGCGTGAGCATCCCCTCCAGGGGAATCCAGCCAGACATCGATGCGAGAGCCAGGCTCTCGCGGTGCATCGAGCCCCCCGAGTCGCTGGATTATGTCCTGCACGACTGGTCGCATCAGCGAACTGTTGGCGCCAGGTCCCATCTGGAGGAGCATCAGCACGTCCCAGTCCGCAGGCGACGTCGATTCGTCGACGGGATCCGAAGCCCCATCTGCGTTCTCGGAACGCACCTTGTCGTCGACTGAATCGTCAGCTGTCAGCGGCTCGTCGACCGGGAGCGCATCTTGGACCGGTTCACCGGCTGAAGGCTTCGGCTCCGCTGCGCGCGCAGGCTTCTTGGATGGGCGGGCTTCCATGTGTCTCCCTACACAGAAATACTCGACCTCCGAACTCTAGCGGCATAGTACCGAGCGCGCTGCGCCGCCATCAGCAGCCAAGCCGCAGGTCTACTACCCGGTCCTTTCCGCCAAGCGAGCCAGCCGACCGGTGAACGCGGCCAACAACCGCCGCGCACATCGGCGGAGACGTCCCCGCCGCGAGTCAGTACGCTGGCTCGTCGGAGAGCAAGAGTTGGACACGAGGCTGAGGCGCTTGTCGCCCAGCGCCGTCCCCTTCTCGTAGGTGCAGAACATCCCGCTCGTCGCGGGCAGATGTTCGAGCTGGTGAACCGCCAACGCGTACCGCAGCGGAGCCGGGACTCCGATTCCGGCAGGTGCTGCCACCAAGCTGACGAACGTGGCAAGCATTCCTGCGCTTACGGACGCGGCCAGCGCGGCGACATTGGGTGCACCTGTACCGGGCTGGATGCCGGACTGGCGAATGTACTTCGGGCTATCAAGCAGGCCCGCACGATCCAGCGTGAGCTCGTTCACACGGAGCTGCCCATTGCACTGCATGCACGGCCGACCCGGAACGATGGCGTGCGTCTTCCACGTCGCGCCGCGCATTCGGCCGTCAGGGAGAGTATCGATTGCGATACCCCCGTCAATGACCGGAATGAGGTCGGCGTACGCCACGGAATTGAGCACCGCACGAGGCCACGGTCGGTCGACGCACGAAAAGATCACGTCGTAGTCCAGAGCCGCAGCCAAGCCTTCAGGAGTGGTGATGCTCACGTCGTGGGTCTGCAGCTCGAAATCGGTAGCAGTGGCAGCCGTTCGCGCGACTCGCGCGGCGACCTCCGTCTTCAATCGACGCTCACGGGCATCCTCACGGGTTGCCCCAATCATTCGATCAAGATTCAACTCCTCGACGACGTCCACATCCATCACGCCAAGATGCTCGACACCGGTGGCTGCGATCCTTGCCGCGATATCCAGGCCTACGCTGCCAACGCCCACGACGAGGACCTTGAGCCGCGCGATGTCGCGCTGGATGGACTCACCCCACGCGGCCACAGTCCGGCGCTGGTACTCAGTGGCGCGTGGCGCGCGGCGCCGGTCTTCGTTCCACGTTACCCTCAGGGTCGAACCAGAGACACGCACCGACTCCGCGTGGGTTGGCTCCGCGCTGGTTTCCCAGACCCTGCCGGACCAACTGCTCCCCCGAGTCCCGAGCGTCATGCCGACGAGAGGGAGGCCGGTGATAGAACGTGCGACGCGTTCGTACTCGGACTCCGTGTTGTGGTCGGGCCCACTAAGCCCCTGCCAGCCCGTGGCATCCGGATGTGAGTGCAGCAGCACGATGCCCTCGCTCCGTTCGCGCGCTTCGGTGGCAGCTCTCACGACATACCCGCCCGTGAACGACGCATTGCCGTGGACTTTGCGTTCGCCTGGAGCCGGCATGACTGCCCGACCCAGGATGGCGGTGCGTCGCGTGTTGCCCGTCGACCAGACGTAAGTTGCGATGACCACATCCTCTTGCCCATCGGCGCGAGCGAGGTGTGCTTCGAGTTCGTTGGAGAGCTCTTGTGTCATAGCGATTGAGATTGTCATGCCGATACCCCTCCTAGGACTCCCCGCACATGCGCAAGCCAGTTGGCTATCGCAGGCCGGTCCATACTCCAGTTCCCGATGTCTCGAGAATGTCGCGTCCAGCCCTCTAAACAGTCGATGAGGTCGGTGTTCGTGGAAGCGAACTGCACGTTCGCCGGAAAATGAATCCAGTGCGGCGGCGCCGCGGGCCACCCCCCTAGCTCATTGATGCTCACAGCGGTCGAGACGGACTGACCTGCCAGCGCCCCCGTCACCGCGACAACCTCGTAGACCACAGCGGGTCCGTTTACTCGCGCATGAATACCTTGCTCGGCGAGGTCCGCAATGAACGCGGCGACGGGGGAGCTGACCTGGGCATCCATCAGGCGACCGGGCTGCTCTGCTTCACCGAGACGAAGACATCGCCGTCGCGGAGCTCAACGATCTTGGTGTCCTTGTAGACCTTCGGCTCTTCGCCGTCGCGGACTCGAGCGAGGTCGTACTCGTTCGGGTTGAGTCCTGCCAGGCGAAGCAGCGCGGCCGCTTCTTGATCATCATCCTTCGTGGTGAAGGACTCGCCATCGATCACGATGGTCAACTCGACGCGCTGCTTGACGGAGATGAAGGCATCGCCGTCGCGGAGATCGATGACCTTGCCGTCCTTGAACCGCTGCGGCTCGCCGCTGGGCACCAGGCGTGCGAGGTTCCATGACTTCGGATCACGGCCCGCCAGGCGAAGAAGGCTGGCCGCTTCCTGGTCGTCATCGCGGGTAGTGAATCTCGCCCCATCGATGGTGATCGCGATCTTCGGGCGCCGTCCCGCATCTTCGTGACGCGGGTCCTGCGTGGTGATGGACATGACAGCCTTTCTCTTGAGGGACAGTGTTTTGCTACTGCAACACTCAAGGTACCGGAAGTGTTTCAGTAGCGCAACACCAGGTCGGTGTCGTACCATCGCAGAAAGAGAGAAGCGACATGCCTACCCACATTGATGTCGGCCGTCTTGCTGCCGTGCTCAGCGCGAGGATCGAGTCCGAGAACATTTCATGGCGCCAAGCCGCGAGTCAGATTGGAGTGAGTCCCTCGTTACTGTCTCGGCTGCGGAACGGGCAGCGACCGGACCTAGACGCGTTCGTGCAAATCACGCAGTGGCTGAAGATGTCGGCCGACGACTTCTTGGGCTCGACCGTGCGGACGGAGTCTGAGCCGGAATTGATGAGTGAGGTCGCGGCGCTTCTGCGCGCCCGGAAGGACCTCACCGAGACCGACAAGACCTTGCTCGAGAACGTGTTCAAGTCCGGTCTGCAGGTTCTTCGGAGCACCCGACCCGCAAACTGACGTGAACAAGGCCGCGCTCGCCCGACTCGCAACCGAGGTTCGAGATGAGATAGGACTCACACCCAGCGAGCCATTCGACGTGCCCCGCTGGTCAGCCCTGTGGGGAGTCCCCGTCCTGTCCCTTGCGCAGGCGACCGATGACCCAGTGGCATTGAGACGCTTCACCGTCGAGGCTCCCCACCTCTGGTCTGCAGCCCTCCTACGCGAGGGTGAAGGTCATGTGATTCTCTACAACCACGTCCACAGCCCCCCACGCATACTCTCGGACCTCACCCATGAGATCGCGCACATCTTGGGCGAGCATCGTCTGAATGGATCTTGGATGGATCAGAAAGGAAAGTGTGGCGCGTCGTCCGAGCACGAGCGAGAGGCTGCCGAGCTCGGAGGCGCTCTCCTGATCCCCGCCGCCGCGGCCCGTTCGCACGCCATCCGTGGTGGCGCGCCGTCTGGACTCGCCATGCAATATGGAGTCAGCGAAGAAATGGCCGTCTGGCGAATGCGGGAGTCTGGCGGCACCGTCATCAGACTACGAAGGCTCGCCAAGCGAAGGGCGTAATGAAGTAGCGGGGTCCGTCCGGTCTCGCGGCATAATCAGCCAGGGTCCGGGAGGCGCACGGGTGGCTCGTGTGGGGCAAAAGGGCGGCGCCGACCGCGGAGGTAAGGGCGCCGAGCTGCGGCCTCTGCGGTCCCAAGACGAGGTAGCCCTCACATGTTCTGCACCCCGACTATCGGCCTGTACTCGCCTCCCAGGACTCGAACGAACGGTACGTCGAAGCCCCGGATCTCATCGCGAACGAGCGCCGGGTCGCGGCGGGTGTCGACACAGTCCGCGTCGGACATTGCCGCGTGTCGCCCTCGGGCTCGCGCCGCGGCGACCGCGGGCTGATGATTGCCGGCGAGGGCACCAGCCATGTGCAGCCCAGTCCCTGATCGTCACTTGAACCCGCTAGTCACCATCCCGACCCTCGCGATGCGAGCTCGACCGCACGCCGGCAGGATGCAGCGCCCGCTGCGCAGGAGGCTGCGTGGCGTGCAGCTCAGGGAGTGTCGTTAGCCGGTGGTGAACCGTACATCCGCGAGAGCGACTGTCACATCTTCAAGGGCGAAAGGAGCGGCCGCTCGATTGAGCCGCCCGGAATGATGCCCGATCGAGGTACGTCAATCGCGTGGCCAATTCTGACTACGCCTGCGACCGCCGGTGGCCTGTCGAGAGGCCAACAAACACACCGGCGCACGCCGATCGAATGCACGTCACCTACCGTGGGCGAGATTCCCACCGTAAGTGAGGGTTGCCAGCCGTAGGAAAGTCCTGGTGACAGGCGGGAATACGCGAAGCCTCGGCGGCGATCTCGGGCCTCTGCGAGCGGGAATGGGTAAAGAATTCATACCCATTCTTTACCCAAACGCCAATCAGCGCCCCTCGAAAGGAGCGCTGATATGGTGTTTTTCTGGCGGTGACGGTGGGATTTGAACCCACGGTAGGGGGTTACCCTACACAACTTTTCGAGAGTTGCACCTTCGGCCGCTCGGACACGTCACCGTCGTCTATCTTACGACACGCGCGCGGGTGCGAAAAACACCGCTGGATGCCAGGGTATCCAGCGGTCGCTCGAAAGCACGCGCCGAGGGTGCGCGAGGCTTGCAGCGCCAAGAAGTTGGCGCGACACGCGAGAACTCCACGGGGGTAGCCGCGTGTTGCGCCAACTTCGTGCCGGGCCGCGCGCGCGAAGTCCAACCCCAAGGGGCTGGTGCGCCGCGCGGCGGCGACGCATACTGGCCACACGTCCGGTCAGGACCGCAGCGATGGGAGCAACAACATGTCGTACAAGGTCGGATACTTCGTCGGGAGCCTCTCCTCGACCTCGATCAACCGGGTGCTCGCGTCGGCGCTGATCCGACTCGCGCCCGACGACCTCGAGTTCACCGAGATCCCGATCCGGGACCTCCCGCTCTACAGCCCGGACTATGACGCCGACTACCCGGCGGCGGCGGTCGCCCTCAAGCACGCGATCGAGACCTCGGATGCCGTGCTGTTCGTGACCCCCGAATACAACCGTTCCATCCCCGGTGGCCTGAAGAACGCGATCGACTGGGCCTCCCGCCCGTGGGGGCAGAACTCCTTCGACCACATTCCCGCTGCTGTCATCGGGGCATCCATCGGTCAGATCGGCACGGCGGTGGCCCAGCAGAGTCTGCGCGGTGTGCTCAGCTTCTGCAACGCCCGCCAGATGACCGCGCCGGAGGCCTACATCACCTTCTCGCCAGAGGTCTTCGCGGCCGACGGCACGGTGCACAACCCGAGCACCGAAGAGTTCCTCCGCGGCTTCATGGCCGAGTTCCGCGAGCACGTGCAACGCGTGCTGACCGTGCTTCCCCGGCAGCAGTAGACCCCCTCAGACCTCGAGTCGGCGGTGGTCGGCGGCCGGCGGTCCTGAGGATTCGCCCTCAATCCGCCTTCATGCCGCGCCGGCCATGTCGTTGCCCGTACGGTAGGCCACAGCGATCGGCAGCAGCCCATGGCTTCTCGGCCTCAGGGCCCCGAACATCCGGGGGCAGATCATCTCTTCGTCACTTACCGAGGCTCGCCTCGGACCCGTCCGGCAGACGTACGCGGGCACAGCAGAGTTCCCGCACTTGACCCGCGCTTTCACCGATGTCGCACAGGTCGTCCGCGAGATGGGCCTGCTGCGACGTACCCCGTGGTTCTACGCGATCGTCGGCACCGCCCTCGCTCTCGGCTTCGCCGGGTGCATCACGGGTTTCATCCTGTTCGGGCACAGCTGGTTCCAACTGCTGATCGCCGGCGCCCTCGGCATCCTGTTCACGCAGGTCGCCTTCCTCGGCCACGAAGCAGCCCACCGGCAGATCCTCTCCTCCGGACCCGGCAACGACCGGCTCGCGCGCCTGCTCGCCAACGGGGTCGTCGGCATGAGCTACTCGTGGTGGACAACGAAGCACACCCGCCATCACGCCAACCCCAACAAGGTCGGCAAGGACCCCGATATCGAGATCGACACGATCTCGTTCCTCGATGAGGATGCCGCGAGCGCCCGCGGCCTCCGCCGGTGGATCACGAAGCGGCAGGGGTGGCTGTTCTTTCCGCTGCTGACACTCGAGGGTCTCAACTTGCACGCGCTCGCCTTCCGTCACCTCGCCAGCCGCGAGAAGGTCAAGGGTCGCTGGATCGAGATCAGCCTGCTGGTACTGCGCTTCTCGATCTTCGTCGTCCCCGTCTTCGTCTTCCTACCGATCGGCATGGCGTTCGCGTTCGCGGGTGTCCAGCTGGCCGTCTTCGGTGTGTACATGGGGGCCTCGTTCGCGCCCAACCACAAGGGCATGGCGATCATCGCCCCGGATGCGAAGCTCGACTTCTTCAGCAAGCAGGTGCGCACGTCCCGCAACATCCGCGGCGGCTGGTGGGCGACGTGGCTCATGGGCGGGCTGAACTACCAGGTTGAACACCACCTGTTCCCGAACATGCCGCGCCCGTACCTCTCCCACGCGCGGACGATCGTGCGCGAACAGTGCGCCACGCTGGGCGTGCCGTATGTCGAGACGTCGCTCGGACGCTCCTACGCGATCGTGATCGACTACCTCAACCGCGTGGGGCTTGCCGCACGCGATCCCTTCGATTGCCCGATGGTCGCGACCTACCGTCGCGTCTGACCGGGCCATCGCCCTGACGCGCGCGGCCGCGCCTCAGACATCGCCCGCGCGGCCGCCCCTCAGACCTCGAGTCCGACGGCGACCGAGCAGCGGGCGAGCTCGTCGTCGCTCAGCGCGAGGTCGGCCGCCTGTGCAGAGTCGGTGATGGATGCCGGGCGCCGCGCGCCGGGGATCGGCACGACGACGGGGCTGAGCGACAGTTCCCACGCCAGGACGACCTGCTGCGGGCTCACGCCGTGCGCGTCGCCGATCTGGCGGAACACGCCGAACCGCTCGCCGATCGTGCGGCCGCCGCCACCCGTGCCACCCAGGGGGCTCCACGGCAAGAACGCGATGCCGCGATCGTGGCAGTAGCGCAGCTCGTCGTAACTACCCGGATGCCGCGGTGAGAACTCGTTCTGCACGCTGACAAGCTCGCCCTCGCCGAGCACCTCCTGCGCGATGGCGATCTCTTCGACGCTCGCGTTCGAGATGCCGATCGCGCGGATCAGTCCCTCCGATTTCAGCGTCGCCAGGTTCTTGATGATCTCGCCGTAGACCATCCACCGGTCGGGTCGGTGGTACTGGTACAGGTCGATGACGTCGACGCCGAGGTTCTCGCGCGAGCGCTCGACGGCGCTGCGCAGGTACGCGAGCGATCCGTCGCGACCGAAGTCCTTCTCAGCGGTGCGCGTGATCCCGCCCTTGGTCGTCACGAGGATGCCCGAGCGATCCCCGTCCCACGATGCCAGGGCATCCCGCACGATCCGCTCGTTGTGACCCATCAGATCCCACGAGGGCGCGTAGATATCGGCCGTGTCGATGAGTGTGACCCCGGCATCCAGCGCGGCATGGACGGTCGCGATCGCCGTCTCGTGGTCGGGAAACTCATTGTCGCCGTTCATCGACATCGGCATGCCGCCGAGACCGATCGCCGAGACGGTGAACTCTCCGATGTGGCGCTGCTGCATGAGTGACCTCCGGTCGTGGGCGAGGCGCCGGCTCCGGCCGACACCCTCCAGCCTGCCACCTGCGACGCGGTGCTCGTGCAGGGGCCGTGGGCCCCGCTGCAGCGCTACGTGCAGTCGCCCGACATCATCGCGGTCACGCTGCGGCAGTCGGTGCAGCGGGTCGTGCCGCTCGGGCACGGTGCGAAGCGCGCGCTCGTGATCCTCGGCGCGATGATCGCGTTGCTGTCGACGGGACTCGTGCCCCGGCGGTCGCGGGGCTGCTGGCGGGCTCAGTCGACGAGGCCGAAGAGCTCGAGTGGGTGGGTGAGGCGCCAGAGGGCATCCGGCCCCGGAATGTCGGCCGTGAGGTGAACGCCGGTGGATGCCGTGCCCAGCGGGCCCTTCGTGCTGATCGAGCCGACGGTGTCGTTCGCCTCGCGCGCATCGCCGAGCGCGAGGTCGCTCGTGACCGCGGCGGTCGCGCCGTTCCACAGGAGCAGCGACACCTCGTCATCCGTCACCATGTTCGCCGTCGCGCCCCACGCGGTCGTCACGACACCGGCGATGGTGCCGGCCGGCAGGACGCGCGGTTGCGCGACCTCGGCCGCGACGTCGCTCAGCAACCTCGCCGTCTCGCTGTCGCGGGCCTCATCGCTGGTCTGGGCGAGCGCCGTCGCGTAGACGCGCACGGTTGTGTCGCCGACGGTGATCTCCTTCGCGGCGAGCAGGTTGTAGGCGCCGTAGAGCGTGCCGGTCTTGAGCCCCACGACTTCGGGATCGGCCAGCAGGTCGTTCGTGTTGACGACCTCGCCGGCTCCCGGCAGGGTCACCGACGGTGTGCGCACGATTTCGGCGATCACCGGATCGGCCATCGCATACCGGGCGAGGGTGATGAGTGAGGCGGGGTCGGCGACGTTGGCCGATTCGATTCCCGTCGGCTCGACGACGGTGATGCCGGTCAGATTGTGCCGTGACAGCCAGTTCGTCGCCGCCGCGGCGAAGACGGTGTCGGTGGGCCAGATGGTGCTCGCCAAGTGGTCGGTGTAGTTTCCGGCAGAGCCGATCAGGATGCCCTGGAGCATCTGATACTCCGTCAGCGTTCCCCCGACCGGCACATTCAGCGCCGACTCGTCGGCCGCCAGGTAGTTGTAATACGTCTGGCGATCGCGCGCGGTGAACGAGAACTCAGGCCCGCTCTCGCCGACGGACAGCGGCAGCTCCTCGACGATCATGAGCGCCGTCACAAGCTTCGTGATGCTCGCCATCGGCACGGCATCCGTCGTCGTTGCGGGTGATCCGTCGAAGCCGGCGACGCCGATCGCGGCCGAGCCTTCGGTCGGCCACACGACGGCCGTCGCAGGGGAGGTGATGTCGGCGATCGCGACGGTCTCCACGGCGGGTGCGACCGCGTACAGCGGCCACAGCAGCGTCGTCGCGGCGTACGCGCCGAGCAGGCCGAGCGTGCCGAGCACCGGCGCGACGACGCCCGCTCGCACCGGTGAACGGCGCGGGCGGCGGGCCAGCAGGTCGGGGTAGGCGGCCGCGTACGGATGCGTCGAGCTGGTCAGATCCTGCGGCGAGAGACGCGCGGCGACGGCGTCCTCGTCGATCCAGCCGAGAGCGACGCGACCGGCCGGGGCAGATGTGGGTGTGGGTCGAAGGACGGATGCTACGGCGTCGTCCGCGCGGAGGATGTCGGTGTCGGGGGTGTCAGCGTCGGAGGCATCCGTGCCCGTGCCCGTCGGTGCGTCGATCTCGCCGGTGGCGACAGCCTGCTCACGGCGCGCGCGACGTGACGATGGTGGCGCGTCTTCCATGGTCACCCGCCAAAACTACCCGGTCACAGCTATACTCAACGACACAACCACGGGAGTCCGGTGAGCCGGGCTGAGAGGAAGCGAACCACGCTTCGACCGTCGAACCTGATCCGGATCATGCCGGCGCAGGGAGGAGAGAACATGCACGCATCTGCGTCCCCATCCACCGTTCGGCCCACGTCTGCCGCAAACTCGGCCCTCGGTCGCCTGCGCTGGCGCATCGTCGACATCGTCGTCGCCAGCGTCATCGGCGTGGCATCCGGCCTGATCTTCCTGCTTTGGAACTTCGGCTATCTCGGACCCAAGGCGCTGCTGGACCCACTGCTGCCGGGCCTGCAGGGCCTGCTCGACGGGCCGTGGCTGTTTGCGGGCGTGCTCGGGGCGCTCATCATTCGCAAGCCCGGCGCCGCGATCTACGTCGAGACGCTCGCCGCGGTCGTTTCGGCGCTCGTCGGCAACCAGTGGGGCGGCTTCCTCACGATCGAGGCGGGGCTTGTTCAGGGCCTCGGCGCCGAGATCATCTTCCTGCTCTTCCTCTACCGGGCGTGGTCGCTGCCGGTCGCGCTGGTCGCCGGTGCCGCTGCGGCGTTCGCCGGCGGCATCAACAACCTGATCCTCTGGTACGCGGGGGCGGATGCCACGTTCACGACCGTCTACCTGATCAGCACAGTCGTCTCGGGCGCCGTCATCGCGGGTGGCCTGTCGTGGGTGCTCGCGCGGGGCCTCGCCGCAACGGGCGCGCTCGACCGCTTCGCCTCGGGGCGCGAGCGCCGCGCGCTGGTCTGACCCGGGCGTGCGGGTGGAGTCCGTCGCGCCGGCGTCTGTCGACGCGCACGGCTGGGGCTGGCGCCACGCGTCGCGGCGGGCATGGGCGCTGCGCGACGTCTCGTTCCACATCGAGCCCGGTGAGCGCGTGCTGTTGCTCGGCGCCTCCGGCGCGGGCAAGTCGACGCTCCTGCAGGGACTCGCGGGCGTGCTCGGCGGTGAAGACGAGGGCGAGTCGCACGGCGAGCTGCTCGTCGACGGCGCGCTCGCCGCGGCATCCCGCGGACGCAGCGGACTCGTGCTGCAAGACCCCGACGCGCAGATGATCCTCGCGCGCGTGGGCGACGACGTCGCGTTCGGGTGCGAGAACCTCGGGGTGCCGCGCGAGCAGATCTGGCCTCGGGTTCGCTGGGCGCTGGATGCCGTCGGGCTCGACGTCCCGCTCGACCGGCCGACCAAGGCGCTGTCGGGCGGGCAGAAGCAGCGGCTCGCGCTCGCAGGCGCCCTCGCGATGCGGCCCGGCCTGCTGCTGCTGGACGAGCCGACGGCGAACCTTGACCCGGGCGGCGTCGCCGAAGTGCGTGGTGCCGTCGAGCGCGTGCTCGACGAGACCGGCGCGTCGCTCGTCGTCGTCGAGCACCGCGTCGAGGTGTGGCTGCCGCTCGTGACCCGCGTCATCGTGATCGGGCCCGACGGCGTGATCGCCGACGGGTCGCCGGAGGCGGTGCTCGGTGAGCGCGGTGCCGAGCTGGCGGATGCCGGGGTGTGGGTGCCGGGGATTCCGCCGGTGGTTCCGGCTTCTGTGGGTGGCTTGAGGTCTGTGGGTGGTTTGGGGCCTGCGGGTTCTTCTGTCGGCGGCGAGGTGCTGCTCGACGCGCGGGATCTCGCGGTCGCGCGCGTGCGCGGTGTGCCGGTCGCGTCGGGCATCGATCTGGAGGTGCGGGCGGGTGAGGCGCTCGCGATCGTGGGCGCGAATGGCGCCGGCAAGTCGACGCTGGGGCTGACGCTGGCGGGGCTGCTGCCGGCGGCCGCGGGGGAGGTGACCGCGGCATCCGTTCTCGCCGGCGACGCCGGAGGGTCGCCGATCGCGTGGCGGTCACGCGAGCTGCTGACGCGCATCGGGATGGTGTTCCAGGACCCCGAGCATCAGCTGCTCGCGAAGACCGTGCGCGAAGAGCTCGAGGTCGGTCCGCGCGCGCTGGGGCTGACCGACGACGTGATTGCGCCGCGCGTCGGCGAACTGCTCGAGCGGTTGCGGCTTGCGCCGCTCGCGCGCGCCAACCCGTACACGCTGTCGGGCGGTGAGAAGCGGCGGCTGACAGTCGCGGCCGCCCTCGCGACGGCGCCGCGCGTACTCGTGCTCGACGAGCCGACGTTCGGGCAGGATGCCCGCACCTGGGCCGAGCTCGTCGCGATGCTCGCCGCGCTGCGCGACGACGGCGTCGCGATCGTCACGATCACGCACGACGACGCCGTCGTGCGCGCGCTGCAGGCGCGGCGCTTCGTGCTGGGGGCGGCGACATGACCCTGCTCGACACGCGTGCGCGCACCGGGGTGGTCGCGGGGATCAACCCCGTCGCGAAGCTCGCCGCGAGCGCGCTGATCGCGCTGCCACTGATCCTGACGCTCGACTGGGTGTCGGCGGCGGTGGCGCTTGTGCTCGAGAGCTTGCTGTTCCTGTTCGCGGGGCTCGGCTGGCGCGAGTTCTGGCTGCGCACGCTGCCGGTGTGGATCGCGGCGCCGCTGACGGCGCTGACGATCGCGCTGTACGGCGAGGCATCCGGTCAGGTGTACGTCGAGTGGTTCGTGATCCGCATCAGCGAGGGCTCGCTGACACTTGCGGTCGCGACGCTGTTCCGCGTGCTCGCGGTCGCGCTGCCGTCGGTCGTGCTGTTCGTCACGGTCGACCCGACCGATCTCGCCGACGGTCTCGCGCAGATCGTGCGGCTGCCCGCGCGATTCGTGCTCGGGGCGCTCGCCGGGCTGCGGATGGTCGGGCTCTTCCTCGACGACTGGCGCGCGCTCGAGCTTGCGCGCCGGGCGCGGGGTGTCGCCGACCGGGGGCGTGTGCGCCGGTTCGTCGGCATGGCGTTCGCCCTGCTCGTGCTCTCGATCCGGCGCGGATCGAAGCTCGCGACCGCGATGGAGGCCCGCGGATTCGGCGCCCCCGGGCGACGCACGTGGGCGCGCGAGTCGCGCTTCGGCGGACGCGAGTGGGCCCTCGTCGCGATCGGCGCGGCGATCTCGGCCGTAGCCGTGGCATCCGCCGTCGCCGCGGGGACGTGGAACTTCATCCTCGGGCCGGGGTGACGCGCGTGGGCGAGCTTCGTCCGTCCCATGTGACGGCCCGCGAGCCGCGTATCGGAACCGATGAAGGCGAGCGGATGCCGGGTCAGCGACCCTCGGCCCTCGCCTCCAGCACCTCCTGCAGCACGACCGCCTGATTGTGCTGCGCGTCGTGCGACCCGTACAGCAGCGTGACCACGTCGTGCTCTGCCCAGGCTGCCGCGCGCTCGGCGAGCTCGGGGTTGGCGGCGAGTTCGGCGCGGAAGCGCTGCTCGAACTCGGGCCACGGCAGACCCTCGTGATGGAACGCCGTCCGCAGCTCGGTCGAGGGGGCGAGCTCCTTCGCCCACTCGTCGAGGTGGGCGCGCTCCTTCGAGAGTCCCCGCGGCCACAACCGGTCGGTGAGCACCCGGTATCCGTCGCCGGGGGATGCCTCGTCGTACACGTGCTTGGTCTGCAACTCCATGCTCGCAGTCAACTCCGAAGCTCGCGCCGTCGCCAGGCCCATGCTGAGATGGAGGGGTACGCGGAGGCATCCCGCAAAAGATCGCATGTGAGACTCAGTACCGCGTATGCTGATACGCGGTAGCGCCCGTTCGAAGGAGAACAGATGGACATCGTCGGAGCATCCGCCCTCGTCACGGGCGGTGCCAGCGGTCTGGGGTTCGCCACCGCGACCCGCCTCGCGGCCGCGGGCGCGCACGTCGTGATCGTCGACCTGCCCACGTCGCCGGGAGCCGAGCGCGCGGCCGAGATCGGCGGGACCTTCGTTCCCGCCGACGTGACCGACCCCGAGCAGATCGCTTTCGCGGTCGGTGCGGCCGGCGACCACGGGCCGCTGCGCGTCGTCGTCAACTGCGCGGGCGTCGCCCCGCCCGCGAAGGTGCTCGACCGCGAGGGTGCGCCGACCGACCTCGCGCACTTCGAGCGGATCATCCGGGTCAACCTCATCGGCACCTACAACGTCATCGCGCAAAGCTCCGCCGCGATCGCGAAGACCGAGCCGACCGAGGGTGGCGACCGCGGCGTCATCATCAACACGGCATCCGTCGCCGCCTTCGACGGCCAGATCGGCCAGCCGGCGTACTCCGCGAGCAAGGGCGGAGTGCACGCGATGACGCTGCCGATCGCGCGCGAGCTCGCGCGCTACGGCATCCGCGTCTGCACGATCGCACCGGGAATCATGGAGACCCCCATGCTCGCGGGGCTGCCCGAAGCCGCCCAGGCGAGCCTCGGCGAGCAGGTGCCCTACCCGGCCCGCCTCGGCCGACCCGACGAGTACGCGGCGCTCGTCGCCCACATCGTCGACAACGGCTACCTCAACGGCGAGACGATCCGCCTCGACGGCGCGATCCGCATGGCGCCGAAGTGACGCGCGGCATGCTCCACGACCTCGCCGCAATAACTCAGGAGTTGCGCGTCCCTGCCGCACGCCGGGCCGCGGAATTCCGCGGCCCGGGTCCGCAGCGAGGGGCGTCGTTCCTGAGTTATTGCGGGACGCCCGCTGCGACCGCATCCGTGGCCAACGCCTTCGTGACCGACCCAAGGAGCCGCTGATGACCGATTCGATCCTGTACACGCGCGACGGCGCGCTCGCGCGCCTCACGTTCAACCGCCCCGCCTCGCTCAACGCGATGGGCTTCGAGATGGGGCGGCGCTGGCGCGACCTCGCTCACGAGGTCACCGCCGACCCCTCCGTGGGTGCCGTGATCCTGGATGCCGCGGGGCCTGCCTTCTGCGCCGGCGGCGACGTCCTCGAGATGGGGTCGGGCGGCGCGCGCGGCACCGACGTGACGGCGATGGCGGATGTCATCCACGACGGCATCCGCACGTTCGTCGAGTCTGACAAGCCGATCGTCGCCGCGGTGCAGGGCGCCGTCGCGGGCGGGGGACTCGGCCTCATGCTGACGGCCGACTACATCGTCGCGTCGCCTCGCGCGCAGTTCGTCAGCCGCTACGCCAACATCGGACTGACGCCCGACCTCGGCGTCTCGACGCTGCTCGTGGCGGCGATCGGCCAGACGCGTGCGCTGCGACTGCTGCTGCGCGACGAGACGATCCACCCCGACACGGCCCTCGACTGGGGCCTCATCAGCGAGGTCTCGATCGACCCCGCAAAGCGCGCGGCTGAGGTCGCCGACTTCTGGTTGCAGAACGCGACAGCCGCGTTCGGACAGGCCAAACGGCTCGTCCGCACGGGCGCGGGTCGCTCGTTCGCCGACAACCTCGCCGACGAGGCGCGCACGATCGGCGCCGCATTCGACACCGAAGAATCCCGCGTGCGGGTGGCGGCGTTCGCCGCGGCATCCGCCCGACGTAAGGAGAAGGCATGACAAGCTCAGGGGCCGGCCTCGCCGGCAAGACGATCCTGATGTCGGGTGGCAGCCGCGGCATCGGCCTCGCGATCGCACTGCGCGCCGCGCGCGACGGCGCGAACATCGCGCTCATGGCGAAGACCGACACCCCGCACCCGAAGCTCGAGGGCACCGTGCACTCGGCCGCCGCCGAGATCGAGGCGGCGGGCGGGCGCGCCCTGCCGATCGTCGGCGACGTCCGCAGCGACGACGACATCACCGAGGCCGTCCTGAAGGCGCAGGGCGAGTTCGGCGGCATCGACATCGTCATCAACAACGCGTCGGTGATCGATCTGTCGGGCTCGCTCGACCTCGCCACGAAGAAGTACGACCTCATGCAGGACGTCAACGTCCGCGGAACGTTCATGCTGTCGCGTGCCGCGGTGCCGATCCTGAAGGATGCCGAGAATCCGCACATCCTGTCGCTGTCGCCGCCGCTGAACATCACGCCGCGGTGGCTCGGCGCGCACACCGGGTACACGCTCGCGAAGTACGGCATGACGATGGCCACGCTCGGCCTTGCCGCCGAGTTCGCGAAGGACGGCATCGCCGCGAACACCCTGTGGCCCGAGACGACGATCGCGACCGCCGCCGTGCAGTTCGCGCTCGGCGGCGACCGCATGATGAAGGTCAGTCGCACGCCCGAGGTCTACGCCGACGCCGCCTACGAGGTGCTCACGCGCCCCGCGCGCGAGTACACGGGGCAGACCCTCATCGTCGAGCAGGTGCTGCGGGATGCCGGGGTGACCGATTTCTCCGGCTACGCCGCGACGGCCGGCACGCCCGATAGTGAGCTGTTCCCCGACATCTTCTTGTGACCCGCGGCGCCGTGGCGCACCGCCAGCGCGCGTGATTGCGGGCGCATAACGCAGGCAGGATCACGGCCTGCACGGCCTGCACGGCCTGCACGGCCGCTCAGAGGTCAGATTGCCTGAGTTATGCGCCGTGGCGCGAGCGCACCCGCGGCGCGGGGTCAGACGAGGCCGATCTCGACGAAGGCGTTCCAGACGCCGTCGTCGAGGACACCGGTCGTGGTGCGGCCCGCGAGCGCCTGCAGTTCGGGATCGGCGCCGCCCATCGCGAACGAGACGCCGCACACCTCGAACATCTCGACGTCATTCCAGCTGTCGCCGATGCCGACTGCGTCGGCGGCGTCGCGGCCGAGCAGCGCCAAGATCTCGAGGATGCCCGCGCCCTTGTTCACCCCGAGGGGTGAGATCTCGCCGTTGGATCCGCCGGGCAGCGGCATGCTGCCCGGGATCACGTGGAAGCGGTCGCCCAGATCGCGCTGCGCGCGGGTGACGGCGTCGGAGTCGCCGCTGATGAAGACAGCCTTCGCGATCTCGTCGAGCGGCGCCTCTTCGAGCGGCCGGTAGCGCTGGCTGGCCTCGGCCATGACGCTGTCGAGCAGGTCATCACTGTCGTCGAGTCCCAGGTGGTGCAGGTCTTCGCGTCGGCGCTCGGCGCGCATGCGCAGGAAGTCGGCCATCATCGCGAAGATGCCCTCGCTCGCGAAGACGGCCTCGTGCGACTGCAGGAAGAACTGGATGCCGTGGTCGACGAGATACCCCGTGAGCCGGTCGAGATCGGCGCGCTCCATCGGGTGCGCGACGACAAGCTCATCGCCCCGCGTCGCGAAGGCGCCACCGTTGGTGATCGCCCCGTCGAAGCCGATCTCGCGCACGGACGGGTGCAGATCGCCCTCGGCGCGGCCCGTGCACAGGTAGACGAGGTGCCCATTCGCGCGTGCTGTACGGATGGCCGTCACGGTCGACGACGCGATGACCGATCCGTGCTCGAGGATCGTCCCGTCGACGTCGAGGAACACGATTCGCGGACGGGATTCAGCAGAAGTCACGTGATCCATCCTTTCGTACTCGGGTGAACGGAGTCTGGGCACGAACCCCGGCGCACCCCGCCCGGCGCAGCCACCCGCATCCGCAGAGCCGGGCCCTGCGGATGGCGGCCGCTGCGGTGGGCGGGATGTAGTGCCCGTCCTGCATGATCGTGCCGTCGACGTCGAGGAAGACGGCGCGGCGGCCGGTGTCGGTCATGACTGCAGCGACGCTCCGTTGGTGCGGATGACCTCGGCGTACCAGTCGAACGACTTCTTCTTGAAGCGGTCGAGCGTGCCGGTGCCGTCGTCATTGCGGTCGACGTAGATGAAGCCGTACCGCTTGGAAAGCTGCGCGGTGGATGCCGAGACGAGGTCGATGCAACCCCACGTCGTGTAGCCGAGCACGTTCACGCCATCGGCGAGGGCCTCGCCGACCTGCACGAGGTGACCGCGATCTCGGGGTACAGGTCGGGGTTGGTGACGATGACCGGGGTGGTCAGGTCGTAGCCCGCCTTCTCGATCGCGTCGCCGTCCTTCACCGAGAAGTGCTCGCCGTTCAGCTTCACCGTGTCGATGCCGATGTGGATGAGCACCTCGGTGCCGTCGGCGTGGCGGAGTCCGAACGCATGGCCGGTCGGGAACGCGGCGACAACGGTGCCGTCGAAGGGGGCGTACACAGCGCCCGATCGCGGGCGGATCGCGACGCCCTGACCGAGCGAGCCGTCCGCGAACGCGGCATCCGGTGTCTCGCTCAGCGAGATCACGGTGCCGTCGACGGGGGAGAGGATCGCGACGTCGTTGGCGGCGTCGGCACCCGCGGCGGGAGTAGCGGCATCCTCAGCCGGCTCTGTGAAACCGACGACGATCGTGAGGATGAACGGCAGCAGGATCGCGACGGCGAGGCCCAGCGCGAGCATCAGCATGTTGCCGTTGCCGAACAGGGCGGGCAGGGCCAGGCCGCCGGGCACGACGAACGCGGTCGAGAAGACGGAACCCATCGAGATGATCGCCCCACCGAGCGCACCGCCGACGATGCCGAAGGCGAAGGGACGCTGGAGGGGCAGGTTCAGGCCGTAGATCGCGGGCTCGGTGATGCCGGCGAGGAAGCCCGACAGCGTCGCGGGAGCGGCGAGCGACTTGAGGTTCTTGTTGCGCGCACGCACCCAGACGCCGGCGACAGCACCGGCCTGGGCCAGCACGGCCGCGAAGACGGGAGCGATGAGCAGCATCTGACCGGTCGTCTGGAACTCGATCTGGAAAACCGGGACCAGACCCCAGTGCAGACCGAAGATCACGAAGACCTGCCACAGACCACCCATGATCGCGCCACCGAGCCACGGCACGACCTCGAAGACCCAGCCGATGCCGTCGCCGAGCCACGTGCCCAACAGCGATGAGATCGGGCCGATGACGAGGAAGACGATCGGCACGGCGACGAGCACGACGATCATCGGCGTCACGAAGCGGCGGATCGCGCCGGGCAGCACCTTCATGAGCCAGCGCTCGGCGTAGCCCTGCAGCCACACGATGATGATGATCGTGGCATCCTCGCCGGGTGGCACGTCGAAGCCATCACGCTGGGAGCTGCGGGAGTCCTCGGCGTCGCGTCGATCGCGCCGGGTTCGGGGGGCCTGTACCTGCTGGCCGGGGCGGCGGCGGCGCTGCTCGGGTTCGCGCTCACCTTCGCGTGGGGGCAGGTGCGCGCGCGGCGCGGGCTCGCACTCGATGACGTCGACCCGCCCGGGCAGCGCGCACCCGCCGTGCGCCCAGGTGGCGTCGGTACCCTTGAGACATGACCGAATCCACCCCCGTGCGCTCCACGAAGCCGCGCCAGGTTCGACCCCGCACCGAGGGGTGGACGCAGCAGAAGGATGCCGAGGGGCGTCCGCTGCTGCAGTTCGCGGCCCCCAAGAAGGGCATGCCGCCGATCCACCTCGCCGACCTCACCCCCGAGCAGCGGGTCGAGAAGGTGAAGGAGCTGGGACTGCCCGGCTTCCGCGCGAAGCAGATCGAGAAGCACTACTTCCAGCACTACACGTCCGACCCGGCGCAGATGACCGACCTTCCGGCATCCGGTCGCGAAGAGCTCGTCACGGGGCTGCTGCCGCACCTGCTCACCGAGGTGCGGCGCCTGCAGACCGACCGCGGCGACACGATCAAGTTCCTCTGGAAGCTGCACGACGGCGCCCTCGTCGAGTCGGTGCTCATGCGCTACCCGGGCCGCATCACGCTGTGCGTGTCGAGCCAGGCCGGCTGCGGAATGAACTGCCCGTTCTGCGCGACGGGGCAGGCGGGCCTGACCCGCAACATGTCGGCCGCCGAGATCATCGAGCAGGTCGTGCGCGCGAACGCCGCGATCCGCGCGGGCGAGCTCGGGCCTGCCGAGCACCCCGACGAGCGCGTCACCAACATCGTCTTCATGGGCATGGGCGAGCCGCTGGCCAACTACAACCGCGTCATGCAGGCGGTGCGCACGATGGTCGATGGGGACCACGGCCTCGGCATGAGCGCGCGCGGCGTGACGGTGTCGACCGTCGGTCTCGTTCCGGCGATCAACAAGCTCGCGGCGGAAGACATCCCGGTGACCTTCGCGCTGTCGCTGCACGCGCCCGACGACCGGCTGCGCGACGAGATGATTCCGATCAACTCGCGCTGGAAGGTCGACGAAGCCCTCGACGCCGCGCGCGGCTACTTCGAGAAGACCGGGCGCCGCGTGTCGATTGAGTACGCGCTCATCAAGGACATGAACGACCACGCCTGGCGTGCCGACCTGCTCGCGCAGAAGCTCAACGAGCGCGGCCGCGGCTGGGTGCACGTCAACCCAATTCCGCTGAACCCGACGCCGGGTTCAGTGTGGACGGCCTCCGAGAAGGACGTGCAGCGCGAGTTCGTGCGACGGCTCAACGAAGCCGGCATCCCGACGACCCTCCGCGACACCCGCGGCAAGGAGATCGACGGCGCGTGCGGGCAGCTGGTCGCGACCGAGGAAGACCGCGCGGTAGCGGCATCCGTCCCCGTCGACTGATACGCGCGCCGCGGCACCCGCGTGCGCGGGTAGCGTGGAGGCATGGTCAACTATCGCTATCTCGGCAACAGCGGGTTCAAGGTCTCGGAGATCACCTACGGAAACTGGGTGACGCACGCGTCGCAGGTTGGTGACGATGCGGCGATCGCGACGGTGCACAAGGCTCTCGACCTCGGCATCACGACGTTCGACACGGCCGACACATACGCCAACACGGCGGCCGAGGTCGTGCTCGCGAAGGCGCTCAAGGGGCAGCCCCGCGAGCAGCTCGAGATCTTCACGAAGGTCTACTGGCCCATCGGGCGCATGGGCCCGAACGACCAGGGGCTGTCGCGCAAGCACATCTTCGACGGCATCAACGGGTCGCTCCGCCGCCTCGAGGTCGACTATGTCGACCTGTATCAGGCGCACCGCTACGACTACGAGACCCCACTGGAAGAGACGATGCAGGCCTTCGCCGACATCGTCCGTCAGGGCAAGGCGCTCTACATCGGCGTCTCGGAGTGGACGGCCGAGCAGCTGCGCGAGGGTCACGCACTGTCGAAGCAGCTGGGCTTCCAGCTGGTGTCAAACCAGCCGCAGTACTCGGCGCTGTGGCGCGTGATCGAAGAGAAGGTGATCCCGACCTCGCAGGAGCTCGGCATCTCGCAGATCGTGTGGTCGCCGCTCGCGCAGGGCGTGCTCACCGGCAAGTACCTGCCCGGCCAGCCGGTGCCCGCCGGTTCGCGCGCGACCGACGAGAAGAGCGGCGCGAACTTCATCAAGCGGTTCCTGCGCGACGAGGTCCTCGAGGCCGTGCAGAAGCTTGCCCCGATCGCCGACGAGGCCGGCATCACTGTGCCGCAGCTCGCGCTCGCGTGGGTGCTGCACAACCCGAACATCGCCGCGGCCCTCGTCGGAGCCTCGCGCCCCGAGCAGCTCGAGGACACCGTCAAGGCATCCGACATCGTGCTCGAGCAGGCGGCGTACGACGCCGTCAACGCCGCGCTCGCCGGGGTGTCGGTGACCGACCCGGAGGAGACCTACAAGGTCTCCCCCAAGGGTCGCCCGGCCTGAGCCACCGGCCTGAGCCGTCGTGGCTGTTACGAGCGCTGGCATCCTGCTGTATCGGGTCGACCCGGACGGCGAGGTGTCGGCGCTCGTCGCACATATGGGCGGCCCGTACTGGGCGGCGAAGGACGACGGCGCCTGGTCCATTCCCAAGGGGGAATACGACGCATCGGGCGAGGCGCCGCTGGATGCCGCGAAGCGCGAGTTCCGCGAGGAGTTGGGGCTCGAGCCGCCGGTCGGGGAGTATGCCGAGCTCGGCACGTTCGCGTACAGCTCGGGCAAGCGGGTGACCGTCTTCGTGGCCGACGGGGCGGGATTCGACCCGGCTGGGGCGGTCTTCGGCGAGTTCGAGCTGGAGTGGCCTCCGCGGTCGGGCCGCGTGCAGGCCTTCCCCGAGGTCGACCGCGTCGAGTGGATGCCGCTGGCCCGCGCCCGCCCGCGGCTCGTCGCGGGCCAGCGCTCCGCGCTCGATCGCCTGGCCTCGTTCCTGGTGCCCTGACCCTCTTGTGAGGTGTGGGGCGTGCGGCGCAGACTGTGGGCCGACGGAAGGGGCCATCGTGGCGCACGGAGACATCACGCACATCGACATCCCGGTTTCTGACCTGAAGAAGGCGGCCGACTTCTACTCCGGACTGTTCGGGTGGAAGATCGCCGAGATCGAGGGGTTCGAGGGCTACCCCATGTGGTCGGCACCCAACGGCATCTCGGGTGGCGGGCTCGCGCCGCGCGGCGAGGGGTTCACCCAGCCGCGGTCGTATGTCGAGGTCGACTCGATCGACGAGACGGTCGCGAAGACGCGCGCCGCGGGCGGCACCGTCGCGATGGCCAAGGCGAACATCACCGACAAGAGCTGGTGGGCCGTCATCGTCGACCCCGACGGCAACCACATCGGGCTGTTCGAGGGCACGACCGACTGACTCGCGCGGTCGTAATTCAGTCTGAGCGGCGTTGTACCGACCGTCGAACCGTTGCGATCGGGGTTTTCGCGGCGCAGAGACTGAATTACGAACGCCAGGTCAGCGCTTCTTCGAAGGGGCGGACGACACGTCGAGGGTCGGATGCAGGCCGCCGAGCGACGACCACGCGCTCGCGGTGCCCTTCGCGGCGTGCTCGGCGCCCCGCACGGCGCGCTCGTCGGCCCACTCGTTGAGCACGTGACCGCGGTGCCCGCGCACGTGCTCGAGCATGACGTCAGGCAGGCCCGCGTCGCGCCGCGCGTCGCGGGCGGTGATGAGTTGCTCGAGCAGATCGCGGTTCTTCGTGGGTGCGCCCGTCGAGGTCTTCCAGCCGCGACGGCGATGAGCATCCATCCACGACGAATAGGTGTCGATCGCGTACTTCGAGTCAGCCTGCACGACGAGGTGCGCGACGTCGGCGTGATCCTCGATGGCCTTCAGCAGTCCCATCAACTCGCCGATGTTGTTCGTGCCGACGGGGATCGCCCCCGCAGCCCACTGGCCGTCTTCGCCGACCCAGGCCCAGCCGGTCGGCCCGGGGTTTCCCTTGCAGGCGCCGTCGGTGGCCACGACATAGCGGGGGGAGGAATCGGTCACCCCTCGACGGTAGTCGATGCGCGGCTCGACCCCCGCAGCCCCCGCCGGCGATGTATACGTTGCATCCGCTCGGTATCCCGACATGAACAGAACCGTAAGATTATGTATACAATGGCGTCATGCGAGCGAGCGACCGGGCATACGTCACGATCCTCGACGAGATCCAGTCGGGCATCCTCGCGCCGGGCACCGTGCTCGGCGAAGTCGACCAGTCGACGCGGCTCGGCGTGAGCCGCACGCCGCTGCGCGAGGCGCTCGGTCGCCTCGCCGCCGACGGGCTCGTCGTCCAGGCATCCCCGCGTGTCACGGTCGTCAGCGACATCGACGCGGACGACATCCGCGAGCTGTTCGACCTGCGCCGCGCGCTCGAAGAGCTCGCCGCGCGCCTGGCTGCCGCCCGCGACACGTCCGAGCGTGACCGCTTCGCAGCCCTCGCGGCCGAGTTCGCCCGAACGGATGCCGCGGCCGACCCCGATGCGTACTACGCGCTCATCGCGCGATTCGACGGGGCGCTGGATGCCGCGGTCGCCAACGACTACCTGACGGCGGCCATGCGGAACGTGCGCACCCACCTCGTGCGTGTGCGCCGGCTCGCCCGCGACAAGCCCGAACGCCTCGCGGCATCCGTCTCGGAGCACCGCCTCATCGCGTCCGCGGTCGGCGCGGGCGACGCCGACCTCGCCGCGCACGCGACCCACGTCCACCTGCACAACGCCTTGACCTCGATCCTCGAATCACTGGAGACCAGCGCATGACCGTCACACATCACGTCCGCGTCCACCGCAGCGAAGAGAACCTCGACCGCGCCGACCAGCTCGCCTTCAAGATCGCCGAGGTCGCCGCCGACCCCGTCGCCGTGGAGCCCGAGGTCGTCGACATGATCATCAATCGCGTCATCGACAATGCGTCGGTGGCCGCGGCATCCCTCACCCGCGGACCCGTTACGGCGGCGCGGGCGCAGGCGCTCGACCACCCCGTCTCGCGCGGCGGCGCGGGCAGCACGATCTTCGGCGAGCCGAGCGAGACGCGCACGAGCCCCGAGTGGGCGGCGTGGGCGAACGGCGTCACCGTGCGCGAGCTCGACTACCACGACACGTTCCTCGCCGCCGAGTACTCGCACCCCGGCGACAACATCCCGCCGATCCTCGCGGTCGCCCAGCACGCCGGCAAGGACGGCGCGGCGCTCGTGCGCGGCATCGCGACGGGGTACGAGATCCAGATGGACCTCGTGCGGGCGATCTCGCTGCACAAGCACAAGATCGACCACGTCGCGCACCTCGGCCCGTCGGCCGCCGCCGGCATCGGCACGCTGCTCGGCCTCGACGCCGACACGATCTACCAGGCCGTCGGCCAGGCGCTGCACACGACGACCGCTACCCGCCAGTCGCGCAAGGGCGAGATCTCGACCTGGAAGGCACACGCCCCCGCTTTCGCCGGGAAGATGGCGGTCGAAGCCGTCGACCGTGCCATGCGCGGACAGACCTCGCCCTCGCCCATCTACGAAGGCGAGGACGGCGTCATCGCGTGGCTGCTCGATGGGCCGGATGCCTCCTACGACGTGCCGCTGCCCGCCCCCGACGAGCCCAAGCGCGCGATCCTCGACTCGTACACGAAGGAGCACTCCGCCGAGTACCAGGCCCAGGCGTGGATCGACTTGGCCCGGAAGCTCCACCGCGAGGCATCCTTCGATCCGGCCGACGTCGCGTCGATCGTCCTGCACACGAGCCACCACACCCACTACGTGATCGGCTCGGGCGCGAACGACCCGCAGAAGTACGACCCGAAGGCATCCCGCGAGACCCTCGACCACTCGATCCCGTACATCTTCGCGGTCGCGCTGCAGGACGGCGGCTGGCACCACGTCGACTCGTACCTGCCCGCGCGGGCGGGGCGCGAAGACACCGTCGCGCTGTGGCACAAGATCACGACGGCCGAGGATGCCGAGTGGACGCGCCGCTACCACTCCGAAGACCCCGACGAGAAGGCCTTCGGCGGCCGCGTCGAGATCACCCTCGCCGACGGCACCGTGCTGACCGACGAGATCGCCGTCGCCGACGCGCACCCGCTCGGGGCGCGCCCGTTCGCCCGCGCCGACTACGTCGCGAAGTTCCGCCTGCTGGCCGAGCCCGTGCTGACGCCGGAGGAGATCGAGCGGTTCCTGACCCTCGCGCAGCGCCTGCCCGAGCTGACCGCCGACGAGGTGCGCGAGCTCAACATCGTCGCGAAGGCGGGGGTTCTGGCCGCGGTGCCGAGCCCGCGCGGGCTGTTCTGATGGCGGGGCTCGCCGCGCGCGCGTTCGCAATTCAGTCTCCGCGCTCGGCGGGCGGCTGCCATCCCGCGGAATCTCGCGGCGCGGCGTTCGCGCGCACCGCGCGGAGACTGAATACCGAACAGAAGAGAGGGAGGAACTGATGCTGTACAGCCAGACACCGGCGACAGAGAAGCGGCGGCTGCTGCGCGAACGGCTCGCGGCGGGCGAGCTGCTGCGGTTCCCGGGCGCGTTCAACCCGCTGAGCGCCCGACTCATCGAGCGCAAGGGCTTCGAGGGTGTCTACATCTCGGGTGCGGTGCTCAGTGCCGACCTGGGCCTGCCCGATATCGGCCTGACGACGCTGACGGAGGTCGCCGGGCGCGGGCAGCAGATCGCCCGCATGACTGAACTGCCGGCGATCATCGACGCCGACACGGGCTTCGGCGAGCCGATGAACGTGGCCCGTACGATCCAGACGCTCGAGGATGCCGGGATCGCCGGCACCCACATCGAAGACCAGGTCAACCCCAAGCGATGCGGCCACCTCGACGGTAAGCAGGTCGTCGACGAAGACACGGCGCTCAAGCGCATCCGCGCGGCCGTCGACGCCCGCCGCGACCCGAACTTCCTGATCATGGCGCGCACCGACATCCGTGCGATCGACGGGCTCGACGCCGCGATCGATCGAGCCAAGGCGCTCGTGGATGCCGGGGCCGACGCCATCTTCCCGGAGGCCATGCGCGACGTCGCCGAGTTCGAGGCGGTCGCGAAGGCCGTCGACGTGCCGATCCTCGCCAACATGACCGAGTTCGGCAAGAGTGAGCTGTTCTCGGTCGACCAGCTGCGGGATGCCGGGGTGCGGATCGTCATCTGGCCGGTATCGCTCCTGCGCATGGCCATGGGCGCGGCGGGGCGTGCGCTGGATACGCTGAACTCCGAGGGTCACCTCACGGGGCAGCTCGACCAGATGCAGCACCGCGCAGAGCTGTACGACCTGATCGACTACGAGGCGTACAACCACTTCGACACGAACGTCTTCAACTTCCAGATCACGAAGGAGTGAGCATGCCTGACCAGGACATCCACAAGGGCCTGACCGGCGTCATCGCCGACGTTACGGCCATCAGCAAGGTCAACCCGGAGACCAACTCGCTGCTCTACCGCGGCTACCCCGTGCACGAGCTCGCGGCGACCCAGTCCCTCGAGGCCGTCGCCTATCTGCTCTGGAACGGCGACCTTCCGGACGCCGACCAGCTCGCGGCCTTGCGCGCGACCGAGCGTGCCCACCGACGGCTCGCCGAGGACGTGAAGGCCGTCATCGACCTGACGCCGCTCGACGCGCACCCGATGGACGAGGTCCGCTCGGCCGTCAGCGTGCTGGGCGCCCGCGACCTCGCCGGCACGGGGTCCGTGCTCGACGCGACGGGGACCGCCGAGGAGAACCTCGAGCGCAGCATCCGCCTGTTCGCCGCCCTCCCCGCGATCGTCGCGTACGGCCAGCGCCGCCGCCGCGGTCAGGAGCTCATCGCGCCGCGCGATGACCTCGACTACGCCGCGAACTTCCTCTGGATGACCTTCGGTGAGGAGTTCGATCCCATCGTGGTCGACGCGTTCAACCGGTCGATGATCCTTTACGCCGAGCACTCGTTCAACGCGTCGACGTTCACCGCGCGGGTCATCACCTCGACCCTCAGCGACCTCTACTCCGCCGTCGTCGGGGCCATCGGAGCGCTCAAGGGCCCGCTGCACGGCGGTGCCAACGAGGCGGTGCTGCACATCTTCGACGAGATCGGGGACGCCGACAACGTCGTCGCCTGGCTCGACGACGCCCTGGCCCACAAGCGCAAGATCATGGGCTTCGGGCACCGGGTCTACAAACACGGCGACTCGCGCGTGCCCACGATGAAGGCGGCGCTCGACACCCTCATCGCCTACTACGACCGCCCCGACGTCGAGGCGCTGTATGCGACGCTCGAGCGCGAGTTCGTGGCGCGCAAGGGCATCTACCCCAACCTCGACTACCCGTCGGGTCCCGCCTACAACCTCATCGGCTTCGACACTCTCACCTTCACCCCGCTGTTCGTCGCGGCGCGCGTGGTGGGGTGGACGGCGCACATCATGGAGCAGGCGGGAGCCAACGCTCTGATCCGCCCGCTGTCGGAGTACGTCGGCCCCGACGAGCGTCACATTGAGGGCTTCGTCGACGAGGTCGGCACGTCGACCATCTCGCTGCGGGCGGCTGAAGCGGAGGACTGAGCCCGCACTCAGCCCGCGCATAGCCGGATGAGAGGATTCTCACACCGCGCTGTGACCGGTCCCAGTAGCGTGGAGAGCAACCGCAGAGGGCACGGCGCCGTGCCCGCACACCCCGGGAGCTCCACGTGCCGCAGTCGACGACGACCCTGTCCACTTCCGCACGGCGAGCCATCGCCGTCCTGACGAGCGCCCTCGTGGTCGCGACCGGCGCGGTCGCGGTCGGGGCGAGCCCCACGCTCGCGGCCGACCGCACCCCCGCCCTCGTCGGCGATCTGCAGAGCGAGGTGGGATGCCTCGGCGACTGGGATCCCACGTGTGCGGCAACCGCGCTCGAGCCCATCGACGGCACGACGCGGTATGCGAAGACGTTCGACGTGCCAGCAGGCACCTACGAGTACAAGGTCGCTCTGAACGGCGCCTGGGACGAGAGCTACGGCGCCGACGGCGCGGCGGGCGGCGCGAACATCCCCCTCACCGTCGCCGGCCCCGCCACGCTGCGCTTCGTGTACGACGACGAGTCGCACCGCATCGCGATCGAGGCGGAGTCCCTGGCATCCGATTACACGACCGCCGATGACGCGCTCGTCTCCGCTCCGGTGCGTCAACCCGGCGACGGCAAGCAGTTCTACTTCGTGATGACCGACCGCTTCGCCAACGGCGACGCCACGAACGACACCGGGGGACTGAGCGGCGATCGCCTGACGACCGGTTTCGACCCCACCTCGACCGGCTTCTACAACGGCGGCGACATCGCGGGGCTGCGCGCGAACCTCGACTACATCGCGGGGCTCGGCACGAACGCGATCTGGCTGACGCCGAGCTTCATGAACAAGCCCGTGCAGGGCGAGGGGGCGAACGCCGGCGCCGGGTACCACGGGTACTGGATCACCGACTTCACCCGAATCGACCCGCACCTCGGCACGAACGACGAGCTCAAGGCCTTCATCGACGACGCGCACGGTCGGGGCATCGACGTCTACTTCGACATCATCACGAACCACACCGCCGACGTCATCTCCTACGCCGAGAACCAGTACACCTACATCGACCAGGCGGCCAAGCCGTACACCGACGCCGCCGGCAACGCGTTCGACCCCGCCGACTACGCGGGCACCGGCACCTTCCCGGCGATGGATGCCGCGACGAGCTTCCCCTACACGCCGGTGGTCGACCCGTCCGAGGCGGACGTGAAGGTCCCCGCGTGGCTCAACGACGTCACTCTGTACCACAACCGCGGCGACTCGACCTATACCGGCGAGTCCACGACCTACGGCGACTTCTCGGGACTCGACGACCTCATGACCGAGAACCCGACCGTCGTGAACGGCTTCGCCGAGGTCTACGAGTCGTGGATCGACATGGGCATCGATGGCTTCCGCATCGACACGGCCAAGCACGTCGACTTCCCGTTCTGGCAGCAGTGGACGACGAAGGTGCTCGACTACGCGCACAGCCAGGGCAAGCCGGACTTCTTCATGTTCGGTGAGGTGTACGACGCCGACCCCGCCGTCCTCTCGCCGTACGTGCGCGACACCGACATGAATTCGGTGCTCGACTTCGCCTTCCAGTCCGCCGCGACGAGCTTCGCGAAGGGCGGCGACGCGGAGGTGCTGCAGAAGATGTTCGCGGGCGATGACCGCTATACGACGCCCGACTCGTCGGCGACGGCGCTGCCGACGTTCCTCGGGAACCACGACATGGGGCGCATCGGGTACTTCCTGAAGGACACGGCGGATGCCGAGCAGCGCGATCTTCTCGCCCACGACCTGCTGTTCCTCAGTCGCGGCCAGCCCGTCGTCTACTACGGCGACGAGCAGGGCTTCACGGGCGCCGCCCCGGGGAACGACAAGAGCGCCCGCCAGACGCTGTTCGCGAGCCAGGTGCCCGAGTATCAGAACCAGAACCTGATCGACGGCACGCCGGTCGGGTCGGTCGACCGATACGGCACCGACACGGGCCTTTACACGCACATCGCGGCTCTCGCCTCGCTGCGGAAGGACCACCCCGCGCTCGTCGACGGGGCGCAGATCGAGCGCTACGCGCAGGACGGCGTCTACGCGTTCTCGCGTGTCGGCACCGACGAGAAGGTCGAATACCTCGTCGCGCTCAACAACACGGCATCCGCTGCGACCGTCACGGTCCCGACCCTCACCGCCGACGCGAGCTTCACGGGCCTGTACGGCTCGACCGGCACGGTGACGACGGGTGCGGATGCCGCGGCATCCGTCACCGTCCCCGCGCTGTCGGCTGTCGTGTACCGCGCCGGGGGCAAGGTCACCGCGCCCGCCGAGGCGGCGCCGATCGAGGTCGCAGTGCCGGTGGCGGGCGCCGGCCTGTCGGGGCAGGTCGCCGTCTCGGCGACCGTCGACCAATCGTGGCGGCAGACGAGCTTCGCGTGGCGCGTCGTCGGCGGCGACGAGTGGCACGACCTCGGCACCGCCGAAGACACGACGCCCGGCGTCTTCCACGACGTCGCGGGGCTCGCGGCGGGCACGCTCGTCGAGTACCGCGCCGTGTCGACGGATGCCGCCGGCCACCGCTCCGCGGCGTCCACCTACGCGTCGGTCGGGAACCGCGTCAACCTCACCGAGGAGCCCACGCCGGAAGAGCCCGACGACGCGACACCGTACGACTTCGTGAGCATTCCGGGATCGCTCAACTCCGAGATGGGCTGCGCGGGGGATTGGGCGCCCGACTGCGATCAGGCGCAGATGACGCAGGTGGACGGCATCTGGCGCCTCACGGTCGACCTGCCCGCGGGTGACTACGAGTACAAGGTCGCGACCGAGAAGAGCTGGGACGAGAACTACGGCGCGAACGGTGTGCTCAGCGGGTCGAACATCGCGATCAGCCATGCCGGCGGTCCGATCACGTTCTGGTTCGATCCCCGCACGAAGGTCGTGCAATCGAGCATCGAGGGGCCGGTCGTGACGCTCGCGGGCTCGTTCCAGTCCGAGCTCGGCTGCGCCGGCGACTGGGCGCCCGACTGCCTGCGCGCCATGATGTTCGACGGCGACCGCGACGGCGTCTACGAATTCTCGACGACGAAGCTGCCGACCGGGTCGTACGAACTCAAGGTCACCCACGGCCTCGGCTGGGACGAGAACTACGGCGACGGCGGCGTGAAGGACGGCCCCAACATCGCGTTCTCGGCGACGGAGGGCAAGCGCGTGACGTTCACGTACGACTCCGCGACGCACTCGCTCGAGATCGAGTCGGCCGACCCGCCGCTCACCGGCATCGGACAGTCGCGCGCGCACTGGATCGACGCCGACACCATCGCGTGGCCGGGCGAGCTGGGCGCACCGGCCGATGGGGCGGCGTGGCAGCTCTACGGCTCGGCCTCGGCAGAGCTCGCGGTGACGAACGGCGACGTCACCGGCGGTGACCCCGTCGCGCTGACCCGCGTCGCGTCAGGACTCACCGGCGAGCAGCGGGGCCGCTTCCCCGCCCTGTCGGGCTTCATCGCCCTGCACGTCGAGGGGCAGGATCGGGATGCCGTCGCCGCATTGCTGCGCGGCCAACTCGCCGTCGCGCAGCGCGGCGCGGACGGTGTGCTCACCGCGTTCACGGGCGTGCAGATTCCGGGCGTGCTCGACGATCTGTATGCGGATGCCGTGGCCGACGACGATCTCGGTGTGTCGTTCCGCGGGTCGAAGCCGACGTTCCGGCTGTGGGCGCCGACGGCACAGACCGCGACCCTGCTGACGTGGAATGCGGGGAAGACCGGCGACCCCGCACGGCACGACGCCTCGTTCGACGCGGCATCCGGGACGTGGACCGTCACGGGCGCGAAGGCACTCAAGGGCGACGAGTACCTCTGGGAGGTCAGGGTCTACGCCCCGACCACGGGGAAGATCGAGACGAACGACGTCACCGATCCGTACTCGATCGCGCTCACGACGAACTCGACCCGGTCGGTCGCGATCGACCTGAACGACAAGGCGTGGGAACCGAAGACCTGGACGAAGGCGAAGGCGCCGGTCATCGCGCGCGACGTCGACCGCGCGATCTACGAGCTGCACATCCGCGACTTCTCGATCACCGACGAGACGGTGCCCGAGAACGAGCGCGGCACCTACCTCGCGTTCGCGCGCGACAGCGCCGGCACGCGGCAGCTGAAGCAGCTGGCATCCGCCGGCATCAACACGGTGCACCTGCTGCCCTCGTTCGACATCGCGACGATCGAGGAGGATCGCTCGGAGCAGGCGACGCCCGCGTGCGACCTCGCCTCGTTCGCGCCAGACTCGGCGGAGCAGCAGGCGTGCGTCGCGGCGGTCGCCGACGCCGACGGCTTCAACTGGGGGTACGACCCGTATCACTACCAGGCGCCCGAGGGATCGTACGCGGTGAATGCGGAGGGCGGGGCGCGCGTCAGCGAATTCCGCTCGATGGTCGGCTCGCTGCACTCGATGGGTCTGCAGGTCGTGCTCGATGAGGTGTACAACCACACCTCGGCATCGGGCCAGGCCGATACGTCGGTGCTCGACAAGGTCGTACCCGGGTACTATCAGCGGCTCGATGGCAACGGCGCGGTGCAGACCTCGACGTGCTGCCAGAACGTCGCCACCGAGCACGAGGTTGCCGAGAAGCTGATGGTCGACTCGGTCGTGCTGTGGGCCAAGCAGTACAAGGTCGACGGGTTCCGCTTCGATCTGATGGGGCATCACTCGAAGGAGAACATGCTCGCGGTCCGTGCCGCGCTCGATGAGCTGACGCTGAAGAAGGACGGCGTCGACGGATCGAAAGTCTACCTGTACGGCGAGGGCTGGAACTTCGGCGAGGTCGCCGATGACGCCCTGTTCGTGCAGGCGCGGCAGGGAAACCTCGGCGGTACGGGAATCGGCACGTTCAGCGACCGGCTGCGCGACGCGGTGCACGGCGGCAGCCCCGTCGACAGCAGCTCGACCTTCCGGCAGGGCTTCGGCACCGGCCTCGCGACCGATCCCAACGGCGACGCGATCAACGGGACGCCCGAGCAGGCGCTCGCCGACCTCGGACATCTGACCGACCTGGTCAAGCTCGGGCTCGCGGGCAATCTCGCCGACTTCTCGTTCCCGACATCCGACGGCACGCTGAAGAAGGGCTCCGATCTCGACTACAACGGGCAGGCGGCCGGGTACGCCGCGCAGCCCGACGAGATCATCAGTTACGTCGACGCCCACGACAACGAGACGCTGTACGACCTCGGTGTTCTCAAGCTGCCGACGGACACGACGATGGCCGATCGCGTGCGCATGAACACGCTCTCGCTCGCGACCGTGACACTTTCGCAGACGCCGTCCTTCTGGCACGCGGGCACCGAGCTGCTGCGCTCGAAATCGCTCGACCGCAACAGCTTCAACTCGGGTGACTGGTTCAACCGCATCGACTGGACGGGGCAGGAGTCGACCTTCGGATCGGGCCTGCCGCCCGCCGCCGACAACCAGGACAAGTGGAGCATCATGCAGCCGCTGCTGGCGAACCCCGCACTCAAGCCGGGCGCCGCCGACATCGCTGCGGCCGAGGCATCCGCTCTCGACCTGTTGCGGGTGCGCGGCGAGGTTCCCCTGCTGCGGCTCGGCTCGGCCGAGCGCATCGAGCAGAAGGTGTCGTTCCCGAGCGGCGCCGCGGGTGCGACGCCCGGCGTGATCACGATGCTGATCGACGATCTCGTCGGCGACGACGTCGATCCCGATCTTTCCGGCGCGCTCGTCGTGTTCAACGCCTCGACCGAGCCGACGACGCAGCAGCTGCCGGCGCTCGCCGGCCGGGCGTTCGCGCTGACGGCGGCTCAGGCGAACGGGGCGGACGCCGTCGTGAAGACGACGACGTGGGATGCCACGACGGGAACCGTCACGGTGCCTGCGCGCTCGGTCGCCGTGCTGACCGAAGCGCAGGTGCAGCCGGTCGCCACGCACGTGACGGCGCAGCCGAACCGCGCCTTCGTGCGCGGCGGCTCGACCGTGGACGTGTCGGGCCGGGTCACGGCGGATGACCGGAGCGCTCCGATCGGCACCGTCACGGTGACCGACAACGGCAAGACGGTCGGGACGGTCGAGCTGGATGCGTCGGACCGCGGACGCTTCTCGGTCACGCTGCCGAAGGTGAGTCGTGGCCTGCACGTCATCCGGGTGACGTTCACCGGAGCGCCGGGCTGGCTCGATTCCCGTGCGCGAGGGGTGCTGCCGGTGGTCGCGTACTGAGCGGAGTACGCGGCTCGCCGGGAGAGGGGGAGGATGGTGCCATGAGCATCGCCGCCCGCACCGCCGTCATCGTCGACGCTGTCCGCACTCCGTCCGGCCGCGGCAAGCCGGGAGGAGCACTCAGCGGCATCCATCCCGTCGACCTCGCGGCGCACGTGCTCCGCGGTGTCCTCGAGCGCAACGGGCTCGACTCGACGCAGATCGACGACGTCCTGCTGGGTTGCGTGAGCCAGGTCGGCGAGCAGACGCTGAACATCGCGCGTCAGGCGGTGCTGGCCGCCGGGTTCGACGAGCGGGTGCCGGCGACGACGATCGACCGGCAGTGCGGGTCGAGCCAGCAGGCCGCGCACTTCGCCGCGCAGGGCGTCATGGCGGGGCAGTACGACATCGTGATCGCCGGCGGCGTCGAATCGATGAGCCGTGTGCCGCTGGGAGTCTCGGCATCCGTCGCCGGATCGCCGTTCTCGCCCGCTCTGCGCGAGCGCTACCCCGAGGGCCTGGTCAACCAAGGGATCTCGGCCGAGCTCATCGCGCAGCGATGGGGACTCAGTCGCACCGACCTCGACGCGTTCGCGGCCGAGTCGCACGAGCGGGCCGCCGAGGCGGCGGCGCAAGGCCGGTTCGCGTCGCAGCTGCTGCCGGTGCCGGCCGACGCGGGCGAGGTGACCGTCGATGAAACCGTGCGCCCGGGCACGACGGTCGCGGGCCTGGCCGGGCTCGCTCCGGCGTTCCGGACGGATGCCGCAGCCGCGCGCTTCCCCGAGATCGACTGGCGCATCACGCCGGGCAATTCGTCGCCGCTGACCGACGGGGCATCCGCCGTGCTCATCATGAGCGAAGCCAAGGCGCGCGAGCTCGGGCTGACGCCGCGCGCGCGGTTCCACGCGTTCGCGGTCGTCGGCGATGACCCGCTCATGATGCTGACGGGGCCCATTCCCGCGACGCGGCGGATCCTCGAGCGCAGTGGCCTGACGATCGACGACTTGGATGCCTATGAGGTCAACGAGGCGTTCGCGTCGGTGCCGCTCGCGTGGGCGGCCGAAGTCGGCGCGGATGCACAGAAGCTCAACCCCTGGGGCGGCGCGATCGCCCTCGGCCACGCCCTGGGCTCGAGCGGAACGCGCCTGCTGAGCACCCTACTGGCCTACCTCGAGGCGACCGGCGGTCGCTACGGCCTGCAGACCATGTGCGAGGGCGGCGGCATGGCCAACGCGACCATCATCGAGCGCCTGTAGGCGGCGCCACCCGCCTGGCCATACCACCGCGTACCCCGCTAGACTGAGCAATGTGCCCTACCGGGCCGCGACGAAGATGTCGATCTGTCTCACGAGGACGTGACCGTATGAGCATGACTGCCGTTCCTGGTGCTCTCTCCGCAGAAGAGCGCACCGCCATCCTCGATGCCGTGCGCGAGTTCTCCGACACGCGTCTGGCGCCCCATGCACTCGATTGGGATCGCCGTAAGCACTTCCCCCGCGACGTGCTCGCCGCCGCCGGCGAGCTGGGCCTCGGCGGCATCTACGTGCGCGACGATGTGGGCGGTTCGGGACTGACCCGGCGCGATGCCGCGGCGATCTTCGAGCAGCTCGCGATGGGCGACCCGACGATCGCGGCGTACGTCTCGATCCACAACATGGTCGCGTGGATGATCGACGCCCACGGCACCGCGGCGCAGCGCCACGAATGGCTGCCGCGCCTGGTCACGATGCGCGACCTCGGCGCGTACTGCCTGACCGAACCGGGTGCCGGGTCGGATGCCGCGGCGATCACCACCAGCGCGATCCGCGACGGTGACGAGTACGTGCTGACCGGCGTCAAGCAGTTCATCTCCGGCGCCGGCGAGGCATCCGTCTATGTCGTCATGGCGCGTACGGGCGAGCCCGGGGCGAAGGGGATCACGGCGTTCCTCGTGCCGGCCGCCACCGAGCGGCTGGCGTTCGGGCCGAACGAGCACAAGATGGGGTGGAACGCGCAGCCGACGCGGCAGGTGATCCTCGACGAGGTGCGCGTCCCGGCATCCGCCGTGCTGGGCGAACTCGGCGGCGGGTTCCGCATCGCGATGACCGGCCTCAACGGCGGCCGCGTCAACATCGCGGCGTGCTCGATCGGCGGCGCGCAGTGGGCGCTCGACCGAGCCGTGCGGTACGTGCACGAGCGCTTCACGTTCGGCGAGGCGCTCGCACAGCGTCAGTCGGTCGTGTTCACGCTCGCCGACATGGCGACGCAGCTGCAGGCGGCCCGCGCGCTCGTGCGCGACGCGGCGCACGCGATCGACGAGCACGCCGACGATGTCGCCGTGCGCTGCGCGATGGCCAAGCGCTTCGCGACGGATGCCGGATTCGAGGTCGCCAATCAGGCGCTGCAGCTGCACGGTGGCTACGGCTATCTGCAGGAGTTCGGCATCGAGAAGGTCGTGCGCGACCTGCGCGTGCACCAGATCCTCGAGGGCACCAACGAGATCATGCGCCTCGTGATCGGCCGCGGCGTGCTCGGCTGAGCCGCCCGGCGCGCTCGGTTGACGCACGGCGCGGGATGCACCGCGCGGGATACACGGCGCGAAGCGCGTGACGGCGCCGCCCGCGGCTGGAAGACTGAGCGCATGACCGACTACTCCACGATTCTGGTCGAGACGCGCGGACGCGTCGGCTGGATCACGCTGAACCGCCCCGAGGCGCTCAACGCGCTCAACTCCACGCTCGTGAGCGAGCTCGCGACCGCGGCATCCGCGTTCGATGCCGATGCGGGCATCGGCTGCATCGTCTTGGCCGGGTCGCAGAAGGCGTTCGCCGCCGGCGCCGACATCAAGGAGATGGCCGACAAGTCGCCGCTCGAGATGTCGATGGACAACCCATTCGCCGGCCTCGACGTGTTCGGTCGCCTGCGCACGCCTGTCGTCGCGGCGGTCGCCGGCTTCGCGCTCGGCGGCGGCTGCGAGCTCGCGATGACGTGCGACATCATCCTCGCCGCCGACACGGCGCGCTTCGGCCAGCCCGAGATCAACCTCGGCGTGATCCCCGGCCTGGGCGGCACGCAGCGCCTGCCGCGCGCGATCGGCTACTACAAGGCGGCCGAGCTCGTGCTGACGGGCCGGATGATGGATGCCACGGAGGCTGAACGCGCCGGTCTTGTGTCACGGGTCGTGCCCGCCGCCGACCTGCTGGAGGAGGCCGCGAAGGTCGCCGCCACGATCGCGGCGAAGTCGCTGCCGGTCGTCTACGCCGCCAAGGAGGCGCTGCGCGCCTCGCAGGAGACGACCGCCGCGGAGGGACTGCGGTTCGAGCGCCAGGCCTTCACGGCGCTGTTCGCCCTCGACGACCAGAAAGAGGGCATGGCCGCCTTCCGCGACAAGCGCGCCGCGAACTTCACGCACCGCTGAGCGGGTGCTGTCGGTGCCCGAGTACAGGCGATCTGCCCAGAACAGGCCGATTGCGCGTGGCATCCGCCTGTTCCGGTGCGAATGCCTGTTCTCGGGTAGCCAACCCAACTGACTCTCAGTCTCACAATTGGCGACACTGCGTCGCATCTCATAGAATGAGCGCATCGCGAAGGAGAACCGATGAAGATCGTGGTGCTGGTCAAAGAAGTCCCCGACACCTATGGCGACCGCAAGCTGAGTCTGGAGACGGGGCTCGCCGACCGCGGCGCCTCTGACCGGGTGCTCGACGAGATCGGCGAGCGTGCACTCGAGGTTGCGCTGAGCTACGCCGACGCGAACCCCGGCACCGAGGTGCAGGTCGTGTCGATGGCATCCGACGACGCCGCCGCGACGATCCGCAAGGGGCTCGCGATGGGCGCGGCATCCGCCCTGCAGGTCGTCGACCCCGCGCTGGTCGGCGCCGACCTCGGCGTGACCGCCGCCGTGCTCGCCGCCGCCGTGCAGCGCACCGGGTTCGACCTCGTGATCACGGGCAACCTCTCCACCGACGGCTCCGGCGGAGTCATCCCCGCGATGCTCGCCGAGCACCTGGGGGTGCCGCAGGCGACCGCGCTCTCGTCGGTGACGATCGGCGCCGACAGTGTGTCAGGCACACGCGCGACCGACGGCGGCAAGGCCGAGGTCACGACGTCGCTGCCCGCCGTCATCTCGATCACCGAGGCGCTTCCGGATGCCCGGTTCCCGAACTTCAAGGGGATCATGGCGGCCAAGAAGAAGCCCTTCGAGACGGTGTCGCTGGCCGATCTCGGCGTCGACGTCGACCCGGCATCCGCTCCGCAGTCGATCCTGACCGTCGTCAGCGAGAAGCCGCCGCGCGGAGCGGGCGTGAAGATCGTCGACGAGGGCGATGCGGGCGAGAAGCTCGCCGCCTACCTCATCGAGAACCGACTGGCGTAAGGGACGTTGTGATGGATTTCGCTGCAGACTCGATTCTCGTCCTGCTGGACGTCACTCCGGCGGGCACGCTCGCCTCGTCATCGGCCGGCCTCATCGGCGCCGCCGCGTCGGTCGGCACGCCGGTCGCACTCGTCGTCGCCGCTGACGACGCGCTCGCGTCGCTCGCGGCCGCGGCCGGTGACCTCGGTGCGCCGACCGTGCTGACGGCAGGGCACGGGGGAGCTGCGTCGGCGTTGACGGTGCCCGTCGTAGATGCCCTGACCGCGGCATCCGCGCTCGTGAAGCCCGACGCGGTGCTGATCTCGAACTCGATCGAGGGTCGCGATGTCGCCGGCCGGTTCGCCGTGCGGTCGCGTTCGGCGCTCGCCGTGGATGCCGTCGGCGTCGCCCGCGACGACGAAGGCGTGCTCGCGCAGCACTCGGTGTACGGCGGCGCCTACAACGCCACGAGCGCGGCGACCTTCGGCGCCCCCGTCATCACGGTGCGCCAGGGAGCGATAGAAGCGCGCGCCGAGGCCGTCGCCGCACCGGTCGTCGTGCCGCTGACGGTGGATGCCTCGGGTGCTGCCGCGGCGGAGGTCACGGGCTTCACCGCCGAGACCTCGACCTCGTCTCGCCCGGAACTGCGCGGAGCGGCGAAGGTCGTCTCGGGCGGCCGCGGACTCGGCTCGGCCGAGAAGTTCGTGCTCGTCGAGCAGCTCGCCGACGCGCTGGGCGCGGCCATCGGCGCCTCGCGCGCGGCCGTGGATGCGGGCTACATCCCGTACTCGCACCAGGTCGGGCAGACCGGTGTCTCGGTCGCGCCGCAGCTGTATGTCGCTCTCGGAATCTCCGGCGCCATTCAGCACAAGGCCGGCATGCAGACCTCGAAGACGATCGTCGCCATCAATAAGGACGGTGATGCGCCGATCTTCGAGATCGCCGACTACGGCATCGTGGGCGACGTGTTCACCGTCGTGCCCCAGCTCATCGCCGCACTCGAAGCCAAGAAGGCCTAACGCCCCATGGCCACCTTCGGAAGTGCGCTGCGCCGCGGCCTGCCTCGCGTCGCCGGTGGCGAGCCGTGGCCGCCCGCGGGCGCTGCGGCGGTCGCCCTGGTCGCCGAGCCTGTCGAGGCGGCGGCTGCTGTGGTTGCCGAGCCTGTCGAGGCGGCGGCTGCGGGCGCGGCGGCTGTGGCGGCGAGCGGCCCCTCGACAAGCTCGGGGGCCAGTCCGGTGGCGGGCTCGGGGGCCAGTGCGGTCGCGGGGGTCAGCCTGCGGCGCGGGCTGCCGCGCGTGGCCGGTGGCGAACCGTGGCCGCCGGCGGGAGCTGCGGCAGCGGTCGCCGATGTCGCCCCGGTCGCCGAGCCTGTCGAGGCGGCGGCCGTGGCTGTGGCGGATGGCCCCTCGACAAGCTCGGGGGCCAGTGCGGCAAGCTTGGGGGCCAGTGCGACAAGCGCAGGGGCCAGTGCCGGTGCCAGTCTGCGGCAGGGGTTGCCCCGCGAGGTCGGCGGCGAGCCGTGGCCGCCCGCGGGTGTCGCGCGCGTTGTCGCGGATGCCACGGTCGTGGCATCCGTACCTGAGCACGGAGTTCCGGTCGTGCCGATAACTGAGCCCGCCACACCGAAGCCCGCCGCGCCGGTCGCCGTCGCGCCAGCGGATCGCGCGCCGCTGCCGTTCACCCCGTCGGTCTGGCCGGGCCGCGCGGCAGCGCATCGCCCCGCGCCGAAGCCCGAGCCGGCCCGCATCGGTCCCTTCACGAAGGCGCAGTGGGCGGGCGCCGTCATCGTCGGCGGAGCGGGCCTGCTGTTTGCTGCGGCGATGGCCGTCCTGTTCGTGCGCTGGTTCTTGAGCCTCGAGTTCATGCAGGACTTCCTCGTCACCTACCCGGGCGAGTACCACCTGCCCGAGGGCGCACCCGTGGGCATCCCCGCGTGGCTCGGCTGGCAGCACTTCTTCAACGTGTTCCTGATGGTGCTGATCATCCGGACGGGTCTCACGATCCGCACCGAGAAGCGGCCGGCGGTGTTCTGGACGCCCCGCAACAACAAGAAGGGCAAGACGAGTCTCACGATCTGGTTCCACCAGAGCCTCGATCTGCTGTGGATCATCAACGGCGTCGTCTTCGTCGTGCTGCTGTTCGTGACCGGGCAGTGGATGCGGATCGTCCCGACGAGCTGGGAAGTGATCCCGAACGCGGTGAGCGCCGCGCTGCAGTACGTGTCGCTGGACTGGCCGACCGAGAACGGCTGGGTCAACTACAACTCACTGCAGCAGCTCGCCTACTTCACGACGGTGTTCATCGCCGCGCCGCTCGCGGTGGTCACGGGCTTCCGGATGAGCGGACTGTGGCCGAAGAAGAACGCGAAGCTCAGCGCCGCCTACCCGATCGAGTGGGCGCGCAAGCTGCACTTCCCGACGATGCTGTTCTTCGTCGTGTTCATCATCATCCACGTCGTGCTCGTGCTCGCGACCGGTGCGCTGCGCAACCTCAACCACATGTACGCGGCGCAGGGTTCGGTCGACGGCGTCGCCTACGCCGACAACTGGACCGGCTTCTGGATGTTCGTGCTGTCGCTGGCCGTCATCGCCGGCGCATGGGTCGCGGCGCGGCCGCTCGTGCTCGCGCCGATCGCGAAGCTGTTCGGGACGGTCAGCGGGCGCTGACGGGGGTCGTCAACTCCGCAGAATGTGACGAACTCCGCAGGCATCCCCATGGATGTCTGCGGAGTTCATGCGATTCTGCGGAGTTCGTGCCGCGAGAAACACCCGCGAGGCCGTCAGCGGACGAACCGCACCTCGGTGAGGGTCTCGCCCAGGAACGGCTCGGTGTGCGTCGCGCCGTCGAGGGCGAAGCCGTTGCGGGTGTAGAACCGGTGCGCGCGCGGGTTGTCGTCGGCGACCCACAGGTACACCGGCTCGTCGGCGTCGATCGCCGCGTCGAACAGGCGCTGGCCGGTGCCCGTGCCCTGATACTCCTCGAGCAGGTAGATGAAGTACAGCTCGCGGTTGCGCGGAGCGTCGCGGTCACGCGCGGGACCCGACCCGACGAAACCGACGATCTCGCCCTGCACGAGGGCGGCGAACATGTGGAACTCAGGCCCCTGTGCGGCCCAGTGCGTCCACAGTTCGGCGAGGCGCCGCGGCGACACGTTCTCCAGGGCCGCCTTGCTGATCAGGTGGTCGTACGTCTGATGCCAGCAGGCCGCGTGGACGCGTCCCAGGGCCTCGGCGTCGACGTCGCGAACGGGACGGACGACGATGTCGGTCTGCGCTGCAGTGTCAGTGGTGGCTTCCATGGCCAGACTCTACGTCGGGCCTATGAAAACGCGAAATCGGCCCGTCCAGACCGGACGGGTGCCGTGTGGAGGATGCCTACAACCGATATCGCACCCTGGTCACCGCTGCCGGTAACATCCCCGCGTGAATGTGTGGTGGCGGACCCTGCTGACGATCTGGCGCGCGAAGGTGCTGCTGCGCCGCAGAGGCCCGATCCCGACGCGTTCCGTGGGTCGCGTGCGACTGCGCACGCTGCCCACTGACATCGATCTGCTCATGCACATGAACAACGGGCGGTACGCCTCACTGTTCGATCTGGGACGTTTCGACCTGCTGATCCGCACGGGACTGTGGGATGCCATGAATGCGCACGACTGGTACGCCGTGGTCGCGAGCGAGACGGTGACTTTCCGCAAGTCGCTGCAGCTGTGGCAGAAGTTCACGGTCGAGTCGCGCCTGTACGGGCACGACGACAAGGCGGTCTACCAGATCCACCGCGCGGTGGTCGACGGCGAGATCTACGCCGAGATGATCGTGCGCGCGCGGTTCCTGCGCAAGAGCGGCGGCGTCGTGAACACGGAGGAGCTGTTCGCGGCCCTGGGCACACCCGACGACCTGCCACCGCTGCCGGACTGGATCGCCGACTGGGCGGCCGGCGCCGCGCTGCCCTCGACGAAGGCATCCGCGCCGAGCAGCTGGGACTGACCGCGGCACCTGGGACTGACCGCGGCACCTGGGACTGACCGGCGCCGGAGCTTTTCCGGAACCTGCGCACGCCGCATCGCGTTCGCGCGCGGACGGTGCAATCTGGAACCGTGACCGACGACATCGCCATATCCGACCCGGCTACCGCTGAACGGGCGCAGCGCGCGATCGCTCTCGCCCAGCGCTGGGTCGGCGAAGCAGCCGAGGTGCATGCCGACCCCGCCGCGCAGCGGCTCGCCGGCGTGCTCAAGGATCCCCACGGCCTGCCCTTCACGCTCGGGTTCGTCGACGGCGTGATGCGCCCCGAAGCGCTGGGCGCCGCCGCCGCGAACCTGCAGCGCATCGCGCCGCTCGTCCCGGAGTTCCTGCCCTGGTACCTGCGCGCTGCGGTGCGGACGGGTGGAGCCGTAGCCCCCGTACTGCCGAGCCCCGTCGTGCCGATCGCGCGCCGCGTGCTGCGCGAGATGGTCGGCCACCTCATCGTCGACGCGCGGCCCGAGAAGCTCGGCCCCGCGCTCGCGAAGATCCGCGAGGGCGGGGCGCGGCTGAACCTCAACCTGCTGGGTGAGGCCGTGCTGGGCGAGCACGAGGCGCTGCGCCGTCTGGAAGGCATCCATGACCTCATCCGCCGCGACGACGTCGACTACGTTTCGGTCAAGGTCTCGGCGATCGCGAGTCACATCTCGATGTGGGCGTTCGATGAGACCGTCGACCTCGTCGTCGAGCGGCTGCTGCCGCTGTATCTGACGGCGTCCGCAACCACCACGTTCATCAACCTCGACATGGAGGAGTATCGCGATCTCGACCTGACGATCGCGGTGTTCACTCGGCTGCTCGAGGACCCACGGCTGCGAGGCCTCGAGGCAGGCATCGTGCTGCAGGCGTATCTGCCCGACGCGCTGCCCGCGCTGCAGCAGCTCACCGCGTGGGCGCAGCAGCGGGTCGACGCCGGCGGCGCCCGCATCAAGGTGCGGCTCGTCAAGGGCGCGAACCTCGCGATGGAGCGCGTCGACGCCGTCATGCACGGGTGGGAGCTCGCGACCCACGCGTCGAAGCTCGATTCGGATGCCAGCTACCTGCGCTGCCTTGACGAAGCGCTGCGCCCCGAGCACACGCGCGCCGTGCGCGTCGGCGTCGCGGGCCACAACCTCTTCGACATCGCGTACGCGTGGCTGCTGGCGGGGGAGCGCGGGGTACGCGCGGACGTCGAGTTCGAGATGCTGCTCGGCATGGCGCAGGGGCAGGTCGAGGCCGTCACGCGCGAGGTCGGGCACGTGCTGCTGTACGTGCCGGTCGTGCGTCCCGACGAGTTCGATGTGGCGATCAGCTACCTCGTGCGGCGGCTCGAAGAGAACGCCTCGAGCGACAACTTCCTTTCCGCGGCGTTCGATCTGGCATCCGACCCCACGCTGTTCGCACGCGAGCGTGACCGCTTCCTCGCGTCGCTCGATCGCGCCGCCGACCCGGCGTTGCCGGTCGGGCCAAACCGGCGACAGGACCGGACGGCAGGTCACGGGCCGGGTGAGGCGGCCGCGGACGGACGGGCCGCGCGGCGTCTCGTGCGGGCGGCCGGGCCCGCCGACGACGGACTGACCCAGGCTGTGCTCGGCATCGCCCGCACAACCCGGGATGACGATGACGCGGTCGTCGCCGACGGTGCGGGTTCGCTGTTCGGCCCCGAGTTCGTGGAGACCGCGGTGTACGCCGCGCGCGAGTCCGACGCACGCTTCGCCGGGGCGCCCGGGTTCGCGAATGCGCCCGACTCCGACCCGGCGCTGCCCGCCAACCGGGCGTGGGCGACCGAGATCCTCGCGCACGTCGAGACGTCGACGGCGGGGGATGCCACGATCACCGCCGCCCGCATCGTCGACGAGGAACTCCTTGAGCAGACCGTGCAGCGGGTGCGGACGGCTGCAGCGGGGTGGGGCGCGAAGCCCGCCGCCGAGCGGGCGGCCGTGCTGCAGGCCACGGCTCGCGCGCTCGAAGAGCGCCGCGGCGAGCTGATCGACGTCGCGGCATCCGAGACCGGCAAGGTGTTCGCCGAGGCCGACGTCGAAGTCAGCGAGGCCGTCGACTTCGCGAACTATTACGCCGCGACGGCGAAAGAGCTCGACCGGGTCGCCGGCGCGGTCTTCACACCGGCGCGACTGACGGTGGTGACTCCGCCGTGGAACTTCCCGATCGCGATCCCCGCGGGCGGCGTGCTCGCAGCGCTCGCCGCCGGGTCGGGCGTCGTGTTCAAGCCCGCGCCGCAGGCGCGCCGCTGTGCGGCGGTCGTCGCCGAAGCGCTGTGGCAGGCGCTCGACGATGCCGGCGTGCCGCGCGATGTCCTCGCACTCGTCGACATCGATGAGGGCGGTCTCGGCCGGCAGTTGATCGCCCACCCCGATGTCGACCGGGTGATCTTGACCGGGTCGTGGGAGACGGCGGCGCTGTTCCGGTCGTGGCGGCCCGAGCTTCCGCTGCTGGCGGAGACGAGCGGCAAGAACGCGATGATCATCATGCCGTCGGCCGATCTCGACCTCGCGGCATCCGATCTCGTCAAGAGCGCCTTCGGGCACGCCGGCCAGAAGTGTTCGGCGGCCTCGCTCGCGATCCTCGTCGGGCCGGTCGGCCGGTCGGAGCGCTTCGCCCGCCAGCTCATCGACGCGACGCGATCACTGCGCGTCGGCGTCCCCTCCGACCCGCGCAGTGAGGTCGGGCCCGTGATCGAGGCGCCCCGCGGCAAGCTCGCCTGGGCGCTGACGACCCTCGAAGAGGGCGAGCAGTGGCTCGTCGAGCCCGAGCGGATCGCCGATGCGCCGCCCGAGTATGCCGACCGGCTGTGGCGGCCGGGCATCCGGGTGGGCGTGCGGCCGGGATCGCGGACGCACCTCGAAGAGTTCTTCGGCCCGATGCTGGGCATCATGCACGCGCATTCGCTCGCCGAGGCGATCGAGCTGCAGAACGCGGTCGCATACGGCCTGACGGCGGGGCTGTACACGCAGAACCCCGCCGATCTGCAGCTGTGGCTCGATGGCGTGCAGGCGGGCAATCTGTACGTGAACCGCGGGATCACCGGCGCGATCGTTCAGCGCCAGCCGTTCGGCGGCTGGAAGCGGTCGTCGGTCGGGGCCGGTACGAAGGCGGGTGGCCCGAACTACCTGATCGGGCTCGGGTCGTGGCGGCCGTCGTCGGGTGGAGCGCCGTCGTCCACGCTGCACCTGCGCGGGCTCGACTCGCGCATCACCGATCTGATCGAGGCGGCCCAGCCGACGCTCGACTACGAGGCGTTCGAGTGGCTGCGCCGAGGCGCGCTGTCGGATGCCGTCGCGTGGGACCGCGAGTTCGGGCGCGTGCAGGACGTCTCGCAGTTGAAGATCGAGCGCAACCTGTTCCGCTACCGGCCCGTCGACCACGTGGCCGTGCGCGCGACGCGGGATGCCACGTGGCAGAGCATCCTGCGCGTCGTCGTGGCGGGTGTCCGCGCGGGCGGCCGGTTCGACCTCAGCGTGCCCGGTCCCGTGCCCGCAGCCGTGCGCCGAGAACTCGGCGACCTCGGCGTGCCGGTGTGGGTCGAGACCGACGACGAATGGATCGGGCGCATCGTTGCGTTCACCGGAACGGACGCGGCCGAGCGGGTGCCGCGCGCGCGGCTCGTGGGTGCGGTCGAGTCGGTGCGTGCCCTGCAGACGGCGCTCGCCGAGGCATCCGGCGGAGACCCCGACCTCGCCGTCTACGCGGGGCCGGTCACGACGGCCGGCCGCATCGAACTCTTGCCGTTCCTGCATGAGCAGTCGGTCACCATCACCGCGCACCGCTTCGGCAACCCCGACGACTGGAGCCGCGCCGTCATCTGACCGCCATGGCGCATAACTCAGGCAATCTGCGTGGGCTCGAGCGCCGAACCCGCGGAAATCCGCGGGTCGGCCGCTACGACCCGACCGAACTGCCTGAGTTATGCGCCGCGCGGATGTGGAGACCGAGCCCGAGCGCGGCCGTGGCCAGCGCATACGCCCGCCATCGGTGCCGTTGAAACGTTATAGTCGTGCTGACACGAGCAGAAAGGCGATGATGCCCTCCGCACGCCTGACCATCGACCCGCACTTCTCGATCGGACCGATCCGCCGCAAGCTGTTCGGCGGCTTCGTCGAGCACCTCGGCCGGCACGTCTACGACGGCATCTACGAGCCGGGGCACGAGACGGCGGATGCCGAGGGCTTCCGCACCGACGTCATCGACCTCGTGCGCGAGCTCGGCGTCGACACGATCCGCTACCCCGGCGGAAACTTCGTGTCGGGTTTCCGCTGGGAAGACTCGGTCGGACCCGTCGCGCAGCGCCCGCGTCGGCTCGACCTCGCCTGGCACTCGACCGAGACCAACGAGGTCGGCCTGCACGAGTTCGCCTCGTGGCTGGACAAGGTCGGCAGCGACCTGATGATGGCGGTCAACCTCGGCACGCGCGGCACGCTCGAGGCGATCGACCTGCTCGAGTACTCGAACATCGCCGGCGGCACGGCCCTCAGCGAGCGCCGCATCGCCAACGGACGCATCGAGCCGTTCAACGTGCGCATGTGGTGCCTCGGCAACGAGATGGACGGCCCGTGGCAGCTCGGCCACCGCTCGGCCGACGACTACGGCAAGATCGCGTCGCAGGCGGCCAAGGGCATGCGCCAGCTCGACCCCGATGTCCAGCTCGTCGTGTGCGGCTCGTCGAGTGCCCACATGCCGACGTTCGGCGAGTGGGAGCGCGTCGTGCTGACGCACACGTACGACGACGTCGACCTCATCTCGTGCCACGCCTACTACGAAGAGCGCGGCGGTGACATCGGCAGCTTCCTCGCTTCTGCCGTCGATATGGACGGCTTCATCGAGTCGGTCGTCGCGACCGCCGACCACGTGAAGGCCGTGCGCGGTTCGAGCAAGCAGATCGACATCTCGTTCGACGAGTGGAACGTCTGGTACCTCGAGCGCTACCACGGCGTCGACAAGATCGAAGGCATCGACAACTGGCCGATCGCGCCGCGCCTGCTCGAAGACGTCTACTCGGTCGTCGACGCGGTCGTGTTCGGCAACCTCATGATCTCGCTGCTCAAGCACGCCGATCGTGTGGCATCCGCGTCGCTCGCGCAACTCGTCAACGTCATCGCGCCGATCATGACCGAGCCCGGCGGCCCGGCCTGGCGCCAGACGACGTTCTTCCCGTTCTCGATCACGTCGCGCCTCGCGCGCGGCGAAGCACTGCGGGTGAAGCTTGACGCGCCGACGTATGAGACCGAGGCCTACGGCGAGGTATCCCTGGTGGATGCCGTGGCGACGCACGACGCCGAGGCGGGGCGCAGCGCAGTCTTCCTCGTGAACCGCTCGACGACAGAACCCGTCACCCTGACGATCGACGTCGCGGCGCTCGGCGAGGTGGCCGTCGTCGAGTCGCACACGATCAGCGACGACGACGTGTACGCGAAGAACACGCTCGACGACCGCGAGCGTGTCTCGCCGAAGCCCAACGACACGGCCCGGATCGCCGGAGGCGAGCTGACCATCACCCTGCCGCCGGTGTCGTGGACCGCGATCGCGCTGGCGTAGCGGCCCTTCAGCGACCCTGATTCGGCGGGCCGAAATCTCTGGAGTCAGGCCAGCATTTTGGAATCAAGAGAAACAACTTATCTTTCTGTACCCCCGCGCGTGAGTCGGGCCACGATAGCAGTGGCGCATCTGGGGAGCGCCGACGGAGACCGGTTCCAGCGCGGCATTCGCCGTAGGTCGGACCGTCACTGACACGCCGGGGGGAGTGTCGCTCTGGGGTTGGGGGATCACTCGGCCCCAGAGCTCCCGCCCCCGTCGGGACGCTCTGCCTCTTCGGCGCCGTCGATTGTCGTCATGAACTCGTTCACCAGGGCCCTGACGCCCAGTGCGAACAGCGTCCACTGGCCAGTCGGCATCTCGTCGGCTTCGCCCACGTCGTAGCGCGGGTGATCGATGCCCTCGAGTGCGCGGACCGCGAACCCCTCGCCCATCGCCGCCATCGCCTCGGTGAAGTCCATGACGGTCATCGGCGCCTTCATGCGCATGCCGTAGATCGCCATCACGTCGGTGTAGAAATCCGCGAATGCGGCCATCGACTCGTGGTGGCGCGCGCGGCTGGCATCCCGCAGCTCGGGCCACGTGTCCGCTGTCGTGCGCAGCGCGAGAGCGATGAGGAACTGCTGCGCGTCGCGCGCCTGCGCGGGGTCGTCGACGTCGGCATCGGCGGTGCGGACGTGCGCCTCGGCGGCGGCGCGGATGACGTCATCGCCGGTCGCGCCGGCGTCGATGAGGTCCTGCACGGCCGTGCGGGCGTAGTCGGCAGGGCTGCTGAGCCGCAGCCGCACCATCGCGACGGCAAGATCGCGCTGGTAGTCGTTCTGGTCGGCCCACAGTCGGTAGGCAGCCCCCGTTGTCAGCCCCGCGTGACGCAACACGTCCTGCAACCTGATGTGCTGCACCCCCGCGGACACTCCGCGTTCGAGCAACATCTGCATCCCCACGCGCAGCAACAGCGCGCGTGTCTCGTCCCCCGTACGACGCCCCATAGAGAAGAAATCTACTCACTTTTGGCGAGGTGGTCGCTCGGCATCCACCCGGTGCCGGTTCGGCGTCAGCACGGCATCCGCGTGGCACAATGGATGCCGGCGTGCCCGCCACAGCCTTTCCTCGTCCGCCGTGCGACGCGCAGCGAGCCGGGTCGAAGGGTTCTCGCAAGAGCAACGGGCCTCTGGACAGCGTCCGCCGCCCTTCACGTCGAGGAGCGAGATGTCCACCCTTTCACCAGCGCAGCAGCCGCAGACGACACCCGCGCGGCGCGCGCACCACCGGCGGTACCTCATGTGCCGGCCCGAGCACTTCACGGTCAGCTACCGCATCAATCCGTGGATGGAGCCGGCCAAGCCGACCGACACCGCCAAGGCCGTCGCGCAGTGGCAGACCCTCTACGACACGTACCTCGCGCTCGGTCACGAGGTCGAGCTGATCGACCCCGTCGAAGGCCTGCCCGACATGGTCTACACCGCCAACGGCGGCTTCATCATCGACGGTCGCGCCCTCGGTGTGCGCTTCCGTGTGGACGAGCGCCGTGGCGAGGAGCGTCCGTTCATGGATTGGTTCGCCGCCCACGGGTTCGAGGTCGTCGAGCCGATCGAGGTGCAGGAAGGTGAGGGCGACTTCCTGCTCGTCGGCGACACGATCCTCGCCGGCACCGGATTCCGCTCGGTCGGCGACAGCCACCGCGAAGTCGCCGAGGTCTTCGGCCGCGAGGTCGTCTCGCTGCGCCTGGTCGACCCGCGGTTCTACCACCTCGACACCGCGATCTCGGTGCTCGACCCGGTCCAAGGCGCCAGCGGCGTCGAGAAGGCGAACATCGCCTACCTGCCATCAGCGTTCGACGAGCCGTCGCTGCAGATCCTGCGCGAGCGCTACCCCGATGCGATCCAGGTGTCGGATGCCGACGGTGCCGTGTTCGGCCTCAACTCGGCATCCGACGGCTACAACGTCTTCATCTCGCCGCGCGCGACGGGCTTCGAGGCCCAATTGCGCGAGCGCGGCTACAACCCGATCCTGATCGACCTGTCCGAGCTGCTGCTCGGCGGCGGCGGCATCAAATGCTGCACACTCGAACTGCGAGGAAAGCCATGACCACCCCCACCATCGACGCGCTGACCGGTGACCTGATCGCCGCCGAAGAAGCCCACGTCGCACACAACTACCACCCGCTGCCGGTCGTGGTCGCGCGCGCCGAGGGCGCGTGGGTCACCGACGTCGAGGGCAAGCGCTACCTCGACCTGCTGTCGGCGTACTCCGCGCTGAACTTCGGGCACCGCCACCCCGCGATCGTCGCGGCCGCCACCGAGCAGCTCGGCCGCGTCACGCTCACGAGCCGCGCGTTCCACAACGACAAGCTCGGCGCCTTCGCGGGAGCGCTCGCCGAACTCTGCGGCAAAGACCTCGTGCTGCCGATGAACACGGGCGCCGAAGCCGTCGAGACGGGCATCAAGGTCGCGCGCGCGTGGGCGTATCGCGTCAAGGGCGTCGCCGCGGGCGAGGCGAAGATCATCGTCGCCGACGGCAACTTCCACGGCCGCACGACCACGATCGTGAGCTTCAGCGACGACCCGCAGGCGCGGGACGACTTCGGCCCGTTCACCCCCGGATTCGTGTCGGTGCCCTATGGGGATGCCGCGGCGATCGAAGCCGCGATCGACGAGAGCACCGCGGCGGTGCTCGTCGAGCCGATCCAGGGCGAAGCCGGCGTCATCATCCCGCCGACGGGTTACCTGCGCCAGATCCGCGAGATCTGCGACCGCAACAACGTGCTGTTCATCGCCGACGAGATCCAGTCCGGACTCGCCCGCGTCGGCACGACCTTCGCGTGCGACCGTGAGGACGTCGTACCCGACATCTACCTGCTCGGCAAGGCGCTCGGCGGAGGCATCCTGCCCCTGTCTGCGGTCGTCGCGAACGCCGACGTGCTCGGGGTCATCCGCCCCGGCGAGCACGGGTCGACCTTCGGTGGCAACCCGCTCGCGTGCGCCGTCGGCCTGCAGGTCGTCGAGATGCTCGCCTCGGGCGAGTTCCAGACCCGCGCGCACGCGCTCGGCGAGCACCTCGCCGCGTCGCTGGCATCGCTCGTCGGCAGCGGTGTCACGGCCGTCCGCATCGCGGGGCTGTGGGCCGGCATCGACATCGACCCGGTGCACGGCACGGGACGCGAGGTCGCCGAGCGGCTGCTTGCCCGCGGCGTGCTCGTCAAGGACACGCACGGCCAGACCATCCGCATGGCCCCGCCGCTCGTGGTGCGCGCCACCGAGCTCGACTGGGCCGTCGAGCAGCTCCGCCTCGTCCTCGCCGGCTGACCGCGTCGTTGTCGTGGGCTGATCGCGTCGCCTCGCCGGCTGACCGGCTGGTCTCGCCGGCTTGACCGGACGGGTCGACGGGCGCGTCACACTCCCGAAACACGGCGCGGACTAGGCTCATGCCATGGGTGACCTGTTCGAGGGCTACGGCTCCACTCTGGCGCCACGGAAGACCGTGTCGGGTGTCCCGGCGTTCGACGAGATGTTCGAGGCATCCGTCGGTGCCGAGGGGCTTGCGCCGTCGCGCGCGGCGTATCGCGAGCTGTACCAGGCGCTGGCCCAGCTGACCCAGGAAGAACTGCGCGGGCGCACCGAATCGCTCGCCAGTTCGTACCTCGCGCAGGGCGTCACGTTCGACTTCGCGGGTGAAGAGCGGCCCTTCCCGCTCGACGCCGTGCCGCGCGTCATCGCGTACGACGAGTGGACGACGATCGAGAAGGGCGTGCAGCAGCGCGTGCGCGCGCTCGAGGCGTTCCTCGACGACGCGTACGGATACCAGCACTGCGTGCGCGACGGAGTGCTGCCGGCCGCGCTCATCGCGTCGAGCCAGTACTTCTACCGTCAGGCATCCGGCATTCACGCCGCCAACGGCGTGCGGATCCAGGTCGCCGGCATCGACCTGATCCGCGACGAGCACGGCGAGATGCGGGTGCTGGAAGACAACGTGCGGGTGCCCTCCGGGGTCAGCTACGTGATCTCCAACCGCCGGGTGATGGCGCAGACCCTGCCCGAGCTGTTCCACTCGATGCGCGTGCAGCCCGTCGGCGACTACCCCAACAAGCTGCTGCAGGCCCTGCGGGCGTCCGCGCCGTCGGGCATCGACGACCCCAACGTCGTCGTGCTCACCCCCGGCGTCTACAACTCCGCGTACTTCGAGCACACGCTGCTGGCGCGCCTGATGGGCATCGAGCTCGTCGAGGGCCGCGACCTGCAGTGCATCGGCGGCAAGGTGTTCATGCGCACGACGCGCGGCCTCAAGCGCGTCGACGTGATCTACCGCCGCGTCGACGATGACTTCCTCGACCCGCTTCAGTTCCGCGCCGACTCGATGCTCGGCGCCCCCGGGCTCATGCTCGCCGCGCGCCTGGGCAACGTCACGATCGCCAACGCCGTCGGCAACGGCGTCGCCGACGACAAGCTGCTGTACACGTACGTGCCCGACCTGATCCGGTACTACCTGGCCGAAGAGCCGATCCTCAAGAACGTAGACACCTGGCGGCTCGAAGAGCCCGCCGCGCTCGAAGAAGTCCTCGACCGGCTGGACGAGCTCGTCGTCAAGCCCGTCGACGGGTCGGGCGGCAAGGGCTTGGTCGTGGGGCCGGATGCCTCACCAGCAGAGCTCAACAAGCTGCGCAAGAAGCTCATCGCCGACCCGCGCGGCTGGATCGCGCAGCCGGTCATCATGCTCTCGACGATCCCGACCCTCGTCGAAGACGGCATGCGGCCCCGGCACGCCGACCTGCGCCCCTTCGCCGTCAACAACGGCGACGAGGTGTGGGTGCTGCCCGGTGGCCTCACGCGCGTCGCGCTGCCCGAGGGGCAGCTCGTCGTGAACTCGTCGCAGGGCGGCGGCTCGAAGGACACCTGGATCGTCGGCGGCGATGCGCCGCAGCGCGGCCTGCGCGGGCCGGACGGTCTTGCCGGACTGGTCGCCGACCAGGCATCCGTCACGCAGGCGATCCCGATCATCTACGACCCGCAGGACGAGCAGACCCACTCGCCGCAGGATCGCCCCCGCTCGATGGCCGAGCAGCAGGAACAGCAGCAGCAGGAACAGCAGCAGCAGGCATCCGCGTCGCTCCCGAACCATGTCCCAAAAAATGCTGCTTCTGAGGGCCTGGACCAGCATCATTTGGGACATGGTCTGCCGGAAGTGGGACACGGGCGGGGAGGTGAGGGCGGATGCTGAGCCGCATCGCCGAGAGCCTGTTCTGGATCGGGCGCTACATCGAGCGTGCGGACGGGACGGCGCGCATCCTCGACGTGCACCTGCAGCTGCTGCTGGAAGACCCCTGGGTCGACGAAGACACCGCGTGCCGCTCGCTTATGGGGGTCATGGGCTCGTTCCCGCCCGAAGGCACCGAGAAGGTCACGCGCAGCGACGTGCTCACGAGCCTCGCCGTCGACCGGACCAACCCGTCGAGCATCGCGTACGCCGTGCAGGCGTCGCGCGAGAACGCCCGGCGCGCCCGCGAGATCGTCTCGACCGACCTGTGGGAGACCCTCAACACGACCTATTCGCGGATGCCCCGACGCATCAACAACGAGAAGGTGCACGAGTTCTTCCAGTGGGTGCGCGAGCGCTCGGCCCTCGCCGTCGGCATCACCGACTCGTCCACGAGCCGCGACGAGGCCTGGCAGTTCCTCGCCCTCGGGCGCGCGATTGAGCGCACCGACATGACGGCGCGGCTGCTCGCGACGCGGTCGCTGACCGAGGCATCCGGCCCGTCGTGGACGACGATCCTGCGTTCGTGCGGTGCCTACGAGGCGTACCTGCGCACGTACCGGGGGATGCCCAGTGCTTCCAACGCCGCCGAGTTCCTGCTGCTGGACCGGCTGTTCCCGCGCTCGGTCATCCACTCGATCGCCCGCGCCGAGAAGTGCATGAGCGCGATCGACCCGGTCGCCGACCGCGTCGGGCACTCGAACACGGTGCTGCGCGCGCTCGGACGCATCCGCAACGACCTCGAGTACCGGCCGATCGAAGAGATCCTCAGCGAGCTGCCCGAGCACATGGAGCAGGTGCAGAAGGTCACGCGCGAGGCATCCGAGGCGATCCGCGCCCGGTTCTTCCCGACGCACGCCGAGCCCAGCTGGATCGGAGAGACCTCATGACCGACGACCGGGCGCTGCCGGCGGCCTTCACGCAGACCCTGTCGGGCCCGCACCGGCTGCGGATCGAGCACGCGACGGGCTTCGCCTACCAGGGCGAGGTCGGCGCGTCGTACAACGAGGCGCGCATGCTGCCGAGCTCGACCGAGACGCAGTTCGTGCTGAGTTCACAGCTCGACATCGACCCGTCCACGAGCGTCAACTACTACACCGACTACTTCGGCACGCGCGTGGCGGCATTCGACGTGCTCGCCGCGCACACCGACCTGTCGATCACGGCCCGCTCGCTCGTCGAGGTGCGCCCGCGACCGCTCGCGTACTTCGCCTACGGGTGGGAGCGCCTCGCGCTCGAGAGTGCGCAGTCGATCGCGACGGTCGAGATGCGTGGGCAGTCACACCGCACGGCGCCGCCTGCCGAGGTCGCAGACCTCGCGCGCACGATCGCCGCCCAGCACGACGAGCCGGCGCGCGCCGCCCTCGCGATCGCGGCGGCGGTGCGGGATGCCGTGGAGTACATGCCTGGCACGACCGGCGTCCACTCGACGGCGGCCGACGCGTGGGGACAGCACAAAGGCGTCTGCCAGGACATCACCCACATCACCCTCGGCGCGCTGCGCGAGGTCGGCATCCCGGCGCGCTACGTGTCGGGCTACCTGCACCCCAGCGCCCACCCCGAGGTCGGCGTCGCCGTCACCGGCGAGTCGCACGCGTGGGTGGAGTGGTTCGCCGGCGAGTGGCAGGGGTTCGACCCGACCAACCGCATCGAGATCGGCGAACGGCACGTGCTCGTGGGCCGTGGCCGCGACTACAACGACGTGCCGCCCCTGCGCGGCGTGTACGCCGGCCCGTTCAAGAGCGAGCTGCACGTCCAGGTCACAATAACTCGCGAGGCGTAGCCTCGCAGCCGTCGGTCCCTGAGTGCCGCGCGCAGCGCGGTGTATCGAAGGGTACTCGCGAGGCGTAGGCGTAGGCGCGCGCGGCGGCCGCGGCGGCGAAGGGGGTTCCGCCAGTACCGGGCACGGGCGACACTGCCGCGGATGCCACGGCGCGCGTCTACTTGATGTGTGACCACGACTACCGGAACCCAGACCGTCGCCTCGCGCGCGCTCCACAAGGGCGCGATGCTCGCGATCGTGCTCGTCAGCTACTTCATGATCATCCTGGACAACTCGGTGATCTTCACGGGGCTGCCGAGTCTGCAGGCTGAGTTCGGCATGTCGGCGACCGAGCTGGCATGGGTGCAGGATGCCTACACGCTCGTTTTCGGCGGTCTGCTGCTGGTCGGCGCCCGCGCCGGCGACCTGCTCGGACGCAAGCCCGTGTTCATCACAGGGCTCATCATCTTCTCGACCGCGTCGCTGCTGATCGCGATCGCCCCGGCATCCTGGCTCATCATCGCGGCCCGCGCCCTGCAGGGGATCGGCGCGGCGATCGTCGCGCCGTCGTCGCTTGCGCTCATCACCGCGAGCTTCGAGGGCGAGGAGCGCAATCGCGCGGTCGCGTGGTACTCCGCGGCGGCGGGCATCGGCGCGAGCCTGGGCATGGTCGTCGGCGGAGCCGCGGCATCCCTCTTCTCGTGGCGCGCCGGATTCTTCATCAACGTGCCGATCGGCATCGCGATGCTGCTGCTTGCCCCGCGGTTCCTGCCGGGCGGTGGCAAGCAGTCGGGCCGCTTCGACGTGCTCGGTGCGGTCGCCTCGATGCTCGGTGTCGGTGCGCTCGTGTTCGCGATCCTGTTCGGCGCCGAGTTCGGCTGGGACAGCCCCGTCCCCTACCTCTCGGCCGCGTTCGCTCTCGTCGCGCTCGCGCTGTTCGTGTTCATCGAGTCGCGCGCGGCGCAGCCCATCGTGCCGCTGCAGCTGTTCTCGAGCCCCGTCCGCACGGGCGCCTACGTCACGCGCCTGCTGTACCTCGCGTCGATGATCGGGTTCTTCTACTTCACGAGTCAGTTCCTGCAGCTCGTGTTCGGGTTCACGCCGGTGCAGGCGGGGCTCGCGTTCCTGCCGATGACGATCGTCAACTTCGTCGTCGCGCTTGCGATCCCGCGTCTCGTCCGCCGGTTCGGCGGCACGATCATCCTCGTCGTCGGCGTCGTGGTCACCCTCGCCGGGATCTTCTGGCTCAGCCGCGTCACCGCCGACAGCTCATACCTCGTCTCAGTCGCGCTGCCGATGGTGCTGATCGGTGCAGGGCAAGGCCTCGCGCTCGCGCCGCTCACGTCCTTCGGCATCGCCGGGGCGGATGCCTCCGACGCCGGCGCCGCCTCGGGAGTGCTCAACACCTTCCACCAGATCGGGTCGTCGCTGGGCCTGGGCATCCTCGTCGCAATCGGAACGGCCGCAGCGTCGTCGGCGACCGCCGGAGCCGCCGCCGTCACGGCCGAGGTCTCGACGGCGCTGCTCGGCGCGAGCGCCTTCCTTGCGATCGCGACCGCTGTCATCCTGTTCACGATCGTCCCGGCGACGCGCCGTCGCTGACCTGTCGTTTTCCGTTCGCTTCCTCGGTTCGCTCCCTCCGTCCGCTCTTCTCCGTTCGCTCTCCTCGGTTCGCTCCCTCGAAAGGACTGTCATGACCACTGTCACTGAAACCCGCACGATGTTCGGCGCCGTCATCCACGCGCCGGGCGACGTCCGCTATGAGCAGCGCCCGCGCCCCGTGCTGCTCGAGCCGACCGATGCGATCCTCGAGGTCACCGCCGCGTGCGTGTGCGGGTCAGACCTGTGGCGTTACCGCGGCATCTCGAAGGTCGACGGGCCGACGCCGATCGGGCATGAGCTGTGCGGCGTCGTGACCGAGGTCGGGTCTGCCGTCACGACGATCAAGGTCGGCGACTTCGTCGTGGGCGGCTTCAACCCGTCCGACGGCACGTGTCCGCTGTGCCTCAAGGGCGCGACCGCCAACTGCCGGCACGGGTCGCACTACGACGGTGCGCAGGCCGACGTCGTGCGCATCCCGATGGCCGACGGCACGCTCGTCGCGACGCCGGCGGCGCCGCCCGCTGACCTCATCCCGAGCCTGCTCGCCCTCTCGGACGTCATGTGCACGGGCTGGCACGCGGCAGTCAGCGCGGGCGTCGGCCCGGGCTCGTCGGTCGCGGTCGTCGGCGACGGCGCCGTGGGCCTGTGTGCCATCCTCGCCGCGCGTGAGCTGGGCGCCACGACCATCATCGCGATGAGCCGGCACGAGGCGCGCCAGCGCGTGGCCCGCGAGTTCGGTGCGACACACATCGTCGAAGAGCGCGACGAGGCCGGCAGCGAGCGCATCCGCGAGGTGACCGACGGCATCGGCGCGGACTGCGTGCTGGAGTGCGTCGGCACCGAGAGCGCGCGACTGCAGTCCGTCGGCAGCGTGCGCGACGGCGGCAACATCGGCATCGTCGGCGTGCCGCACGGTGACCTGCCCGTCGACCAGCTGTTCTGGCGCAACGTCGGGCTCAAGGGCGGGCCCGCCAACTGCCGCGCGTACCTCCCGCACCTGATGGATCTCGTGTGGCAGCGCAAGATCAACCCGGGTCTCGTCTTCGACCTCGAGCTGCCCCTGAGCGAGATCGCCGAGGCGTACGCCGCCATGGACGAGCGCCGCGCGATCAAGACCCTCGTGCGGCCCTGAGGCAGGCGCGCGGGCGCGCCGCGGCCGCCGCGCGCCGCGCTGCTCGCGGTGCGCTCGGCTCGTGCCGCCCACCGCAATAATCCAGGAACGGACCCCGCGGTGAGCCCCATTTGGGCGGTCGCGGGCCGTTTCAGGGGCGCGAGTCCTGAGTTATTGCGGCGGGGCGGTGCTGGCGCCGGACTGCCGGTGGCCCACGATGGGTTTATGATGTAGCCTTACATCATGATGCGCACGCAGATCTCGCTCGGCGACGAGGAGCGTCGGCTGCTCGATGCGGCGGCCGCGCGCACGGGGCTGTCGATGTCGGCGCTCATCCGCAACGCAGTGGTGAGTGTCTACGGTGGCGCGAGCGCGCCGGAGGGGCAAGCCACGATCGCTGCCGTCGCAGGAGCGTGGAGCGGCCGCGACGAGGGCGGGCGCTCGTACGTCGAGCGCGTGCGCTCCGGCGCGCGACTCGGCTCATGACCCTCGTCGACACGTCGATCCTCATCGACGTGCTGCGGGGGCAGGATGCCGCGGTCGCCGTGCTGCAGGCCTCGCATCGGCGCGGGCCGCTGCACGCGAGCGAGATCACTCGGATGGAAGTCCTCGCCGGAATGCGCCCGAGGGAGGAAGCGCCGACGCGCACACTCTTGCGGCTGCTCACGTGGCATCCCGTTGATGAGGGCGTTGCAGAGCGCGCGGGAGCGCTCGGGCGCGAGTGGCTGCCGTCGCATCGCGGCATCGACAGCGCCGACCTGGCCATCGCGGCAACGGCGCTCGGGCTCGGCGTGCCGTTGCTGACCCGCAACGTGAAGCACTTCCCGATGATCCCGGGGCTTGTCGCTCCGTACTGAGCGCCGCTCGCGCCCGCGGGCGGGGGCCGGCATGCACCGCCCACCCGCAATAACTCAGGAACGGAGCCCGCATCGAGCCCCATTCGGGCGGTCGTGGGCCGTTTCCGGGGCGCAACTCCTGAGTTATTGCGGCGGGGCGGCGGTGGGGAGCGGTTCGACCGTCGCGACGACGGCGCCGCGGGTGACGCGATCGCCGGGGGAGACGGCGATCCGCACGGTGCCGGCGACAGCGGCGCGCAGGACGTGCTCCATCTTCATCGCCTCGACGACGACGAGCGGGTCGCCGACCGCCACGGCACCTCCGTCGGATGCCGGCACCAGTACGACGGTCCCGGGAAGGGGCGACACCACCTGGGGTGACCCCTCGGCATCCGCCGCCGACGCGCGGCCCGCAACCCGCTCGGTGAACCGGAAGGTCGCGCCGCCGGCGGCGAGCCACAGGCCGCCCGAGCCGTCGGGGCCCGGCCCGCCGCCGCCCGGCCCATCGGGATCGGCGGCCCACACGACGGGGCGCGTGACCCCGGCGATCGTCACCAGCGTGTGGCCGTCGCCGGCGATGGTGACGGATGCCCGCCACTCGGGGCCGTCGTCGACTTGCACGCGGGCTTCATCCGTCCCGTTCGGCGGGGTGGGATGCCCCGAAGCCGCACTTCCGGACGGATGAGCCGCCCCCCGCACCGCCACCACGCGCTCCCGCCCGCCCGCCTCCAACCGCCATCGCCGCGCCGCCGCGGGCCCGAGCCGCCAGCCGTCGCCCCGCAGCCACGGCCCAGCCGCGCCACCCGTGCCGCCCACACCAGTCGCGCCGCCACCCCGCGGAGCGCCCGAACCCACGGCATCCCACACGAGGGCCGCCTCGGCGAAGCGCCGGGCATCCGGCTCGGCGAACGGCAGGGCGTCGAAAACCCGCGCGATCAGTCCCGTGTCGAGGTCGCCCGCCACCACTTCGGGCGTCTGCAGCAGCAGCCGCAGGAACTCGAGGTTCGTCTCGAACCCCAGCACCGCGGTCGAGCTCAGCGCGGTGGTGAGACGTCGTAGCGCCTCGGCGCGGTCGGTGCCGGTCGCGATGATCTTCGCAAGCATCGGGTCGTAGTCGGTGGACACGTCGAGGCCATCGGCGAGCGCGGTGTCGACCCGCACGCCCGAACCCACGGGGAGCCCCGGGCGCGCGACCGCCACCCCCGAACCCACAGCGGGCCCCGGGTGCACGACCCGCAGCACCCGCCCGCCCGTCGGCAGGAATCCCGCCTGCGGGTCTTCCCCGTACACGCGTGCCTCGATGCTGTGCCCCGTCAGCACGATGTCGTCCTGGCTCACCGGCAGGGTCTCGCCGGCGGCGATGCGCACCTGCAACTCGACGAGGTCGAGGCCAGTCACCTGCTCGGTCACGGGGTGTTCGACCTGCAGACGGGTGTTCATCTCCATGAAGAAGAACTCGTCGGGGGCATCCGCCGAGACGATGAACTCGACCGTGCCAGCTCCGACATAGTCGACGCTACGCGCGGTCTCGCACGCCGCCGCGCCGAGCTGCGCCCGCAGCACCGCACCGTTCTCGAGCCCTTCGAGCAGCGGCGACGGCGCCTCCTCGATGACCTTCTGGTGTCGGCGCTGCAGCGAGCACTCGCGTTCGCCCAGGTGGATGACGTTGCCGTGCGCGTCGGCGACGATCTGCACCTCGATGTGCCGGGGTGAGGCCACGTAGCGCTCCAGAAAGAGCGTGTCGTCGCCGAAGGATGCCGCGGCCTCGCGCCGCGCGGCAGCGAGCGCGGCGGGCAGTTCCGTGGCATCCGTCACGACGTGCATGCCCTTGCCGCCGCCCCCGGCCGACGGCTTGATCAGCACGGGGAAGCCGACGGCGGACGCTCCCGCGATGAGGTCGGCGTCGGTCAGGTCCGCCCGCGCGAGCCCGGGCACGGTCGCGACGCCGCGCGCTTCGACGGCGGCACGCGCCGAGATCTTGTCGCCCATCGCCTCGATCGACTCTGGCGTCGGCCCGATGAAGACGATGCCCGCCGCGGCGCACGCGCGCGCGAACGCGGCGTTCTCGGCGAGGAACCCGAACCCCGGGTGGATCGCCTGCGCGCCCGTGCGTCGCGCGGCGTCGATCACGCGGTCGATCGACAGGTAGCTCTCCGCCGCCGCAGCCGGGCCGAGCCGCACGGCCTCGTCGGCTTCGCGGACGTGCAGGGCACCGGCATCCGCCTCGCTGTACACGGCGATCGAGCGGATGCCGAGGCGACGCAGCGTGTGGATGATGCGCACCGCGATCTCGCCGCGGTTCGCGATGAGCACGGTGTCGAACAGAGCGGTGTCGAAGAGGTTGGTGTCGAAGGGGCGTGAAGCGGTCATGGTCACATCCGGAAGACGCCGTAGCCGACCGGCTCCATCGGCGCGCGCATCACGACATCGAGCGCGAGGCCGAGGACGTCGCGGGTCTCATCGGGGGCGATGATGCCGTCGTCCCACAGGCGTGACGTCGAGTAGTAGGGGCTGCCCTGGCGCTCGTATTGCTCGCGGATCGGCTGCTCGAATGCGGCGCGCTCTTCGGGGGTCCAGGGCGTGCCCGCGGCATCCAGCTGCTCGCTGCGCACCGTCGAAAGCACCGATGCCGCCTGCGGCCCGCCCATGACCGACACGCGTGCGCCCGGCCACAGCCACAGGAATCGCGGCGAGTACGCACGGCCGCACATCGAGTACGTGCCGGCGCCGAACGAGCCGCCCACGACGACGGTGAGCTTGGGTACCCGCGCGCACGCGACGGCGTTCACCATCTTCGCGCCGTGCTTCGCGATGCCGCCGTGCTCGTACTCGCGGCCGACCATGAACCCCGTGATGTTCTGCAGGAACAGCAGCGGGATGCCCCGTTGGTCGCACAGCTCGATGAAGTGCGCGCCTTTGAGGGCCGACTCGCTGAACAGCACGCCGTTGTTCGCGAGGATACCGACGCGGTGCCCGTGGATGCGCGCGAACCCCGTCACGAGCGTCTCGCCGTACTCGCGCTTGAACTCGTCGAAGCGGCTGCCGTCGACGAGCCGCGTGATGATCTCGCGGGCGTCGTAGGGGGTCGTCAGCTCGACCGGAACGAGGTCGCAGAGCGAATCGGCGGATGCCTCGGGCTCTGCTGCCGGCGTGGGCGGGCCGGCGAGCGGCGCCGCGGCGGGCAGGGTCGCGACGATGTCGCGCACGATGCGCAGGGCGTGCGCGTCGTCGTCGGCGAGGTGGTCGACGACTCCGGAGATGCGGGCGTGCGTGTCGCCGCCGCCGAGCTCTTCGGCGCTGACGATCTCGCCCGTCGCGGCCCTCACGAGGGGCGGCCCGCCGAGGAAGACCGTGCCCTGCCGCCGGACGATCACGGTCTCGTCGCTCATTGCCGGCACGTACGCGCCGCCCGCGGTCGACGACCCCATCACGGCCGCGATCTGCGGGATGCCCTCGCGTGAGAGCCGGGCCTGGTTGTAGAAGATGCGGCCGAAGTGCTCTTTGTCGGGAAAGACCTCGTCTTGCATCGGCAGGAACGCGCCGCCCGAATCGACGAGGTAGATGCACGGCAGGCGGTTCTCGGCGGCGACCTCCTGCGCGCGCAGGTGCTTCTTGACCGTCAGCGGGTGGTAGGTGCCGCCCTTGACGGTCGCGTCGTTGGCGACGACCATGACGTGACGGCCGTGCACGAGTCCGATCCCCGCGACCACTCCCGCCGACGGCCACTCGTCGCCGAGGTCGCACCCGGCCAGCGGCGCGAGCTCGAGGAACGGCGATCCGCGGTCGAGGAGGGCATCGACGCGGTCGCGGGCGAGCAGCTTGCCGCGTTCGAGGTGCCGGCGACGGGATGCCTCGGGGCCGCCCCGCGCGGCGCGAGCGCGCTGCGCGCGCAACTCGTCCACGAGTGCGCGGTAGTCGGTGGCATCCGTCGTTGGATACATGCCGTCAGGTTAGCGTTCATTAACTGAGTTGTCGAGGGTTCCCATTCGAGGAGCGCACACGGTCGCGTTTCGGGTCGAAACAGAGCCGTTTGCGCTCCTCGACCGCGGGCGGGGCGTCAGCCGCGCGGGCGCAGCAGCGCGTGCAGCAGGGCATCCATCGCGGCGACGGGGTCGGTGTCGTCGGCGAGCCAGCGGATCTGGATGCCCTCCCACCCGGTGACGACGAGCCCCGCCAGCGTGACCGCGTCGGCCGTGCCGCCGGCGGGCGCAAGCCGGCCGGCCGCGACGTCGTGCGCGATGAGCTCGGCGTAGTCGGCCGTCACGGTCGCGTAGCGCCGCTGCAGCCACGCGTGCGCTTCGTGGCCGGGGTAGGTCGCCTCGGCCGAGACGATCGAGAACATGCGCACGAGCTCGCGCCGGCCGAGGTTGCGGCGCACGATTCCGAGGATCGAGGGGACGAACCCGTCGCGGCGCGAGCGCTCGGCGAAGTCGGGGTCGGCGGCATCCTCTTGCTCGAGCACGGCCGCCAGCAGTGACACCTTCGTGGGGAAGTGGTGCATGACGGTCGTCAGGCTGAGGTCGAGCTGCTTCGCGATCTGGCGCAGCGATCCGCCCTGGTAACCGTGCGCGCTGAAGACCGCCGTCGCCGACGCGATGATCTCGCTGCGACGCTCGGCGGTCTTGGCATACGGCCCGCGGCGTGCGGCCGGTGCTGTGCTCATGGCATCCGATCGTACCGGCCTGTGATGGGTAAACCGTGCATGTGCACGGATTTGGGTTACGATGGACGCATGGCAGCAGACGAGAAGACCTACCGCTGGGTAAACGACGGAGAGCTCGGCCCCGGGCGCATGCGCTACGGCGCCGACTACAACCCCGAACAGTGGTCGCGCGACGTGTGGCACGAAGACGTGCGCCTCATGCGCGAGGCGGGCGTGAACATCGTCTCGCTCGGGATCTTCTCGTGGGCGCTGCTCGAGCCGCGTCCCGGCGAGTTCGACTTCTCGTGGCTCGACGAGGTCATCGAGCTGCTGCACGCCGGCAGCATCGACGTCGACCTCGCGACGGCGACCGCCTCGCCGCCGCCGTGGATGGCGCAGCTGCACCCCGAGATCCTGCCGCAGACGATCGACGGCACGGTGCTCTCGCCCGGCGCCCGTCAGCACTGGCGGCCGACCTCGCCGATCTTCCGCGAGTACGCGCTGCGGCTCGTGCGCGCGCTCGGCGAGCGCTACGCCGACCACCCCGCCGTCGTCGCCTGGCACATCTCGAATGAGCTCGGATGCCACAACCTATACGACTTCTCCGACGACGCGGCACGCGCGTTCCGGGTCTGGCTGCGCTCGCGCTACGGCACGCTCGACGCCCTCAATGCCGCGTGGGGCACGGCCTTCTGGTCGCAGCACTACACCGACTGGGAGCAGATCCTGCCGCCGCGTGTCGCCCCGACGCAGCGCAACCCCGGGCAGCAGCTCGACTTCACGCGGTTCTCGAATGACGCGGTGCGCGACCACCTGCGCGCGGAAGCGGCGGTGCTCGCCGAGGTGAGCCCCGGCATCCCGCGCACGACGAACTTCATGGTCGCGCAGAATGTGCGCGACATCGACTACACGACGTGGGTGGGCGACGTCGACTTCGTCTCGAACGACCACTATCTGCGTCCGGGTGAGTTCGGCCGCGATGACCTGTCGTTCTGGGCGAACCTCACGGGCAACATCGCCGGTGGCCGCCCGTGGTTCCTCATGGAGCACGCCACGAGCGCCGTCAACTGGCGTGAGGTCAACACGCCCAAGCGGCCGGGTGAGCTCGTGCGCGACGCCCTCACGCACGTCGCGCACGGCGCCGACGCCGTCTGCTACTTCCAGTGGCGGCAGTCGCGCGCGGGTGGCGAGCGCTACCACTCCGCGATGGTGCCGCACGCGGGGCCGGACAGCCGGGTCTTCCGCGATGTCGTCGGCCTCGGCGCGCAGCTGAAGGAGCTCGCGCCCGTCACCGGCTCGCGCCGCGAGCGCGCGCGCGTCGCGCTCGTATTCGACTACGAGTCGTGGTGGGTCAGCGAGCGCGACTCGCACCCCACCGACGAACTGCGCTACGACGTCGAGACGCTGAACTGGTACCGCGCGCTGCTCGACGCGGGCAACCGTGTCGACGTGCTGCCCGCGAGCGCATCATTCGACGACTACGACGTCGTGATCGCGCCGATGCTGCACGTCGTGCCCGACGCGCTGCGCACGCGCCTCGAGGCGGTCGTGCGGGGCGGCCGTCACCTCATCACGACGTTCTTCTCGGGCATCGTCGACGAGCACGACCGCGTGTGGCTCGGCGGCTACCCGGGCGCGCTGCGCGACCTGCTCGGCATCACCGTTGAAGAGTTCGTGCCGCTGCTGCCGGATGCCCCCGTGCGACTGGTATCCGGCGCTGCCGCGACGCAGTGGACCGAGCGCATCGTGCGCGTGGGGGTGGATGCCGAGGTGCTCGACACCTACGCCGACGGTGATCTCGCCGGTGCACCGGCGGTGACCCGCCGCCGTGTCGGCGACGGCACGGCCACCTACGTGTCGGCCGACCTCGGCCGTGACGGGGTGCGGGCGCTCATCGAGCGCCTCGCCGCCGACACGGTCGCGCTGCAGGCGCACCCGCTCGCGGCGGACGGCCGTCTCGAGGTGATCGTGCGCGAGGCATCCGAGCAGCGGTTCGTGTTCCTCGCCAACCGCACCGATGAGCCGGTCGTCGCGGCGACCGAGGCCGGCGAGGTCGAGGTCGCCCCGCGCGCGGTCGTCGTGCTCGCCGGCACGCAGGTGCTCACCGCCGATCCGCGGCGCGAGGTCGTGCCGGCGTAGCCCGGGCGCGGGGCCCGCATCGAGTGCGCCGGGTGGTGTCGAGTGCGCCGCCTGCGGCACGGCCGGAACCGGCGCACTCGGCCGGAACCGGCGCACTCGGCGAGAAAGCGCGGCGCGAGGCGGGGCGCTACGCCCGCGGCGTGAACCGCCGCGGCGCGTGCGTGCGGGCGACGAGGTCGCGCAGCGCCTCGAGCGATCCGTCGACGAAGCCGCCCGCGCGCGCTTGGACGAGCACGTTGCCGAGCGCGGTCGCCTCGACGGGGCCGGCCAGCACCGGGACTCCCGCGCGGTCTGCCGTGCGCTGGCACAGCAGGGCGTTGAGCGCGCCACCGCCGACGATGTGGATCGTGCGCACGTCGACGCCGCCGAGGCGCCCCGCCGTCAGCGCGGTCTGCGCGAACGCCTGCGCGAGCGACTCGACGATCGAGCGGGCGTACTCGGCGCGCGTGCGCGGCGCGGCGACGTCGTGCTCGGCGCACCACGCGTCGATGCGGGTGGTCATGTCGCCCGCGACATCGCGCGGCGGCAGGAAGCGCGGGTCGTCGACGTCGAAGACGGGCACGGCGGATGCCGGGACGTCCGCCGCGGCATCCAGCAGCGTCGGCAGGTCGATCGCGGCACCCTCGCGTTCCCAGCCGCGCACCGTCTCGCTCAGCACCCACAGGCCCATCACGTTGTGCAGCAGGCGCACGCGTCCGTCGACGCCGCCCTCGTTCGTGAAGTTCGCCGCGAGGGCCGCGGTCGTGAGCACGGGCCGGGCGACTTCGACACCGACCAGGCCCCACGTGCCGCAGGAGATGTACGCCGCGGCATCCGCCTGCATCGGCACCGCGACGACCGCCGACGCCGTGTCGTGCGAGCCGACCGCGACGACGTCGGCACTGCCGCCCAGCGAGGTCGCGACCTCGGGCAGCAGCGGGCCGAGGCGCTCGCCGGGGGTCACGAGCGCGGGCAGGATGCCCCGGGGCAGGCCGAGCGCGCTGATGAGCGCGTCGTCCCACGCGTGGTCGGTCCAGCGCAGTAGGCCCGTCGTCGAGGCGTTCGTGACCTCGGCGCGCGCGACGCCCGTCAGCCAGTACGCGAGCAGGTCGGGGATCAGCAGCGCCGTGTCGGCGATCTCGAGGATCTCGGCCGGCTCGGTGACGAGCTGGTACAGGGTGTTGAACGGCAGGAACTGCAGGCCGCCCCGCTCGAAGAGCTCGGCGTGCGGGACGCGCTCGTGCACCGTCGCGACGCCGCGCGCCGTGCGTGCGTCGCGGTAGTGGAAAGGGTTGCCGAGCAGGCGCCCGCCGCGCAGCAGGCCGTAGTCGACGGCCCATGAGTCGATGCCGATCGACGCGATCTCGGGCGCCCCGCGGAACGCTTCGCGCAGGCCCTCCAGTGCCGCGCCGTACAGGCCCAGGATGTCCCAGTGCAGCCCGTCGCCGGCGAACACCGGAGTGTTCGGGAAGCGCGCGACCGTCGTGGTCTCGAGGGTGTCGGGCCCGACGCGGCCGACGATGACACGCCCGCTCGTCGCGCCCAGATCGACCGCCGCGACGGCGCCGCCCGCGCTCATCGCAGGAACGCGGCCGCGACGCCCGAGTCGACCGGGATGTGTAGGCCCGTCGTGCGGCTGAGCTCGGGACCGGTGAGGACGTACACGGCGTCCGCGACGTTTTCGGGCACGACCTCACGCTTGAGGATCGTGCGGTTGGCGTAGAACTGGCCGAGGTCTTCTTCCTTGACGCCGTAAGTCGCGGCGCGGTTGGCGCCCCAGCCCGACGCGAAGATGCCCGAACCGCGCACGACACCGTCGGGGTTGATGCCGTTCACACGCACGCCGTGCTCACCGAGCTCGACGGCGAGCAGCCGCACCTGGTGCGCCTGGTCGGCCTTCGTCGCCGAGTAGGCGATGTTGTTGGGGCCCGCGAACACCGAGTTCTTCGACGAGATGTAGATGATGTCGCCGCCGAGACGCTGCGCGATGAGGACGGATGCCGCGGCCTTGCTCACCAGGAACGAGCCCTTCGCCATGACGTCGTGCTGCAGATCCCAGTCGTTCTCGGTGGTCTCGAGCAGCGGCTTGGACAGCGAGAGTCCCGCGTTGTTGACGACGAGGTCGATGCCGCCGAAGGCGAGCACCGCTGCGTCGATCGCGGCCTGCACGGCGCCCGCGTCGGCGACGTTGGCGGCGACGCCGATCGCGACGTCGGTGGTCCCGAGCTCCGCCGCGGCCGCCTGCGCCTTGGCGAGGTCGAGGTCGGCGACGACGACGCACGCGCCCTCGGCGGCGAGCCGCGACGCGATCGCCTTGCCGATGCCCGATGCGGCACCCGTCACGAACGCGATGCGCCCCTGGTGCGACTTGGGCTTCGGCATCCGCTGCAGCTTCGCCTCTTCGAGCGCCCAGTACTCGATGCGGAACTTCTCGGCATCCGAGATCGGCGTGTAGGTCGAGAGCGCCTCGGCGCCACGCATGACGTTGATGGCGTTGACGTAGAACTCGCCCGCAACGCGTGCGGTCTGCTTGTTCGCGCCGTAGCTGAACATGCCGACGCCGGGCACGAGCACGATAAGCGGGTCGGCGCCGCGGATCGCGGGGCTCTCGCTCGTGGCGTGCGCGTCGTAGTACGCCTGGTAGTCGGCGCGGTACTCGGCGTGCAACTCGTGCAGGCGGGCGAGCTGCTCGTCGAGGGATGCCGTCGCGGGCAGATCCAGGATGAGCGGCTTGACCTTCGTCCGCAGGAAGTGGTCGGGGCAGCTCGTGCCCAGGGCCGCGAGCGCGGGCGCCTTCTCAGACGCGAGGAAGTCGAGCACGACGGCCGAGTCGGTGTAGTGGCCGACCATGGGCTTGTCGGTCGACGCGATCCCGCGGATCGTGGGGGCCAGGGCCGCCGCGCGGGCGTGCCGCTCGGCTTCCGGCAGCGCCTCGAAACCGGGGCGGATGCCGCCGAACGGGGCGGTCTTGCCGTGCTCGGCGATGTAGGCGGCGGCGGTGTCGATGATCCAGAGCGAGTTCGCCTCGGCATCCTCACTCGTCTCGCCCCACGCCGTGATGCCGTGGCCGCCGAGGATGCAGCCGATCGCCTGCGGGTTCTGCGCCTTGATCTCGGCGATGTCGAGTCCGAGCTGGAAGCCGGGTCGGCGCCACGGCACCCACACGACCTTGTCGCCGAAGATCTGCGTCGTCAGTGCCGGGCCGTCGGCGGCGGTCGCGATCGCGATGCCCGAGTCGGGGTGCAGGTGATCGACGTGCGCGGCGTCGACGAGGCCGTGCATCGCGGTGTCGATCGAGGGGGCCGCTCCGCCCTTGCCGTGCAGGCAGTAGTCGAAGGCGGCGACCATCTCGTCTTCGCGGTCGACGCCGGGGTAGACGCCCGTGAGCGCACGCAGGCGGTCGAGGCGCAGGACCGCAAGGCCCGCGGGCTTGAGGGTCCCCAGGTCGCCGCCCGAGCCCTTGACCCACAGCAGCTCGACGGGCTCGCCCGTCACGGGGTCGATCTCGGTGCCCTTGGCCGACGTGTTGCCGCCGGCGTAGTTCGTGTTCTTCGGATCGGCGCCCAGGCGGTTGCTGCGCGCGATGAGGGTCTCGGGAGTGGAGGGTGCGGAGGTCATGGTGGGTTCCTTGGCTGTTCGTCCGTCTGAACGGGTCGTAATCGGCGTGCGGATGCGGCGAATCGGGACGGATGCGGGTCAGGCGCCCCAGCCGGCCTGCACGCCACCGACGCGGTCGGCGGCGATCTGCTGCTGGTAGCCGGATGCCAGGTAGGCGGCCATCGGGTCGGGGGCAAGCCCGCGCTCCTCGCGCCAGGCGGCGAGGGCCGGGCGGACGTCGGTGTAGAAGGCATCCATCAGGATCGCGTTCGCGGCGAGGACGTCGTTGGCATCCTGCGCGGCGGTGAGCGCGTCGCGGTCGATCAGCAGGGCGCGTGCCGTCATCTCCTGGACGTTGAGCACCGAGCGGATCTGCCCGGGGATCTTGTCTTCGATGTTGTGGCACTGGTCGAGCATGAACGCGACGTCAGGGTTGTTCAGCCCGCCGCCGCGGATGACCTCGGCGATGATGCGGAACAGCTGGAACGGGTCGGCGGCGCCCACGATGAGGTCGTCGTCGGCGTAGAAGCGGCTGTTGAAGTCGAACGAGCCGAGCTTGCCGAGCCGCAGCAGCTGCATGACGATGAACTCGATGTTGGTGCCGGGGGCGTGGTGGCCGGTGTCGAGGCAGACCATCGCCTTGTCGCCGAGGGCGGCGACCTGCGCGTAGCTCGTGCCCCAGTCGGGGACGTCGGTGTGGTAGAACGACGGCTCGAAGAACTTGTACTCCAGCACGAGGCGCTGGTCGCCCGTGAGGCGCGCGTAGATCTGCTGCAGCGAGTCCTGCAGGCGGTCCTGCCGGGCGCGCATGTCGTTCTGCCCGGGGTAGTTCGAGCCTTCGGCGAGCCAGATCTTCAGGTCGCGCGACCCGGTGGCATCCATGATGTCGATGCACTCGAGGTGATGGTCGATGGCCTTGCGGCGGATGCTCGCGTCGTGGTGGGTGAGGGCGCCGAACTTGTAGTCCTCGTCCTGGAAGGTGTTCGAGTTGATGGTGCCGAGCGTGACGCCGAGATCTTCTGCGTGCTTCTTCAGGTCTTCGTAGGAGTCGACCTTGTCCCACGGGATGTGCAGCGCGACGCTCGGCGCGAGCCGGGTGAAGGCGTTGACCTGCGCGGCATCCGCGATCTTCTCGAAGGGATCGCGGGGCGTGCCCGCCGTCGGGAACACGCGGAAGCGCGTGCCCGAGTTGCCGAACGCCCAGCTGGGCAGTTCGATGCCCTGGGCTTCGAGGGTGGAGAGGTTCTCAGCGGTGAGGTTGCTCATGACGGGGTGCTTTCTGTGAGCTGGTCGTGCAGGTTGAAGACTTCGGCAAGGGGGGTCGCGGCCTGGTCGGCGCGGCCCTCGAGCCCGGTGAAGAACGGGGCCATGGATGCCTCCCAGCGGGCCGCGACCTCGGAGGTCGCAAGGTACGCCTGCGCCGCCGCGTCGTCGTCGACCTCGTAGTAGCCGAACAGCGTCGCGGTCTCGCGGTCGAGGAAGATCGAGTAGTTGCAGCGGCCGGATGCCGCGATCTCGGCGAGCATTTCGGGCCAGACCGGGCTGTGCCGCTCGATGTAGGCGTCGAGCAGCTCGGGGCGCACCTGCAGCCGGAAGGCGACGCGGGCCATGGCACTCCTTCGTGGGGCGGCGGGACACGATCCGTAGATGAATCGTTTCAAACTGTAGTGTGGGCGCAGAGATTCGTCAAGCGGCCGATGCGGCCCGCAGGGGGTGAGTGCAGTGGCAGCCAGCGTCAAGGATGTCGCCGCCGCGGCATCCGTCTCGGTCGGCACCGTCTCGAACGTCCTGAACCGCCCCGAGAAGGTCGCGCCCGAGACCGTCGCGCGCGTGCAGGCCGCGATCGCGCAGCTCGGCTTCGTGCGCAACGACGCGGCGCGGCAGCTGCGCGCCGGGCGCAGTCGCTCGATCGGGCTCGTCGTGCTCGACACGGCGAACCCGTTCTTCGCCGAGGTCGCCCGTGGGGCCGAGGAGCGGGCGGATGCCGAGGGCATGTCGATCCTGCTCGGCAACAGCGACCAGGTTTCTGCGCGCGAGAGCGCGTACCTTGACCTCTTCCGCGAGCAGCGCGTGAACGGTGTGCTGCTGACGCCCGTCGACCTCGACGCGGCGCCCGTGCAGCGGCTGGTCGCGGCGGGCATCCCCGTCGTGCTCGTCGACAGCGAGCTGCCCGGTGAGGACGTGCCCTCGGTCGCCGTCGACGACGTCGAGGGCGGGCATCTCGCGGTCGCGCACCTGTTGTCGCTCGGCCGCCGGCGTATCGCGTTCGTGGGTGGCCCGCTGTCGATCCGTCAGGTCGCGGACCGCCTCGAGGGTGCGCGCCGCGCGCTCGCCGAGGTGCCCGGTGCGACCCTCGAGGTGATCGAGCTGGATGCCCTGACGGTGCTGCGCGGGCGCGAAGCCGGGGAAGCCATCGGGCGCCGCGAGGCATCCGACCGTCCCGACGCCGTGTTCTGCGCCAACGACCTGCTCGCCGTCGGCGTGCTGCAGGGCACCGCGATCCTCGGCGATGTGCGCGTGCCCGACGATGTCGCGCTCATCGGATACGACGACATCGACTTCGCGCAGGCGACCGTGGTGCCGCTGACGTCGGTACGTCAGCCGGCGCGCGAGATCGGCGCGACGGCCGTGGAGCTGCTCTTCGAGGCGCTTGCGGGTGGCGCGGGTCTCGCCGGTGATGCCCGCCCCGCGCGGCACGTGCGGTTCCGCCCCGAGCTCGTGGTGCGCGCCTCGACCGTGGGGTGAGGTGGGGTCGCGCGCGCGGGTGTGCGTCGTGGCTGCGCCCGCCCACTGCCGGTTTGGGGTCGCGTGCTGTCGCCACGCGGCAAGTTTGGGGTCGCGTGCTGCAGCCTCGCGGCGGGTGAGGCGACCACAGGCGACCCCAAACCCGTGGCGAGCCAGGGGATGCGACCACACGCGACCCCAAACCCTGCCCAGCCCGGTTTGGGGTCGCGTACTGCCGCCTCGCGGCGCGGGAGGCGACCACAGGCGACCCCAAACCCCAGGCAAGTCAGGGCGAGGCGACCACAAGCGACCCCAACCCCACCACGCCCAACAGCGAGGCGACCACAGGCGACCCCAAACCCGAGGCAAGCCAGGGGGATTACAGCAGAGGGGATGCCCCGCGTCAGCGCCGCGCGGCGCTCGCCGCGCTCGGCAGGTCGATCGGGGTCGTCGCGGCGACCTCGTCGCTGAACTCCTCGGGGATGACCGGCACGGCGATCGTGATCGGGCGCGTCTCGTCCATCGCGAGGGCGAAGCGGCGCGACTCGTGGCGGTGCAGGCGCCCCGACAGCACGAGCCAGGCGAACCCGATCGCGAAAGCGACGAGCGCGGCACCCGCACCGACCCAGATCGCGGCGCGCGGGCCGAACGCGTCGGCCACCCACCCCGCGACGGGCGCGCCGACCGGCGTCGACCCCATCAGGATCGCCATGTACAGCGCCATGACGCGGCCGCGCAGGGCCGGGTCGGTCGTCGTCTGCACGTACCCGTTGGCGGTCGTCATCATCGAGACCGTGCAGAACCCGACGAGCACGAGCATCGCCGCGTACAGCTCGTACCGCGGCATGACCGCCGAGATCGCCGACGCGACGGCGAATCCACCGGCCGCGTACATCACGACCCTCAGCCGAGCGCGGTCTCGGCGTGCCGCCAGCAGCGCGCCGATGAGTGAGCCGATGGCGAGCACCGAGCTGAGCAGACCGTAGCCGTCGGCATCCTTCCCGAACTCCAGCGCCATCGTCGACGCGAAGATCGGGAAGTTCATGCCGAACGCACCGATGAGGAACACCATCGCGAAGATCACGATGAGGTCGGGCCGACGGCGCACGTACCGGAAGCCGTCCGCGAGGCGCGCGGCGCCCGGGGCCTTGACGCGCGGGACGAGTTCGCCCGCGCGGATCACGACGAGGGCGATGAGCATCGCGAGGAAGGTTCCCGCGTTGACCAAGAACATCCAGCCCGCGCCGATCAGGACGATCAGCACGCCGCCGACGGCCGGCCCGATGAGGCGGGCCATGTTGAAGGATGCCGCGTTGAGCGCGACGGCGTTCGACGCGTTCTCGCGTGCCACCAGGTCAGAGACGAACGCCTGCCGGGCGGGGCTGTCGAACGCGTTCGCGATGCCGAACAGCAGCGCGAACACCCACATGAGGGGGAGCGTCATCACGCCCGCGAGCAGCAGCACGCCGACCGCGATGCCGAGCACCATGAGGCCGGACTGTGTGACCATCAGGAGCTTGCGTCGATCGAACCGGTCGGCGATCCACCCCGTGATCGGGACGAGCACGAGCGGCGGTCCGAATTGCAGCGCCATCGTGACGCCCATCGCGGTCGCGTCGTTGTCGGTGAGCTGGGTGAGCACGACCCAGTCCTGTGCCGTCGCCTGCATCCAGCCGCCGATGTTGGAGACCAGGGCGCCGATGAACCAGACGCGGAAGTTGAAGAGCGAGAGCGAGCGGAACATCGAGCTCATCGGGCGGCCACCTCGCGCATGATCTCGGCGGCCTCGGCCAGCGTCGCACGCTGCTGTGCGGTGAGGTCGGCGAGTGCGCCCTCGAGCCACGAATCGCGGCGGCGCACGGTCTCGGCGACGACATCGCGACCCTCGTCGGTGAGGGCGATGTTGACCTTGCGGCGGTCGGTCTCGTCGGGGGTGCGGCTGAGGTAGCCCGACTCTTCGAGGCAGTTGACCGTGCGGTTCATCGAGGGAGACGACACCCGCTCGCGGTCGGCGAGCTCGCCGAGGGTGTGCGGGCCGTGGACGGACAGCGCCGCGAGCACCGCGAACTGTCCGTCGCTCATCGTGTCGACGGCGCGCTGCGCGCGCAGGCGGCGCGCGAGGCGGAACGTCGCCATTCGCAGGTCGGAGGCCTCAGCGGCCAGGGGAGGGTTGTTCGAGGCATCCATACAGATCGTTAGCATAGCTTATTAGTTTTGCTAAGTAAATTCGGATGCCCCGCGCATGGCGCTCTCGGCGCGAGGGCACGGCGCTCTCGGCACGGCGCCCTCGGCACGGTGCTCCCGGCACGATGGCCCGGCCTCTCCTAGACTCGCGACATGGCCGAGACCACGCAGGAACGCACGTTCACCGACGCCTACGGCATCCGCATCTTCTTCGACATGTACCCCGCTGAGACCGCGCATCCGCGCGCCGTCGTCCAGCTGCTGCACGGCGTCGGCGAGCACGCCGGCCGCTACGGCGCGCTCATCGCGCGGCTGACGGCGAACGGATACGCCGTCTACGCCGACGACCACCGCGGGCACGGGCGCACGGGTGTGCACCAGCACGACGGCGATCTGCACAGGCTCGGGCACCTCGGGCCCGGCGGACTGCCCGCTGCGAAGGCCGCCTGCTGGCAGCTGACCGAGCTGATCCGCGCCGAGAATCCCGGCGTGCCGCTCGTGATCCTGGGGCACTCGTGGGGCTCGTTCCTGACCCAGATGCTCGTCAACGAGCACGCCGAGGCGTACGACGGCGTCGTGCTCAGCGGCTCGGCCCTGCGCTGGCCGGGGTCGCTGAACGGCGGCGACCTCAACGCGCCGTGGAAGAGTGCGGATGCCACCGGAGTCGAGTGGCTGGCATCCGACCCCGCCGTCGGTGACGCGTTTCTCGCCGACCCGCTGACCACGAGCGAACCGCTGCTGAAGCTGTTCGGCCTCGTCGACGCCGCGCGCCTGTACGGCAAGCCCGCGAAGAACCTGCCGCCCGAGCTGCCGGTGCTGCTGATGGTGGGCCGCGACGACACGGTCGGCGGGCCGCGCAGCGTGCACCGCCTCGCCGACGCGTACCGCACCCGGTCGGGGCTGACCGATGTCACGACGCTCGTCTACCCCGGCGCGCGCCACGAGATCTTCAACGAGGTCTCGGCCGAAGACGTCCTCGACGACCTCGAGGCCTGGCTCGACCCGCGTTTTCCCGCCCGCGACTGAGGGCCCGCCGTGGCCGGCGAGCCATAGGCTGGAGCCATGCACGGGGAGTACAAGGTTCCGGGCGGCAAGCTCGTCGTCGCCGATCTCGAGGTCGCGGGGGGCGTCATCACCGACTTCCACCTCGCGGGCGATTTCTTCCTCGAGCCCGATGAGGCGCTGCTCGACATCGATGCCGCCGTCAATGGACTGCCGGTCGAGACGGATGCCTCTGGCATCGCCGCCGCCGTCCGCGCGGCGCTGCCCGAAGGGGCGCAACTGCTCGGCTTCACCCCCGAATCGGTCGGCACGGCCGTGCGGCGGGCCCTGGTCACCGCGCCCGGGTGGAAGGACTTCTCGTGGGAGATCGTGCACGAGAAGGCCGTCTCACCGCGGATGAACCTCGCGCTCGACGAAGTGCTCACGGCGCGCGTGGGCGCGGGAATGCGCAACCCGACGCTGCGCATCTGGGAATGGAACGAGTCGGCCGTCGTGATCGGCTCGTTCCAGTCGTACCGCAACGAGGTCGATCCCGAGGGGGCATCCCGGCACGGGTATGACGTCGTGCGGCGCATCTCGGGCGGCGGCGCGATGATGATGGGCGCCGGCTCGATCGTGACGTATTCGCTGTACGTCCCCGCATCCCTCGTAGCGGGCATGACGTTCGCCGACTCGTACGCGTTCCTCGACGAGTGGGTGCTGCAGGCGCTGCGGTCACTCGGCGTCGACGCGACGTATCAGCCGCTCAACGACATCGCCTCGCCGAAGGGCAAGATCGGCGGCGCCGCGCAGAAGCGGCTCGCCGGCGGCGGCGTGCTGCACCACGCGACGATGTCGTACGACATGGACGGCCAGGTCATGACCGAGGTCTTGCGCATCGGCCGCGAGAAGCTCAGCGACAAAGGCACCACCTCGGCCGCCAAGCGCGTCGACCCGCTGCGCAGCCAGACGGGGCTTCCGCGCGAGGCGATCATCGAGCGGCTGAAGACCACTTTCGCGATGCTCTACGGTGCGGAGCCCGGGCGCATCACCGACGACGAGTACGCCGAGGCCGAAGCCCTCGTCGCCTCGAAGTTCGCGACCGACGCGTGGCTGCACCGCGTGCCGTGACGGTCGCCGAACCGGTCGCCGCGCCCTCCGATGGGCGCATCGAGATCATCCAGGGCGACAATCTCGCGGTCGCGCGGTCGCTGCCGGATGCCTCCTTCACCCTCATCTACCTCGACCCGCCCTTCAACACGGGCCGCGCGCGCACGCGCGCGGTCGAGCGTGCCGAGCGGTCGGCGTTCGCAATTCAGTCTGCACAGGATGCGTCGGGCGCCGATCCCGCGGAATCTCGCGGAGCGAGCGCCGAGCGCGATGCGGGAAGACTGAATTACGAACAGCCGCCGGTGAAGACCGGGTTCCGCGGCGCGAGCTACGCGCGGCTGCGCGGCGACCTGCGCACCTACGACGACCGGTTCGACGACTACTGGGACTTCCTCGAGCCGCGCCTGCGCGAGGCGTGGCGGCTGCTCGCCGACGACGGCACCCTGTACCTGCACCTGGACTACCGCGAGGCGCACTACGCGAAGGTCCTGCTCGACGCCCTGTTTGGCCGCGAGTGCTTCCTCAATGAGCTGATCTGGGCCTACGACTACGGGGCCAAGTCGAAGAGCCGGTGGCCCACGAAGCACGACACGATCCTGGTCTACGTGAAAGACCCGCAGCGCTACTGGTTCGACTCGGCGAGCGTCGACCGCGAGCCGTACATGGCGCCGGGCCTGGTCACCGCCGAGAAGGCGGAGCGCGGCAAGCTGCCGACGGATGTCTGGTGGCACACGATCGTCGCGACCGGCGGCCGCGAGAAGACCGGCTACCCGACGCAGAAGCCCGAGGGCATCCTGCGCCGTATCGTGCAGGCGTCCAGCCGCCCCGGCGACCGCGTGCTCGACCTGTTCGCCGGCAGTGGCACGACCGGCGCCGTCGCTGCGGCGCTCGGCCGCGATGCCGTGCTCGTCGACGACAACCCCGACGCGATCGACGTCATGCGGCGCCGGATGCCCCACGCACACATCGAAGGGAACGACCCATGACCGATATCACGGCATCCGACCTCACTCTCGAAGAGAAGGCTTCGCTCACGAGCGGCGCCGACTTCTGGACGACCAAGGCGGTCGAGCGTGTCGGCGTCCCGTCGATCATGATGACCGACGGCCCGCACGGCCTGCGCAAGCAGGCGGGCGCGAACGATCACCTCGGGCTCGCCGACAGTGTGCCGGCCACCTGCTTCCCGCCTGCGGTCGGCCTCGGCGCCGCGTGGGACCCGGAGCTGGCCGAACGCGTCGGCGTCGCCCTCGGCGTCGAGTCGGCGATCGAGGACGTCGCCGTGATCCTCGGGCCGGGCATCAACATCAAGCGCTCGCCGCTGTGCGGCCGCAACTTCGAGTACGTGTCGGAAGACCCGATCCTCGCGGGCGCCGTCGGGACGGGGCTGGTCCGGGGCATCCAGTCACAGGGCGTCGGCTCGTCGCTCAAACACTTCGCGGCCAACAACCAGGAGTTCGACCGCATGCGCGCGAGCTCGGACGTCGATCCGCGGCCGCTGCACGAGATCTACCTGCGCGGCTTCGAGCGCGTCGTGAAGGATGCCCAGCCGTGGACCGTCATGTGCTCGTACAACCGCATCAACGGTGTCTACGCGTCGGAGGACCCGTGGCTGCTGACGCAGGTGCTGCGCGAGGACTGGGGTTTCGAGGGTCTCGTCGTGAGCGACTGGGGTGCCGTCAACGACCGCGTGAAGGGGTTGCCCGCCGGACTCGACCTCGAGATGCCCGCCTCGGGCGGGCGCACCGACGCGCAGCTGGTCGCGGCCGTGCGCGACGGATCGCTCGACGAGGCCGCGCTGGATGTCGCGGCGAACCGGGTGCTGGACCTCGTCGCGAAGGCCGGCGCGCGCCCCGCGGCATCCGGCCCGCTCGACGTCGATGCGCACCACGCCCTCGCCCGCGAGGTCGCCGGTCGGGCGATCGTGCTGCTGCGCAACAACGACCGCGGCGGCGCCGGGCCGTTGCTGCCGCTCGCGCGCGACGCGCGCATCGCCGTCATCGGCGAGTTCGCTCGCACGCCGCGATTCCAGGGGGCGGGCTCGTCGCTGATCAACCCGACGCGCCTCGACACGGCGCTGACCGAGATCCGCGCGCTTGCCGTCGGCGAGGTCGTGTTCGCACCGGGCTTCGCCCTCGAGGGCGTCGCCGAGACGGCAGGGCAGGATGCCGCGGACCTGCGCGCCGAGGCCGCCGCCGCGGCGGCCGGCGCCGAGGTCGTCGTGCTGTTCCTGGGGCTGCCGGCCGCCGAAGAGTCCGAGGGCTTCGACCGCGATCACATCGACCTGCCCGCCGACCAGCTCGCGCTGCTGGCTGCCGTGCGCGCGGCGAACCCGAACGTGGTCGTCGTGCTGTCCAACGGGGGCGTCGTGGCGCTGCCGTTCCGCGACGAGGTGCCCGCGATCCTCGAGGGGTGGCTGCTGGGTCAGGCCGGCGGCGGTGCGACCGCCGACGTCCTGTTCGGCATCGTGAACCCGTCGGCGAAGCTCGCCGAGACGATCCCGCTGCGACTGGAAGACAGCCCGTCGTACGGCAACTTCCCGGGCGAGTTCGGGCACGTGCGCTACGGCGAAGGCCTGCTCGTCGGCTATCGCGGGTTCGACGCGCGCGGACTCGACGTCGCCTACCCGTTCGGCCACGGGCTGTCGTACACGACGTTCGCGTACGGTGCGCCGGTGGCATCCGTCGGGGCATCCGGCGATCTCGTCGTCACGGTGCCGGTCACGAACACAGGCGAGGTCGACGGGCGCGAGATCGTCCAGGTCTACATCTCGCCGGTGGCCTCGGCGGTGCAGCGCGCGCCGCGCGAGCTGAAGGCCTTCGCCTCGGTCGCGATCGCCGCCGGTGCGACGGCGGAGGTAACGCTGACCGTGCGCCGCTCGGATCTCGCCTACTGGGACGTGCGGGTCGACCGCTTCGTCGTCGAGGGCGGGGACTACCGTGTCGAGGTCGCCGCGTCGAGCCGCGACGTCCGAGGCGAGGTGACCGTCGCGGTCGCCGGCGACGAGGTCGCGCTGCCGCTGACGATGAACTCGTCGCTCGCCGACGTCTTCGCCCACCCGATCGCCGGACCCATCGTGCAGCAGGCGATGGGCGGGTTCCTCGCGGGGATGAACGACGTCGACTCGTCCACCGCGTCGATGATGCCCAACGATGAGGCGACGCAGAAGATGATGGCGTCGTTCCCGGTCGGGCGCATCGTCGGATTCCCCGGCGTGCCCGTCACGTACGAGCAGGTCGAGGCACTGCTGGCCGCCGCGAATGCCGGCGTCGCGCCGGACCTCTCGGCGCTCGCTGAGGAGTGACGGCGGCCGTGGCTGTCGCGGACGTCGGGCACTAGTGGATGCCTCGCGTCGCGGGATGCCGCCACGACTGCCATGTGGGTGGCGCGCGGAGCTGCCGCGTCAGCGCGCCGGCTGCTGCTCGCGGCGGCGGGCGGTGCGTGCCGCGACGAAGTCGTAGAACGTCAGGGCGAGGCGCAGCGGGCCGAGCTCGAGCGGGACGAAGTCGCGCGTGCGGCGCAGGCGCGCGAACAGCGCCGGATCGAGGTCGCGCAGGTACTGGCGCGCGCGACGCGCGTGGGCCGTGTTCGACGCGATGCGGATCGTCCGGGCATCCGTCAGCCATGGCAGCGCGAAGGCGAGGTTCTCGCGCGTCGTGGTCGCGCGCGGCTCGATCGCGATGTCACTGGGCGGGATGCCCAGGCGTGCGGCCCCGAAGCGTGCCATGATCTCGGCTTCGGGCACCGACCCGCGGACGGCGCCGCCCGAGAACACGAACAGCGCGCCGGGTGGCGCCGATCGCGCCGCGATGCGGGTGCGCCACGCCTGCACGGGGTTGAGTCGGTCATCGTCTCGCGAGCGGAACCCGAGCACGAGCAGGACATCGCGGCCGTCCGCAGGCCCCGACGTGGGGTCGGCCGGGTAATCGGCGCGCGCCGTGCGCCACGCCTGCACCTCGCCGAAGGCGAGCACGAGGGCGCCGGCCGCGGCGACGCCCGCGAGCGCGCGCCACGGCATCCCGGTCATCACTCCAGCGTACGAGCCGCCGCGTGTGCAGCGCGTCGTCGCAGAGCGCGCGACCTCACTCCGCGCTGCCGGGGAGCGCGCACCCTCACTCCGCGCTGCCGGGGAGCGCGCACCCTCACTCCGCGCTGCCGAGGAGCGCGCACCCCCTCACTCCGTGCCGAGGAACGCGAGCAGTGCCTCGTTGACCTCGTCGGCGTGCGTCCACAGCAGACCGTGCGGCGCGCCTTCGATCTCGAGGTAGGTCAGCTCGCCGGGCACGAGGTCGCGGAACTTCCGCGCCGTCTTGTCGATCGGCAGGATGTTGTCGGCCGTGCCGTGCACGATGAGCGTCGGCACCGTGATCTCGGGGATGTCGGCACGGAAGTCGGTCGGCCAGGTCAGGGGAGCGGCGGCGATCGCGGCGTTCCCCGCACGGTTGGCGGTCTGCACCGAGGCATCCAGCGCCTCTTGCGAAATGCGGGTGCCGAGCAGGTCGCCGAGGTTGTAGAAGTCGCGGAAGAACCCCGTCAGGAACGCGTAGCGGTCGGCCGCGACGGCCGCCGACGTGCCGTCGAAGTAGGCCTGGTCGCCGGCGCCATCGGGGTTGTCGTCGGTGATGAGCAGGAACGGCTCGAGCGATCCGAGGAAGGCCGCCTTGGCGACGCGCGCGGCGCCGTACCGCGACAGGTAGCGCGCGATCTCGCCCGTGCCCATCGAGAATCCGACGAGGGCGGCATCGTGCAGATCGAGGTCTTCAATGAGCGCGTGCAGGTCAGCGGCGAACGTGTCGTAGTCGGATCCCGAGGCCGTCTTCGTGGATGCCCCGAAACCGCGCCGGTCGTACGCGATCACGCGGTATCCGGCGCCGAGCAGCGCCGCCTGCTGCTTGCCCCACGACTCGCCGTCCAGCGGAAAGCCGTGGATCAGCACGACCGGCTGGCCGTCGGCGGGGCCTTGGTCGGTGTAGAAGATCTCGACGTCGACGGAGTTCTCGGTCGCAACGGTCAGGTATGCCACGGTCTCGCCTTCCCGGCGCGGACGCTCGCCTACGCCTGCTTTGACGCTACGCCTCTGGGCGAGCGGGCGGCCAGCAGAAGTTGGCGCGAGGCGCGGGATTCCTGGGGTGGATGCCGCGTGTCGCGCCAACTTGGCCCGCGGGGCGTGGGCGGCCAGCAGAAGTTGGCGCGAAGCGCGGGATTCCTGGGGTGGATGCCGCGTGTCGCGCCAACTTCGCCAGCGGGGCTGCCCTCAGGGGTGCTGGGGGCCGCCGGCCTCAGCTGTCGCGGCGCGCACCCTCAGAGGGGTGCACCGTGAAGATGTGCGGCGCGGCGAACCCGGCATCCACGAAGGCCGCTTCGACGGCGGCGGTCGCGGGGCCGACGAGCTCGTGGTCGATCAGGGCGATCGCTGCTCCGCCGAAGCCGCCGCCGGTCATCCGCGCGCCGATCGCGCCCGCCGCGCGGGCGGTCTCGACGGCGAGGTCGAGCTCGGGCACCGAGATCTCGAAGTCGTCGCGCATCGAGACGTGCGAGGCATCCAGCAGCGGGCCGATCGCGCGGGGGCCGTCGCTGCGCAGCGTCGCGACGGCGTCGAGCACGCGCTGGTCTTCGGTCACGACGTGGCGCACACGGCGGAACGTGACGTCGTCCATGAGCTCCTGCGCGCGCGGGAGGTCATCCACGGAGAGGTCGCGCAGCGCGGCGACACCCATGATCGCGGCACCCCGCTCGCACGCCGCGCGGCGCTCGCCGTAGCCGCCGGTCGAATGCGCGTGCGTGACCTTCGTGTCGATCACGAGCAACTCCAGCCCCGCGGGAGCGAACCCGAGGTCGACGACCTCGGCCTCGAGCGACCGACAGTCCAGGAACGTGCCGGCGTCGGCGCGGCCGAGCAGGGATGCCATCTGGTCCATGATCCCGGTGGGCGCACCCACCGCCTCGTTCTCGGCGCGGCGCCCGGCGCGGGCGAGCGCGACGCGGTCTAGCCCCAGGCCCCACACGTCGTTCAGTGCCGCCGCGGTCGCGCTCTCGATCGCGGCGGACGACGATAGCCCCGCGCCGACCGGCACGTCGGAGGTGAACGTCAGGTCGACGCCGGTGACGGATGCCACGTCGGCGCCGGTCGCCTCGAGCAGCGCCCACGCCACGCCGAGCGGGTAGCGGGCCCACTCGATGACCTCGTCGCGCCGGTCGGGGAACAGCCCCGCCAAGTCGGCGAGGGCGACCTCGACGGGCTCGGGGTCGAACGACGAGCTGACCCGGATGCGGCCGTCATCGCGCACCGCGAGCGCGACCGAGGTGCGGTACTCGATCGCGAACGGGAACACGAATCCGTCGTTGTAGTCGGTGTGCTCACCGATCAGGTTGACGCGGCCCGGGCCCGACCAGACGCCGGTGGTCAGGGTGCCGGTGGAGACGGGGGTGGTGCTCACAGGGAGACTCCTTCGACAGCGATGCGCAGCTTCTCTGCCGCGACCTCGGGGGGAACGTCGCCGATCCAGGCGCCCATGGCGGCCTCGGATCCGGCGAGGAACTTGAGCTTGTCCGCGGCACGACGCGGGCTCGTCAGCTGCAGGTTCAGACGCACGGTGTCGCGCGCGACGTGCACGGGCGCCTGATGCCACGCGGCGATGTACGGCGTGGGGGTGTCGTAGAGCGCGTCGACACCGCGCAGAAGGCGCAGGTAGAACGGAGCGAGCTCGTCGCGCTCGGCATCCGTCAGCCCCGCGAAGTCGGCGACGTGGCGGTGCGGCAGCACGTGCAGCTCGATCGGCCAGCGTGCCGCGAACGGGACGAACGCCGTCCAGTGCTCGCCGCGCAGCACGACGCGGGGGCCCTCCTGCTCGAACGCGAGGATGCGCTCGAACAGGTCGTGTGCGGTGCGGTCGATCGAGTCGAGCAGACGCTGCGTGCGCGGCGTGATGTAGGGGTACGAGTAGATCTGGCCGTGCGGGTGGTGCAGCGTCACGCCGATCGCTTCGCCGCGGTTCTCGAACGGGAACACCTGCTGCACGCCGGGCAGCGCCGACAGCGCCGCGGTGCGGTCGGCCCACGCCTCGATCACGGTGCGGGCGCGCGTGACTGACTGCGTGCCGAACGAGCCGGCGCGGTCGGGCGAGAAGCACACAACCTCGCAACGACCGACGCTCGTGCGGGTGCGACCGAGGCCGAGGTGGGCGAGGTCGTCGAGCCCGCGCGGCGGGTCGGCCGCGGCCGGGGCATCCCCGGTCGCTGCGGCAAGCGCCGGACCGAACGACGGCGACTTGTTCTCGAAGACGGCGACGTCGTAGTGCGACGGGATCTCGGACGGGTTCGTGGGCGACTGCGGCGCGAGCGGGTCGAGCTCGGCCGGCGGCAGGAAGGCGCGGTTCTGCCGCGCCGCGGCGACCGAGATCCAGTCGCCGGTCAGGACGTCCTGCCGCATCGTCGCGGTCTCGGGGCGCGGGTCGAGGTCGCGGGCGTCGACGGCGCGCTCGGCGCCGAGCGTCGTGCCGGGGTCGTCGAAGTAGATCAGCTCGCGGCCGTCGGCAAGACGCGCGGTGCGCTTGATGACGCCGGCGCCGAGGGTCTGTGTTTCCAACTGCTGAGTGTTCACACTCACACGGTACACAGCGAGCATGTTATCGTCAACATGGTTAGGATCTCCGGAGTTGTGATCGGATCGTATCGAGGATGGGAGGGCTGATGCAGCGCAGGGTATCGATGGCGGATGTCGCCGCCGTGGCGGGAGTGTCCGCGCAGACCGTCTCTCGCGTCGTCAACGACAGCCCGCGCGTCGATCCCGAGACGCGGCTGCGCGTCGAGGCCGCGATGGACCAACTCGGGTATCGCATCCACCGTGCCGCCCGCGCGCTGCGCACGGGCCGTACCGATGCGATCGGCCTCGTGGTGTCGACACTCGCGACGGTCGGCAATTCGCGCATGCTGCAGGCGATCGCCGATGCCGCCGCGAGCCGCGGCTACGCCCTCACCGTCGTGACCGCGATCGGTGCGGATGCCATCGCGCAGGGTTTCGCGCGCATGCGCGATCAGGGCGTCGACGGGGCGATCATCCTCAACGAGGCGAGCGCCGCGGCGCGGGCTGTCGATGCCCCCGAGCACCTCGCGCTCGTCGTCGTTGACTCGCCCGCGGGGGAGCGGGATGCCACCGCCGACGGGCGGGATGCCACAGCCGACGGGCGGGATGCCGTCGCCGACGGGCGGGATGCCACCGCCGCGATCGTCCAGACTGACCACGCCGCCGGAGCGCGTGCCGCGACCGAGCACCTGCTCGCGCTCGGCCGCGGGCCCGTGTGGCACCTCGCGGGCCCGGCCGGGTCGTACGCGGCTGACGAGCGCGAGCGCGGCTGGCGCGACGCACTGGCAGGCGCCGGCGTCGCGGCGCCGCCCGTTCTGCGGGGGGATTGGTCCTCGGCATCCGGTCATGTCGCCGCGCGTGAACTGCCGGCCGCAGTGCGGGCCGTGTTCGTCGGGAACGATCAGATGGCGCTTGGCGCGCTGCGCGCGCTCGCCGACGCAGGGCGCCGCGTGCCCGAGGATGTCGCCGTCGTCGGCTTCGACGATGTCGCGGATGCCGCGCAGTACCGCCCGCCGCTGACGACCGTGCGGCAGGACTTCGACGCCCTCGGCGCCGCGGCCGTCGACGCGCTGGTCGCCCGCATCAGCGGAGGCCCGGCGGCGCACGTCACGCTGACGCCGCAGCTCATCGTGCGCGCGAGCGCCTGAGCGCCTGAGCGCCCGCGGCGCGCTGCCGTGCGCAGCGGCGACCCGGTGGTCAAGCCGCCGCGGTCACCCTACGGCGGCCAGCGCCGCGCGGTCACTCCGCGGTGCGGCGTGCCTCCCAGCCGGTGCGCACCATCTCGTCGACCGTGTACCGGTTCGCCCAGTCGAGGTCGCGCGCGGCGAGCTCGCCCGTCGCGACGATGCGGTCGGGGTCTCCTGGGCGACGCGGGCCGATCTTCGGGGTGAAATCGATGCCGGTGACGCGCGCCATGGCATCCATGATCTGCTTCACCGACAGGCCGTTGCGCGATCCGAGGTTGTAGGCGGCCTCGATCGGGGCGCCGGATGCCAGGCGCTGCGCGGCGACGACATGGGCGGCCGCGATGTCGCCGACGTGCACGTAGTCGCGCACGTTCGTGCCGTCTTCGGTGTCATAGTCGTCGCCGTTGATCTGCGGCGTCTCGCCCGCGAGCAGCTTCTCAAACACGATCGGGAACAGGTTGTGCGGGCTCGTGTCGTAGACGACCGGGTCGGCCGAGCCGACGACGTTGAAGTAGCGCAGCGACGTGTGCCGCAGTGGCTGCGGGTCGGATGCCGTGGCGATGCCCTGATCACGCAGCAGCCACTCGCCGATGAGCTTGGACTCGCCGTACGGCGACGCGGGCCGCTTGGGCAGGTCTTCGGTCACGAGCGGCACGTCGGGGGTGCCGTAGACCGCGGCGCTCGAGGAGAACACGATGTTGTGCACACCGGCATCCGCCATCGCCTGCAGCACGACGCGCGTGCCCTCGACGTTCTGCTCGTACGTGTGCAGCGGACGCTGCACCGAGACTCCAGCGTACTTGAAGCCCGCGACGTGGATGACGCCCTGCACGTCGTGCTCGCGCATCGCGCCGACCAGCAGCTCGCGGTCCAGGATCGAGCCGCGGACGAAGGGCACGCCCTCGGGTACGAACGCGGCGTGGCCGCTGGAGAGGTCGTCGACGACGACCGGGTCGATGCCCGCCGCCGCCAGTGCGCGCACGACGTGCGCCCCGATGTATCCCGCGCCTCCGGTGACGAGCCAGCTCATTCGTACTCCCATCCTCGACGTTCACTCTAGCGTGGTGGCGCTCGACCGTGTTGACGATAACATGGTATCCATGCCAGCGCGCACTTTCACCATCGGCGAGCACGACTTCCTGCTCGATGGACAGCCCCATCGCGTCATCTCCGGAGCACTGCACTACTTCCGAGTGCACCCCGACCAGTGGCGAGACCGCATCCGCATGGGACGCATGATGGGCCTCAACACGATCGAGACCTACGTCGCGTGGAACGAGCACGCCCCCGAAGAGGGCGTCTTCGACACGACCGGACGCCTCGACCTTGCGCGGTTCCTGCGCGAGGTTCAGGAGGAGGGCATGCATGCGATCGTGCGGCCCGGGCCCTACATCTGCGCCGAGTTCGACGGCGGCGGCCTGCCCGCATGGCTGCTGCGCAAGCCCGGCGTGCGCGTCCGCTCGCTCGAGCCGGGCTATCTCGCGGCCGTCACCGACTACCTCCAGCGCGTGCTCGAGATCGTCGCGCCGCTGCAGATCGACCGCGGCGGGCCCGTCACACTGCTGCAGGTCGAGAACGAGTACGGCGCCGACGGAGCCGACCACGACTACCTGCGCGCGCTCACGCAGATCTTCCGCGCTGCAGGCATCACCGTCCCCCTCACGACGGTCGATCAGCCCGAGCCGGCGATGCTCGCGGCAGGGACGATCCCCGAGCTGCACGCGACGGGCTCGTTCGGATCGCGCGCCGCCGACCGCCTCGCCGCGCTACGCGTGCAGCAGCCGACCGGACCGCTCATGTGCAGCGAATTCTGGTGCGGCTGGTTCGACCACTGGGGTGCGCACCACCACACGACGGATGCCGAGGCCAGCGCCCGCGAACTCGACGAGCTGCTGGCTGCCGGGGCATCCGTCAACGTCTACATGCTGCACGGCGGCACCAACTTCGGGCTGACCAACGGTGCGAACGACAAGGGGGTGTACCAGCCGACGGTGACGAGCTACGACTATGACTCTCCGCTGGATGAGGCCGGGCGCCCGACCGAGAAGTTCTGGGCGTTCCGCGAGGTGATCTCGCGCTATGCGCCGGTACCCGAGTTCCCGCGCACGGAGCGCCTGCCGCTGCACGTGCCGGTTGCCGCGCCGCTGCGCCCCGTCGGCGCGCTCGCCGATCTCGCGCCTGCTGATGGGGTGGCTTTCGAGGCGGTGCCGACGATGGATGACCTCGGCATCTCGCGCGGGTTCGCCCGCTACCGCACCGTGCTCGACGACGGACCCGAGCCCGGCGTACTGGCGTTCGCTGAAGTGCGCGATCGCGCCTGGGTGTCGCTCGACGGGGTGCCGGTCGGCGTGCTGGCGCGAGAGGAGCACGCGTTCGCGATCACGCTGCCGCGCGGCGAAGGGGTGCTCGAGATCCTCGTCGAAGATGAGGGCCGGGTGAACTACGGGCCGCGCATCGGCGAGCCGAAGGGGCTCATCGGCCCGGCGACCTTCCGCGGCGTACCGAAAGCAGGCTGGATCGCATCGCCGGTGCCGCTGGATGCCTTCGAGAGCGGGTTGAGCCTGCTTTCGGTAGACGCGGAGGCAGCGCCGACCGCCGGGGCGGCCGTGCATCAGGCGATCGTGAGCCTTGACGCGCCGACCGACCTGTCGCTGTCGACGGCGGGCCTCGGCAAGGGGCTCGTGTGGGTGAACGGGTTCTGCCTCGGCCGCTACTGGCGCAAGGGTCCGCAGCGCAGCCTGTTCGTGCCGGCTCCGGCGACGCGTGCCGGCGAGAACGTCATCACGGTGCTCGAGCTCGAGGCGCTCAGCGCGCCGGTGCTGACCTTCCTCGACGACCTCGACCTCGGGCACACCGAGTACTGAGTCGGCGGCCGAGGTACGGTGGCGTGGGTCCGGTGCTGGTGGCACGGCGGCCGGGGTTGCGGTGCCGCGCCGGGCGCCGGTTCAGGCGCCCGTCACGATCGCGTTGTCGAGTTCGTCGGTGTCGACGCCGTCGCGCAGCGCGCGGTTGGTGAGCAGCACCCACGCAAGCCCCGCGCTCGGGTGCACCCAGAACTCGGTCCCGGCCCAACCGCCGTGACCGAACGCGTCGCGGTCGATCAGGCCCGGAGCGCGCGTGCGCAGGTTCCACGCAAAGCCCCAGTCCTGACCCCGCTCGGCGGGGTACGGATCGAGCCGCGGGATCGCGCCCGTCAGCGGGCGTCGCATCATCGCGAGTGTGCGCGGGTGCAGGATGCCACCGGACGCGCCGCCGCCGATGCGCAGCAGCTCGGCACCGAGGGCGAGCAGGTCGACGGCCCGGCCCGACATGCCCGCGCCGGGGTGGCGCAGCGCGGCGAAGCGCGCCATGTCGAGCCCGGCTTCGGCCGCGTCAACGACGGGCACTGTGTCGGTCAGGTCGAGCGCGAGTCCGTCCGCGCCGATTGCGGCGGCCCAGTCGGCGACGCCGGCATCCCACGTCGTGCCGGTCGCGTGCTCGATGAGCGCGGCGACTCCCTCGAACGCCAGCGTCGAGTAGCGCGATGCGGCGCCGGCGGCGAAGTCGCGACCCCGCGTGACCAGTTCGGTGCGCAGCGGCACGGGAGTGTCGAGCGGCGGTTCGTAGACGCCCGACGTGTGACTGACGAGATGCCACAGCCGCACGATGTCGTCGCGGCGCGAGCCGAAAGTGGGCAGGGCATCCGTCAGCGGTGTCATCGGCGAGAGCCGCCCACGTTCGACCGCGCGGGCAGCGGTGATGCCGCACAGCACCTTCGTGATGGAGAACAGCGCGTAGCGGTCGTCGGTGTGTGCCCCGATCGCGTCGAGCGCGACGATGCCGTCGGCGGTCGCGACGCCGAGGACGGCGCCGGGCAGCCGCCCTGCGGCGACGTGGCGACGCGCCCAGTCGAACGCGGCAGAGTAGGGGGCGCTCATGTGGTCAGCCCGTTCAGCCGCTCCGCGATGAGCGCGAGCGCGTCGGCGGCGCCGGGGCGCTCGGGGCGGTTGAGGAATCCGTGATCGGTGCCCGCCTGCACGACGAGCCCGATGTCGCGCCCGGCGTCGCGTAGCGTCTGCGCGAAGACTTCGGCCGAGACGCTCAACTCGTCGACCTCGGCGTCGACGATGAGCGTGCGCGGGTAGGCGTGCAGGTCCGCCGCGGTCGCGAGCGCAGGTGCCGCGGCCACAGGAGCCTCCTCGGCCGGGGTGCCAAGGTAGTTCTCGTACATGCCCCGCACGACGGCCGGGCCGAACCGGTCGGCGGCGGGATCAGCATCGAGGGCCGCGCGCAGTGCGGCGCCTGGCGCGGGCTGCACGGCGAGCAGCGTCGGGTACGCGAGCACGACGAGATCGGGCGCCGTCGCGGCGTCCGCCAGTTGCAGCGCCGCGGCGGCGGCGAGGTTGGCGCCGGCGCTAGCCCCTCCGATCGCGAGGTGGTCGATGCCGAGCTGTGCGCGCTGCGCCCAGACCTGCGCCCACGCGGCGAGCACGTCGTCGAGGGGCACGGGGAAGTGGATGCCGTCGACGGCGAGCCGGTAGTCGACGCTCGCGACGGTGATGCCGGCGGCCGCGAGTGTGCGGGCGACGTGGTCGGCCTCAGGCATGTCGAGGTCGCCGCCCGCGAATCCGCCGCCGTGCAGCCAGACGAGGCCTGGTCGCTGGGGCGTCGCGGGCGCGGGTGCGGAGCCCGTGGGTTTCGAGCCTGCGGGCTCGGTCGCCGGATAGATCCGGATCGGCGTCGTCATTGCGGTCCTCTCGTGGCACGGGCATCCGTCGCCCGGCGTGATCACCGTATCGGATAGCGCTTTCCCGGTGGAAGCCCTAGGGTAGCGACAGGGTGGCGACAGCCCCTCATCCAGCGAGAACCTCACCGCGGAGCACTCATGCAGCTCGACGACACCGTGCCCGGTCGCCTCGTCGTGCGCGACGGCGGCACCGCGCTGCTCGAGTACGTCTACGCGCCGACGGAGCCGCAGGTCGAGTCGCCGCGGCCTTACGCGCTGCTGCGCACGCGCGCGGGCGTGGCGGTCACGGCGTATCGTCCCGCCGACCACGTCTGGCACAAGGGGCTGTCGCTCGCGCTGCCGGCGGTCGGGCCGCACAACTTCTGGGGTGGACCCACCTACGTCCGGGGCGAGGGCTACGTGCAGCTGCCCAACAACGGTGCGCAGGTGCACCGCGCGTTCACCCGCTGCGCGCCCGGCGGCATCGACGAGACGCTCGACTGGACGGCGCAGGGCGGCGCGACCGTGCTCGCCGAACAGCGCTCGCTGACGGTGCGAGCGGTGAGCGACACCGCGTGGGCGCTGACGTGGCGCAGCGCGCTGACGAACATCTCGCAAGCGCCGCTGGCGTTCGGGTCGCCCACGACGAAGGGCCGCCCCGATGCAGGGTACGCGGGCATCTTCTGGCGCGGGCCCGCGGGGTTCACGGGCGGCGAGATCCTCGGCGCGGGTGGCGCGGCAGGTGCGGGTAGCGCGGGTGGCGCGCTCGGCGTCGGCGGCGTTGCCGGCGCAGGTGTCGCCACGGATGCAGGCGGCCCTACGCATCCGGTCGGCGACGCCGCGCGCGGCGAGCCCGCCCCGTGGCTCGCCTTCGTCGCGCCGGACCGCACCGCGGGCATCCTGATGATGGATGCCACGGATGCCCCCACCCCCGCCGGCAACCCCTGGTTCGCCCGCAGCGCCGAGTACGCGGGACTGAACCCCGCGCCGTTCTTCCACCGCGAGGCCGTCCTCGCGCCCGGCGCGACGATGGTGCTCGCCGCGGCCCTCATCATCGGCGACGCGGACGTCTCGTCGTACGCCCCATCGTTCGGCGCGGAACTCGTCGCCGAGCTGCGATCCTCGGAGGCATCCGCATGACCCGAACCCTGCGCTGCGCCCTCGTCGGCACGGGCGCCGTCGCTCAGCTGCACGCTCGCGCCGTCGCCGCCCACCCGCACGCCGAGCTCGTCGCGGTCACCGATCTCAGCCGCGCCGCGGCCGACGATTTCGCCGGTCAGTGGGGCGGGTCGGACGTGTACGACTCGCTTGACGCGCTGCTGGCGGCCGAGCATCCCGACGTCGTCCTGATCTGCACGCCGCCCGCGGTGCACCGCGAGCAGACCCTCGCTGCGTTCGCCGCAGGCGCGCACGTCATCGTCGAGAAGCCGCCGGCGCTCTCGCTCGACGAGCTCGACGAGATGCGCGCCGCGGCCGTGACAGCCGATCGCCGGCTGGCGGTCGTGTTCCAGCAGCGCACGGGCACGGCCGCCGCGCACGTCCGCGGACTATTGCGCTCGGGCGCGCTCGGCCGGCCGCTGATCGCCGTGTGCGAGACGCTCTGGTACCGCGATGCGGACTATTTCGCCGTGCCGTGGCGCGGCACGTGGCAGAGCGAGGGGGGAGGGACGACTCTCGGCCACGGCATCCATCAGCTCGATCTGCTCGCCTATCTGCTCGGCGACTGGACGAGTGTGCAGGGGCGACTGTGGCGCCTCGATCGCGAGACGCAGACCGAGGATGCCTCGACGGCCACCGTCACCTTCGCGGGTGGCGTCGTCGCGCAGGTGGTGACGAGCGCCGTCTCGCCGCGGCAGACGAGCTCGATCCGCATCGACACGCAGAAGGCGACCGTCACCGTCGACCACCTCTATGGGCACGGGCACGAGAACTGGGCGATCACTCCCGCGCCCGGCTTCGAGGCCGAGGCGGAGGCGTGGGCGCTGCCTGATGTCGAGGAGCGCAGCGATCATGCGCCGCTGTTGCGCGACGTGTTCGACGCCCTGCTGTCGGGGGCGCCGCTGCCCGATACCGCCGACGAGCCGGCGCGCTCGTTCGAGCTGGTCGCGGCGATCTATGCCTCGGCCGCGGCGGACGGCGCCCTCGTCACACCGGACGCGCTCGCCGCGCACCCCACGCACCGCGCGGGCTTCGAGAGCCCCGTGACCGAGATGCGGCCTCGGTGAGGCGAGACCTCTTTCGCGATCCGGTGTACGACGGTGCGACCGACCCGCTCGTCGTGATCCGCGAGGGCGTGTGGTGGATGTTCTACACGCAGCGCCGGGCGAGCCATCCCGATCCGGGGCCGGGCGTCACGTGGGTGCACGGTACCCGGATCGGCGTCGCTTGTTCGTCCGATGGCGTGCGATGGACGTACGCCGGAACGCTCGAGCCGGATGCCTCGGGGCTGAGCTTGGTGCCGGGCGCGCCACCGGCGGTCACCACCGTGACGCACTGGGCGCCGGAGGTGATCCACGACGGAAGGCGCTGGCGGATGTACCTCACCGAGATCGACGGGGTCCCCGACCGGTGGGAGGGCTTCGCGCGGCGCATCGTCGAGTACGTCTCGGACGACGTCGCCTCGTGGCACCGCGTCGGCCCGCTCGAGCTGTCGAGCGACCGTGTCATCGACGCCGCCGTCGCGCGGTGTCCGGACGGGCGGTGGCGGATCTGGTACAAGGACGAGGCCGCGGACTCGGTCACGATGGTCGCCTCGTCTCCGGACCTGCGCACGTGGACCCTCGACGGCGTCGCGATCGGCGGGCGCCCGCACGAGGGCCCGAGCGGGTTCGCCCTCGGCGGCTGGTGGTGGATGATCGTCGACGAGTGGCGGGGGATGGGTGTCTACCGCTCGGCCGACGCCGTCGGCTGGGAGCGCCAGGGCGGCGCGGATCAGGTCATCCTCGGGGCGAGGTCGGGGGCGGGGCCATTGCCGCGCGGCCACCACGGAGCACCCGTGCGCGAGGGCGACCGCCTCTGGTACTACTTCTTCGGGCATCCGTCTGCCCTCGGCGACGCCACGCGCGAGCCCGACGGCGGCGTGCCGGACGACCGCCGCAGCGCGGTCTTCCGCGTTGAGTTGCGCGTCGCCGATGGCATCCTCACCGTCGTCGAGTGACCGCCGCGCGCGTTCATCCGTCCGTTGTTGTCGCTCCCCGTGCCGCGATGCAGCGATTCGGGACGGATGAGCGCGGTGGATGCCGCGCCGTCACGCCGGCCGGGCGCACAGACCCCACCCCACTCTCGGGTGTGACCGGTAACATCGATCGCGGGAAGAAGAGCTGGAAAACGCTTCCCCGAAGTCTTGCGAATCGTTTCAACGCGTAGTACCGTAACCGGCAAGCGCTTTCCCGAGCACCGAGGCGGGCGCACCGCACACACGGACAAGGAACGTTCGCGCAGCAGGCACTCAGAACGCGGACGTTCACAGAGAGGACAAAGATGTTCAGCACCAAGCGGCTTGTCGCGGGGCTCGCCCTGGCGACCAGCGCGGCCCTCGCCCTCGCGGGCTGCTCCGGCAGCTCCGCTCCGGCATCCAGCTACGATCCCGACGAGGAAGTCACGCTCAACTTCACCTGGTGGGGCAACGACGACCGCGCCGCCCGCTACCAGAAGCTCATCGACGCGTTCAACGTCGAGCACCCGAACATCACGATCAACGGCCAGTTCACCGACTTCGCCGCCTACTGGGAGAAGCGCCAGACCGAAGCGGCCGGCGGCGGCCTGCCCGACGTGTGGCAGTTCTCCGACAGCTACCTGCGCCAGTACGCCGAGCCCGGCTACGTGCTCGACCTGGGCACGGTCTCGGACTACATCGACTTCTCGACGTTCGACGACTCGCTGCTGGGCACCGGCCAGCTCGGCGGCACGCAGTACTCGCTGCCGACCGGTTACAGCGCGTGGGCGAACTTCGTCAACGACGACGTGATCGCGGCGAACGGCCTGACCGAGCCCGAGGGTGGCACGACGTTCGACGAGTTCTACGACTGGATGGCACAGACGACGGATGCCACGGGTGGCGCCGTCTACGGCGGTACCGACGTGACCCAGCGCATCCAGACCTTCGAGCTCGCGCTGCGTGCCGAGGGCAAGAACCTCTACACCGACGACGGCAAGCTCGGCTTCACCGAGGACGAGCTGACCGCGTTCTGGGAGTCGGGCCAGACGCTGCGCGACGGTGTCGCGATTCCGCAGAGCACGCTCGAGGAGATCAGCCCCAAGTCGGGCTTCGGCGCGGGACTGACCGCGACAGAGACGAGCTGGAGCAACTTCCTCGGCGGCTACCTCGCCGACTCGGGCGCATCGTCGATCTCGATGATCGCGCCGCCGACGGCGAAGGTCGGCTCGAAGGACCTCTACCGTCAGGCCGGCCTGCAGATGGCCATCTCGGCCAACACCGAGCACCCCGAGGCGGCGGCGCTGTTCCTCGACTTCGTGGTCAACAGCCCCGAGGCGGGCGAGATCTTCGGCACGACGCTCGGCTACCCGGCATCCTCTTCGAAGCTCGCCGGTGCCGTGCTGGAAGGCGCCGACAAGCAGGTCGCTGACTACCTCGACTCGGTCGCCGACCGCATCGGTGACGCCCCGCCGGTTCCCGTCGTCGGCTACGGCTCGCTCGAGCAGAAGTTCTGGGACCTCGGCAAGGCGCTGGGCCTGGGCGCTCTCACGATCGACGAAGCCGTCAAGCAGTTCTTCGCCGAGGCGGACGTCGTCCTGCAGGGCTGAGCCCCGCACAACCCAGGAGTACCACCATGGCTATGGAATCGAACGCTGTGATCGAACTCGGTGAAGCGGTCGAGACCGCCCCCCGCGCGGCGGATGACCGCCGGGCGGGGGGAGCCCCCCGCCGTGGAAGCATGCTGCGGCGACGCGAGAACGCGGCGGGGTACCTGTTCCTGTCGCCCTGGCTGCTCGGCTTCTTCGCCCTGACCGCCGGGCCGATGCTGTTCTCTCTGTATCTCGCATTCACGAACTACAACATCTTCAGTCCGCCGAAGTGGATCGGCCTCGGCAACTTCGAGCGCATGCTGCAGGACGACGTGTGGTGGGACTCGGTCCGCATCACCCTGATCTACGTCCTCGTCGGCACCCCGATCAAGCTGGCCGCCGCCCTCGGCGTCGCGATGCTGCTGAACTTCCGTAGCCGCGGCACGGGCTTCTTCCGCTCCGCGTTCTATGCCCCGTCGCTGATCGGCGCGAGCGTCAGCATCGCGATCGTGTGGCGCGCGATGTTCTCCACCGGCGGCCCCGTCGACAGCTCCCTGAGCCTGTTCGGCATCGACATCGGCGGCTGGGTCGGGGTTCCCGCCCTCATCCTCCCGATGATGATCTTGCTGGCCGTCTGGCAGTTCGGCGCGCCGATGGTGATCTTCCTCGCGGGGCTCAAGCAAGTGCCGCAGGAGCTGTACGAAGCGGCATCCGTCGACGGTGCCGGGCCCTTCCGCAAGTTCGGCAGCGTCACGCTGCCGATGCTCTCGCCCGTCATCTTCTTCAACCTGCTGCTCGAGATGATCCACGCGTTCCAGATCTTCGCGTCGGCGTACATCATCGGGTCGGGCACGGGTGGACCTGCCGGCGCCACCAACTTCTACACCGTGTACCTCTACACGCGGGCGTTCACGAACGCGCAGATGGGCTACGCCTCGGCGATGGCCTGGGCGCTGCTGATCGTCGTCGCCCTGATCGCCTTCATCATGTTCCGCACCTCGAACTCGTGGGTGCACTACGCGGGAGACAACCGATGACCGCCGCGAACCTCGAGACCATCACCGCCGTCCTGCCCAAGGGCGTGAAGCCGCCGCGTCGCCGTTACGGCAAGCGCAGGGCCTGGCAGACCGTCATCTGGGTGATCGTCATGCTCGCGCTGACCGCGATCATCCTTTATCCGCTCGCATGGATGATCTCGGCATCGTTCAAGCCGACCGCCGAGTTCGGCGCGAACCAGGGCTTCTTCCCGCATAACCCGACGATCGACAACTACTTCAAGGTCGCCGAGGGCGTCGGCGGCGTGCCGCTGTGGCAGTTCTTCGCGAACTCATTCATCCTCGCGATCGGCTCGGTCATCGGCACCGTGATGTCGGCGTCGCTGGCGGCATATGCCTTCGCACGCATCCGCTTCAAGGGGTCGGGCGTGTGGTTCGCCGTCATGATCGGCACGCTGCTGCTGCCGTTCCACGTGCTGATCATCCCGCAGTACATGCTGTACCGCGGTCTCGGCCTCGTCGACACGTTCGTGCCGCTGCTGCTGGGCAAGTTCCTCGCGACGGAAGCCTTCTTCGTCTTCCTCGTCGTGCAGTTCATCCGCGCCCTGCCGCGCGACATGGATGAGGCGGCGCGCATCGACGGGTGCGGGCACTGGCGGATCTACTGGTCGATCATCCTGCCGCTGGTCAAGCCGGCGCTCGTGACGGCATCCATCTTCGCGTTCATCTGGAGCTGGAACGACTTCCTCGGGCCGCTGCTGTACTTGAACTCGACCGAGATGTACCCGCTGCCGCTCGCGCTGCGCGTCTTCAACGACCAGACGTCGACGTCGGACTACGGCGCGACCGTCGCGGTGTCGGTGCTGGCGCTGCTGCCGATCCTGATCTTCTTCATCATCTTCCAGCGCTTCCTCGTCGAGGGCGTCTCCACGCAGGGGCTGAAGGGATGACCCGCGAGCAGCGCCAAGCGGACCGCCGCGCGCGCAGCGACCGCCGTGCCCGCCGTGCCCGCCGTGCCCGCCCCGAGGTCGACGGCAGCGTCCTGCGCTGGCCGGGTGCCCGGCAGCGGTTCGCCCTCTTCGGCGAAGTGCTGTGGGTCGGCGCGCTCATGGCGCTCGTCAGCATCCCGATCGTGACCTGGCCGGCCCCCGTCGCCGCGGGCTCGGCGCACCTGCGCCGGTTCGTGCATGCCGAGGCGACGCCCGCGTCGGCCTTCTTCGCCGACGTCCGCGCAGCGCTGCCGGGTGGGCTCGTGGTCGGCGCCGCGACGACGGCCCTCGCCGCACTCGCCGGCGTCGAACTGGCTCTGCTGGCAGGGGGTGTCGTGCCGGGCGCCCTCGCCGCTGCGCTCGTGGCGGGAGCCGCGGCATCCGTCGCGCTGACGCTCGCCCTCATCGCCGCGAGCCTGTGGTCTCCCGCCGACCGGTGGCTCGCACTCGTGCGGATCGCCCCGCGCATCGCGCGTGCCGACGTCTCGGGGACGGCCTACGTCATCGTCGCCGTGGGGCTCGCGGGCGTCGTGACGTGGCAGTTCCTTCCGCTCGTGATCCCCGCGCTCGGCCTCGTCGCGTTCGCCCTCGTGGCGATCGCCGAGCGGCGCCTCGTGCGCCTGACCGCCGCGGCGAGAGCTGTGCAGCCCGCCTGAACGACGTCAGACTCACGGCCGGATCGGGTTGCGGAAAACGCATTCCCATGCCACGATCGAAGTACGGAAAGCGCTTACCGACTAGCAAACGTCGGTGACGAGAACAGAAGGAACCACCGTGTCAGAGACGACCACCCTCGCCCCCGCACACACCGATGCGACGGCCCCCGCCGTGCGCGAGGTCGGCATCATCATGAACGGCGTCTCGGGCCGCATGGGCTACCGCCAGCACCTCGTGCGGTCGATCCTCGCGATCCGCGACCAGGGCGGCATCGAGCTGCCTGACGGGTCGAAGCTCACCGTCAAGCCGCTGCTGGTCGGGCGCAGCGAGGCAAAGCTCGCCGAGCTCGCCGCGCGCCACGGCATCGACGACTACACGACCGATCTGGATGCCGCGCTCGCCGACCCGCGCTGGGAGATCTACGCCGACTTCCTCGTGACGAAGGCGCGCGCCGCGGCGCTGCGCAAGGCGATCGCCGCCGGCAAGACGATCTACACCGAGAAGCCCACCGCCGAATCTGTCGACGAGGCCCTCGAGCTCGCGAAGCTCGCGGCTGCGGCGGGGGTGAAGACCGGCGTCGTGCACGACAAGCTTTACCTGCCCGGACTGCAGAAGCTGCGCCGCCTCATCGAGTCGGGCTTCTTCGGCCGCATCCTGTCGGTGCGCGGCGAGTTCGGCTACTGGGTCTTCGAGGGCGATTGGCAGGCCGCGCAGCGCCCCAGCTGGAACTACCGCACCGAAGACGGCGGCGGCATCATCGTCGACATGTTCCCGCACTGGAACTACCTGCTCGAGAACCTGTTCGGCGGAGTCCAGAGCGTCTACGCCCAGGCATCCGTGCACATCGCCGACCGCTGGGACGAGCGCGGCGAGCACTACACGGCGACCGCCGAAGACGCCGCCTACGGCATCTTCGAGCTCGCCGGCGGCGTCGTCGCCCAGATCAACTCGTCGTGGACGGTGCGCGTCGATCGCGATGAGCTCGTGCAGTTCCAGGTCGACGGCACGCACGGCTCGGCCGTCGTGGGCCTGTTCGGCGCCAAGATCCAGCACCGCAACCAGACGCCCAAGCCCGTGTGGAACCCCGACCTGGCCGACGAGCACGACTACGACGCCGACTGGGCGCAGGTGCCGACCAACGAGATCTTCCTCAACGGGTTCCGCCAGCAGTGGGAGGAGTTCCTCACCTCCTACGCCCTCGGCACCGACTATCCCTTCGACCTGCTCGCCGGCGCCCGCGGCGTGCTGCTGGCCGAGGCCGGCCTGCAGTCGGCGCGCGAGGGTCGCAAGGTCGAGCTGCCCGAACTGGCCCTGGACTGAGTCGGATGCCGCACCTCACGCTGCTCTCTGCCGATGGAGCCGTCTCGACGGCCCCGCTCGATGACGCGCCCGGCTATGCGCGCCCGGCTGCGCCGCTGCGCTCGCGCGTCGCGTTCGCCGCCGCGCATGTCGTGCCGAAGACCAACGCCGAGAACACGCCCGGCCAGCCCGCCGACATCGACTGGGACGCGACGCTCGCCTTCCGCCGCCACGTCTACGGCTGGGGGCTCGGCGTCGCCGACGCGATGGACACGGCCCAGCGCAACATGGGGCTGGATGCCGCGGCGACGCGCGAGCTCATCACGCGGTCGGCCCAGGTCGCGCGCGAAGAGGGCGGGCAGGTCGTGGTCGGGGTCAACACCGACCACGTCGACGACGAGCGCATCTCGCTGGGCGCGGTCACCGACGCCTACAAGCAGCAGCTCCATTTCACCGAGGAAGAGGGCGCGGGGCCCGTGCTCATGGCATCCCGTCATCTCGCCCGTGTCGCCGCGTCGGCGGACGACTACCGCCGCGTGTATCGCGAGGTGCTCAGCGCCGCGACGACGCCGGTGGTGCTGCACTGGCTCGGCACGGCGTTCGACCCGCAGCTCGAGGGCTACTTCGGCGCATCCGATTGGCAGACGGCATCGGACGTGCTGCTGGAGATCATCCGCGAGAACGTCGACAAGGTCGCGGGTGTCAAGATGAGCCTGCTGAACGCCGAGTCCGAGGTCGCGGTGCGCGAGCGCCTGCCGCGCGGCGTGCGCATGTACACGGGCGACGACTTCAACTACGTCGGGCTCATCGGTGGCGGCGACGTTCCCGCCGCAGAGCAGCCGCAACGCGACCTGCGCGCGACGCGTCAGCACTCCGACGCGCTGCTGGGCGCGTTCGCGGCGATCACGCCGGTCGCCTCGGCGGCGATCCAGGCGCTGGATGCCGGTGACGCGGGCCGCTACCTCGACATCCTCGGCCCGACCGAGCAGCTCAGCCGTCAGGTCTTCGCCGCTCCCACCTTCTACTACAAGACGGGCGTCGCGTTCCTGTCGTGGCTGAACGGCCATCAGCGTGCCTTCCAGATGGTCGGCGGTCTGCACGCCGCGCGCAGCCTTCCGCACCTCTCCCGCGTCGTCGAGCTCGCGAACGCGGCGCGCGCGCTCGAGCAGCCCGACCTCGCGGCATCCCGCTGGCACGCACTGCTGCTCCTGAACGGAGTCGACGCATGACCACCCTGACGACCCCCGCCATGTCCCACTTGCGGCGCACCATGTCCCAAAATGTGTCGCCGCGGCGCCCCGCAGACGACCATAAGTGGGACATGGTCGGGCTGGCGGCGCGGGGAGAGGGGAGCGCCACATGACGACCATCGACCCCCGGCTGTCGATCAACCAGGCCACCATCAAGCACGCCGACCTCGCGACGGCGCTGCGCGTGACGGCGGATGCCGGCGTGCAGGCGATCGGCCTGTGGCGCGAGCCGGTGCAGGCCGTCGGACTCGCCACTGCCGCGCAGATGCTCGCCGACTCGGGGCTACGGTTCAGCACGCACTGCCGGGCCGGGTTCTTCACGATGCCCGAGGGGCAGGGCCGCCGGGCATCCATCGACGACAACCGCGTCGCGATCGAAGAGACCGCCGCCCTCGCGGCGGCCGGTGGCCCCGGCTCGACGGCCGTGCTCGTGCTCGTCGCGGGCGGACTGCCCGAGCGATCGCGCGATCTCGCCGGAGCCCGCGAACGCGTGCGTGACGCGATCGGTGAACTGGTGCCGGATGCCGCGGCGGCGGGCGTCACACTCGCGATCGAGCCGCTGCACCCGATGTACGCGTCCGACCGGTGCGTCGTCTCGACCCTGGGCCAGGCGCTCGACATCGCGAGCGACTTCGATGCGGCCGTCGTCGGGGCTGCGGTCGACACGTTCCACATCTGGTGGGATCCGGACGTCCTGGCATCCATCGCCCGTGCCGGCCGTGAGGGTCGCATCGCGACCTATCAGGTGTGCGACTGGAAGACGCCGCTGCCCGCCGACGTGCTACTCGGGCGACACTACCCGGGCGGCGGGATCATCGACTTCGCATCGCTGACGGCGGCGGTCGTCGAGACCGGATACGACCGCGACGTCGAGGTTGAGATCTTCAACGAGGAGATCTGGGCCACCGAGCCCGCCGAAGCCGTCCGCCGCACGGCCGCCGGTTTCGCCGACGCGGTCTCGCCCTACCTGGCCGCCGCGCCCGCCCGCCTAGAATCGCGATCGTGACCGACACTTCCGACACCGTTCGCGCCGGCGCCGTCACGCTGCACGATGTGGCCCGCGAGGCGGGGGTGTCGCTGGCGACCGCGTCGCGCGTCCTGAACGGTTCGGCGCGCAAGGTCGCCGAGTCGTACCGCGAGCGCGTCGAGGCCGCCGCCGACCAGCTCGGCTACACCGCCAACCTGTCGGCGCAGGCGACCGCCCGCGGCACGTCGGCGGTCATCGCGCTGCTCGTGGCCGACATCGCCGACCCGTACTTCGGCGAGATCGCCTCGGGCGTCGCACGCGGCGCCGACGAAGTGGGTCTCGTCGTCACCGTCGCCATCACCGAGCGCGACCCGGCCCGCGAAGTGCGCCTCGTGCGCGCGCTGCGTGGCCAGCGGCCGCGCGGGCTGATCCTTGCGGCATCTCGCGCCTCGCGCGAACTCGCGCCGGAACTGGCCACCGAGCTCGACCAACTCGCCGCGACCGGCGGACGCGTCGTGGCACTGGGCGCGGCATCCGACACCGTCCGCGGCGTCGCGATCGACAACCTCGGCGGAGCGACCGCCCTCGGATCTGCCCTCGCCGCGCGCGGCTACCGCCGGGCGATCGTCCTCGCCGCGGCGGCCGGCACCGTCACGAGCGACGACCGCCTCGCGGGGTTCACGGCCGGGTTCACGGCCGGTGGCGGCGAGATCGCGCAGGTCTACCGCGGCGGCTTCACGCGTGAGTCGGGGCATGCCCTCATGACGCAGGCGCTCGCCGCCGGCGTCGAGCCGGGAACGGTCGTCTTCGGCATCAGCGACGTCGTCGCGATCGGCGCGCTGTCGGCGCTGCGCGAAGCCGGACGTGAGGCCGGCCGCGACATCGCGCTCGCGGGCTTCGACGACATCCCCACCGGGCGCGACGTCACACCGCCGCTCACGACCGTGCGCATCCCGCTGGAAGAGGTCGGCCACCAGGCGCTGCTGGCGGCGACGGATGCCGAGTGGGAACCGGACGTCGACGAGCTGCGCCTCGAGGTGCTACTGCGCGACTCGACCCCGCCGCGGCCGTGACCCGGGTCGTTGTCGCGCTCGACAGCCTCAAGGGGTCGATCGGCGCGGCCGAGGCATCCGCCGCCGTTGCCGCCGGCTGGCAGCGGGCGCGCCCCGGCGACGAGGTGCTGTTGCGGCCGATGGCCGACGGCGGCGAGGGCACGCTCGATGCGTTCGCCGCCGCGGTATCGGGGGCCCAGCGCGTGCCCGTGACGGTGCGCGGCCCGCACGGTCGCCCTGTCGCGGCTGACTGGCTGCTGCTGCCGGACGGCACCGGCGTCGTGGAGTTGGCGGCGACCAGCGGGATCGAGCTGCTCGGCGGGCAGCTGCGGCCGTGGGATGCCGACACGTTCGGCTTCGGCCAGGCGATCGCCGGCGCGCTCGATCACGGGGTCGAGCGGCTCGTGCTCGGGATCGGGTCGTCCGCCTCGACCGACGGCGGCGCCGGAGTGCTCACCGCGCTCGGCGCGCGCGTGCTCGATGCCGCCGGTGAGCTGGTCGTGCCGGGGGTGCGCGGGCTTGAGACCGCGGCATCCGTCGACCTGTCGCAGCTGCGCGACCTGCCGCCCGGCGGCGTCGTCGTCTTGAGTGACGTCACGAACCCGCTGTGCGGACCGCGCGGCGCGGCCGCCGTCTTCGGACCGCAGAAGGGGCTGGATGCCCTCGGCGTCGCCGCCGCCGACGCGGCGCTGGCGCGGTTCGCCGCGCTCGTCGCGGGGGCTCTGACTGGGGTCGAGGGACCTGGCGCCGAGCGCGCCGGTGCGGCTTCGGCTCGGGCCGCTGCCGCTGCCGCGGGTGCTGACGCCGAGCGCGCCGGTTCGCGCCGAGTGCGCCGGTTGCAGCTCGACACCGACCGGCGCGCTGGGCAACAACGGGCGCATTCGGCGGGCGCCGACCCGGCGACCCCCGGCGCGGGCGCCGCGGGCGGCACGGGGTTCGCGCTGCTCGCGTGGGGCGGTGAGCTGCGGCCCGGCGCGGCCGAAGTCGCGACGCTCATCGGGCTGGATGCCGCGATCGCAGGGGCCGATCTCGTGGTGACGGGGGAGGGTTCCTACGACGGCCAATCCGCCGCAGGCAAGGCCCCGGCCCACGTGGCGGCTCTCGCCGCGACGGCGGGGGTTTCGGTCGCGCTCATCGCGGGCCGCGTCACCGCCGACGCCGACACGTCGGCCTTCGCTGCGTCGCTCGCGCTCGCGGAACTCGCCGGCTCTGCAGAGGCATCCCTCGCCGCCCCTGCGCGCTGGCTGCGCGTCGCGGGCGCGGAACTCGCAGCGAGAGCCGGCTGAGGTTCAGGGGCGCAAGAGCCGCGGCTGCGGGCCCTCGAGTCGCGCTACGGCGACCTTCAGCTCAACCACGTCGGATTCGAGACGATCGAACCGCCGATCGATGCGGCGCATCATCATCCCGTTGATCGCCGCGACGCCGCCGAGCAATGTGGCGGCACCACCGAACGCGGCGATGATCACGCCGATCACTTCCGGAGTCACGGTCACCCCTCCATTCTGACGCCTGTCGTCGCCGGTGTCACCGACAGTACGCGTACCCGGCGACCCTCGACGCGGATCCGCGGAGATTGGTGGACAACTGCGCAGAGTTGCCGAATGTGGAGGAGGCTCTGCCCCGGCGGGGCAGGCGCCACGCCCGCGCCGCAACAACTCAGGAACGCAGCGCGCTGCTGTCGACTGGCTCCGCGTGTTTCCGCGGCGCGTCCGCGCCGATGTCGGCGGATCTCCTGAGTTATTGCGGTGGGACGGAAGCGACAGCGCCGCCGCGCCCCGCTCGCTCAGCCCCCGAGCGCCGCCTCAGCCTCCGAGCGCCGCGCTGACGACGGCGCGGGCCTCGGCCTGCACTTCGGCGAGGTGCTCGGCCCCGCGCAGCGACTCGGCGTACAGCTTGTAGACGTCCTCGGTGCCCGACGGGCGCGCGGCGAACCACGCGTGCTCGGTCTGCACCTTCAGGCCGCCGATCGCCGCGCCGTTGCCGGGCGCGTGCGACAGCTTCGCCGTGATCGGCTCGCCCGCGAGCTCGGTCGCCGTGACGGCGTCGCCCGACAGCTTCGACAGCGTGGCCTTCTGCGCGGGCGTCGCGGGAGCATCGACCCGCTGATACACCGACGAACCGTACTCGGCCTCGAGCTCCGCATATCGCTGCGACGGCGTCTTGCCGGTCACCGCGAGGATCTCCGACGCGAGCAGGCACAGCAGGATGCCGTCCTTGTCGGTCGTCCAGACGGTTCCGTCGAAGCGCAGGAAGGATGCCCCGGCCGACTCCTCGCCGCCGAACGCGACAGACCCGTCGAGCAGCCCCGGCACGAACCACTTGAAGCCCACCGGAACCTCGAGCAGCTGTCGCCCGAGCGACGCGGCGACACGGTCGATGATCATCGACGACACGAGGGTCTTTCCGACCGCGGCATCCGCCGACCACCGGTCGCGGTGGCTGAACAGGTAGTCGATCGCGACCGCGAGGTAGTGGTTCGGGTTCATCAGACCCGCGTCGGGGGTGACGATGCCGTGCCGGTCGGCATCCGCATCGTTGCCGGTCAGGATGTCGTACTCGTGACGCCGCGCCACGAGCGAGGCCATCGCCGAGGGCGAGCTCGGATCCATGCGGATCTTCTCGTCCCAGTCGAGCGTCATGAACCGCCACGTCGGGTCGACCTCGGGGTTGACGACCGTGAGGTCGAGCCCGTACCGCTCGCCGATGAGGGCCCAGTACTCGACCGATGCCCCGCCCAGCGGGTCGGCCCCGATGCGGACGCCGGCGCGCTTGATGGCATCCACGTCGATGATGTTCGCGAGGTCGGCGACGTAGCCCTCGCGGAAGTCGTACTCGCCGATCTTGTCACCGTCCAGGTCGGCGTAACGGGTGCGGTGCACGCCGTCGAGACCGGCTGCGATCAGCGCGTTGGCGCGATCGGCGATCCACCCGGTGGCGTCGGTGTCGGCCGGCCCGCCGTGCGGCGGGTTGTACTTGAACCCGCCGTCGCGCGGCGGGTTGTGCGACGGGGTGACGACGATGCCGTCGGCGCGGCCCGGGTCGTCGACGGCGCGCCCCTTGTTGTAGGTGAGGATCGCGTGGCTGAGCGCAGGCGTGGGCACCCAGGCATCCCGCGCATCGGTACGCACGTCGATGCCGTTCGCGACGAGCACCTCGATCGCGCTGCGTTCGGCGGGCAGCGAGAGCCCGTGCGTGTCGCGGCCGAGGAACAGCGGCCCGGTGATGCCCTGCCCGGCGCGGTAGTCGATGATCGCCTGCGTCGTGGCGAGGATGTGGTCTTCGTTGAAGCTCGTCGACAGTGACGAGCCGCGGTGACCGCTCGTGCCGAACGCGACGCGCTGCTCGGGAACCTGCGGATCCGGCTTGCGGTCGTAGTACGCGGCGATGAGTTCGTCGATGTCGATGAGATCGGATGCTTCGGCTGGCTGTCCTGCGCGGCTCATGGCCCCAGTCTGTCACTTGGCCCGCGGCCGTGCACCGGTCGGCAGATCTGAGTCCGTTATGTGACGGGCCGCGCGCACGGCGACGGCCCGGGCGCGCGTCGGGCCCGGCTCAGCCGCGGCGGAAGTTCGAGGTCACCGAGCTGTCGAGCATCGAGCTCTCGAGCGTGAGCGTGTCGGCCGAGCAGGTGTAGGCGGCGTCGCTCAGCGGAGCGGCGGCGATCTCGTGGGCGATGTCGCCGGGGTCGGTCGAGGTGCCGTCGATCGTCGCCGTGATCTGCAGGTCGTCGGTGGTCACGACATCCGAGGTGATCTGGGTGTCGGTGGCCGTGTAGGTGCCGTCCATGTGCCCAGCGAAGGTGAGGTCGATCGTGACACCGGATGCCTGTGCCGTGACCTGCGCGTCGGGCGTCCACGTGTAGCCACCGTCGGCGCCGAGGACCATCGTCGCCGAGCCGGTCGGGCTGAAGCTCACTCCGGAGCCCGCCTGCAGGTCGTTGACCTGGTCGTAGAACGCGGTGAGGGCATCCTGGTCCATGACCCACGTGCCGACGAGGCAGGCATCCGCGGATGCCGTCTCGGTTGGCGTCGGCGTCGTGGTCGCCGAAGTGGTCGGCGTCGCCGTCGCCGTCTCCGTCGGGCCGGTCGTCGCCGTGGCGGTGGGCTCGGGCTCGGGTGCGCACGCGGTCGCGCCGAGCGCGAGGATGCCGGCGAAGACGGCGGCGGCGGCGAGAGCGGCGGTGCGGGGGAGGCGGGTCACTGTTCCACGGTACCCGGCGGCTCTCGTGATCCCCGGCAGAATCGCGCGACTAGGCTTGGTGCCCGTGAGCCTCGATCCCGCCGCACCCGCCCGTCGCACATACAGCTACCTCGGTCCGGCGGGGACGTTCACCGAGGCTGCGCTTGCCCAGGTTCCCGAGGCGCGCGACCAGATCTGGCGGCCCGTGCGCAACGTCGGCGAGGCCCTGTCGGACGTCGTCGAGGGTCGGTCGGATGCCGCGATGATCGCGATCGAGAACTCGGTCGACGGCGGTGTGTCGACGGCGCAGGATGCCCTCGCCACGATGCCGGGCCTGCGGATCGTGGGCGAGTACCTGGTGCCGGTGAGCTTCGTGCTCGTCGCCCGCCCCGGCGTCCGCCTGGAAGACGTCAAGCTGGTCGCGGCGCACCCCGTCGCCTACGCGCAGTGCCTGCAGTGGATGACCGCGAACCTGCCCGAGCACGCGCACCTGCCGGCGGCGAGCAACGTGGCCTCGGCCGTCGGGATCGTCGACGGGGTCAGCGATGCGGATGCCGCGATCGCACCCCCGGGCATCCTCGAGCACTACGACCTCGAGCTGCTGGCCGAGGGCATCGGCGACAACGCGGGCGCCGTCACGCGGTTCGTGCTGGTGAGCCGCACGGTGGCCGCGCCGCCACCGACCGGGGCCGACAAGACGTCGCTCATCGTCGAGCTGCCCGAGGAGTATCCCGGTGCCCTGCTCGAGCTGCTGGAGCAGTTCGCGACCCGCGGGATCAACCTGTCGTTGCTCGCGTCGCGCCCCGTCGGCGACGAACTCGGCCGCTACCGGTTCGTCATCGACGCCGACGGGCACGTGCAGGATGAGCGCATGGCCGACGCCCTGATGGGTCTGCGCCGGTTCAGCCCCAAGGTCACGTATCTGGGGTCGTACCCCCGCGCCGACCGCCAGATTGTGCACTACCCGGAGCGTTACTCCGACGACGTGTTCGTCGAGGCCCGCGACTGGCTGCGCGGCCTGATCTCGGGCGAGCCCGAGGCCTGACCCCGGCTCGCGCCGGGACGCAACTGCAAGGCCGCGCGCGCGACACGCCGCGCGGACGGGCGCCGGCGCGGCGTGTCGCCGACGGTCCCTTGCAGTTGCGAAACCGCGTCAGCCGGCGAGCAGCTCGAGAGTCTGCACGCGGCCCGCGGCGACGCCCAGGGGTTCCGCCTCGTACGCGCCCGCGACGGGCGAGATCATGATCTCGTCGACGCCGTGCTGCGCCGCGAAGGCGGCCAGTCGCTCGCGCACTTCGGCGCCCGCGCCGACGAACCAGCGGCGGCGCATCGCGTCGAGCACCGGGGCGGCGAGGTGGTCGGATGCCTCGGCATCCGCCGCCTGCTCGACCGTCTCGAGCGCGACGAGCGGGCGCCCGCCGCGCAGCCGCGCCATCATGCGCGCCTGCGGCAGCATGCGCGCCTCGGCTTCGGCTTCGGTGGTCGCCACGACGGCGTTCGCCGTCAGGAACGTGCGGGGAGCATCGAGGTGCTCGGACGGCTGGAACTGCTGCCGGTACAGGTCGAGCGCGCGCTCGAGCCCCTCGCCGGAGAAGTGGTTCGCGAACACGTAGGGCAGGCCGAAGGCCGCCGCGAGCTGTGCCGAGTAGTCGGATGACCCGAGCAGCCACAGCTCCGGTGCGCCGGTCGCGGCGGGGGTCGCATGTACCGTGTAGCGGTCGTCGCCGACAGGTCGGCCCGTCAGGCGCACGGTCGCACCCTCCGGCGAGCTCAGCGCGAGGATGTCGCGGATGTTGTCGGGGAAGCGATCGACCTCGCTCGTCGTCCCCGACATGCGCAGCAGCTGGGTGATGACGGGGTCGCTGCCCGGCGCGCGGCCGATGCCGAGGTCGATGCGCCCCGGAGCGATGGCCTCGAGCGCCGAGAACTGCTCGGCGACGATCAGCGGCGAGTGGTTGGGCAGCATGACACCACCCGATCCGACGCGGATGCGCGAGGTGCGCGTGGCCGCGGCGGCGACGAGCACGGGCGGCGTCGTCGAGGCGACGGCCGGCATGTTGTGGTGCTCGGCGAACCAATAGCGGCGGTAGCCGAGTTCGTCAGCGCGGACGGCGAGGTCGAGCGACGCGGCAATCGCTTGCGCGCTGGTCTGCCCGGTGCGGACGGAGACGAGATCGAGAACGGAGAGTGCGGGAGTCATCGCTGAGGCCAACCGGCGGCGAGGCGGCTCCATTCCCGGGCACCGGGCAACGCCACGGGCGCTCCGACGGCACGGACGCTAACCGGCGTCCCCGACAGCGCCCTGACGCCCCCGACGCTACAGCGCCGCCGACACATGCCCCGTCGGCACCGCCAGCTGCAGCGCGCCGGCGGCGACGCGCACCGTGACGCCGGTCGCCTCGCCGAACTCGTCGCCGTCGAGCTGCACGGGGCGCGGAGCGGATGCGGCGACTTCGATCCCCGAACCCTTCGCGTAGCGCACGGCGTTGTCTTTCGTGCGCAGCCGCAGGATATGCCGCCCGGCGCGGAAGCGCCGCAGCACACTGTTGTCCCACGCGACGCGGCGCCAGACGAGCAGCCAGCCGAGCGGGTTCTTCGGCTGGAAGATGACGATGTCGAGGGCGCCGTCGGCGACGGATGCCTCGGGGATCAGCTCCAGCCCGGCCGGCAGCGACCCGCAGTTGGCGAACAGCACGCTCTGCACGGTGGCGCGGTGCATGCGGTGACCGGGCACCTGGTACATGATCGGGAACGGCTTCGCGCGCACGAGCGAGCGGGCAGCGCCGTCGACGTAGGCGACCCAGCCGACGCGCTTCTTGAGGTCACCGCTGGTGTTGGCGATCATCGCGGCATCCAGCCCCATGCCGCCCATCACGACGAACGCGTGCTCTTCGCGCTCGCCGCCGGCGCGCACGAGGGCCGCGTAGCCGATGTCGATCGCGTGCACGTCGCCGTCGAAGGCGGCCGCGACCATCGTCTCGGGGTTCGTCAGCGGCAGGTTCAGATTGCGGGCGAGCAGGTTGCCCGTGCCGCTGGGGACGATCGTCAGCGGGATGCCTGAACCGCTCATCGCCGCGCTGACCGCGCGCACGGTGCCGTCGCCGCCGGCGACGAGGACGGCCGCGGCGCCGGCATCCAGCGCTTCGCGCGTCGCGCCGTCGCCCAGGTCGTCGACGGTCGTCTCGTAGAAGAGGGGCTCGGCCCACCCCGCGTCGGCCGCGCTGCGGCGGACGAGATCGCGCAGGGCCTCAGCGTCGACCTTGATCGGGTTGTAGACGAGCGCCGCACGCCGCGCCGCGGGGGCAGTGGCGTCGGCATCGGTCATGTCGCAACGATAGCGCGCGGCAGGCCGCGGCGGCCGGGATAGTGAGGCTGCCCGCGCTGTCTCGCGGCGTCGGCCCGTAACTAGACTGTTCGGGTGATCGATCTGGCCCTTCTCCGCGACAACCCCGACCTCGTCAAGCGTTCGCAGATCTCGCGCGGTGAGTCGCCCGAGACGGTGGATGCCGCACTTGAGGCCGACCGCGCGCGCCGCGCCGCGATCACCGCGTTCGAAGAGCTGCGGGCCGAGCAGAACGCGCACGGCAAGAAGGTCGCGCAGGCGCCCAAGGACGAGAAGGCCGCACTCGTCGCGCAGGCCAAGGATCTGAGCGACCGGGTCAAGGCCGCGCAGGTCGCGGTGACCGAGGCCGAAGAGGCCGCCACGGCGGCGCTGGGTCGCATCGAGAACATCGTCATCGACGGGGTGCCCGCCGGCGGTGAAGAGGACTTCGTCACGCTGCGCACGCACGGCGAGCCCGCGACGTTCGACTTCGAGCCGCGCGACCACCTCGAGCTGGGCGAACTGCTCGGCGCGATCGACATGGAGCGCGGCACGAAGGTCTCGGGCAGCCGCTTCTACTTCCTCACCGGCATCGGCGCGCGCCTCGAATACGCCCTCATGTCGCTCGCGCTGCAGCGCGCGGTGGATGCCGGGTTCATCCCGATGATCCCGCCGACGCTCGTGCGCCCCGAGATCATGCGCGGCACGGGCTTCCTCGGTCAGCACGCCGACGAGGTGTACAAGCTCGAAGAGGACGACCTCTACCTCGTCGGCACGAGCGAGGTGCCCCTCGCCGGGTACCACATGGGCGAGATCCTCGACCTGGCATCCGGCGCCAAGCGCTACGCGGGCTGGTCGACCTGCTACCGGCGCGAGGCCGGCTCGTACGGCAAGGACACCCGCGGCATCATCCGCGTGCACCAGTTCAACAAGCTCGAGATGTTCGTCTACACGACGCCGGAGGATGCCGAGGCGGAGCACCTGCGCCTCGTCGCCCTGCAAGAGCAGATGCTGCAGGACCTCGGCCTCAGCTACCGCGTCATCGACGTTGCCGCAGGAGACCTCGGATCGTCGGCGGCGCGCAAGTACGACGTGGAGGCGTGGGTGCCGACGCAAGACGCGTACCGCGAGCTCACCTCGACGAGCAACTGCACGAGCTACCAGGCGCGCCGCCTCGATGTGCGGTACCGGCCGCCGGTCGAGGGCGGGGGCGTCGGCAAGACGGCGCCCGTCGCGACGCTCAACGGCACACTCGCGACGACCCGGTGGATCGTCGCGCTGCTCGAGACGCATCAGCGCGAGGACGGCTCGGTCGTGATCCCCGAGGTGCTGCGGCCGTACCTCGGTGGCATCGCGATCGCGGAGCCGGTCGGCTGATGACCGAATCCGCCGAAGAGCACCTGCCGCCCACCGGCTCAGTCGAGGTCGTGCGTCCGCGCGCTGCGGCGCAGCTCGTCGAAGAGATCGCGACGGATGCCGAGCGGTCGGCGGCCCGCGTCGATCCGCTGCTGATCGCGCTCGACGTCGACGGCACGGTGCTGCTGGAGGACGAGACACTCAGCCCCGGGGTCGTCGAGGCGATCGCGCACGCGCACCGCGCGGGCAACGAGGTCATGCTCGCGACCGGCAGGTCGTGGGAGGGGACGCGGGGCATCCAGCGGGTGCTCGAACTCGCACCCGAGTACGCGGTGTGCTCGAACGGCGCCGTCATCATGAAGCGGGTCGAGGGTGACTTCGCGGAAGAGTCACACTACGAGCGGTTCCACGTCGAGACGTTCGACGCGAGCGACGTGCTTGAGTTGCTGCGGTCGCACCTGCCGGATGCACGCTACATGGTCGAGCTCGCCGACGGGCACCGGCTGTACACCGAGCCGATGGACGACTGGAACCTCGTGCACGCGCGCCGTGTGCCGTTCGCCGAGTTGGCGGCGCAGCCGGTGTGCCGCGTCGTCGTCGTGTCGCCCGAGAACGACGACAGCGACTTCGTCGACCTCGTCGCGCGGATCGGGCTGAACGGGGTGTCGTACGCCGTCGGCTGGTCGGCGTGGCTCGACATCGCCCCGCAGGGCGTCGACAAGTCGACCGCGCTCGAGAAGGTACGCACGTGGCTGGGCATCGAGCCCGACCGGGTGCTCGTGATGGGCGACGGACGCAACGACGTCGGGATGTTCCGCTGGGCGCGCGAGCACGGCGGCCGCGCGATCGCGATGGGGCAGGGGCCCGATGAGGTGCGCCGCGAGGCGGGCGAGATCACGGCATCCGTTCATTCCGGTGGCGTCGCCGACGTGCTGCGGACGCTCTGAACCGCTTTCAGGCTGGTCGGGCGCGTCTTTCAGGGCCCGCACAGGCGCACACGCGAAGATGGGGACGTCGTCTGGACTAGACTCGACGCCTGTTCGACGGATGCCATGCTGCCCGCAGTATGCGTCCGCCGGGAGGGTTGTCCGAGCGGCCGATGGACCTGGTCTTGAAAACCAGTGGGCAGCAATGTCCCGTGGGTTCGAATCCCACACCCTCCGCTTGTGAAAGGACCCCTGTGAGCGCACGCCGCCAGCCCGTGGCCCGTCATGGCATCCTGCGTTCGCCGAATCCGTTCGTGCAGGTGCTCACTGTGCTCGGCGCGATGGTCGTCGTGGCCGTGCTCAGCGTGACCGCCGTCGGCGCGTTCTACGTGTGGGATGCCGCGCGGGCCGTGGCCGACAACAGTGTCTCGATCGGCGATGACGATGTCACGCTGCCGCCGACGCTCGGCGAGATCGAGGGCGGCGTCAACCTGCTCGTCGTCGGCACCGACTCGTGCGAGGGGGCCAACGCCGCGCTGTCGGGCGCGTGCCAGAACGGCGACACCGAGGGTGAGCGCAACGACGTCACTCTGCTGCTGCACGTCAGCGACAACCCGCGCCGCGTGACCGTCATCTCTTTCCCGCGCGACATGATCGTCCCGATCCCGTCGTGCACGGGCGAGGACGGCACGCAGTATTCGGCGATGAGCGCGCAGATGCTCAACGTGTCGTACATGTACGGCGGGCTGTCGTGCTCGGTGGCGACGATCGAGGCGCTCACCGGGATCGACATCCAGTTCGCTGCCGCGACCCGCTGGACGGGCGTCATCAACATGTCGGATGCCATCGGCGGCGTCGACGTGTGTCTGTCGGATCCGATCCAAGACAGCCACACCGGCATCGACTGGCCGGCCGGCACTCGGACGCTCGTGGGCGTTGAGGCGCTGCAGTTCCTGCGCATCCGTCACGGCATCGGCGACGGGTCTGACCTCGGGCGCATCTCGAATCAGCAGCAGTTCATGAGCTCGCTCGTGCGCAAGCTGCAGTCGGAGGGTGTGCTCAACAACCCCGCGACCCTGCTCAACCTCGCCAACACGGCCGTGGCGCAGGTGAACGAGGGGCAGATCGTCCTGAGCACCTCGCTGGCCAACCCGCAGCGCATGGTGCAGATCGCGATGGCCGTGCGTGCCGTGGCGTACGAGGACATCGTCTTCTTGCAGTACCCGACGGTCTACGCTGAGGACGGTTCACGCGTGCTGCCGGTGACCAGTGCTGCCACCGTGCTGTTCGACGCGCTCGCGGCCAACCAGCCGATCGCGCTGACGGGATCGACCAGCGACGGATCCAGCACCGAGGTCGTCGGTGAAGCGACGGCGCCCGAGACGGATGCCACGGCGACGCCCGAGCCCACCGACTCGGCCACGCCGGATGCCACCGACACCGAGACGCCGGCGCCCACCGAGACCGCCGTCCAGCTGCCGAGCTCGATCACCGGCCAGACCGCCGCGCAGGTCACCTGCACCGTCGCGCAGCGCTGAGGCCGCCCATTACCCGGTTCGGTGCCGGGCCGCGGACCGGTTATGATTGCCGGGTGCGTTCGCACGGTTTCGGCCGCCGAGCGCCTGGAGACGTCGCATAGTCAGGCCTAGTGCACCACCCTGCTAAGGTGGAGTCCTCGCAAGGGGACCGAGGGTTCAAATCCCTCCGTCTCCGCTCTGAAAAGCCCTGATCAGAGGCTGTTTTCTTCGGCTTCTGCCACGAAATCTACCATTTCTGCCACGTTCTTGAAGTGGCTGGCGTTGAGCATTCTTGCGATTCTCCCGGGATATCGCTGAGCGTTCTGCTCACTGCGTGGTGCTCCGCTGCCTCGTTTCGGCCGCGTGAGAGCGAGACGGAGAGCGCGAATCCCTCCGTCTCCTCCCCGACTTGGCGTGCCCGCTCGGGCGCTCGCTTCCGCTCGCTGTGCTCGCGCCGTCGGCGGCTATCGTCGCGTTGTCCGCACCGGCACGTCGTGTCATCAGATCGGGTCGAGGTGGTGGATCGTGAACTCGAACGGGAGGAATGAGCAATACAGACGTGGGCACAGACAACGAGGTGATCGAACGTTCGGCGGATGAGCCGGGTGCGTTCGCGTTGCTCTTCGATCGACATGCGCCGGCGATCTACCGCTACGCGGCGCAGCGGCTGGGAGAGGGCAGCGCCGAGGACGTGATGTCGGAGACGTTCCTCGTCGCCTTCGAGAAGAGAGCAGCGTACGACCTCGCGATCGTCGATGCTCGCCCCTGGCTGTTCGGGATCGCCACCCGCTTGATGCATAAGCATGTGCGGCTGGAAGCGCGGGCATGGAAGGGCATGGTCGCGGATCTCGCGGCGCAGCTCTCGCCCGACATGATCGAGCAGGCGGGCGCGCGGTTGGACGCGGCACGGCTCACGCGGCGCTTGGCTTCGGCGCTGCGTGGCCTGCCCGCGTCCGACCGCGACACCCTGCTGCTGTACGCCTGGGGCGACCTCGACTACGCGGGCATCGCACGCGCTCTCGACGTGCCGATCGGCACCGTCCGCTCACGCCTGAATCGTGCCCGCCGCATCCTGCGGACCGCGGCGGGCACCAACGATCCCGAACTGGAGAAGGAACATGGACGAGTTGACGCTGCTGCGCAACACACGTAGCGAGACCGAACCGCCGGAGTCGACGTTGCACCGGGGCAGGGCGGCGCTCCTGGCCGCAGCCTCCGGCTCCGCCCAGCCGCACATCAGCACGTCGCGCCGACCGAGACGCGCCCGACGCTTTGCGATCGGCGGACTCAGTACGGTCGGCGCCGCGGCACTGGTGGCGGGGCTCGTGCTGACGGACGTGGTCGGCCTCGCTGGCTGGCGTGGTGGGGCGGATGCCGCTGCCGCCGCCGTGCTCGACGAGGCGAGCGCCGCCGCGATCACCTCAGTCGATCCCGCGGTGCAGCCCGGCCAGTATCTGAGGGTCAACACCAGGGGCGTACACCTCTCAAGCGGAGGTATCGGTGATGTTGTGGCGTCGTACCAGTACGCGTCCGATGACACTCTCTACCGCCCCGCAGATCCCTCCGATGACTGGGTGTGGGTCCGCGGTCCGCAATCCATCGCGGCGACATTCGGTCCGGAGTCCGAGCAGGTGGCGAACGCGTGGTGGGAAGCCGTGTCCTCCTCGTCAGGTTCATTCGAGGCTGGGGATCTTCTCCGGGCACCTGGGGGCGCGTTCTACGGGGGTGACGCCGGGGCGGGGTTTGCCGATCTGGACCAGCTTCCGCGTGACCCGTATCGACTGCTCAACTACATCTACCGTGTCACCCTCGGCTCCGGTCCGTCGCCCGACACCGAGGCTCTCGTGTACATGGCCGACCGTCTCCGTGCCGGGAACGTGCCCGCCGACCTGCGCGCCGCGATGTACAAGGCTGCGGCCATGATCCCGGGCGTCACGTTCATCAGCGATCAAGCTACCCTTGACGGCCGCACGGGGGTCGCGATCGGCCGCGTGGAGGACGCGTGGGGCACCCGGGTGGACATCATCATCGACCCCGATACCGGCACGTTCATCGGCGATCGCGAGGTCCTCCTCCGCGACCAGGACGGCGTACCGGCGGGCACGGCGGTGCGCTGGACGAGCGTCACCTCCTCGGTCGTCGACGAGGCGCCCGAGGGCGGATCGGTGTGCGGGAAGATGACCGTCAACCCGGACACCGGGCAATGCTGACCGGGACAACTGTCGGAGTCGAACCGACGAGTCTCATCCTCCCTCCGACGGAGTCGCTTGTGATTCCGCTCGACCTGCACCGACCTCATGCGATGAGCGACCAGCGCTGATTGCACCACATCGATCCCCCTCGCGACCCGTGAGGGGGATCGATGTGGTGAAGCGCGTGCCGACTATTGCTTCTTCTCGCCACGTGAGTACTTTGATGCCTTGTACTCCTCGAGAGCAGACTTGCTCGACCGGTACCGGCCGTCGCTCCCGATGATGGCTTCGAGGCGCCCGCGCGATGCGGCTTGCTTTAAGGCGACGAGGCTGAAATCGTCGTCGACGAGTGCCTCGAGAGGCACGTACTTGGCAGGGCCGGCGATGTTCGGGATGAGCCGATGGAGATTGTCGACGACGGAGCGGCTGATCACCTCTGCCAGAGGCCCGTCATCCCCTTGATCCGAGCGTTCGAGTGCGCGGAGGTACTTCCGTCGCTGTTCCTTGAGGATGATCGCGGGCGGCCACCCGAGCCGGATGAGTAGAAGGTTGAGCAGGAGTCTTCCGCTGCGTCCGTTGCCATCGATGAACGGGTGGACGCACTCGAACTCGCGATGCAGCCGGGCCAGCTCTTCCGGAACCGCGGCGATGGTGAGTGATCCATCGGTGATCTGTTCTTGCAAGTGATTTGCTCGATCGACCCACGCGGTGATCTCGGACGGGATGAGCGGGAAGGTCGGGGGCTTCATGCCGCCCGCAAATTCCTGGATCTCATGCTGCCGCCAATTGCCTGGCCCTTCGGTGTCATGCGCATCCGGGTGTGGCGCCACCTCCCACACCTTCGCCATGGCGAGAGCATGGACGCGCCGAACCTCGGTGACGGTGACCAGACCGTCGTGCGACCACTCATCCGGGGCGACGGCCTGCTGGTATACCCACCGGGCGGCTTCGGCGTATCCGAGGACCTCCATGTAATCCTTCAGCTCTTTCGCCCCCACAGCGCGCCCCTGTTCGAGCAGGGTCTCGACTTCGCGGAGGACGAGAGTGTTTCCCTCGATCGCTGTCGAGTGGTGAGCTTCAAGATGCCACAGATGATCCCACAGCGACTTGGCTTCGTAGGGCTTCGGCAGCCCGCCGTAGTTCGCCAGCTCATCGATTGCGGTCGCGAAACGCTTGTAGATCACTTCACGGCTCGGTCGTCCGCGTCCCGGCCGTCCACTCGTAGAATTTGTCATCACCGCTCCGCCCTAAATCAACATCGACAACTTAGCATGTTGTCATCGCTGACCACTGATTAATCAACAACGACAAACTCAAGTCCGTCAGGCGTCTGAACGCACAGGACCGGGTCTTCGTGAGGAGATAGCTTCCGCCCAGAATCCTCGACCGTTTTGAGACGCGGCGCGGAGCGGTCGAAGCCCTCGAAATGATCGTCGAGCCTGAATCGGCGTAGGCTGAAATCGCGTGCTGAAAGCGGCGCGCGGCCGCGGGATCGCTCCTCAATCGCTGCCACGTTTCAGCCACGAATCGAACCGAATCGACCTGATCGAAACGGACGCCGCCGGGGTCACAACCCGCGGAATCACGCGGTTTCAGTTGACTTCGATTGCCATCGGCGCGATTTCAAATCCCTCCGTCCCCGCGGAAAAATCCCAGATCAACGGCTGTTTATTTCGCATCTGCCACGAAATCCGCCATTCTGCCACGTCGGCGAAGCGTTCCGTTCTGGGCGATCTGAGCTCGATCATGAGTTCCCGCTCATCAACCTGCTCGGTTGCGGCTGGACCGGGCGAAGGTTCAGTGCCGCTGCCCGCGAGACCGCGAGCGCATATCCCTCGGTCTCCAGGGGCGGGGCCATGCGAAGGCCTCCGTTCCTCCACAGCGGCGGATTCGGGCGCGTTCTCCCCACGGCGTCGGATGCGGTGATCGTGGCTGCGCCTCCATCGGGATGCTGGCCGCATGGGAATCCGCTACTACGCCTATGCCTTCGATGCCGACCTTGCTCAGCAGGCGGTCGATGACCCGCACAGCATCCTCTCCAGCGACCCGCTCGCTGACGCGTGGGGCCTGGAGCCGCACGCGAGCGTGAGCGTCGCGACGTTCGAGCAGGGCTCACCGAAGCGCGACATGCTCTATCTCGACAAGGCATGGTCCGCATTGCAGTCCCTCACGCGCTCGGGGCCCGGAAGTCCCGCCGCCGGCTCGTGCTACCGGATGTTCGAAGGGAACGTGACGATGCACGTCATGGGCTGGGACCCGTGGGTGAGGACGATCCTCCCGGAGGAGGTGCCAGCGATTCGGACGACCTCTGTGCGATCGACGAGGACCAGGCGCGAACGTGGGCGCGCACTTGGCGAAGCCGGCACGACGAGCTCCGCTACGTCCTCGACTACCTCACGTGGGCACAGGAATTCGTCGAGTCGCTCGCGACAGACGGTCGCGGGATGGTCTACCTCATCGGGTGACTCAGCCCGAGCTATCCGCCGCCGCGTCGACGGATGTCGGTGTGTTCCTTCACAATGGACGCGTGCCCGCCGTCGCCCAGGTTCTCGAGCTCGCTCAGCTTGCGGAGCGCGATGCGGCGTGGAAGCTGCTTCGAGCCGACAGCGCACCCGTGGTCGCCGGTCTTCTCGGCGCCCACCTGGGTGGAGACGAGCGCCGAGTCGACGCTGAGGAGCTGTACGAGCGGATCGATGCTGACCTCGAGCGGCTCCGTGCGCAGGGACTGATCTTGCCGCTGACTGCGAAGGGGTACTGCGGGGAGTGGCGATCGGCCGGCTTCCTGGTGCGTCGGCCGTCATCGGAAGCGCGGGGTGAGACGCTCGAGCTTTCCCCGGACGCGATCGCCGGGATCCGCTTCTTGCAGGGTCGCGCCGCCCCGCGTTCGAGTGTGACCGAGTCTCGGCTTGCGAGTCTTGCGGCGCAGGTCCGTCGCCTCGCGATCGACACCGATCCTGACGTGTCAGCGCGCATCGCACTGCTCGAGGAAGAGATCGAGTCGATTGAGCGGCGGATCGAGAGCCTGCGTTCCGGTGACGAGTCCGCGATCGATGAAGACCGGGCGATCGAACGCGTTCGCGACGTGCTGGCGCAGGCGGCGGACGTGCCGGACGACTTTGCTCGGGTGCGTGCTGAGTTCGAGATGCTGAATGCATCGCTGAGGGCGAAGATCGTCGAGTCCGATGTCTCTCAGGCGGCCGTCGTCGACGAAGTCTTCCGCGGAATCGACCACATCTCCGACTCGGATGCAGGCCGCAGTTTCGCTGCTTTCTCCCAGCTCGTCCTTGACCCTGCACTCGGTGCGGCGTTCGAGGCCGACATCCGCCGCATCCTCGACCGCGGATTCGCTCGTGATCTCACCTCGGATGAGCGCCGGGCACTGCGCGCCTTCCTCGCAACGCTCAAGGGACGAAGCGCGGAGATCCACGATGTCATCACATTGTTCGCCCGGGCGCTCCGCCGCTACGTGCAGTCGCAGGACTACCAGCGCGACCGGGTCCTGCGGACTCTTCTGCGGGAGGCTCAGCACGCGGGGGTGGAAGCCGCCGCACACACGCGTCCGTGGCATCCGACGTTTCTCACGCTGGATCTCTCGGCCGTTGCGCTGTCGAGCGTCGGGGCGATCGACCTTCACGACCCCGCCGAATTCGCCGCCACCGAAGAGATCGTCACGCAGACGACATCCCTCGCGAGCCTCGAGGAGCTGCGGGCGATCGCTCGCGAAACCGAGATCGACTTCGACGAACTCACCCGGAACGTCAACAACCTGCTCGCCGAGGTGCCCTCGTGCACCGTCGCAGATGTCCTTGCTCGATACCCCGCGACGCAGGGGGTCGGCAGCGTGATCGGACTTCTCTCGATCGCCGCCGAGCAGGGCACTGTTGACGATGAGCCCGAGGTACTCGCTTGGCAGGGCGCCGACGGAGTTCCGCGTGCGGCGATTGTGGCCGCGCACCGATTCACAGGAGCGGTGGCATGACCGAGTCGACCACGGCGGATGTCGCCCCCGACGAGGACGGAGGCCTCTGGCGTGGCGACGCCGGCGAACTCCCTGATCGGACGAGGCGCGTCTTGCTGCGTCTGGTGCGTGGCCCGTATCTTTCCGGAGCGCGCGAGGCGCAGCTGTGGGCGGTGCTGCTCACCGACGAGGCTGTCCTCCGCTCCCGGCTCGCCGATTTGTTCCTCGAATTGGTCATCGATCGGGACAACGAGTTCGCCTTCGTCCGCAACGCTCCGTCCGAGGACGCCCCGAAGGCAGTGCGGTCTGAGGCGTTGACGTTCCTCGACACCGCAATGCTGCTTGTCTTGCGCCAGACGCTGCTGAGCGAGGAGGGTCGCGGTCGGGTGATCGTCGGGCAGGCGGAGGTGTTCGAGCAGCTCGCCGTGTTCCGCACCCCGGACCGTGATGAGAAGGACTTCGCGAGCCGCGTCAACTCGTCGTGGAACAAGATGCAGAACAAGCTCCGCGTGCTGCACGCCGTTGGCGATGACCGTGCCGAGATTTCGCCCGTGCTCCGACTGCTCGTCGATGCCGACCAGATCCGCGCGATCACATCGGAGTACCACCGGATCGCCCGAGAGGGCGGAGGAGAATCCGCTACCCCGTCGACGGATGCCGAGGATGACACAGAATGACGATGCTGAGCTTCCCCACCGACGAGCCGGAGGTCGATCCGACCAGGCCCGGCCAGTGGCGACTCGCCCAGATCGAACTCGTCAACTGGGGCACGTTCGCCGGCCACGTCGCCGTGGATGTCGCGCGTGTCGGCCACCTGTTCACCGGCGCATCCGGATCGGGCAAGTCGTCGCTACTCGACGCGATTGCCGCCGTCCTCACCCCCGATAGGTGGTTGCGTCTCAACGCGGCGGCTCAGGATGGCGCTTCCCGGCAGAGCGATCGGACGCTGATGAGCTATGTGCGTGGCGCCTGGAGCAAGGAAGCTGACGAGACTGCCGATCGGGCCACCACGACCTACCTGCGCTCGAAGGCAACCTGGAGCGGCATCCTGCTGCGCTACGAGAATCTCCGCGATGAACCGGTCGTCCTGCTGCGGGTGTTCCACGCACCAGGCACGCGCACCGAACCGACCGCGTTGAAGGACGCACGGATCTTCACCCGCGGTCACGTGAAGCTTCTCGACGTGAAGCCGCACGTCGAAGGCGGAATTGACGCGCGTCGCATGTCGAAGGCCTTCCCCGACGCGCTGATCACCACCGGCGGGAGACACGGACGCTTTCACGAGCGGATCATCCGTCAGTTCGGCTTCCGCGGAGATGCGACGCTTCAGCTTCTCCACAAGACACAATCAGCGAAGAACCTCGGCACCCTCGACGCGTTGTTCCGCGGGTTCATGCTCGACCAGCCAGGGACCTTCGCGCGGGCCGAGACCGCCGTTGAGCAGTTCACGGAGCTCGATGCCGCGCACAAGCACGTGGTCGACCTGAGGAAGCAGGCTGATGCGCTCCGCAAGGTCGACGAGGCGATCACCGCGTTCGACTTGGCCGGCGCTGAGATGGCGGCGATCTCCGATCTGCACGAGGGGGTCGAGCCCTTCACAGCGGGACTCAAGTTGCGGCTCGCGAAGGAAGCCGCGGGCCCCGCACGCGCCGCGCTGGCGCGCGCCGAGAGCGACCTGAGCGACGCCGCGCGAGAGCAGCGGTTGGCGGCAGAGGCGCTGGAAACCGCGAAGGTGCGGGTCCGGGACGAGGGCGGCGCGCGCGTCGAGCTTCTGCAGGAGCGGATCGACAGTGCGCAGCGTGCCGAGGACGTCACTAGGCAATATCGAGCTCAGTTGACCGCAGAGCTGATGCGCATCGGCGCACCAATGCCCGAAGACCCCGAGCAGTTTGCGGAGCTCCTTGCCGCGGCCGTCACCGAGGTTGCGCGCGACATCCCCGCTGTGTCGTATGAGGTCCGTGACGCCGCGAGTCAGGCGCGTAAGGCGCTGGACGAAGTCACCAGGCAGATTCAGGCGCTGAGAGATCACCGGAGCAACCTCGACGAGAAGCTTCTGAACGCACGGCGATTCCTCGCGGAGGCTTTCGGTGTGCCGGCATCGACATTCCCCTTTGCGGGCGAGCTGATCTCGGTCGCCGAGCAGCACTCCGCCTGGCGCGGCGCGGCAGAGCGAGTGCTCGCTCCGTTTGCGTCGACGCTCCTCGTGCGGGACGAACATCTTGTCGCCGCACGTCGGGCAGCCGACTCGCGGACACTCGGTGTCCGGCTCGTCATCGAAGCGGTCCCGCACGCCGTCGACGAGCCGCGTCGCCCCAAGGATGCCCGCTCGCTCGTTCATCGCCTCGCGGTGAGCGATGGGCCCTTCGCGTCCTACGTCCGCAGGCGCATGGCCTCCGAGTTCGACTACGCCTGCGTTGCGCACCCCGACGAGCTTGATGACGTCGAGCGTGGCGTCACGATCGGCGGCCTGGTCAAACGCAACTCACGCAGGTATGAGAAGGATGACCGTCACGAGGTCGGTGATGCCACTCGATGGGTGCTGGGCCGCGACACCCACGCGCGGCTCGAGGCTTTGCTTGAGCGTCGGCGGGAAGCGATGGCGGCGATGGAGGAAGCATCCGCCCGCGACGCCGAGGCCGACTCCTTTCGTCAGGACGCTGTCAGTCGGCGCGACGTCTTCACACGCGTATCGACGTTCAGCTGGGACCAAGTGGACCTCGCATCCGCGATGGCGGTCACCGCGGCCCAGCGCGACGATCTCCGGGTGCTCACCAGCGAATCGGGGACTCTCCGCGAAGCACAGGAGGCCGCGGAGCGAGCGACCCAGCGACTGGACGAAACGAACGCGAAGCAAGCATGGGCGCTCGGAGCCCACGCTGTCGCCCGCAATCACGTCGAAAGCATCGAGGCACACGTCGCCGAACTCGAGGCCACCCCATATGCACCGGTCGAGGAGCGGATCGCCGACGCCCTCGAGGGCCGGTTCCGAGCCGAGCGACGTTCGGTGATCCTGGAGACGGTGGACGAAGTCGCGCGAAAGGTGCAGTCGGCACTCTCGAAGGAGAAGGACGCCGCGGCCAGCCGTGCAGCGGATGCTGAGGCCAGCTTCGCCGGGCGCGCCGCCGAGTTTCGGCTCGGGTGGTCCGCTGCATCCGCAGAGTTGACTGCTGACATCCGTGACCGCTACGGCTACCGGGAACTGCGGGAGGGCATCCTCGCCCGCGGCCTGCCCGAGAAGGAGTCCGAGTTCCGCAAGCTGTTGCGGGAACGATCGCAGGACGTCGTCGCACACTTGCTCAGCGATCTCCGCGACGCCCCGGGTCTCATCCGCGAGCGAATCCTCCCTGTCAACGCATCCCTGGGGCGGTCCCCGTTCGAGGGAGCGGACCGCTTCCTCGAGATCGATGTGAAGACGACGCGGACCCCGGAGGTCGACGAGTTCCTCACCGACCTCCGCCGCATCGTGGAAGGCAACTGGGCCGACGAGTCGGCGTCCGGTGCGGAGCAGCGATTCGCCGTGCTGCAGCGCGTAATCGGTCGACTCGGATCCAAGGACCGCGTCGACATCGACTGGCGCAACCGGGTGCTCGACACGAGGCTTCACGTGAGCTTCCTCGCGCGGGAGAAGGACGTCGCCGGCCGCGTTGTGCGGGTGTATGACTCCGCAGAGGGCTTGTCGGGTGGTCAGCGGCAGAAGCTCGTCATCTTCTGCCTCGCGGCAGCGCTGCGGTACCAGCTGACTGAAGAAGAGGACGAGGTTCCGAGGTTCGGGTCGATCGTGCTCGATGAGGCGTTCGACAAGGCTGACAGCCGATACACGCGTAACGCGATGGAGGTGTTCGGAGAGTTCGGATTCCACATGATCCTCGCGACACCGCAGAAGCTGCTGCAGACGCTCGAGCCGTACGTGGGTGCGATCACGTCGGTATCGAATCCCGACCGCAACGCCTCACGGCTCGCGAACGTGGTGTTCTCGGTAGATGAGACTGAGGTCGCCGCCCCGCCGCACGCGGAGTCGCGCGCGTGACCACGCTTGTCACACCGTCTGACCTGCGCGCGCGGGCGAAGAAGCTCTTCGACCGCGATGCCCGCACCTGGGCCGCCGACCAGCAGACCGATGTCGTGCTCGAGGTTCCGCTGCGTCCGCCAACGGAGCGGGAGGTGCTGGACGATCTCAATCGGGTTCGACAGTGGGTTGACGCCTGGCGCGGCGTGAGCGAGGGCTGGGGTATCGAGCTCGAGTGGGTCGTCCGCAATTGGTCACGCATCGGGTCGCAGGAAGTCCCCGTTCGCGCGGTGCTGCGCGGTTCGGATTCGATCGCTCGAGCGGCGGGCGAGACGGATGGCTGGCGACTTCTGGTGGCGCGACTTGACGAGTTGAGAGGCCTGGCCGGTTCCGACGCCAGCAGTGTGCTCCGCGCCAGTGCCCGTGCGATCGCCGATCTCGATGGCGCCGATTTCGACAGGCTCGTCCATGTGCTGGCCTGGTTGCGCGAGAACCCGGAATCGGGTCACCTGGTGCGGGAACTGCCGATCCGCGGCATCCACACCAAGTGGATCGAATCTCGCCGCGGACTCGTCGAGGCGTTGCATCGGGCGGGAACCGGTGCGCCCGGACTGGGCCTTCGCGAGCTGTCGCCGCTCATACGGATCCGTGCTCTCGATCCGTCGCTCTCGTTCCAGGGGCTCACCGATGTGTCGGCGCCCGTCGACGACCTTGCGGCAAGCACGATCCGGCCCGAGCGCGTGTTCGTGTTCGAGAACCTCGCCACTCTGCTCGCGATGCCGGATGTGCCCCGAGCTGTAGCAGTGCACGGTGGTGGTCACCGCGTCGATCTCGTCGCCCGCCTCCCGTGGGCGCAGACGGTCACCTACTGGGGCGATCTCGATTCGCACGGATTCGCCATTCTCAACCGACTTCGAGCCAGGGGAGTGAACGCAACGTCGGCATTGATGGATATGGATACTCTGTTCGATCACCGTGATCTGTGGGGGATCGATCCGGATCCGAACGTCGGCGTGTTCGAGGTGCTCACGTCTGATGAGCGCGCGACTCTCCGGTCGCTGAGCGCGGAGGGCAACGTACGCCTCGAGCAGGAGCGCGTGCCGTGGAGCTATGCGCTCGCGCGGCTCGGGGTGTGTTGACGACGCATCTGATCGTTGCCCCAGCACGCTCCTATGACCTGTCGGTGAAGCGTGGTACCGTGATCGCAACAAACGCAACCTCCTGCGTTTACGTGTATTGAGGTGATTTCCTTGTCTCGCGCTGCCGTCGTTGAAGAGACGTACCTTCCCAGCAGGGGAGTCGAGCTTGCCCCTGTGCTGGACTTCCTCACCGCCCATGAGGCCGCCGGTCGGGCTCTTCCCGAGCCAAGGTACTTCCTTGCGGGGGCGCGTCCAGGCGACCAGGTCGAGCTTCCGGAAGAGGTCTACCTCGCTCTCCGCAAGATCGTGGACGCGATGCAGAGCGGGCTTGCCGTGTCAGTTGTACCCCAGACAACACGGCTCACCACCCAGCAGGCAGCGGATCTCCTGAACGTGAGCCGCCCGACCATTGTGAAGCTCCTCGACGAGGGTGAGATCCCGTTCGAGAAGGTGGGAACGCACCGACGCGTTCTCCTCGCGGATCTGCTCGAGTACCGCGAGCGCCGGCGTGAGCGTCAGTACGACATGCTCGCCGCCACGCGTGACGCTGTCGACGAAGACAACGTCGAGCAGACGCTCGAGGACCTCAGAGCGGCGAGGAAGGCGGTCGCAGCGAGGCGGGCTGCCCGGCTCTGACCTCGCAGGCTGACAGGATGGGGTCGTGTTCACGGCGACCCTCGACACCAGCGTGCTGTGGCCGAGCCTGCAACGCGACTTCCTCCTTTCGCTCGCGGTGGAGGGCGCGTATCGACCGACCTGGAGTTCGGCGATCCTCGAAGAGCTCGAGTTTCACGAGGAAGTCAAGCTCGTGAAGCGGGGGATACCCGTAGCGGAGGCTGCCAGCCGCGCAGCAACCCTCATCGCCGCGATACGGCGAGAGTTCGCCGACGCTGAGGTCGAAGGCTGGGAGCCGCTGGAAGGTACGTTGGGGCTTCCCGATCCGGATGACGAGCATGTGGTCGCTGCGGCCGTCATCGCGGGAGCCGGAGCGATCGTCACGGAGAACCTGAAGGACTTCCCTGCAGCCAAGATTCCGCCGGGCATCCAGGTGCTCAGCGCCAGGGAGTTCGCGAAGAACACTGTCGCGCTCAACCCCAGGCATGCGCTCGCCGCGCTGCAGGAGATCGCGAGTCGTTCCGGCCGCTACGGTGCAGCGCTCACCGTCGAGGAGATCCTGGACACGTTGCGCGACCGATACGGCATGATCGAAGCCGTCGAGATGATGGTCGAAGCTGCGTCCGCGTAGCCTCCAGTTCGCATGACTGAAGAGCGGGTGCAGCCACCTGATTTCGCGCCGATCACCCGCCATGTTTCTGCCACGGATCGAACCCGGCTCACCTGATCGAGGAGCAAGTCCGCGACGTCAGAACCCGCGGAATCATGCGGTTTCGGCCCGTCTCGGTTGTCGTCGGCGCGATTTCAAATCCCTCCGTCTCCGCAGAAAAAACCCCGGTCAGCCGGGGGTTTTCTCGTTGGCGTCAGAAGAGCGAGAGTCCGCTCCGGGGCCCGTTTTTGGGCTCCAGGTTGCCCCCAGGTTGCTCCCGACGTGTCTGTCAGGCGCTCACGTACTCTTGCCGGACAGCGCCCCGCGTGGCGATCTCTATGAACTCGAAGTCGTGGTCGGAGTTCAGGATGACAGCGTCGTTGACGACCGCGTATGCCGCAATGAGGCAATCGAACGCCGCCGCCGCGCGCAGGAGCCCGGTGTCCCACAGTGCCTGCTGGATGCCGAGGGCTTGCTGCTCGTCGGGGTGTTCCCATGCGGGTAGGAGCTGCTCCATGTCTGCCCGGAGTTCTTGGTACTCCTGCGGGTTCCGCGCCGAATGGCAGTACTCGAGAACTTGCGGCGGGCAGGTGATGATCAGGTGCGAAGGTGAGAGCTCGCGAAGCCTCGCTGCAATCGCGTCGCTCGTTGCGGCCTTCTGCCAGATGCTGTTGTCGACGAGGTAGGTCGTCACTGGCCGGCAATCGCGGTTGCCGGCGGGATCGTCGGCGCGCCGATCTGGTCGGGCTCGAACGTGCGCGCGATGATCCGCTCGACGGCCGCCGGTTGACGACGGACGGCAATGAGAGTGCGCAGGGCGAGATCCACCGTTTCGCGATTGGAGGTCGTGCCGGCGAGCTCCTTCGCTCGACGCAGCTCGTCCGGGTCGATATCGATTGACGTGACGGCCATGACTCCTCCTCCGATTTATATAGAGGAGTATATAGGCTCTCTGCCCGCCTAGGATGCTCGCATGAGCACCGGTCCCGATGATCAGGCGCTGGCATCATCTCGAAGCCTCGGCGCCGTGTGGGCCACCGTCAGATCCAGAGCTACGAGCGCAACGGTGACGTTCCGTTCGGCGTGGCTGTCACCGGCGGTGGATGCCTGTTCGGCGCCGTGATCCCCGAGGGTGTGCGGGTCGAGGCCGGCGGATTCATCATGGACGGCGGATGCCTGCCCGCTCCGGGTCACTAGCCTCTTTGATTCCAGAGCGACGCGGCGCCGCCCCGTTCGCTGGATGCGCCCGCGCCGCGTAGGGTGCGTGATTGTGGGTAAACGTGTCACTGCCGCCGATGTCGCGCGGTCGCTGGGTCTGTCGCGAGCGACCGTCGGCTTCGTCCTCAACGACACTCCGGGACAGTCGATCTCAGAGGCGACGCGCGAGCGGGTGATCGCGGAGGCGCGGCGCTTGGGATACCGACCCCACACGGCGGCGCGAGCGCTGGCGAGCGGTCAGAGCCACATCGTGCTCTTGCTGCTGCCGGACTGGCCGGTGGATCACGCCGTGCGCTCGCACCTCGATGAGGCATCCCTCGTGCTCGACCGAGCCGGGTACTCGCTCGTGACGATGACCCCCCATCCCGGCGGTCAGGCGGTGCCACTGTGGGAGAGCCTCGCTCCCGACGTCGTCATGTCACTCGCGCCTCTCTCCGACGCCCAGTACGCGGCGATCCAGGCGACCGGTGCTGTGACCCTGGTTCCCGGACGCGACGACCACGGGCTCGAAGGTGACCTCGGATTCAGCGAGGGTCCGCGTGTGCAGGCGGCACACCTCGTCAGCACCGGTCGCCGCCGCATCGTCTTCGCGGGTTCCACGGACCCTCGACTGCGCGACCTCGTCGATCAGCGCGCATCGCTCGCCTCGCGGAGCGTCGAGGAACTCGCAGGCAGCCCACTGTTCGCCCGCGTCGACATCGACGCCGCATCGGTGAGTGCGGTCGTGACGGAGTGGGTTCGCCAGGGCGTGGATGGTGTGATCGCCTACAACGACGACGTCGCAGCGCTCGTCGTCGGTGCGGCATTGCGCGCACAGATCCCGGTACCGCAGCGGCTCGCTGTCATCGGTCACGATGGCACGCCACTCGCGGCGCTGTTCGTCCCCGCGCTGTCGACGGTGCGCGTGGATGCCGCGGGCCTCGGCAGGTTCCTGGCCGAGCTCGCACTGAGCCGTGTCGGTGCGGCTCCCGCCCCGGCGACGGGCCCCGAGTTCGGCGCGCACGTCGTCGCCCGCGAAACCACCTGAAACGGTTCAATCTTGCCTTTGTGGCGAGATTCGCGTTACCATTCAGCAACTAGTAGCGCGCGCTAGTAACCTCGCTCTCGATCCCGACAATGGAGTCCGCATGTCCGACAACCCGCTGGCCAACCCGCTGGCCACACCGCTGGAAGCCTCGATGGGTGGCGTCGTCCGCGAGATCGAGGCGCCGGAGCCGCAGAAGAAGGTGGGCGCGGGGTTTCTGACCCTGTTCGGACTCGCGAACTTCGGTCTGTATCTGACCGTGATGATGCCCGCGCTCTTCAGCCTCCCCTACAAGGTCGGCCTCCTGGCGCCCGACGAGAAGGTCGCCGTTCTCGGACTCGTCGCGACGATCGGCGCCGTAGCGGGGCTCATCGCCGGCCCGATCGCCGGAGTGCTGTCTGACCGGACGCGCACGCCGATCGGTCGGCGCCGGCCATGGTTCATCGCCGGCGTGCTGATCGTCGCGCTCGGCTCCGTGATCGTCGCGCTCGCGGATTCGATCCCGCTGATGATCGTCGGCTGGGTCGTGGTGTCTCTGGGCGGCGCGGCGAACGGTGCGGCGATCACCCCGATCGTGGCGGAGCGCGTCCCGGAGTCGCAGCGCGGCACGGCGAGTGCGATCGTCGGCGTCGCCACGCAGCTCGCGGGCGTGCTCGGCTACACGATCGGCGGGTCGCTCACCTTCAGCGTGCTGCTGATCTTCATGGTTCCCGTGATCGCGCTGGCCGTGCTCGGCGGCCTGTTCATGTTCCTGCTGCCGGAGCCGACGATCGAGCTACCCCGACAGTCGATCCGCGAGACGTTCGCGCAGCTGCTGTTCAACCCCCGCAAGCACCCCGACTTCTCGATCCTGTGGGTGGGCAAGCTGCTCATGCAGATCGCGCTCGCATTCCTGTCGACCTATCAGTTGTACTTCCTGCTCGACCGACTTGGGTTCACCGCGACCGAAGCAGGCACCCGGCTTGCTCTCGTCGGCGGCATCGGCATCCTCGTCACGATGACGTTCGCTGTCGTGTCCGGCATCCTCTCCGACAAGCTCAAGCGGCGCCGGATCTTCGTCCTGATCTCCTCGATTCTGGGCGCGGCGGGACTGACGGTCATGGCCTTCACCGATGGGTTCGGCCTGTTCTTCGCCGCAGTGCTGTTGATTCTCGGTGGTGCCGGCATGTTCGGCTCCGTCGATGTCGCCCTCGCGAGCGACCTCGTCCCCGAACGCGCTCAGGCGGGCAAGTGGATGACCACGTACAACATGGCCGCGACGCTCGCGGGGGCGGTCGCCCCGCTCGTCGGCGCCGGGCTCCTCGCCATCGCCTCGACCACCAGCACGAACTACACCGCGCTGTTCCTTGCCGGGGCGGCGGGCTCGCTCGTGGCCGGTGGCCTCACGATGTTCATCCGGAGCGTCCGATGACAGCGCAGCCCACGGTCGCTCTTCAGATCGATGAGCTGCTCGCCCTGCTGACGAACGAAGAGAAGGCGCGCCTGCTCGAAGGCTCGAAGTCGTGGAACACCGCGGCAGTCGAGCGACTCGGCATCCCCTCGCTCTATCTCACCGATGGTCCGCACGGCGTCCGCAAGGTGCGCTCCACCGGTGGCGCTTTCGGCGTCTCCGACAACGTGCCGTCGACGGCCTTCCCCCCGGCAGTCACGCTCGCGAGCACGTGGGAGCCCGCCTATGCCACCCGCATGGGCGAGGCGATCGCGTGCGAGGCGATCGATCTCGAGGTTGACGTGGTCCTCGCGCCCGGCGTGAACATCAAGCGCAACCCGCTGTGCGGCCGCAACTTCGAGTACTTCTCCGAGGACCCTCTCGTTTCGAGCGCCTTCGGTGCGGCGTTCGTCTCCGCCGTCGAGGCGCACGGCGTCGCCACGTCGGTCAAGCACTTCGCCGCGAACTCGAACGAGGACTACCGGTTCGTCGGCGACAGCATCGTCGATGAACGGGCGCTGCGCGAGATCTATCTGCGCCAGTTCGAGCGCATCGTCCGCGATGCGAGACCGTCCACCGTGATGTGCGCCTACAACGCGATCAACGGCGTCTTCAGCTCCGACAACCGCGAACTGCTCACCGGCATCCTGCGCGATGAGTGGGGCTTCGACGGCGTCGTGATGACCGACTGGGGTGCGACGCATGACCGCGTCGCCGCACTCGCCGCCGGCTGCGACCTCGACATGCCCGGTGACACTGTGCACAACCGCCGCGCGATCATCGACGCGGTCCGCAGCGGCCGGCTTGCGCAGTCCGTTCTCGACGAGGCCGTGCGCCGGATGCTCACCCTGATTCTGCGACGTCAGCATGCCCCGCATCCGCCCGTCGCGCATGATCCTGCCGCACACGCGTCGCTGTCGAGCGAGATCGCGACGGCGGGCGCGGTGCTGCTGAGCAACGACGGTGCGCTGCCGCTCGACCCCTCAGCGGAGGTCGTCGTCGTGGGCGAGTTGTTCGAACGCATGCGGTTCCAGGGTGCGGGCTCCTCGCTGATCAACCCCACGAGCGTCGTGACGCCTCGCGACGCGTTCGACGATCGCGGCATCCGGTACCGCTACGCCCGCGGCTACCGCTCACTCAGCGCGGAACGTGACCGGGTGCTCGAAGACGAAGCTGTTGCCACCGTGCGACCGGGGGCCACCGTGCTCTTCTTCGGCGGGCTCAGCGACCTGGAAGAGAGCGAGGGCTTCGACCGCACCTCGATGCGCATGGGCGAGAACCAGACGGCACTGCTGCAGCGACTGATCGACACGGGTGCACGCGTCGTGTTCGTGATGTTCGCCGGCGCGCCCGTCGAGCTCCCCTTCGAGGACGGCCTCGCGGCCATCCTCGACCTGCACCTTCCCGGCATGCATGGCGGCGAGGCCGCCGCGCGGCTGCTCTTCGGCGAGGCCATTCCATCCGGCAAACTCGCCGAGACATGGACGCTGACCGCCGAAGACGCCGGCTCTGCCGCCGACTACGACCGCGGCCCGCAGGCGCTGTACTACGAGTCGATCTACGTCGGCTACCGCCACCATGATCTGACGGGGCGGCGCGTGCGCTACCCCTTCGGCCACGGCCTCAGCTACACGACGTACTCCTACAGCGGCCTCGACGTGTCGGTGAACGCGGGTACCGTGACCGTGCGCGCACGGGTCACCAATGACGGCACACGCGATGGCGCCGAAATCGTGCAACTGTACGTGCGCAACAACCGTGGCCGCGTCTTCAAGGCCGACAAGGAACTGCGCGCCTTCACGCGCGTCGAGGTCCCCGCCGGTGCGACCGTTCCCATCGAGATGCGGTTCGAACTCGACGACCTCGCGTACTGGGATGTCGCGACACACGACTGGGTGCTGGAGAACGGCGCCTACGAGATCCTGCTGGCCGCATCCGCCGCCGACGTGCGCCTCGCCGCGCCGCTCATCGTGAGCTGCGGCCGAGAATCGCGATCGCCGTATTCGCCCGAGGTGGATGCCGCGTACGCGACACCGCCCACCGCGATTCCCGCGGCGTTCCCGGCTCTGCTCGGGCGAGAGATCCCGCCGCAGCCGACCTCTCGCCGCCTCACGATGGAGACGCGCCTCATCGACGCCCGCCGATCGGTGATGGGCGCCGTCATGCTCCGGCTCGTGTCGGGGCGTGTGCGCAAGGACTACACCGCCGCGCTCGCGATGCCCGACAGCACCGAGCGTGACGCACGAGTGAAGAACGCGCACTTCGTCCTGCGCATGATGCCGTTCCAATCGCTGCGCAGCATGGTCATGTCCTCCAGCGGTGCGCTCCCCGATCACGTCGCGCGGGGTATCGCCGACATCGCTGCCTGGCGCCCGCTCCGTGGCATCCGCACCATCCTCGGCAAGGGACGCACATGAGAATCTCCGCACTCACCGTCGACTCGCTCGCGGCCGGCTGCGTCACCGACGACCCGCCGCGGATCGCCTTCGCCCTGGAATCCAGCAACCCGGGGGAGGCGCTCGCGTCGGCCCGCATCACGGTCGGTGACTGGGAGGTGCAGACGCAGGATCAGATCGGCACGATCTACTCCGGCGCGCTGCGCCCGCGCACCGACTACCCCGTGCGCGTCGTCGCCACCGGAACCTCGGGCGCGATCGCGGACGCCGACACGAGCTTCCGCACCGGACGACTCGACACCCCCTGGGTCGCACAGTGGATCACGGATGCCGCATATGAGACGCCCGACAAGCTGTCGCCCACACCGATGGTGTTCCGTCGGACTTTCACGGTGCGCCCCGGACTGCAGCGCGCCTGGGTCGAGATCACGGCCCTCGGGGTCTACGAGCTCGACCTCAACGGACGCAAGGTGGGTGAGGACTACTTCGCACCCGGCTTCACGTCGTACGCACACCAGATCCAGTACCAGACCTACGACCTGACGCCCACGCCAGGTGAGAACACCGTCGTCGCGACGGTTGCCGGGGGATGGGCAGTCGGCTCGTACACGTACAAGCGCAAGAACCGCATCTACGCCGACCGTCAGGCGCTGCTGGCCGAGATCCACCTGGCATATGACGACGGCGCCACCGAGATCATCCCGACCGGACCCGACTGGCAGGTCTCGACCGATGGGCCCTACCGTGCGGCCGAGTGGTACGACGGCGAGGCGTTCGACGCGCGCGTGACGGCCGCCGACCAGACATGGAAGCCCGCCGACATCACCGCTCCCGGGGGCACCCCTGTGGTGCGTGCGCAGTACGGGACACCCGTGCGCGTGCAGCAGATCATGACGCCGATCGCGCGGACCGTGGCACCCAGCGGTGAGCTGATCTACGACTTCGGGCAGAACTTCGCCGGCGTCATCCGAGTGCGTTTGCGCGGCACCGAGGGGCAGACCGTGGTCTTCCGCCACGCCGAAGTGCTCGTGGACGATGAGCTGTTCGTGAAGTCGCTGCGCACCGCAAAAGCCACCGCGAGCTACACGTGCGTCGACGGCGATCAGGAGTACTCGCCTCGCCTGACCTACATGGGATTCCGGTACGTCGGCGTCTCGGGTGTGCGGGCTGAAGACATCGAGCTCGAAGCCCTCGCGCTGCACTCGGAGGTGCCGGAGAACGGATCGTTCACCTGCTCGAACGACCTCATCAACCGGCTGCAGTCAGCGATCCAGTGGGGCGGGCGATCGAACTTCGTCGACATCCCCACCGACTGTCCGCAGCGAGACGAGCGCGAGGGGTGGACGGGAGACTACGCCGTCTTCGCCCCCACGGCGTCGTACAACTTCGACATGAGTCGCTTCCTCGGCAAGTGGCTGCGCGACGTCGCCGCCGAGCAGAGCCGCGGCGGTGGCATCCCCATGGTCGTGCCACGCGCCGGCAACCCGTTCCCCGTCATGGCCACCGCGACATGGGGTGACGTGTGCATCCTCGCGCCGTGGGCCGAGTACCTCGCCCGCGGCGATCTGAGCCTGTTGCGCAGTCAGTACCCCGTGATGACGCGGTTCCTGAAGGCCGCGGCCTGGTGGTCGCGTGTGCTGTCGGTCGGCCGGAACCACCGGCGCATCTGGCGGTTCCCGTTCCACTTCGGCGACTGGACGGCGCCCGACGGCGACGTCAGAGAGTGGCTGCGCCGCGGGCGCTGGGTCGCAACCGCCTATCTCGCGAACTCCTACCGAATCGTTGCCGAGATCGCCGACCTTCTCGGCCATCCCGACGACGCACGCCGTTACCGTGCTCTGCGGGCGGAGGTCGTTCAGGCATACCGGGCGGTGTTCACCGACGGTGAGGGCACGCTCAAGAAGGAGTTCCAGACCGGCTACGTGCTTCCCCTCGCGTTCGGCATGACCGGCGGGGTTGAGACCGCGACGATGGTCGACAACCTCGTGCGGCAGATCGACGAGAACGACGGGCACCTCGCGACCGGATTCCCCGGTACCCCACAGCTGCTGTTCGCGCTCTCCGACAACGGTCGCGTCGCCGAGGCGTATCGGCTGCTGCTGCAGACCTCATGCCCGTCGTGGCTGTACATGGTCGAGTCGGGCGGCACGACGATCTGGGAGCGCTGGGATGCCCTGCGTCCTGACGGCACGGTCAACATCGCAGACCTCGGCGGCGGTTCGGACGAAGATTCGGGCGGCGGCATGGTCTCGTTCAACCACTATGCCGCCGGAGCGGTGGGGGACTGGTTGTACCGGCGCATCGCGGGCATCGAACCCGTCGAGGGCGGCTACCGTCGGTTCCGCGTCGCGCCGGTCCTCGGCGGCGGATTGACCTCGGCCGAGGGCATCGTCCGCACGCCGTACGGCACCGCGGCATCCTCCTGGACGATCGTCGACGACACCTTCACGCTGCGCGTCGAGGTGCCGGTGTCGACCTCGTGCCGCGTCGAACTGCCGGACGGAACGGTGTGCGACGTACGCAGCGGCGCGCACGAGTTCACCTGCACCGTCACCGCTGCAGCCGTGGCAGCAGGGGCGGCCGCGTGATGCGGATCGTCGACGACGCGATCATCGGGCGTCACGGGGAGATCCCCGTGCGCCGGTACGGACACGGTGCGCCGCGACTCGTGTGGTTGCATGGCGGCGCCTTCTCGCACGGCGGACTCGACATGAACGAGTCGGATGCCGTGGCGCGCGCCCTCGCCGACCGTGACCTGCCCGTCTCCGCGGTTGATCGCGACAGCCTGCGCGCGTCGGGCCAGAGCTTTGCCCGCGAGCTCGCTGCTGCCGGCGTCGCCACAGAGCACGTCGTGGTGCCGGAGACCCGGCACGGCTTTCTCGACCGCCTCGCCGACGGCGCGTTCGAGATCGGTATCGATCGGCTGGCCGCCGCCCTCGCCTGAGCGCATTGTCAGGTTGGCTTGGATCACCCTCGCATACAATCCACTAGAGCGCGCTAGTGCGTGCGATGACCACGGAAGGAACCGCCCATGAAGACTGCACGCCGCCGCGTTCTGCTCACTGGAGCAACGGGAAACTGGGGCCGCGCGACGCTGCGCGAGTTGCTCTCTCGCGACAAGGTTGACGTCGTCGCGTTCGCGATGCCGACCGAGGGTGATCGGCGGGTCCTCGCCGAGTTCGCGGGCAGGGGGCGCCTCGAGATCTTCTGGGGTGACCTCACGCGCTACGAGGATGTCGCGCGGGCTATCGCGGGAGTCGACACGATCCTGCACGTCGGCGCCGTCGTCTCCCCGCTCGCGGATGCGTACCCGCGGCTTGCACGCCGCGTGAACGTCGGCTCGATGCAGAACATCATCCGTGCGGTGAAGGCGCTGCCCGACCCGGCATCCGTCGAAGTCGTCGGCATCGGCTCCGTGGCAGAAACGGGCGATCGACAGGCACCCGTGCACTGGGGTCGTGTCGGCGATCCCATCCGGGTCTCGCAGTTCGACGAGTATGGGCAGACGAAGGTGATCGCCGAGAAGCTACTCGTCGACTCGGGTCTTCCGCGCTGGGCGTGGCTGCGCCAGACCGGGATCTTCCGCCCCGGCATGCTCGAGATCCGCGACCCGATCATGACTCACTCGCCGTTCGCCGGTGTGCTCGAGTGGGTCTCGGATGTCGATTCGGCGCGATTGCTCGCCGCAATCGCGGAGGGTGCGCCGGAGGCGTTCTGGCAGGGGATCTACAACATCGGCGGCGGCGAAGGCTGGCGGCTCACGAACTGGGAGCTGCAGAACGCGATCGGCCGTGCGATGGGCGTCGCCGACATCCGCAAGTGGTACGACCGCGAGTGGTTCGCGCTGACGAACTTTCACGGGCAGTGGTACACCGACAGCGACCGCCTCGATGAGCTGGTCCCGTTCCGCCATGACACGTGGGGTGGCGCGATGTCGCGCGCCCTCGCGGCCGCGCCGGCCTCCGTGCGCAACGCTGGCAAAGTGCCGGCCTGGATCGTCAAGAACTTCGTGATGAAGCCGCTCGCGCACAAGCCTCGCGGCACGATGCACGCCGTGCGCTGCCGCGACAACGAGGAGGTCGGTGCGCACTTCGGCTCGTCGGACCGCTGGGCTCGGATCGGCGACTGGTCTCAGTTCCAGGTGCCGGAACCGAGCCGCACGCCGAGCTTCCTCGACCATGGCTACGACGAATCGCTCCCGGTCAGGGAGTGGTCGACGTCAATGTACCGGGATGCCGCGTCCTTCCGCGGCGGCGAGCTCCTGAGCGGCGACGCGGTCACCGGCGACATCGCCACGCCACTCGTGTGGCGCTGCGCATTCGGTCACGTGTTCGCTGCCAGCCCGCGTCTCGTCCTGACCGGGGGACACTGGTGCCCCGAATGCGTCCGTGACGCCGCGTCGTACCGTGCGCAGGCGGAACGGAGCCCGTTCCTCGCGCAGGTCGAGTTCCCCCAGGCGGCTCTCGTCGCGTGACGGAACTCAGCGCGGTCGCGCCGACCCGCCGTCACGCCAGCCGCGCGAGGCCCTGCTGGATCCGGATGTGGCTTTGGAAGCTCGCGACCATCTCCCGCGTGCTGTGGAAGTTCAGAATCACCGTCGCCCCGTTGGCAGGGTCTACGAAGGCGTGCACGCCGAGGACGCCGATGTGGCCGACGGGGCGCGGCAGCCCGCGCAACAGCGGCATGAACCCCTCGAATCGCAGCTCCATGGCACCGAGCCCGTAGCGGATGCCGGGACGGAACCGGTTCCGTGCGCGGGTCATCGACGCCCAGGTATCCGTTCTGAGCAGCGTGTCGTCGCTCAGCGCGGTGACGAGCGCCGCGAGGTCATCGAGCGTCGTGACGATGCCGCCGCCCGCCCAGTCGCAGGTGATCGACGCGAAGCGGCTGATCTCGGTGCGGTCGAGCCAGGCGGGGGCGATCTCGGCCGGGCCGGGCTCGCGCAGCCAGAGCACGCTGTCACCCATGCCTGCCGGTGCGAACACGCGCTCGTGCAGGAGGTCGGTGAAGCTGCGTCCGGTGTGCTCCTCGAGGATCCGTCCGAGCAACACGAACCCGGTGTCGGAGTAGGCGAACTTCCGGCCGGGCTCAGCGACCGGCTTCTGTCGGTCGCGGCTGAAGCCGAGGAGGTCTGCCGGTTCCCAGCGGCGGTCGGGCTCGCGTGTGACGAGGTCGATGAACTTCGGGCCGGTCGAGACCCTGCCTTCGAAGTAGTCCGGCGTGCCCGACGTGTGAGCGAGGAGCTGCTCGAGCGTCGTTCCCGGGGCCGCGAAGAGCCCGCGGACCTCCGCCTCCGGCAGCAGGGTGTCGACCGCCGACGTCAGCGCGAGCCGCCCGGCTTCGACCTCTTGCATCACGAGGGCCGCCGTCGCCAGTTTGCCGACGGATGCCGCGTGGAACGGCAAGGCGCGAGCCCCACTCGTGTACTCGAACCCCGGAGCGCGCACGAGCACCTGCGGCGCGGGCAGGCCCTTTCGGGCCCGACGGGTGGTCACGCCCGCGAAGTGGCGGTCGAGCGAATCGGTGAGCGCGGCGGCGGTCATCGTGCGGGCCATGGGACGTCCCCTCGTCGTAGAGCCTTACGTGCCGCACCCTAGCAATCGACGGTGACCAGTGGGGGAACGCGCATGAACCTTCCTTAGCGGCTTCTTAGCCCGCGCCGCGAACGATGGCAGGTGTGGTGACGACACAACGCGATAGACGGCGAACGCCCAGCACGTCGACCGGACAGCAACGGGTGCCGAACCCGACCTCGATCTTCTGGGTGACCAAAGCGGTGTCGACGGCGCTTGGCGAAGCGGTCTCCGACTTCTCGATCCGCGTCATGCCGCCCGAGCTCGCCGTGATCTTGGGCTTCGTTCTCTTCGCCCTCGCGCTCGGCCTGCAGCTGACGCGACGGCGCTACATCCCCGCGGTCTACTGGCTGGCCGTGGCATCCGTCGGCGTGTTCGGAACCATGGCGGCCGACGTCGTCCACGTCGTGCTGGGGCTGCCCTATGCGGCGTCCGCGGCGGCGTACGCGATGCTGCTCGCCGCGGTGTTCATCGCCTGGTGGCGAACGGAGCGGAACCTCTCGGTGCACGCCGTCACCTCGACGCGGCGCGAGCTGTTCTACTGGGCGGCCGTGGTCGGAACGTTCGCGCTCGGCACGGCCGTCGGCGACCTCGCCGCCGTTGGTCTCGGGCTCGGCTACCTGCCCTCCATTGCGCTGTTCGCTGTGCTGATCGTCGTGCCGGCCGCGGGATACCGCTGGGCGCGCTTCGGGCCGGTGTTCTCGTTCTGGTGCGCCTACGTCCTGACCCGGCCGCTCGGCGCCTCGGTCGCCGACTGGCTCGGCAAGCCCGTCAGCGAGGGTGGCGTGGGCATCGGGTCAGGCTGGGTGTCGCTGGTCTTCGCGGTCATGATGGTCGGACTCGTGGTGGGCATGCGCCGGGGTGCACCGCGCCCCGCGGTCGCGTAGCGCTACTGCGTCGAGCTGCCGGTGAGTGCCACCCGGATCTCCTCGACCAGGGCGCGATCGTCCAGTGGATCGAGGATCACGTCGGTCGCCTCGTCGAGGCCGATCACGGGGTAGCGCGAGACGGCACCGACCTTCTCTTCGCTGCCGAGGACGAAGGTCTCGTCGCTGCGCTCGGCGATCGCGCGCTTGGTGATCGCGTCGTCCAGGTGGCCCGTCGTCAGCCCGCTCACGGGGTCGATGCCGGTGACGCCCAGGAAGAACGCGTCGAGACGCAGGTGTCGCACGGCCTCCATCGCGAGTGCGCCGCTCGCGACCATCGAGAACCGGGCGAGCTCGCCGCCGATCATGATGACGCGAGCGTCGGAGTGCTCGGCGACCGCGATCGCGACGTGGGGACTGGGCGTGACGACCGTGAGTGTCGGGTCGCGGGGGAGCATCCGCGCCAGCGCGAGCGCTGTCGTGCCGGCATCCAGCCCGATCGTCATGCCGGGGTGGATCTTCTCGATCGCCGCGGCCGCGACGCGGTTCTTGCTGTCGGATGCCAGTGCGTGCCGCTCCTGCATGGGGCGATCTGCGGGCGGCACGGGCAGAGCGCCGCCGTACACGCGGATGAGCGCGCCCGCCTCGGCGAGCTCGCGCAGATCACGCCGGATCGAATCCTCGGAGATGCCGAGTTCAGCGGCGACGCTCTTGGCGACGACGCGCCCGTCGCGGTCGAGGATCTTGAGGAGAAAGGCCTTGCGTTGTGCGCCGAGCATCTCGTTCCTTCGTAGTCTTTCACGTTTCTGCACGTTTGAGGTTACAGTATCGGCCATGGACACACCACTTCTGATCCTCATCGCCGGCCCGTATCGCTCGGGCACGAATGGCGACCCCGCGCTGATCGCGCGCAACCTCGCCCGCCTCGAAGAAGCCGCCGCCCCGATCTATCGGCGTGGCCACGTGCCGATGATCGGCGAGTGGGTCGCGCTGCCGATCCTGCGCGGCATCGACGAGGGCGACGCCGACGGCGATGTCATGTACGAGACCGCGCATCGACTGCTGCAACACTGCGACGCCGTGCTGCGCCTGCCGGGCGACTCGACGGGTGCGGACAAGGACGTCGAGATCGCGCGCGAGCGCGGACTGCCGGTCTACTCCTCGATCGACGAGGTGCCCGTGCGCGTCGCCGTGGGGTGACGGAGACGGCGGATGCCTACGCTTGTACCTCCGCTCTGTCTACGCCGGGGCCGACGCCTCGCGCTCGTCGAATTCGCGTCGCAGATACTTCGGGGCCTGTGTGCGCCAGGCATCCGTCACGAGCTCAACCAGGTGCTCGCCGTCGATGCCGGCCATGCGGAACGCGACCTTCGGCTCGCCCCAGCGGGTCGTCTCGCGGAGGAAGACCGCGGGGGTCATCTCGACGAGCGCCAGCGCATCGAATCGGTCGGCGACCTTCACGCCGGCAACCAGTTCGGCCGTGATGATCTCGCGCATGTCGGCGGAGATGCTCGGCCACGGGTGGCATTCCCACGCGTAGATCTTGCCGCGCACGAACCACGCCGCGCCGCCCGTCATCGCCCGCTCTTCGCTGCCGGGCAGTCCCGCCGCGATCGCGCGGATGTCATCGAGGGTGGCCACGGCCTGAAGCCTAGGCGGTGCCGCCGACACCGGTGGTGCGAGGCATCCGGCCCCATCACACGACCGCGAGCACGACCCCGCCGGCGGCGCCGACGAGCACGGCGATCCACGGCGGTAGCTTGAACGAGACGAGCAGCACGAAGCACACGACCGCGAGGCAGAACGTGCCGACGTCGACGATCGCCGTTGTGAACACGGGGGAGTAGAGGGCGGCCGCGAGGATGCCCACGACGGCGGCATTCGCGCCGCGCATCACGGCCTGCGCCCACGCGCGACGGCGGAACGCGTTCCAGAACGGCAGCACGCCGACCAGCAGCAGGAATCCGGGCAGGAACACCGCGACGAGCGCGATGAGCGCGCCCGGGATGCCCCCGGGGCCGACGTCGGCGATCGCGCCGAGATACCCCGCGAATGTGAACAGCGGCCCGGGAACGGCCTGCGCCGCGCCATACCCGGCGAGGAACTGCGCGTCGCTCACCCACCCCGGATCGACGACGCCCGCCTGCAGCAACGGCAGCACGATGTGCCCGCCGCCGAACACGAGCGCACCCGCACGGAAGAACGCGTCGAACAGCGCGACCGCTCCCGATCCGGTCACGGCGACGGCGATCGGGGTACCCACCAGCAGGATGCCGAGCAGAGCCAGGCACGCGACGCCGACGGCGGGGCGGACGGGGAACCGCAGCATGTCCGGCGCGTCCTCTGGCGCGGTGGCGCCGGAGGCGCGGCACAGCCAGAGCCCCGCGACAGCACCCACGACAATCGCCGCGACCTGGCCGATCGTGCCGGCGAACACGAGTGCGACGACGAGCGCGACCACGGCGATGCCGGCACGCGTGCGGTCAGGCGTCAGCGTGCGCGCCATACCCCACACGGCCTGCGCGACGATCGCGACGGCGACGACCTTCAGCCCCGTGAGCAGGCCCGCGCCGACCGCGCTGTCGAACAGCGACGCGCCCGCCGCGAACGCGATCATCAGCACGGCCGACGGCAGCGTGAACGCCACGAACGCCGCGATCGCGCCCCATCCGCCTGCGCGCAGCAGCCCGACGCCGAAGCCCACCTGGCTCGAGGCCGGGCCGGGCAGGAACTGGCTCAGCGCGACGAGGTCGGCGTACTCGCGGTCGCTCATCCAGCGCCGCCGCTCGACGAACTCGGTGCGGAAGTAGCCCAGGTGCGCGATCGGGCCGCCGAACGAGGTCGACCCGAGCTTCAGGAAGACCCGGAAGACCTCCCACACGCTGCCGCGCGCCGGTGCCGTCGCCTGCGCGGCCTGCGACATCGGGGCTCCTGTCGTCGGGGTTGTCGTGGGGTTCGGGTGTCGCAGTCGTGTGCGGGGTGGGATGCCCGCGGGGTGCCGCGAGGCATCCGTGCGATTCCTTCGACACCATAGCGAAGCTCGGAGAACACAATCCCACCGAACAGTCGGTCATGCCGTGGGCGTGTCCCGCGCGGGGGAGTGTCCGCCGTCACCCCTACGCTGGAGTCATGGCCCGCAGCTTCCTCCCGCGCACCAGCACCCGCCTGCCCGGGCGCGGCAAGGCGCTCGTCAAGGTGACCCTGGTCGACGAGAACGGGTTCACCTACGAGTACGCCGACCTCGAGGTTCCGATGGGTGTCGCCCGCGACGCCGTCGCACAGCTGCACCTGCAGTCCGACGCCGTCGCCAGCGCGGCCGCCGCCCCCGCTGAGAAGGCCCCGGCGGACAGCCGTCGCTCGCGCCGCCGCACCGCCTGAGCTGCGCGGCGGGATCTGCGCGGCTGGTCGTGCCTGCGGCCTGATCCGCGCGACCGGCACGCCTCGCCGCCTGTGTTGCGTCACACAGTGAGCGCCGCGCGGCCACGCGAGTAGCGTCGAGGCATGACGCGCCCCGACAAGCACAACCTCGATGGTCTGTCCGATCTCACGCTCGCCGTCCACGCCGGCAACACCGTCGATCCGGGCTCGCGCGCGCTGCGGACGCCGCTCGTGATGGCCAACTCGTACGCGCTCGACGACGACCCGTCGCAGATCAGCTGGTCCTCGACCGACGGCGGGCTCTACACCCGCAACACGGGGGTCAACCAGCTCGCGCTGCAGCACAAGCTCGCGGCGCTCGAGGGCGGCGAGGATGCCGTGGCCCTGGCATCCGGCGTCGCGGCGCTTCACGCCGTGTTCTTCACGCACATGCGCAGCGGTGACCATGTGATCGTGGCGGATGCCACGTACGAGGCGACCTTCAAGCTGTTCACCGATCTGCTGCCTGCCAAGTACGGGATCGAGGCGACGTTCGTCGACATCTCCGACCTGGATGCCGTGCGCGCGTCCCTGCGCCCGCGGACGCGAATGATCATCACCGAGGTCGTCGCGAACCCGACCACGAAGGTCGCCGACATCGCGGCGCTCGCCGAGATCGCGCACGCGGCCGGCATCCTGCTCGTCGTCGATTCGACCTTCACGCCGCCGCCGCTGTTCCGACCGCTGCGTGAGGGAGCCGACCTGGTCGTGCATTCGCTCACGAAGTACATCAATGGGCACGGCGATGCGATGGGTGGCGCCGTCATCGGGCGGCGCGAACTGGTGCAGCCCATCAAGGATGAGGCGATGGTCGACGTCGGCGGCGTGATCTCGCCGTTCAACGCCTGGCAGATCGTGCGCGGATCGGTCACCCTGCCGCTGCGATTGCGGCAGCATCTGGCATCCGCACCCGTGCTCGCACAGACGCTCGAGGACGATCCGCGCGTCGCGTTCGTGGCGTATCCCGGGCTCGAGAGTCACCCGCAGCATGCGCTCGCCGCGCGCCAGTTCGACGGGCGCGGGTTCGGCGCGATGATGGCGTTCGCGCTCGACGGAGACTCCGACCTGCACAACCGGTTCGTGTCGAACCTGCGGCTGATCACCTCGGCGGTCTCGCTCGGCCACGACGAGTCGCTCATCGTGCACGTCGGCACCGAGGGCCCGCGCGTGCGGCACTACCCCGAGCCGTTCCGCCGGCTCGGGCACTTGCGTTTCTCGGTCGGCCTCGAAGACGTCGCCGACCTGCGCGCCGACCTGCTCGCCGCCCTCGACGCGACCTTCTGACCCGCGCCGCCGGGCTCGCGCTCGGGCGCTGCCGCGCCGAGCTTTCCCTTTGTTACGCGAGCTTGCCCTTTTTGCGCCGAGCTTGCCCATCTGGCGCCGAGCTTGCCCTCAGCCGACAGGGCAAGCTCGCGTTCGCGAGGGCAAGCTCGCGTTCGCTAGGGCAAGCTCGCGAGGCGGCGGGGTTACAGCAGGTCGGGGCGGTGGACCAGGGCGGCGGCGCCGATCAGGGGGGATTCCCCGCCGAGCGCTGCGCGGGTCACGTGCAGGCGTGCGGCGTACGCGTTGAACGCGTTGGAGCGCACGACGGCCTCGACCTGCTCGGGGAAGTCATCCGCGACGAACGAGAAGCCTCCGCCGATGACGGCGAGCTCGAGGTCGAGCAGCGTCGCGGCGCTGACCAGACCTACCCCGACCGCGTGCGCTGAACGCGCGACGGCGGCGCGGGCGATCTCGTCCCCGTCGCGGTAGGCGGCGGCGAGTTCCTCACCCGTCGAGCCCGGCCATCCGTGCGCGCGCGCCCACGCGACGGTGTGCGGACCCGCCGCGCGGTTCTCGAGCGTGGCATCCACCGGGTCTCCGTCGATGTCGGCGACGAGGATCTGCCCGATGTGCCCGGCGTTGCCGGTGCCGCCGGCGACCAGGCGCCCGTCCGAGACGATACCGCCGCCGACGCCCGTCGACACGACGAAGACGATCGCGTTGCGCACGTCCCGCGCGGCGCCGAGCCAGGCCTCGGCGAGGGCGATGCACGTGCCGTCGAGGCGCAGCGTCACCTGGTGCAGTCCGCTTGCGCGCCGGACCGCGTCGACGAGCCCGAATCCGTGGGCCGCGGGAAGGTTGATCGGCGTGATGACGCCCGCCGCGATGTCAATCGGGCCCGCCGCACCGATGCCGCCGGCCACCACCTCGCCCCAGCGATCATGCTGACGGCACTGCGCGATCACCTCGTCGATCGCGCGAGCGAGCACCGACACGTCGGATGCCGCGGCCGCGCCGGTCGCCGCACGGTGGCGCGACCCCTCCACGATGCCGCCGCGCTCGTCGACGAGCGCCGCTTCGACCTTCGTGCCGCCGAGATCGATCGCCAATGCCAGTGCCATGCTGCGGTCCTTGTGTGCGTGCGAGTGATGAGCAGAAGTGTGCGGGCCGGCGCCCGCGAAACGCAGAGACCGGGATGCCTGTAAGCGTAGTGCGCGCGCGTCCGGGCATCCGCCCGGGGCATCCGGGCATCCGCCGCCGGCGTCTCGCCCCGGCATCCCGCGTCCGCGCCACCTCGGTTTTGGGTCGCCCGCGGTCGCCTCGGGGCGGGGGAGGCGACACCACGCGACCCCGAACTCCGTACCGATGTCTCGATGCAAGGCTGGCGACCACTGGCCGCTCCCGCGCGGCGGGCAGCGCGGGAGCGAGTGCGCGGCGCCGGTGCTCGCGCTCCGACCGCAATAACTCAGGATCGCCGGGGCCGCCGCGGCGCGGCCGCCCCGGAATTCCGCGGCGGCCGCTCCGCGGACCCGGCGCGGTTCCTGAGTTATTGCGGTGGCGGTCCCGCGCCCGTCGGCCATACAAGCCGCGGGGCGTCCCGCCGCGGCGCGCCCGCCCTGTCTCGTGAGAAACCACATCTGCGCGAGAAACCACGGCAGCACTGGTTTCTCGCGCAGAATGTGGTTTCTCGGGCGCGCGTGCGCCGCGCACGCCGGCCAGACACGCCACGCGACACCCAGCCGGCACCGGGCCCGGGTTAGCGTGGAGGCATGAGCGAAACAGCACGGTGGGCGGTACTCGGCGCGGGCGTCATCAGCGGGGACTTCCTGCGGGCATTGCCCCAGGCCCGGCTCGGAGCCCTGCACGCGGTCGGCGCACGCGATGCCGAGCGGGCTCGCGAGTTCGCCGATGAGTTCGGCGGCGCGATCTCGGGCACGTACGACGAGATCCTGGCCCGCGACGACGTCGACGCCGTCTACATCGGCACGGTGCACACCTCGCACCGCGAGCTCACCCTCGCCGCGCTCGCGGCGGGCAAGGCCGTGCTGTGCGAGAAGCCGCTCGGCATCAGCGTCGCCGAGACCGAGGAGATGATCGCCGCCGCCGAAGCGGCCGGACTCCCGCTCGTCGAGGCGTTCAAGTACCGGTTCGGCCCGCTGCCCGAGCGCGTCCGCGAGCTGGTCGCGGGCGGCGAGCTGGGCGAGATCACCGAGGTCGAGACCTCGATCGGGTTCGCCGCAGATCGTGGCATCCAGCGCCTGTTCGACCCCAAGCTCGCCGGCGGCGCGATGCTGGATGCCGGGTGTTACCCCGTCTCGTTCGCCGTCGGCGTCGCCGCGTGGGCGGGGCGGTTGGGCGCCGTGTCGATCGCGAGCGCGGACGGCACGGTCGGCGTGACCGGCGTCGATGAGGATGCCACGGCCGAGATCGACCTCGGCGGCATCCGCGCACACGTCGCCACCTCGATCACCCGCGAACTGCCGCGCGCGGCGGTGATCCGCGGCACCGCGGGTGAGCTGGAGATCCCGAATGTCTGGGGCAGCCGCGTCGAGTCGACGGCGGATGCCGTGCTGCGTCGCGCCGACGGCACCGAGGAGCGCGTCGTGGCATCCACCATCAGCCCGATGGCGGCCGAAGCCGACGCGACGATCAGCGCGCTGCGCGAAGGCCGGACGCAGGCGCCCGAGATGCCGTGGTTCGAGACCCTCGCGACGGCGCGGCTGCTCGCCGAGTGGCGCGCCGCGCTGGACTGACGCGCTCGCTCGTCACGGAGTGAGGACGGCGACCCCCGCCTGATCCAGCGCAGCGGCCAGTTCTGCGCTCGGCTGCGCATCGGTGACGAGGTAGTCGGCACCCGCGAGCGGAGCGACCTGGGCGAATAGTCGGCGGTCGAGCTTCGTCGAGTCGGCGAGGATCGCGGTGCGCTCGGCGCGTTCGATCATCTCTGACATCATCGCGCCGTCACCGAGGTTCGTGGTCGAGTACCCCGAGGCATCCACTGCGCCGACCGCGATGAGGGCGAGGTCGCAGCGGATGTCGACCTCGGGCCCGCCCGCGGTCAGGGTGAAGGTCACCGGGCCCGTCGTCGCTTGCGTGATGGTCCGCACGGCGCCACCGAACACGTAGAGGTCGCGGAACGCCGACGGCGCGATCTCAGCGGGGATGCGCAGATTGTTCGTCGCGATGGTCAGTTCGCGGTGGTTGCGCAGTGCGCGCGCCACCGCGAGCGTCGTCGTGCCGGCGTTGAGCATGATGACGGCGCCGTCGTCGACGAGTTCGGCGGCGAGGTGGGCGATCTTCTCCTTCTCCTCCACCTGCATGCGCAGACGCACGTCGAGGCCGCGGTCGCGCACGGGGCCATCGAGTGCGCTGACCGCGCCGCCGTGCGTGCGCACGAGAGCACCCGCGCGATGGAGCTGGTCGAGATCTCGCCGCACGGTGTCGATTGACACGCCGAAGTGCTCGGCCAGGTCACCGACCGTGACCTGGCCGACTTCGGTCACGTACGCGGCCAGATCGGCCTTTCGTCCGGCGGGCAGCCGTCGCCCGCGCGCAGTCTCTGAAGAAGCCATGCCACAGTTCTAGCACCATCCTGCCGCTTTTCTCGCATGAAACATGCAGAAAAAAGCATCGGAAAGCGCGAAGCCGAAACGAACCCTTGACTTCCCCGCAGATATCGGCATAATTATGCTCAAAGCCGCACGAATCAGCACCCGATGTCTGCGGCCACGCACTCAAAGAGGAGAGATGATGACCAGAGCGGGTCAGGGGCACAGCAAGGCCCTCAAGATCGCTGGAGCCGCGATCGCGGCCGGATCGTTGATGTTGGTAACTGGTTGCTCGGGAGGCTCGTCGGATGGCGCGACGGGCGACGCGGGCGGCGATGTCACGATCGAGTTCGCCCAGTGGTGGGAGCCGGAGCTGCCTGACGGCGAGTTCCGCGCGCTGATCGACAAGTTCGAAGCCGAGAACCCCGGCATCACCGTCGAACTCGTCAGCGGCCCCTACGCCTCCACCAAGGAGCAGCTGTTCGCCGGTGCGGCATCCGGCACCATGCCCGACGTCGTCGGTCTCGACGGTGCGTGGGTCAACGACTTCGCCTCGCAGGGCGTCATCGCCAATCTCACCGACCTCATGGCCGATGCAGGCTACGACGACAGTCAGCTGGCCAGCCAGATCCAGGTCGACGGCGGCACCTACATGATCCCGGTCGTCAACTTCGTCTACCCCATGTTCACGAACGACGACCTCCTCGCCGAGGCCGGCGTCACGACTCCGCCGACCAACCGGACCGAGTTCGCGGATGCCGCGCAGAAGGTCACAGCCCTTGGCGGAGACGTCTCGGGCTGGGTGCTGCCGCTGTCGCTGGAAGCGCCGAACGGTGTGCAGAACGACGTCATGTCGTGGGTATGGGCGTCGGGCGGTTCGATGCTCAACGATGGACAGCCCGACCTGACCAACGCCGACGTCACCTCGGCCGTGGACTACATCCAGGGTCTGTGGGACGACGGTGTCATCGCCGCCGGCTCGTTCACGATGAAGGAGCAGGACAAGGTCGAGGAGTTCACCAACGGCCGCGTCGGCATGATGATCGACTCGCTCGCGCACATCAACCTGATCCGCGAGACCAACCCCGACCTGAACTTCTCGATCTCGGCGATCCCCGCTGAGGACGGCTACGACGGCGAACGGGGTATCCCCTATGCGTCATGGGGCATCGGCGTCGCCGAGAACTCCGAGCACAAGGATGCCGCGTTCAAGCTCGTCTCCTTCCTGATGAGCGAGGACGTCAACTCCGAGCTGTCCACGATGGCCAACGCCTTCCCGGGCAACACCCAGTCGGTGCCGGACTTCGTCAACGACGACGAGCTGTTCAAGACGGCGTTCGACATCTACCAGGCCAGCTACCCCGCCAACGAGTTCACGGGCCTGCCCGTCGCCGAAGAGCTCATGCGTCTGTTCGGCGAGCAGCTGCAGGCGGCGCTGGACGGCCAGCAGTCGGTCGATGAGGCGTTGCAGAAGGCGCAGGACGCCTGGGTCGCCGAGTTCTGAACCGACTGACCTGACAAAGATCCGGGTACCGCGCCGCGAAGGTGCGCGGCGCGGTACCCGACCACGAAGGAGCGAGTGGGTTGATGTCCCTGAAGACCCCTGTGCTGGACACCGAGGTGATCGTCACCGGTGTCCCGCAATCCAAGCGGCGGCGACAGCTGCGGCGCACGGCCGAGTCGTACGCCTTCCTGAGCCCGACGATGATCCTGCTGTTCGTCCTGATGATCATCCCGATCGTCATGGTGATCGGCTACTCGCTGCAGGACGGCGCGATCATCGGCAAGGACCACGAGTTCGTCGGCCTCGACAACTACATGGCAGTGCTCACCAACCCGAGCTTCTGGAACGCCACCAGCAACACCGTCATCTTCACGGTGACCAGTGTCGTGGCCCACCTCATCATCGGGCTCGGGTTCGCGATGATGCTCAACAGCACGCTGATCGGCGCCGTGCCACGCGCGATCTTCCGCGGACTCTACGTCCTTCCCTGGCTGTTCACCGTCGCCGTCATCGCGGTGCTCTGGCGCATGCTGCTCGCCCCCAACGGCGTCATCAACTTCTTGCTCAACACGAACATCGAATGGCTCGCCTCGCCGCAACTCGCGCTCGGCACCGTGACATTCATCAACATCTGGGCCGGCTACCCGTTCTTCATGGTGAGCCTGCTCGCGGGGCTTCAAGGCATCCCGAGCGACCTGTATGAAGCTGCCAGCATCGATGGTGCCGGGCCCGTGCAGCGGTTCTGGAACGTCACCGTTCCGCAGCTGCGCCCCATCATCGTGAGCCTCGTGCTCCTCGACCTCATCTGGACCTCGCAGCAGTTCGCGCTCATCTGGATGACCACGGGCGGCGGTCCGATCAACGTCACCGAGGTGCTCAGCACCTTCACCTACAAGCTCGCATTCGCCAAGTACGACTTCTCGCAGGCGGCGACCTCGGCTGTCCTGGTTCTGCTCATGTCGATGGTGCTCGCCGTCTTCTACGTCCGCCACCAGAAGGCGAGGGACTGATCATGGCCATGTCCATCCAGACACGCACCCGTGCGGCCCGCGTCGGGCTCGTCATCGGACTGCTCATCGGTGCGGTCTTCGCCGCCGGTCCCGTGCTGTGGATGCTCTCGAACTCGTTCAAGTCGAACACCGAGATCTTCGAGCTGCCGCCGCGACTGATCACCGAGAGCTTCTCGCTCGACGCCTACATCGCGATCTTCACGGATCCCGAGACGGTGCGCTTCTTCATCAACAGCTACGTCGTCGCGTTCGCGGTGACGGCGCTGACCCTGCTGGTGGCGATCCAGGCGGCGTACGCGCTCAGCCGCTTCGACTTCCGCGGCAAGCGCGTCCTCAACGTGATCATCGTCAGCGTCCAGGCGGTGCCGCCGATCACCCTGCTGATCCCGTACTTCGGGCTCATGGTGGGTCTCGGCCTGTACAACACCTACGCCGCGCTGATCCTCACCTACATGGTGTTCACGCTGCCCTACGCGATCATCATGATGACCGGCTACTTCAACACGCTTCCGAAAGAGCTCGACGAAGCCGTGCGTGTTGACGGCGCCGGATCGATGACCGCGCTGTGGCGAGTGCTTGTGCCGATTTCGGTGCCCGGCATCGTCTCGGTCGGTATCTACACGTTCATGATCGCGTGGAATGAGTACCTCTTCGCGCTGACCCTCACGCGCACGATCGACATGCGGACCGTGCCCATCGGCATCCAGCTGCTCATGGGTCAGCACTCCTACGAGTGGAACCAGATCATGGCCATGAGTGTGCTCGGTTCGATCCCCGTGCTGATCCTCTTCCTCTTCTTCCAGCGCTACTTCATCAGCGGCCTCACGGCCGGCTCGGTGAAGAGCTGACCGTCCACCAACCACCCCTTTTCCACTGAACCCCACCCCACCGACAGGAGAATCCACCGTGGTGCTGTACACCGGCAAGTCCATCCTCGACATCGCCAACCAGAACAACTTCGCCATCCCGGCGTTCAACATCAGCGATTGGGCCATGTTCCTCGGCGTCATGGACATCAGCGAGGCCAAGAACGCGCCCGTCATCATCGCAATCCACCCCGACGAGGTCTCGCACATCACGACTGACCTCATCGCCGCGATGCACGCCCGTGCGCACCGCTCCCCGGTGCCCGTCGCGATCCACTGGGATCACGGCGGCTCGTACGAGCAGATGATCACCGCGATCCAGTCGGGCTTCACCTCGGTCATGATCGACGCGTCACTGCTGCCGTTCGAAGAGAACGTCGCGCTGACGAAGAAGGTTGTGGATGCCGCGCACGCCGTGGGCATCCAGGTCGAGGGCGAACTCGGCACGATCGGCGCGAACGACAGCTACGGCGAGTCCGGCGCCGCTGAGATCATCTACACAAACGTCGACGACGCTGTGCGCTTCGTGCAGGAGACCGGTGTCGACTCGCTCGCCATCGCGATCGGTACCTCGCACGGGCTGTACCCCGCCGACAAGAACCCCGAGCTGCGCCACGACCTGCTTGAGCAGATCAAGGCGGCCGTCGGCATTCCGCTGGTGCTCCACGGCGGATCCAGCAACCCCGACGCGGAGCTTGCGCGTGCCGTCTCGCTCGGCATCAACAAGATCAACATCTCGAGCGACATCAAGGTCAGCTACCACAACCGTATGCGGGAGATCCTCGGCACGGACGAGCGTCTGCGTGAGCCCAACGCGATCCAGCCCGAGCCGATCGCGGCGCTGAAGGTGACGGCCGCTGAGAAGATCGACCTGTTCGGAGCCGCTGGCAAGGCCGCGCTGTACTGAATCGTCACACCTGCGACAGAAGGAGATCGGCGCCATGAGCGGTCGACTGGTACTCGGACTCGGCGGCACCGTCGACTACGAGATCCGTTGGGATGCCGATGTCGTCGAACAGCTCGCCCGCACGCACGGCGTGCGGCGGGGCGAGCTGACCACGACGGCGCCGATCACCGATGAACGCGCGCTCGTCGTCACGATCCTGGGGTTTCTCGCCTCAGGATCGGGCGGCGAGCGGTTCGTCGACGCCTCGGCGACGCTGGAGTCGTTCGCCGCGCGCTTCGACACGCAGATCACCCTCGGCGGCACGGGAGTGCGCGCGGGACTGGCGCTGGATCGCCTCGGCATTCCCAGCGTGCAGCACCTCGTGAGCATCGACGACAACGTGCGCCGGCTCATGCCGCCGTCGATCTCGTGGATCTGCTCGGCCACCGAGGACACCCTCGACCCGCACCTGATCGTCCAGTACCCGGTCGGTGCGCTGATCCGACTGATCGACGGCGACGTGATCTCGTCGTCGGCCAATCGGCTGATCTTCGCGAACGACCGGCCGAACCGCGAGATGGCGCTTGCCCCCGAACTCGCAGAGACCCTCGCCGATGCGGATGCGTTCCTCGTCTCGGGGTTCAACACGATGCAGGATGCCGCGTTGCTGGGCCGTCGCCTCGATGATCTCGAGACCGCGATGCGGAGTCTTTCCGCAGACGCTCTCGTGTACTACGAGGATGCCGGGTTCTACCGGCGCGAGTTCGCCGGCATCGCGCGCGACCGACTGCTGCCGCGCATCGACGTGTATGGCATGAACGAAGACGAGCTGCAGGAGTATGTCGGCCGTGCGGTGAACCTGCTCGACGCGGCCGATGTGACCGCGGCGCTCGCCGAAGCGCACCGTCTCATCCCGGCCCCGGCCCTTGTCGTGCACACCCGCTACTGGGCGATCGCGGTCGGCCCGGATGCCGCGCACCACCGCGTTGCGCTGGAGAGTGCGGTGCGCGTGTCGGCCACCCGTTACCGGCTGGGCGACGTCTTCGGACCGGATGACCTCGAGCAGACCGCGCGGCTGCCGCGCCACGCCGGTGGCGCTCGCGTCGTCGCGGGTGTCGAAGCCGCCGCACCGGCGAGCGCCGGCGTCACCGCCGTGGTCGCTGACGTCGCGCACCCCACGACCATCGGACTCGGCGACAGTTTCGTCGGCGGGTTCCTCGCGCCGCGCGCGGCGCTGCCCCTGACCTCTCACTAGGAGATCTGCATGCCCATCCGCCTGAGCTCGAACCGACCCGCGGAGCGCTTCTACCGCGGCGGCGCGCAGATCACCGCCTTCCGCGGCGAGCCCGTCGCGGGCGAGCGTGAGCCGGAGGACTGGGTCGGCTCGACGACGACCGTCGCCGGCGAAGCGGAAGTCGGGCTGACGCGACTGCCCGACGGAACGCTGTTGCGTGACGCGATCGCCGCCGATCCTCAGACCTGGCTGGGCGCGGCACACGCCGCCCGCTGGGGCGCCGACGCGCGGCTGTTGGTCAAGCTTCTCGATGCGGGGCAGCGGCTACCCGTGCACGGGCATCCGCACGACGACTTCGCCGCGACGCACCTCGGCCGTGCGCACGGCAAGGCGGAGGCCTGGTACATCCTCAGCGGAGGAACCGTGCACGTGGGGCTCCGTGACGACATCGATGCCGGTGCGCTGCGTGCGCTCGTCGACTCACAGGACGTCATGGCGTTGCTTGGCCTGCTGCACCAGATCGACGTCGCTCCCGGTGATGTCGTGTGGGTGCCGCCGGGCGAGCTCCACGCGATCGGTGCCGGCGTTCTGCTGCTGGAACTGCAGCAGCCCGAAGACCTGTCGATCCTGCTCGAATGGGACGGGTTCGCCCTCGACGGTGCGGCCGACGGTCACCTCGGCCTCGGGTTCGACGTCGCGCTGCAGGCGATTTCGCGTACCGGGCGCTCCGCGGCTCAGGTCGCACAGTTGGTGCATGCGGCACCGGCATCCGGCTCGGTGTTCCCCGTCGATGCCGACGTGTACTTCCGGCTCGAGCGGATGCCCGTGTCGGGAACGGCGCAGATCGCCGCCGGCTTCGCGATCGTCGTCGTGACTGCGGGCGATCTCGAGATCGATGGCGAGCCCGCGCCTCGAGGCACGACGTTGCTCGTCGCGGCGGCCGACGGAGCGCTGACCGTGCGTGGCGACGGTGAAGTGCTCGTCGCGCGACCGCCGGCACCGTGACCGTCGCCGACCTGCTGCGGGCGGGGCTGTTGCGCCCGACGGCCGCTGTGGACGTCGTCGAGGGACGCGATGAACGGGGCATCCGTCGGATCACCGTGCGAGTCGCAGACGGCTGGTCGTTCGACGTCCTGCCCGATCGCGGGCTCGACATCGGCGGGGCCTGGTGGCGGGGAACACCCGTCGCCTGGCGCTCGCCGATCGAGACCGATCCGGGCCCCGGGCGTGGCTGGGGAGATCGCTTTCTCGGGGGACTGCTCGTGACTTGCGGCCCCGACCAGATCGGGGTCGCGCGCGACGGGGCCCTGCACGGCAGACACAGCGCAACGCCGGCGCACGATGTCGCGTGGCGCCGTACCCTGTCTCCGGCGGGCGTCAGCGTCGAGATCACGGGCACGATCGACGACGTGCACATGTTCGGCCGGCACGTCCGCATCCGCCGGGCCATCACCACCAGCACGGTCGACGAGGCACTGCGTGTGCACGACCGCGTCGAGAACCTCGGTCTGGAGCCCGCGCCCGTCGCGCTGCTGTACCACGTCAACCTCGGGGCCCCGGCGATCGCGCCGGGTGCCCGTGTCTCGATCGAAGCGGAGCGCACGATCGCCCGCGAGCACACGCAGAGCGTGCCGGATGCCACGGTGCTGCCCGATCCCATCCAGCACACAGAAGAGACGGTGTTCGCACATATCGGGGTGCGCGCGGACGATGGCACGGCTCGCGCGATCGTCACGACGCCCGACGGGCGCCGCACCGAAGTGGCATGGTCGGCGGGCACTCTGCCGCGGTGCTACCAGTGGGTGCTGCCCACGCGTGGCGGGTGGGCGCTGGGCATCGAGCCGGCGAATGCGCCGCTGTTCGAGCCCGAGCGGGAGTCGGAGCAGACCCGCGCGGTGCGCGTCTCGCCCGGCGAGGTCATCGAGACGAGCGTGGCGATCACGTACGGGTAGCCGCGCGGCGGTTTGGGGTCGCCTGTGGTCGCCTCGGGGCGGTGGAGGCGACACCGCGCGACCCCAAACTTGGCGCACGTGCGGTTTGGGGTCGCTCGTGGTCGTCTCAGCACGGCGGTGGCGACACCACGCGACCCCCAACAGCCACGCGACCCCAAACTGCCACGCGCGCAGCGAAGACGAGCGCCGGCGGGAATGATCCCGGGCTGCCCAGCGTCGAAACCCTCATGAGCAGATTCGTACAGCAGCAGGAGATCGCCGATCCCATCGTCCTGGAGATCATCGACCGGCCCGACCCCGTCGCCGGCGCGGGCGAGGTGCGCGTGCGCGTGCACGCGGCCGGTCTGAACCCCGTCGACTGGAAGATCGCGACGCACCCGCAGGCCGCGGCCGCGTTCGGTGTGACCGCTCCGGCCGGGTTCGGCAACGACTTCGCCGGCGTCGTCGACGAGGTCGGCGACGGCGTGACCGGCTTCGCCGTCGGCGACCGCGTCTTCGGCAGTGCGCGCGGCCGCGCCGTCGCCGACCACATCGTGCTCACGCCTGACGTCAGCAACCTCGCCCACACCCCCGAGGGGCTCGACGACGAAACCGCCGCGACGCTGTGGATCGCGACACGTACGGCGGATGCCGCGCTGAGCGCGGTCGGCGTCACCGCGGGCGACACGGTGCTGATCGGCGGTGCCGCGGGCGGCGTCGGAGTCATCACGGTGCAGTTGGCCGTCGCCGCGGGCGCGACCGTCATCGCAACGGCCTCGCCGGCCAATCACGAGTTCTTGAAGGGCCTCGGGGCGATCCCAGTGGCGTACGGCGACGGACTCGTCGAGGCCGTCCGCGCCGTCGCCGGCGACGGCGTGACCGCGGCCATCGACCTGCACGGCACGGACACGGCCGTCGCGGCGGCCGCGCTCGGCGTTCCGGGGGAGCGCATCGCGACGATCGCGGGTGGACCGACTCCGCCGTACGGTGCGATCGCGACGGGTGGAGCGGCATCCGCCCCCGATGCGCCAGCGCGCATCGCGCAGCTGATCGCGGACGGCGCGGTGACGTTGCCCATCGAGGCATCCTTCCCCGTCGAGCGGATCGACGAGGCGATCGCGTTGCAGCGCGGCGGCCACGTGCGCGGGAAGGTCGTCGTCACCCTCTGACCCCGTGAGAAACCCCCTCTGCGCGAGGTTTTTGCGCTCCTCGAACGCCGTCAGCGGGGTTTGGGGTCGCCCGTGGTCGTCTCAGCCCGGCGGAAGCGACAACACGCGACCCCAAACTGCGCCCCAACGCCCTAGAAGGCGGCCTCCGGCCGGTGCACGCCGCGGGGGCGATAGCCCAGGGCATCCGACAGGCCGACGAGATCCGCGAGGTACCAGACGATCGCGAGCCACATCTCGGTGCCCTGCAGCCCGGGCCCGGGCCCAGCCCCCAGCCCAGGCCCGCCCGAAAGAGACAGCGCACCCCCATCGCCCGAAGGACCGAACGACATGCCGGCGCCGGGATGCCACCGGCCCAGCGCATCCTCAAGCAGCCTGCGCGCGAGCGCCGTCACCTCGTCGGTGCGATGACCCGACCCGCGGGTGAGCCAGAGGGGGTGCGCGACATCGAGCACGTTGCAGGCGTTCTGCCGCTCGCGCGCGAAGTAGCGCTCGTCGCGCGCGTGCGCGAGCACCGTGTCGATGACCCGCTCGGGAAACGGCACCGGCACGCCGAACTGCGCGAACGTGCCGCGGGATGCCCGGTAGAACCCGTTCACGGGCAGGAGCATCCCGTCTCGCTGCGAGCCGCGCCCCCACACACCGGTCTCGGGGTCGGCGTGCGTCACGAGCCAGCCGAACAGCGCCTCGGCGTAGCCGGCAGGCACCGCAGCCCCCGCGCCGCGCCGCCACCGCAGCGCCGTCCCGAACGAGTCGACCCAGTGCCCCGCGTGCCACGGGTCGCTCTGCCACGGCAGGGCATCCAGCCGCGCGACGAGCGCCGCCGCCGAGTCGAGTTCGGGCAGCGCGGTGAACCTGCTGCCGAGCAGGTCGAGCGCGTAGCCCGCGCACAGCACGCGATATGCCGGGTCGGTGCCGTCGTCGAGCGGCCACCCGTCGATCCGATCACGCACCCGCTCGCGCGACAGCTGCGGCGGCACAGTGCCCAGCAGCAGGTCGGAGATCTCGACGGCGTCGCAGTGCGCCCGCAGCGATATCGGCTCGCCGGGCCCGTCGACGAAGGCACGGGATGCCTCGTCCCACGATCGCGCGAGCACATCCGCGGCATCCGCCCGCGCGGCATCCGCGAACGCACCCAGCCGCGCGACCAGTGAGTCGGCAGCCGCATCAGCAAGAGGCTCAACACCCGCACCAGCACCAGCGGCGACGCCCTCACCAGCAAGAGCCTCAACACCCGCCCCAGCAGCCACAGGCTCCACCCGCCACTTCAGCAGCCGCGCCGGATTGCCGCCGACGACCGCTCCGGCGGGCACGTCCTTGGTGACGACGGCGCCCGCGGCGAGTACGGCGCGCGATCCGACGGTCACGCCGTCGAGCACGACCACGTGCGATCCGATCCAGACGTCGTCGCCGATGCGGATGCCACGAGAGGCCAGCGGCTGCAGGCGGATCTCGACGTCGGGATCGTCCATCGTGTGGTTGAACCCGAGGATCGACGTGTGTGCGCCGATGCGGGTCGCGTCGCCGATCTCAACGTCGCCCCGCACGACCGTGTACGGGTTGACGCTCACGTCACGACCGAGGCGCACCGTGCCGGTCACGTAGCTGCCGGCGGCGAGGTAGGTGCCGTCGCCGAGCGTCAGCTCTTCGGCGTCGACCGAGGCAAGATCCGACACGAAGCACCGCGCCCCGAACCGCCACGCCGGGTGAGCGTCAAGCAGTGAAGCCTGCGCGGCCAGCTGCGCGCGTTGCGCGGCGGGATCGGCCTCGTCCCAGAACGACCACGGCGAGTGCTGGAACGGGTCGACCGTCATGCGCGGACGGCGGCGGTGGACTGCCGGACGTTCAGCGACGGGTTCAGCGTCACGCGGTGCACGGGTCGCGTCGGGTCTTCCAAGCGCCGCGCGAGCAGGTCGACCGCTGCAGCTCCCACGGCCGCGCGTGGCGGGCTCACGGCCGTCAAACCGGGGGTGAACAGCTGGGCGACTTCGTCGTCGTACGCGACGACCGAGAGGTCGCGCGGCACGGCGAGTCCGCGGTTGAGTGCGATGTCGATGAACGCCATCGCCTCGGGGTCGGAGTGGATGAGCAGTCCCGTCACGCCGGTGCGCAGCGCGGTGTCGATCGCGTCGTCGACGGCGACCGAGAAGTTCGCGCGCGCGCGATCGGGGAAGTACTGCTCGAAGTGGTCGGAGGGCTGCAGCTCGAGCTCGGCGCACGCGGTGTCCCAGCCGCGGGCGATCTTGCGGCTGGTGGGAGAGTCGCGCGACAGGATGAGCCCCACCTTGCGGTGGCCGAGCGAAGCAAGGTGGCGTGCCGCGAACACGGCGCCCAGCGCGTGGTCGGTCACGACGTTCTCGACGGGCTCGCCGCTCGGCAGCAGCACGGCGTCGCGCTCGACGAAGACGCTCGGCAGGCCGGATGCCTTGAGCCACTGCACGACGTCTTGCGCGTGCGGCGTGTCGGTGTTGGGGGCGACGATGAATCCGCGCACATCCTGCTCGGCGACGAGGCGCTCGAGCACGGGACGCTCGTCCTGCAGCTCGTACGACGCGCCGCGCAGGATCGGCGTGAGACCGCGGCGGCGCGCCTCGGCTTCGATGCCGCGGATGACGCCCGGCCAGTAGTAGTTCAGCGACGGCACGAGCACCGCGATCGTGCCGGTGGTGGGCTTGACCGCCTGCTCGGGCAGGGTCACGCCGCCGCTGGGCGCGACCGCGCCGCCGTGCACCCGGACGAGCAGTCCCTCCTTCTCCATCTGCGCGAAGTCGCGGCGGAGGGTGACGGGCGCGACGTCCAGCTCTTCCGTCAGCTGCGCCATGCGCACGACGCCGTCGCGGGCGAGGGCGGTGAGGACATACGCGCGCCGCTCAGCACCGAGGAGGGCCGCCTGCGGCGCGGTGGGGTTCTGCTCGGTCATCGGTGATCCTTGGCGATCATGTCGTCTCTTTCTACCGTCAGGTGGAACGTGCCGCGCGTAGCGACATCGATCCGCACGCGAGTGAGGTGCGTGCCCCACACCGCCGTGAGCATCGGGTCGTCGAGCTCGCGCACGTCGAGCTGCGCGTCGAGGCCCCCATCCCAGCGCAACAGCACCGTGCCGCCACCGCCGACGGGATGCACCCGCGCGCCGCCGGGGATGAGTTCGACCTCGCCCGCAACGATCAGGTGCTCGACGACGTCGAGCTCGCCGTCGACCTCACCGTCGGCCTCCCACCGGTCATGGATCGAGACCTGCCCGGTGGCGCGATCGAGGTGTGCCGTGCGCACAAGCGAGGTGAGGCCGGGGACGTCATAGGCGGATGCCAGGTCGAGGCTCATCGTGGCATCCGCCGGCGCGGCCGCAACGGACCGGGCGCGGAACCGCGCACCCGGTGGCTGCCCGCCTCCCGCGACGACGGGCAGGCTGTGCCACTGGCTCTGCATCGTCCAGATGTCGTAGCGGTCGGGCCCGAACGTCTGCTTCGTGTACGTCGGGCGCCCCGCATCGACGAGCACGGGCACGCCGTCGCGGGCGACGACGAACGAGCCGACGTCGTTGTGGTTGTGGTGCTCGCCGTTGTGGCCACCCTTGATCGCGAGGGTGAGCCCGGCCGCCGTGCCGGCTCGCTCGCGCGCGAGCAGCACTTCGACGTCGGGCAGCCACAGGCTCTCGGCGAGCCACTCGCCCGTCGGCGCGCCGCCCGCGCCAGAGGCGCCAGCGGCCACAGCAGCGGCGGATGTCGCATCGCGCCACTCCGCATCGGCGAGAGCGCGCAGCAGTCGCCCCGCGCCCGACGCCGCATCGGCGACGGGCGCTCCCGCCATCAGCTGGGCGCGCGCGTGCGCCGCCGAGGCGGCGTCGCCCGCGCGCAGCGCCGCGCGGTAGAGCGCGTGCCACGGCTTGGGCTCGACCGGCCGCGCCTGACCGTCGGCGAGATTGAGGTACCACGGCCCGCCGAGGTGCATGCGGTGCGGGAACGCGACCGTCGCGCGCAGCGCCGGCACGCGCGCGCCGAGTTCGACGACCGAGCCGGTCGCGTGCGCGAGCACGTCGAGTGCCTCGAGGGCACGGCAGGCGCCGTTCCACCAGTACTCGTACCCCTCGTCGATCGCGCCGTCGGCGGGCAGTGCCGCGACGTAGCGGTCGAGTCCTTCGACGGAAAGGCGCACGACCTCGGCGCGCAGCGCGCTCTCGTCCGGGGCATCCAGCAGTCGCAGAGCGGCGACGAGGACGTTGCCGTGGATCCACGGGTTCCAGTTGTGCACGTCGCCGTCCAGCCCGATCCAGTGCCAGTCGCGGCGGGTGACGAAGGGGTCGATGACGCGCCGGCGGGCCTCGTCGCGGATGCGTGCCCGCAGGCCGGGGTACCGCTCGTCGAGCTGTGCGCCGAGCAGCTGGTCGATCCAGGCGAGCTGCGCGACGGCCTCACCCGCGCCGAGATCGAGGAACGGATCGGTCGTCGTCGCGAGCACGGCGCCGTGGCGTTCGAGCGTGTCGTCGTGCGCGGGCCAGCACCACGACGACTGCTCGCACAGCAGCACGACGCCGTCGGCCACCTCGTCGAGCCACACGTCGTCGCCCGTCGTCGCCGCCATGACGGCGGCGCGGCTGAGCCGGCGCTGGCGTTCGAAGGCCGGGCGCTCCCACACCTCGCGATCGCCGTCGCGGTGCACGCGCACGGCCTGGCTCGCGAGCGGCTGCGGCCAGGGCGTTCCGCGCTCGGACTCGGCCACGGTGCCAAGCTCGGCGAGCGTGGCGGCATCGACGGCATCCCACACCTCACGATCAGATGCCGGGGGCAGCGGCAGCGCGTCGTCGGGCGCGACCAGGGGCAGACTGGTCAGTGACAGGGCGTCGAGCTCGACGGCCAACGGACCCGCGAAGCGTGTCGGCGCCATCTCTGTCTCGCTCTCCATCTGAAGCCTCTCTGCGCTGAGATATCTGCACGGGATCTCTGTTCAGGAACCTGAACTGAGCCTATGAATCGATCATAAACGATCATTACGATTCAAACAAGGACTTGTGGTGATCGGTTTGGATTGCTAATCTCCCAAAGTGTTCGGGGTTGTTCCCGACACTGAGTACTTCAAGGGAGAAGCCGTGAGCGACCAGACCACCGCAGCGGCGCCGAGCGCACCGCTCGTGCGCGACTGGTCTCGCGAGCAGTGGCTCGCCCACGCCGATCGGCTTCTCGCCGGTGCCCGCGCCTGGGCATCCGACGACTTCGCCCGCATCACGCCGCCGGGCGACGAGGGCGGCTACGGCCGAGCCGTCGATGGGCTCGAAGGCTTCGCGCGCACGTTCCTGCTCGCGGGCTTCCGCATCGCGGGCGCGCGCGGCGAAGGAGTGGACCAGCTCATCGCCGACTACTCGCGCGGCATCGCCGCCGGTGTCGACCCCGAGAACCCCAACCGCTGGGTGCGGATGGACGAGCACGCGCAGGCCAAGGTCGAGGCGGCCTCGATCGCGCTCATCCTCGACATGACCCGCGCGTGGATCTGGGACGGCCTCGACGCGCTCACGCAGCAGCGCGTCATCGCCTATCTCGCGCCCGTCGTCGGCGACGAGACCTACCCGCAGACCAACTGGGTGTGGTTCCGCATCGTCGTCGAGACCTTCCTGCGCTCGGTCGGTGGCCCGTGGTCGGCGCAGGACATCGCCGCCGACCTCGCCCGGCACGACTCGTTCGTGCGCGGCGACGGCTGGCTCTCTGATGGCGACGAGCGCTCGTACGACCACTACGTCGGCTGGGCGCTGCACCTCTACCCCGTGCTGTGGTCGCGCATGCAGGGTGCCGGCGAACTCACGGGCGGGCGCACCGCTGGCGACATCGCCGCGCTTGACCGGTTCCTGCAAGATGCCGTGACCCTCGTCGGCGGCGACGGATCCCCCCTCCTCCAGGGCCGCAGCCTCATCTACCGGTTCGCGGCGGCCGCCCCCTTCTGGGTCGGCGCCTTCGCCGAAGTGCCCTCGGTGTCGCTCGGTCGGTTGCGGGTCGCGGCATCCTCGATCGTCGCGCACTTCGCCGAGCACGGCGCGCCGGATGACGGCGACCTGCTCACGATGGGTTGGCACGGGCCGTGGCGTCGCCTCGCGCAGAACTACTCCGGCCCGGCGTCGCCGTACTGGGCGACCAAGGGCATGCTCGGCATCGCGCTGCCGGCCGACCACCCGGTGTGGTCAGCGCCGGCCGAGGAACTGCCCGCGCAGGAGGCAGACCAGTTGCGCCTCGTCGCCCCCGCCGGATGGATCGTCTCGGCGACCGCGGCAGACGGCATCGTGCGCGCCATCAACCACGGCACCGACCACGCGCACCCCGGCGACGTCGTCGGCGACTCGCCGCTGTACGCGCGCATCGGGTATTCCACCGCGACGTCGCCGCTGCTGAACGGCGACGCGTGGGCCGAGCCGCTCGAGCAGTCGGTCGCCCTCGTCGACGACCGCGGTCGCGCGACGCACCGCGCCGCGATGGAGCTGGCGGCGCTGCGCATCGACGGCGGCACGGGTGGCGACGACTCGGCGGGCGGCGTGGGCGTCGCGGCATCCACGACCCACGCGCACTGGATCGACCCGGCCGCTGTGCAGATCCGGCACGGCTCGGGCATCACGGGCGAGGTCACCTTCGCCGGTCACCTGACGACCGTCTCGCTCGTCCGCGGCGCGTGGGAAGTGCGCTGCGCTCGCATCGACGACCTCGAGCCCGGCATCGACGGCACCGCCGTGCGCCTGCGCGTCGGCGGCTGGGCGCTCGCCGCCGACGACGCCGCTGCCGTGACGGCAGAGGCGATGGATACCACGGCATCCGCCCGCCGCGGCGCACTCGTCAGCACGGTCGTCGGCAGCGCCGGCGGCACGGCGCGTCTCGAGCAGCGTCGCACCGCGAGCCCCCTGGGCGCGTTCGCGACCGTTCCGGTCATCGAGTACCCGGCCGTGCCGGGGGAGTGGACCGTCACGGCGATCGCACTCGCCGGAACCGACTCGGATGCTCCCGTCGTGAGCCTGTCCGGCGACGAGGCATCCATCCTGTGGCCGGACGGTGCCCGCACCGTCCACGCCATCACAGACCCCCGATCCGCTGTGGCGGAACGGTGACCCGAGGGCCCAGAGCAGGGACCACAGCAATCGCAAAGGAGCAGCAAGACACATGAACCGCAAGTTCGCAATCGCCGGCGGCCTGGCCGTCGTCACGGCGCTGTCGCTCGCCGCATGCAGCGGCACCACCTCCGACACGGAGACCACGGCCGACGGCCCGGTCACCCTGACCCTGTCGGGCTGGAGCATCGACACGACGCCCGAGTTCCAGCTCCTCGCTGACGGGTTCGAAGAGGCAACCGGCAACAAAGTCGAGGTCGTCGAGTATGACCCCGCCGAGTACAACACGCTGCTGACCGCCGACCTCGGCGCCGGCGCGGCACCCGACATCATCACGCAGAAGGAGGTCAAGTACGTCCCGACGCTCGTCGACGGTGGCCAGCTGCTCGACGTCTCCGACATCGACATCCCGGCTTCGGTCAGCGGTGCCGACTCGTACTCGGTCGACGGTGTGCAGTACGGCACGCCGTACCGCCAGGACTCGTGGGTCCTGTTCTACAACAAGGACATCTTCGACGCGGCAGGCGTGGACTACCCCGACGGCTCGTGGACGTGGGATGACTACGACGCGGCCGCCGCGGCGCTGACCACGGCCGACCACTACGGCACGTACGAGCACCGCTGGCAGTCCACGACGCAGGGCTTCGCGAACGCGCAGTTCGACGGCGACATCTTCTCGGGTGACTACTCGTACATGACCGACCTGTACGAGCGGCGCCTCGCCCGCGAAGACGCCGGCTACCAGATCGACTTCGCGACCTCGAGCGCGAACAGCCCCACCTACCAGGGTGAGTTCGGCAAGCAGCACGCCGCGATGCTGCCCATGGGCACGTGGTACGTTGCGACGCTGCTCTCGCAGCAGGCATCCGGTGAAGCCGACACGTTCAACTGGGGCTTCGCGCCGATCCCGCAGGTCGACTCGTCGACCATCGACAACCCGGTGACCTTCGGTGACCCGACCGGTTTCGGCATCAACGCCGCGATCGCGCCCGAGAAGGTCGACGTGGCCAAGCAGTTCCTCGAGTACGCGTTCAGCGATGAGGCGGCCGCCAAGCTCGCCGCGATCGGCATCACGCCGGCCAACACGTCCGACGCGGTCGTGGATGCCTACTTCGCCGTCGACGGCGTTCCCACCGACGACGTGTCGAAGTTCGCCTGGTCGACGCACGACACCCGTCCCGAGAACCCGACGTCGAACGACACCGCCGCGGTCCAGACGATCCTCGGCACGCTGCACACCGAGATCCTGACGAAGGCCAAGTCCATCGACCAGGCCATCGCCGACGCCGAAGCGGCGTTCAAGGCTCTCTGAGGCGCGCTACCCGCGTAGCGCATCCGGTGCCGGGCGCCCAGCGCCCGGCACCGGCCCCCACCCACTTTTCATCACGTAGGAAACACCGGGAAGTCGCCATGACGAGCGCCACCGCCGATGCGATCGGCTCACCGCCCACCCCACTGAAGAACCGCCGTTCCAAGCTGACGCTGCGCAACACCATGATCGGCTGGAGCTTCATCCTGCCGAACTTCATCGGCTTCGCGATCATCACCCTGATCCCCGTCATCACGCTGTTCTACGTGTCGCTGACGGACTACAACATCTTCGGCAAGGGTGACTTCATCGGCTTCGGCAACTTCGAGAAGCTCGTCTCCGACCCGCTGTTCGGCCGCTCGGTCGTCAACACCTTCTACTACGCCGTCATGCACGTGCCGCTGACGATCGCGGTCTCGCTCGGCCTCGCGCTGCTGCTGAACACGAAGCTGCGTGGTGTCGCCTTCTTCCGCACTGCGGCGTTCTTCCCCTACATCACCTCGATCGTCGCGATCGCGCTCGTGTGGAACCTGCTGTTCAGCCCCGACTACGGTCCGATCAACGAGTTCCTGCGCTTCATCGGCATCGCCAACCCTCCCGGGTGGCTGACCTCGCAGGAATGGGCGATGCCCGCCATCGTCATCATCAGCACGTGGCGTGACATGGGCTACTACATGATCCTGTTCCTCGCAGGCCTGCAGACCGTGCCCCGCGAGCTCTACGAAGCCGCCCGCATGGACGGCACGAACGCCCTGCAGCGGTTCTGGAACGTGACTCTCCCGGGCATCCGCCCGACGATGTTCCTCGTCACCGTGCTGCTGACGATCGCCTCGTTCAAGATCTTCGACCTCATCATCGTGCTCTCGCCGGGCGGCACCTCCGCCCCGAACCAGGCGACCGTCGTGCTGTCGCAGTTCATCTACCAGAAGGGCTTCATCGAGTCGAAGTTCGGCTACGCGTCGGCCGCCGCTGTCGTCCTGTTCGCGATCTGCCTGGGTGCGACGGTCATCCAGTTCTTCATCAACAAGAAGCGGAGTGCCTGATGTCCGCCCCCGAACTGACCGAAGCGCCGCCGGTGTCGGCGCCGGCGACTTTCCCCGAGCCCCAGCGCGAGAAGGGCGCCGTCCGCAGCACGATCGTGCGCGTCGTCGGCAGCATCCTGCTCGTCGCGTTCGCCCTGGCCCTGCTCATCCCGTTCGCGTGGATGGTGCTCAGCTCGTTCAAGGACTCGAACGAGGTCTTCTCGGTGCCGGTGCGCTGGCTGCCCGACACCTGGCACTGGGAGCACTACGTCGATCTGTGGACCAAGACCGACATGGCGACCTGGCTGCGCAACACGATCGTGCTGTCGACAGTCGTCACCTTCCTGCAGGTGCTGACCGGATCGTTCGCCGCCTACGGCTTCGCGAAGGTCCGTTTCCCCGGGCGCGACGTGCTGTTCCTCGTCTACCTCGCCACGATCGCCGTGCCGTGGCAGTCGTACATGATCCCGCAGTACATCATGCTGGCCCAGGCGCACCTGACGAACACGCTGCTCGCGATCATCGTCCTGCAGGCGTTCGGCGCCTTCGGCGTGTTCCTCATGAAGCAGTACTTCGAGTCGATCCCCGAAGAGCTCAGCGAAGCGGCTCGCATCGACGGCCTCAACGAGTATTCGATCTGGGCGCGCATCATGCTGCCCCTGTCGGCACCAGCGCTCGCCTCCCTCGCGCTGCTGACCTTCGTCAACACGTGGAACGACTACCTCGGTCCGCTGCTGTACCTGCGCAGCAAGGAGAACTGGACGGTCCAGCTGGGGCTGAAGAACTTCGTCGCGAACAACCTCGACGCCGACTACGCGATGCTCTTCACCGGTCTGACCGTCTCGGTCATCCCGATCGCGATCATCTTCCTGCTCGGCCAGCGGTTCTTCGTCGAAGGCATCGCGACCTCGGGACTGAAGGGCTGATCATGCGCTTCGAGAAGATCCAGGGGGCGATGGATGCCCTGGGCACTGCCGTCGCCGTCAACGTCATGCTCGCCCTCACGGCCGCGCCGCTGATCGTGCTGCTGATGTTCACCGACGCGTTCGCGACGTGGCCGCTGGTCGCGCTCGCCGCCGTCATCGCGGCGCCCGGTCTGACCGCCGCCTTCACGGCGTTCGCCCACGCCGACGAGAACACCTTCCGCGCGTTCGGCCGCGGCTACCGCGCCACGTGGCGCCGCGCGAGCCTGCTGGCGCTCGCCGTCGTCGCGATCGCGGTCGTGCTGCTGGTCGACGTCCGCTTCTTCGCCGACGGCCCGTACGCGCAGGCCGCGATGGTCGTGCTGGCGGTGACGGGCGCCCTCGTCGCCGGCACAGGCCTCCTCGCCCTCGTCGCGATCGCCGACGAACCGGGCATCCGTGTGCGTGATGCCGTGCGCCGTGCCGCCTGGTTCGGCGTGCACCGCTGGTACCTGACGCTGTTCAGCCTCGTCGCGCTCGTCGTGTTCGCGGTCGTGTTCGTCAATGTCCCCCTGCTCGCGCTGTCGGCGCTCGCCTCGCCCGTGTTCTACCTCGCATGGACGAACAGCCGCCACACGCTGCACCCCGAGCCCGTGTCCGCCGACGTGCGCGCCTGACTCCAGAAAGATCTCCCCATGGCTTCCACCCCCCGTACCGACGGCGCGCGTGCGCTCGATGCGGCCACTGTCTCGGCCGCCCTCGACGCGGCGCTGCAGACCGTGCAGCGCAACATCACGCTGCACGGCGACGCCTACCCCGACGACACGACGCGCGGCGACCGCTACCAGATCCGCCCCGCGATCCCCGGGTTCCCCGTCGGCGCGAACCGCGGCTGGACGACAAGCTTCTGGGTCGGCCAGCAGTGGCTCGCCTGGGAGCTGACCGGCGACGAGCAGTACCGCGCCGCCGCGCAGCGCCACGCCGTCGACTTCGCGCAGCGCGTGCGCGCCGAGCACGACCTCGACACGCACGACCTCGGCTTCCTCTACAGCCTCGGGTCGCTCACCGCCGCGCGGCTGGCAGAGTCCGAGGCAGAGCGTGCGGATGCCCGTGACGCGGGCCTCGATGCCGCCGAGCACCTCATGCGCCGGTTCCTCGAGCCGGCCGGCATCATCCAGGCCTGGGGAGATCTCTCCGACCCGCAGCAGTCCGGCCGCACCATCATCGACAGCCTCATGAACATGCCGCTGCTGACGTGGGCGCACGAGCAGACCGGTGACGAGCGATTCGCGGATGCCGTGCGTCGCCACACCGCCCAGCTGCGCGAGCACATCCTGCGCCCCGACAACTCGACGTTCCACACCTTCTACTGGGACACCGTCACGGGCGAGCCGTTGCGCGGCGCGACCGAACAGGGCGCCTTCGACGACTCGTGCTGGGCGCGCGGTCAGGCGTGGGGCGTCTACGGCTTCGCGATCAACTACCGCGCGACCGGAGACGAGCGCCTGCTCGAATCCGCCTGGCGGTGCGCCGAGTACTTCCTGTCGCACCTGCCCGCCGACGGCGTGCCCTACTGGGACCTCGTCTACACCGACGAGAACCCGGCACCGCGCGATAGTTCGGCGGCCGCGATCGCGGCGTGCGGATTCCTCGAGCTGGCCCGCGTCGACCCCGACGCCGAGCGCGCCGCCCGTGCCCACGCGCTCGCCGAGACACTCGTCGCCGACCTGATCGCCGGCTACACGCCCGCGCAGCCCGGCGATGCCGACGGGCTCCTGCTGCACAGCGTCTACGACCTGCCGAAGGACAACGGCGTCGACGAGGGCACGCTGTGGGGCGACTACTTCTACCTCGAGGCGCTGACGCGGCTCGTGCGCCCGGAGTGGGTGACGTACTGGTGAGGCTCGTCACGGTCCGCACCGACGCGGGCGCGCGTGCCGGCGTCGTCGTCGAGGTCGAAGGCACCGACCGGGTCGCTCTTCTCGAAGACAGCGTGCGGGAGGTTCTGGGCGCTGCCGGCGGCGGCGCGGCGCGGCAGCGCGCGGAGGAAGCCGCGGCATCCGCCGACGCCTCTTCTCCGGCGCTCGCCGAGCTGACGCTGGCTGCTCCCGTGACGCCGAGCAAGATCCTCTGCCTCGGCTACAACTACCGCGGTCATGTGCCCGACGGCGTCGACCCGACCGCCGACGACCCGGAGTTCCCCGACGTGTTCGTCAAGACGCCGAACACGCTTGCCGGCGCGAGCGACGACGTCGTGATTCCGGCCGGGGCCGTGGATGCCGACTACGAGGGCGAACTCGCGATCGTCATCGCGCGGCGCGCGCACGAGGTGTCGCTCGACGACGCGCTCGACCACGTCGGCGGCTACACGATCCTCAACGACGTCTCCGACCGCGCGTGGCAGCGGCGGCAGAGCCAGTGGGCGCTCGGCAAGTGCTCCGACGGGTTCGCGCCGCTCGGGCCGTGGATCGTCACGACCGACGAGGCGCCCGACCCGCAGGACGTGCTCGTCGAGGTCGTGCGCGACGGTGTCGTCACGGTCTCGCAGTCGACGTCGACGACGATCTTCTCGGTGGCCTTCGTCGTGCACCACCTCAGCCAGGTGATGACCCTCGAGCCGGGGGACGTCATCTCCACCGGCACGCCGCAGAAGCTGCCCGAGGCACAGGCATCCCATCGCCCTCTCGCCCCCGGCGATGCGGTCACCGTCCGCATCTCGGGCATCGGTGAGCTCACCACCCGGTTTGTCGCCCCGGCCCCACCCGGTCGTTGAGCGAGCCGCGTAGCGGCGAGACGAAACGCCCCCACCGGTCGTTGAGCGAGCCGCGCAGCGGCGAGACGAAACGCCCCTCGACAAGCTCGGGGACCACGACAAGCTAGAACAGGAGAACGCATGATCCTCGACACCTTCCGCCTCGACGGGCGCGTCGCGCTCGTCACCGGCTCCAGCCGCGGCCTCGGGCAGGGCGCCGCCATCGCGCTCGCCGAAGCCGGGGCCGACGTCGCGCTGCTCGACCGCGGCGACGCGAGCGAGCCCGCCGCCCGCATCGAGGCCCTCGGTCGGCGCACCCACCGCGTGACGCTCGACTTCGCGAGCGCTTCCGCTGACGACTACGCGGCGGCCGTCGCCGAGATCGAGAGTGCCCTCGCGCCCGTCGACATCCTCGTCAACAACGCCGGCACGATCCGCCGCGCACCCGCGGCCGAGCACCCCACGAGCGACTGGGACGACGTGCTCGCCGTCAACCTCGACTCGGTGTTCCACCTGTCGCAGACGGTCGGGCGCGGCATGATCGCGCGCGGACACGGCCGCATCGTCAACGTCGCCTCGATGCTGTCGTTCCAGGGTGGCATCCTCGTTCCCGGCTACACGGCGTCCAAGCACGCCGTCGCCGGGCTCACGAAGGCGCTCGCGAACGAGTGGGCCGCCTCCGGCGTCACCGTCAACGCGATCGCCCCGGGCTACATGGCCACCGACAACACGGCACCGCTGCGCGCCGACGAAGACCGCTCGGCGTCGATCCTCACGCGCATCCCGGCGGGGCGCTGGGGTACCCCCGGCGACCTGCAGGGCGCGTTCGTGTTCCTGGCATCCGACGCCGCCGCCTACGTCACCGGCGCGATCATCCCCGTCGACGGCGGCTGGCTCGTCCGCTGACCGCGCGCATCCGCAGACCCCTCAAGAAGGAGAATCCGATGACCGAGAACCACATCCCGCAGCGCTACGCGACCAACCCGGCGCAGATCCCCGGCATGACGACGGCGCAGCTGCGCGACACGTACCTGATCGACGACGTGTTCGTGCCGGGCGAGATCCGCCTCACGTACACGCACCACGACCGCATCGTGCTCGGCGGCGCCGTGCCCGCCGGTGAGATCCTCGCACTGGGCGGATACCCCGAGATCCGCAGCGAGTACTTCCTCGAGCACCGCGAGCTCGGTGTCATCAACGTCGGCGACACGGGTGTGGTGACCGCCGACGGCGAGACGTACGAACTCGTCAAGGGTGCGTGCCTGTACCTCGGCCGCGGCATCGAGCAGGTCTTGTTCGCGGATGCCTCGACTCCTTCGTCGCTCAGCGCAAGTGCCCAGGAGTCGACCGGTGCGCAGTTCTACCTGTTCTCCGCGCCCGCGCACACGACTTACCCGACCCAGCTCGTGCGTCCGGGTGAAGGCACCGTGCGCGAGCTCGGCGACCAGCTCACCAGCAACCGCCGCACGCTCAACCAGTACATCCACGAGAACGGCATCCGCTCGTGCCAGATCGTGATGGGCGTCACCCAGCTGCACCCCGGCTCGATGTGGAACACGATGCCGGCCCACACGCACGACCGCCGCACCGAGTGCTACCTCTACTTCGACCTGCCCGAGGATGCCCGTGTCATCCACCTCATGGGCGAGCGCGAAGAGACGCGCCACCTCGTGATCGGCGACCGGCAGGCCGTCATCTCGCCGTCGTGGTCGCTGCACTCGGGCGTCGGAACGGCCGCATACTCGTTCGTATGGGCGATGGCGGGCGAGAACCAGGCCTTCGACGACATGGACGCAGCTCCGGTCGTCGACCTGAAGTGACGATCCTGCTGACGGCCGGCGAGACCATGGCGATGGTCGCGCCGGTCGCCGCCGAGCCGGTCGACGACGCGGAGCTGTTCCGCATCGACGCCGGCGGCGCCGAGTCGAACGTCGCGGCCCACGCCGCCGCGCTCGGTGTGCCGGCGCGCTGGTTCTCGCGCGTCGGCGCTGACCCGCTCGGGCGCCGTGTGCTCGCGCGCATCGGCGCGCGCGGCGTCGACGTGTCGGCCGTGATCGTCGATGGCGGGCACCGCACGGGCCTCTACGTCAAAGACCCCGGCCGCGGCGTGCACTACTACCGCGACGACTCGGCCGCGTCGCACCTGGCGGCCACCGACGCGGATGCCGTGGATCTCCGGGGCGTCGGCATCGTCCATGTCTCCGGGATCTCGGCGGCGCTCGGCGGAACCGCGCCGGAGTTCCTTGAGCGCCTCATCGCGCGGGCGCACGAGGCCGGTGTGCCGGTGAGCTTCGACGTGAACCACCGCGCCGCGCTGTGGTCAGCGGCGGATGCGGCCTCCGTGCTACTCGACCTCGCGCGCCGCGCCGACCTCGTCTTCGTCGGCCGCGACGAGGCCGAGACGCTGTGGGGCGCCGCCACGCCGGCGGCGATCCGCGAGCTGCTGCCCGGCGTCGCCGAGCTCGTCGTCAAGGACGGCGACGTCGGCGCGACGGCCTTCGCCGGCACCGCGTCGGCGTTCGTGCCCGCGCACCGGGTCGATCTCGTCGAAGCGGTCGGGGCGGGGGATGCCTTCGCCGGCGGCTATCTCGCCGCGCGCCTCGCGGGCGCAGACCTCGCCGCCCGACTGCAGCGTGGCCACGACCGCGCGGCGCTGACGCTCACAACGACCGCCGACTACCCCGATTCCCCTCCCAGCTCCAGCGAAAGCGAACGCGCATGACCCTCGACACCGCCCCCTTCTTCGAGCAGACCTTCGCGGGCGCACCGCTGATGGCGATCCTGCGGTCGGCGGGCGTCGAGCGCGCCGTGCGCGTCGCACGCACGGCGTGGGAACTCGGCCTCGACTCGGTCGAGGTGACGATCCAGTCGGATGCCGACGTCGACGCCCTGCGCGAGGTCGCCCGGCTCGGGCGCGAGCGCGGCGCCGTCGTCGGTGCGGGCACGATCGTGTCGCCCGACCAGGTGCAGGTCGCGATCGACGCCGGTGCCGGCTATCTCGTCTCGCCCGGGCTGGACGCCGACGTCGTGCGTGCCGCGCAGGCGGCGGGCATCCCGATTCTGGCTGGTGTCGCGACGCCGTCCGAGGTGCAGCGGGCCGTCGCCCTCGGGCTCACGTGGCTGAAGGCGTTCCCCGCGCAGTGGCTCGGCACCGACTGGTTCCGGCACATCCGCGGGCCGTTCCCGCAGGTGCAGTTCATCGCGACCGGTGGCATGGATGCCTCGAACGCCGCCGACTTTCTCGCCGCGGGCGTGCGCGTCGTCGCCGTCGGCTCGGCGCTCGAAGACGAGACCCAGCTCGAGAAGCTGGCCGCGCTCCTGCGTACGCCGCGCTGAGCCCGCGCCGGCGCTCCTCGAACGCCGTCAGCGCAGTTTGGGGTCGCCCGTGGTCGCCTCAGCACTGCGGAGGCGACACCACGCGACCCCAAACTGCGGCGCGTACACCTAGACGGCGCGAACCGTCGCCGTCCGCGGGCCGTGCAACTCGCTGTGCAGGCGCTCCATGCGGGCGTCGAGCAGGGCGGCGGAGTCCGCGGCATCCTTCAGCTCTGCCAGCAGTCCGTCGGGGACGACACCGTCGTACTTGTAGTAGATCTTGTGCTCGAGACTCGCCCAGAAGTCCATCGCGATCGTGCGGAACTGCACCTCGACGGCGACGTCCACGCGGCCCGTCGACAGGAACACGGGCACTTCGACGATGACGTGCAGGCTCTTGTACCCGTTCGCCTTGGGTCGCAGGATGTAGTCCTTCACCTCGCGCACGACGATGTCGTCCTGCTGCGTCAGCAGGTCGAAGAGGCGATAGGCATCCTTCGTGAAGCTCGTCGTGACACGGATGCCCGCGACGTCGGTGATCCCGACGCGGATCGAGTCGAAGCTCGGGTCGATGCCCTTGCGCGTGACCTTCTCGACGAGACTGTCGGCGGTCTTGACGCGGCTGGATACATGCTCGATCGGGTTGTAGTCGTGCATCTGCTGAAACTCATCACGCAGGATGCCGAGCTTGGTCTCCACCTCGCGCAGCCCGAACTCGTACTCGAGCAGGAACCGCTGGAACTCGTCGCGCATCGCCCGCAGTTCCCCGGGCGAGAAGGTCGCGATCCCCTCGGATGTCGGCACGGCAAGGGATGACGCAGGGGTATCCATGCCCTCGACCATAGTGAGGACGGCTACACGGATGCTGTGAGCGTCAGATGGATGCCGCGAACCCGCGGGCGGCGGCTGCGGTCGGGGACAATGGAGGGGTGACCGACGCGCATCCCTCCTTCCGAGACCGGGTGCGCGCCGAGGCCCGACTCGTCGGCGAGAGCCTGCTGAGCTTCGGACCGTCCGCCGGCCGCCGCTGGCCCCTCGCGCTGCAGGCGGGGCTCGCGATGGCGGTGCCAGTCGTGCTGCTCGCGGTGCTCGGCCATTCCGATATCGCGCTGTTCGCCGCGACCGGCGCCTTCACCGTCATCTACGGTGGCTGGCTGCGCCCGGCCGAGCGGGCGCGCTTCGCGCCGCTCGTCGCGGCGAGCCTGTTCGCGTGCGCCGCGCTCGGCGTGCTCGCCGCGGCGGGCGGTGTCGGCTTCGTCCTCACCGGGGTCTTCGTGCTGACGATCGGGGCCGTCGCGCTCACCGGGTGGATCTCACTCGGCCCGCCCGGGCCGGTGTTTGCCGTCCTCGTCTTCGGACTGTCGGCGCACGTGACGGCCGTCGAAGACGGCGTCCGCGCGGCCGACCCGGCGCTGTACCTCTCCGTCGTCGCGGGGGCGCTCGCCTTTGCCTGCCTGCTCGTCGCCGCGCCGCTCGTGCTGCCGCGCTACCGTCGTGAACCCGTGCGCCCGCTCGGCGCGATCTTCCCGCCGCGATGGGGCGCGGTCGCCCGCGCGATGACGACGCGCGCGGTGATCGTCGCGGTCGTCGGCGTCGCTGCGGCCGCCGTCGTCGACCCCGACCGCTCGTACTGGATCGTCTGCGCGGGCCTCGCCGTCATCGGCTCGCCGCTCGGACGGCGCGCGGCCGCGACCCGAGGCATCCATCGCATGGTCGGCACACTCGTCGGCGCCGGTGTCTATCTCGCGCTCGCGCTGATCCCGTTCCCGGTGTGGGCGCTGGGGCTGCTGCTCGGCGCGTTCCAGATGCTCATCGAGCTCATCATCGTGCGGCACTACGCGCTCGCCCTGGTGTTCATCACTCCGCTGGTGCTGCTCATCATCGGCTCCGCCTCCGCCGATGCGACCAGCTTCACGCTCGCTCTCGAGCGCGTGCTCGACACGATCGTCGGTGCCGTCGTCGGCACGGCCGCAGCCCTGGCGGTGCGCCTGCGGAAGGACTGACGACACGGCATCCGTCGCTCTTGTGCCCGCAATACCGAGTATGCATATACTGAGAAAACACATACTCGGTATGCAGGGGGGATGCGGATGTCGGTGCGGCAGAGCCTGTTGGCGATTCTCGATCAGGGGCCGTGCTACGGCTATCAGCTGCGCGCCGAGTTCGACCGGCGCACGGGGTCGACCTGGCCGCTGAACGTCGGCCAGATCTACAACACGCTCGATCGGCTCGAGCGCGACGGGCTCGTCATCAAGGGCGAGACCGACGACCAGGGGCACGTGTATTGGGCGATCACGGATGCCGGGTCGGCGGAAGTCCGCGCGTGGCTCGCCTCGCCCGTCGAGCGCTCGAGCGGCACGCGCGACGAGCTCGCCATCAAGCTCGCGGTCGCCGCGACCCTGCCCGGCGTCGACGTCGCGGAGGTCATCCAGACGCAGCGCGCGGCCTCGCTCGCGCAGCTGCAGGAGCTCAACCGCGCGAAGTGCGCGGGCAGCGACCCGGATGGGCCGGAGGAGCTCGCCTGGTCGCTCGTCGTCGACTCGATGATCTTCGCGGCCGAGGCCGAAGTGCGCTGGCTCGACCACACCGAGCAGCGGCTCGCGCTGCATCCGGAGCATTCGATGGCGCTCGCGCTGTCGACCGAGAAGCCCAAGCGGGGGCGGCCGGCGCGGGCGGAGGCCGGTCGTTGAGCGAGCGCAGCGAGACTTTGGGGTCGCTTGTGGTCGCGTCGGGGGTGTGGGCAGGGTGTTTGGGGTCGCGTGTGGTCGCCTCGGGGCGGCGGAAGCGACCACACGCGACCCCGAACCTGGGTGGGAGGCATCCACGGGGCTGCCGGAGTACCGTCGGATCATGACCTCGCCCCTGATCGACGCCGTGGAACTCGACTCGCTCCTGCACGGCGCGAAGCCGCCCGTCGTGCTCGACGTGCGGTGGAAGCTCGGCGGGCCGCACGGCCTGCCGGCGTACCTGGCCGGCCACATCCCCGGCGCCGTGTTCGTCGACCTCGACGATGAGCTTGCGGCTCACGGCGAGCCGACCGACGGGCGGCATCCGCTGCCGAGCGCGGACGCGTTCCAGGCATCCGCTCGGCGGTGGGGCATCGATGACGGCGATGTGGTCGTGGTCTACGACGACTGGCTCGGGTACGGCGCCGCGCGGGGGTGGTGGATGCTGACGGATGCCGGGGTGGATGCCCGGGTGCTCGACGGCGGGCTTCAGGCGTGGCGGCAGTCCGGGCTCGCGCTCGACACTGACGCCGTCGTCCCCGCTGCGGGTTCTGTCTCGCTCGACCCCGGTCGCCTGCCGCAGCTGACGATCGACGAGGCGGCCGCGCTCGCGCGTGACGGCGTGCTGCTCGACGCGCGGGCGGGCGAGCGCTATCGCGGCGAGAGCGAGCCGATCGATCCGCGGGCAGGGCACATCCCCGGCGCGCTGAGCGCTCCGACGGCAGGCAACCTCGGGCCCGACGGCCGCCTGCTCGACGCACCGCTGCTGCGCGAGCGCTTCGCCGCGCTCGGTGTGGGCGCCGCGACCGTCGGCGTGTACTGCGGGTCGGGCGTCAGCGCCGCGCAGGAGATCCTCGCGCTGCGCGTCGCCGGCTTCGATGCGGCGCTGTACCCCGGCTCGTGGAGCCAGTGGTCGAACCACGCCGACCGCCCCATGGCGACCGGCGCGCAGGCCTGACCGCGCGACCGCCGCAACGACGCCGCCGCAATGGTGCCCCCGCAATATCTCAGGAGATCTCGTGGGTGCGGCGCCGACGGCCCGCGTCGTTCCGCGGAAGTTCGCGCGCCCCGTCGCCGCGCGGGGGTGCTGTTCCTGAGTTGTTGCGGCGCGGAGCGCGCTGGAGCTCAGGTGAGCGGATTGGTTGCGTCGTTGCCGTCTCCACGACGGCGCCACAAGCGCCGCTTCTGCTGAGGGGGAGGCGTTGAGTGCTCGGCCTGTACCGGTCGGTCGGATTGTTCCTGAGCCAGCCGTTCCTGCCGTGCTCGAAGTTCGGCTTCGCCCAGGTAGAGCCCTTGGTTGAACGACGCAAACGAGTCACTCACGCAGATCACCCCTCGACATCGATATGTGCTGCGATGAGTGTCGCATGCGTCACGCAGCGACCGTCGATTGTGACGGCCCGCCGTAACCGCCGTCCGGAACGCACCCGCAATAACTCAGGAGATCTCGTGGGCGGGGCCGGCGGCCCGCGTCGTTCCGCGGAAGTCCGCGCGGCCGGCCGCCGTGCGGGGCCGTTGGTCCTGAGTTATTGCGGCGCGGAGCGCAAGCCCCGTGAGCCCCGCCGCGGGGCTACCGCGCCGGCGCGGTCGACTCGCGCACGATCAGCTCGGGCTCGAGCATGGTCGACGCGACGTCGGGGTCACCCTCCAGGCGCGCGAGCAGGGTGCGGATCGCGACGCGACCGAGCTCGGCGAAGTCCTGCCGCACGGTCGTCAGCGGCGGCAGGAAGTGTCGGGCATCCGGCAGATCGTCGAAGCCGACGACGCTGATGTCTTCCGGCACCCGGATGCCTCGTGTGCGCAGCCCATGGATGAGCCCGAGCGCCATCTGGTCGTTGCCGACGAAGACGGCGGTCACGTCGTCGAACTCGGGCGCGGTGCGGCCGATTTCGTAACCCGAGTCGCTGCTCCAGTCGCCGCTGAGCTCGGGCAGCAGCGGCAGTCCCTCGGCGCCGAGCCGGTCGGAGAACGCGCGGCCGCGCACCCGGGCATCCGCCCAGTCGGTCGGGCCGGCGAGGTGCAGGATGCGGCGGTGGCCGAGCTCCAGCAGGTGGTCGACGGCGTGCACGGCGCCGGCGTACTGGTCGACGGCCGCCGTCAGCAGGTCATCCTCGGGCTCGGCCTTCAGCAGGATCGTCGGCAGGTCGCGGCCGAACTCGCGCAGCATCGGGATCATCGAGTACCGCGGCGCGATCACGCACAGCGCCTCGACGCCCTGCAGCTTGAGGTGGTCGTACGCGGCTTCCATGCCGTCGTCGACGGTCGCTGCGGCGACGGAGTATCCGGCCGCTACGGCGGCCTGCTCGATGCCGCGCATCGTGCTGCCGGGGCCGAACTCCATCGGGCTGTCGACGATGACGCCGATGCGGCGCGAGCGGTTCGTCGCGAGAGCGCGCGCGATCGATGACGGGATGTACCCGATCTCCGACATCGCCGCCTCGACCTTTTCGCGCGTGGATGCCTTGATGTTCGGCCGCCCGTTGATGACGCGCGACACCGTCTGGTGTGAGACGCCGGCGAGGACCGCGACGTCGTAGATGCTGGGCTTTGACCCGGGCGCACCGCGGCGTGCGCGGCCCTGGGGCTGCTCGTCCATCGCCACTCCTTCGTTTGCGGTGCGACCCGCAGGGACCGCATAGAGACGAGATTAGCGCTCTGCGATGTGTCGGCGAACGGCTTGCGACTCCAAATTGTGAGCGCTAACATTTCTATCGTGGTGGCGAGGGGTCGCACAGAGAGTCTCGCCCTCGAACCGGAATTCTCAAGGAGGAGACGGGTCATGACCCAGCAGGCGATCGACACCGTCCGATCCGAGGTCGCGGCGCTACACGGCGAACTCGTGCGGTACGGACTCGTCGTCTGGACGGGCGGCAACGTCTCGGGTCGCGTGCCCGGCACGGACCTGTTCGTCATCAAGCCGTCGGGCGTCTCGTATGATGACCTGACCCCGGCGAACATGATCCTCTGCGACCTCGACGGCAACGTGATCCCCGGCACGCCCGGCAGCGACCGCAGCCCCTCGAGCGACACGGCCGCACACGCGTACGTCTACCGGAATATGCCCGAGGTCGGCGGCGTCGTGCACACGCACTCCGACTACGCCGTCGCGTGGGCCGCGCGTGGCGAAGAGATCCCGTGCGTCATCACGGCGATGGCCGACGAGTTCGGCGGGCCCATCCCGGTCGGCCCGTTCGCGATCATCGGCGACGACTCGATCGGCCGCGGCATCGTCGAGACGCTGCGTGGGCACCGCTCGCGCGCCGTGCTGATGCAGAACCACGGGCCGTTCACGATCGGCGTCACGGCGAAGGATGCCGTCAAGGCAGCCGTCATGTGCGAAGACGTCGCCCGCACCGTGCATCTCGCGCGCCAGGCGGGGGAGCTCATCCCGATCCCGCAAGACGCGATCGACGCCCTCTACAACCGGTACCAGAACGTGTACGGCCAGAGCGGGGATGAGCGGCGATGACCCTTCGACAGGGCTCAGGGGGTGTCATCCGTGCCGGCGCGACGGCGCTCGGCATCGAGCTCGGCTCGACCCGCATCAAGGCGTGCCTCGTCGATGCCGCCGACCCGGCATCCGTCCTCGCCGTCGGATCGCACGCGTGGGAGAACTCCCTCGTCGACGGGCTCTGGACCTACGACCTCGACGAGGTGCGCACGGGGTTGCAGGCCGCGTACGCGGCGCTCGTCGCCGACGCCGAGGCCCGCCACGGCGTGGCGCCCACGACGTTCGGCGCGATCGGCGTCTCGGCCATGATGCACGGCTACATCGCGCAGGATGCCGCGGGCGAGCTGCTCGTGCCGTTCCGCACGTGGCGCAACACGAACACGGCGGATGCCGCGGCCGAGCTCAGCGACCTGTTCGACGTCAACATCCCGTTGCGGTGGTCGGTCGCGCACCTGCGCCAGGCGATGCTCGACGGCGAGCCGCACCTCGAGCGGCTCGCGCACGTGACGACCCTCGCGGGGTATGTGCACGAGCATCTGACCGGCCGGCGCGTGCTCGGTGTCGGCGATGCGTCGGGCATGTTCCCGATCGTGGATGGCGACTATGACGAGCGGCTCGTGCAGCGGTTCGACGCCCTTCGACAGGCGCAGGGCGCGGCCCCTCGACAAGCTCGGGGGCCAGGGTTGCGCGAGCTGTTTCCGGAGGCGCTCCCCGCGGGCGCCGATGCTGGTGCGCTGACCGCGGCCGGGGCGGCCTACCTCGATCCGAGCGGGGCGCTGCAGCCGGGTATCCCACTGTGTCCGCCCGAGGGAGATGCCGGAACCGGCATGGTGGCGACCAACGCCGTCGCGCCGCGCACCGGCAACGTCAGCGCGGGCACGAGCATCTTCGCGATGGTCGTGCTCGAGCAGCCGCTCGCCCGCCGCCACCACGAGCTCGACCTCGTGACGACGCCCGCGGGCGACCCCGTCGCGATGGTGCACTGCAACAACGGCGCGAGTGAGCTCGCCGCCTGGGCGGGCCTGTTCGGCCGGTTCGCCGAGGCATCCGGCACCCCGCTCGACGACGACGCCGTCTTCGACGTGCTCTTCCGCGAGGCCCTCGACGGCGAACCCGACGCCGGCGGACTGCTCGCCTACAACCACCTCGCCGGAGAGCCCATCGCGGGCCTGACCGCGGGGCGGCCTCTGTTCGTGCGCACGCCCGACTCGACCCTGAGCCTCGCGAACGTCATGCGCGCTCAGCTGTACGGCGTGTTCGGCACGCTCGCGCTCGGCATGCAGGTGCTCGCTGGCGAGGACGTCGCCCTCGATCGGATGTATGCCCACGGCGGAATGTTCCGCACGGCGGGCGTCGCGCAGCGGTTCCTCGCGGCGGCGCTGGATGCACCCGTCGCCGTCGGCGAGACCGCCTCGGAGGGAGGTGCGTGGGGCATCGCGGTTCTCGCCGCCTTCCGCCGCGCGGTCGCCGCCGGTGCCGCCGACGCCCTCGGCGACTACCTCGACGACGTCGTGTTCGCGGATGCCGCGGCATCCGTCACCGCCCCCGCCCCCGCCGACGCCGCCGGATTCCGCACCTACCTCGACCGCTACCGCTCGGGCCTCGCCATCGAAGCCGCCGCCGTCGCCGCCCTCTGACCCCACCCCGCCCCTCCCGACTCTCCCCACCATGTCCCACTTTCGGCAGACCATGTCCCACAAATGGTTGCCTTCGCCGCGCGCAAGCAACCGAAAGTGGGACATGGTTCGGCTGACGGCCACAGGCCACCCTGAAAGGACCCCCTCATGACCCCCCCCTCTACGCTCTCCAGCTACACCGTCTGGTTCGTCACGGGCAGCCAGAACCTCTACGGGGAGGAGACGCTGCGCCAGGTCGCCGAGCAGTCCCAGCAGGTCGTCGCGGGTCTCGCTGGCCTTCCCGTCACGGTCGAGTGGAAGCCCGTCCTGAAGGACTCCGACTCGATCCGCCGCCTCGCGCTCGACGCGAACAGCGACGACTCGGTCATCGGCGTCATCGCGTGGATGCACACGTTCAGCCCCGCGAAGATGTGGATCGCCGGCCTAGACGCCCTCCGCAAGCCGCTGCTGCACCTGCACACGCAGGCGAACCTCGAGCTGCCCTGGGCCGACATCGACTTCGACTTCATGAACCTCAACCAGGCCGCGCACGGCGACCGCGAGTTCGGCTACATCCAGACGCGCCTCGGCGTGCCGCGCAAGACCGTCGTCGGTCACGTGACCAACCCCGCGGTGACTCAGCAGATCGAGGACTGGCAGCGCGCCGCGGCCGGCTGGCAGGCAGCCCGCACGCTCAAGCTCGCGCGCTTCGGTGACAACATGCGCTACGTCGCGGTCACCGAGGGCGACAAGACCGAGGCCGAGCTGCGCTTCGGCGTGCAGGTCAACACGTGGGGCGTGAATGAGTTGGCGGATGCCGTGGCTCAGGCATCCGACGCAGACATCGACGCCCTCGTTGCGGTCTACGTCGCCGAGTACGACGTCGCCGACGAGCTGCGCCCCGGCGGCGCGCGGCACGAGAGCCTGCGCGACGGCGCCGCGATCGAGCTCGGGCTGCGGTCGTTCCTCGAGGGCGGCGGCTTCGGCGCCTTCACGACGAGCTTCGAAGACCTCGGCGCTCTCAAGCAGCTGCCGGGACTCGCCGTGCAGCGCCTCATGGCCGAGGGCTACGGATTCGGCGCAGAGGGCGACTGGAAGACGGCGATCCTCGTGCGCGTCGCGAACGTCATGGGTGCGGGGCTTCCCGGCGGGGCATCCCTCATGGAGGACTACACCTACGATCTCGTCGCGGGCGAAGAGAAGATCCTCGGCGCGCACATGCTCGAGGTCGCCCCGACGCTCACGACGCAGCGCGCGCGACTCGAGATCCACCCGCTCGGCATCGGCGGCAAGGATGACCCGGTGCGGCTCGTGTTCACGGCCGACCCCGGCCCCGCCGTCGTCGTCGCGATGAGTGGCATGCGCGACCGGTTCCGGCTTGTCGCCAACGTCGTAGAGAACGTCGCGGCGCCTGATCTGCCGAACCTGCCCGTCGGGCGTGCGATCTGGAAGCCGGCGCCCGACTTCGCGACGAGCGCGGCGTGCTGGCTGACGGCGGGTGCCGCGCACCACACCGTCATGACGACGGCGGTCGGCATCGAGGTGTTCCGCGACTTCGCCGAGATGGCGCAGACCGAACTGCTCGTCATCGACGAAGACACCACGGTGCGCGGCTTCCAGCGCGAGATCCGCTGGAACCAGGCGTACTACCGCCTCGCGCAGGGACTGTGAGATCGGGCGCCGTGCGCGAAGATGGAGCCATGATCTCCGCGCTCCGCTCCGGCACCCCGTTCACGATCCGCTTCGGAGCCTACGAGGCCGAGATCGCGAGCATCGGGGCATCCCTGCGTGCTCTGCGTCACGACGGGCGTGACCTCGTCGTGCCGTTCAACGCCGACGAGGTGCGGCCCGGGTTCCGCGGCGCGGTGCTCGCGCCGTGGCCGAACCGGGTCGTCGAAGGGCGGTACGACTTCGGCGGGGTCGAGTATGAGCTCGCGCTGACCGAGCCCAACCGTGGGCATGCGCTGCACGGCTTCGCCGGCTGGCTCGATTTCGAGGTGACCGCCCTGTCGGATGACGCCGTCACGCTGCAGGCCGTCATCGTGCCGCAGACGAGCTACCCGTGGCGGGTGCGCGTCGAGACGACCTACCGACTCGGCGCCGGCGGGCTGACGCAGGTCGTGCGCGCAGTGAATGAAGGGGCGGATGCCGCGCCGTTCGGCACCGGCCCACACCCCTATCTCGTCGCCGGGCCGGGCGCCCTGGACACCTGGACGTTCGAGCTGCCGGCATCCGTCGTGCTTGAGGTCACGCCCGATCGGCTGAGCCCCGTCGCGCTGCACGACGTCGCGGAGCACGAACCGGAGCGTTTCGACTGGCGCGCGTCGCGCGTGCTCGGCGCCGTCGAGATCGACCACGCCTACACGGGGATCACGGGCGGCGACGACGGCCGCGCGACGGTGCGGCTGACCGACCCGTCGGGTTCGGGTGTCGCGATGAGCTGGGATGCCGCGTGCCCCTGGGTGCAGGTGCACACCGCCGACCTGCCCGGCGGGCCGGCGCAGCCGTTCCACCGTGCCGGGCTCGCCGTCGAGCCGATGACGTGCGCGCCGGATGCCTTCAACGACGCGCGCTACCCGTTCGACACGGGCTTGATCGTCCTCGAACCGGGCGAGTCCGCCGAGGCCGCCTGGACCATCGCGGCGCTGTAGGCCGATGCCCGGCCGCCCTTTCGCCGGGGCCGAGGGGCCCGGCGTGCTGAAGTCCTGCTCGATGTGACAGCAGTGCCCTCACAGCACGCCCGGAGCACTCACCAGCCCCACCGAGCAGTATTTCGGTACGCCATCCGCCCGCATCACGCCGCGACGGGGTGCGGCGCGGCCGTCGCGAACTCGTGCGACAGCGCACGATGCCACTTGTGCGCGGGCAGCTCCGGATGCAACGCGGCCATGCCGGTGCCGTACTTCGAGACCGTGGCGGGTCGGTGCCCGTGCCGCCAGAGTGCGCGATCGAGGACGCCGGCGCGCTGGCCCGACTTCGTCTCGACGATGACGAACTCGGGCAGGTCGAGCACGCGACCGTCGTGCGAGATCCAGGTCAGCTCGGTGTCGATCGTGCCGCGCGACGAGTCTCCCGAGAACCCGGCCGGCAGCAGTAGCGTCGCACGCCGGTACTGCGTCACGAGCACCGGCTCGAGGGTGGCGGCCAGGTGCGGGGCATCCGGAATTCCGGCATCCGCCAGCAGGTCGGTCGCGTAGGCGACCGCGTCGTCGTCGAGGGTGTCGCCGTGCACGGGCACGCGGGCCTTGACGGTGGCCGAGCGTCCGCCGCGGGTCTTGACCTCGAGGAACGAGCCACCCGAGTCGACGTACGTGCGGGCGCGCACCTTGAAGCGGCGGCGGTGGCCGCGCGCGGCGCCGAAGTAGCTGTCCAACGAGGGGGTATCGAAGTACTGCGACGCGTAGCGGAGGGCGCGCTCGCCGTCGATCTCGAGCACGCGCGCGCCCGCGGGAAGGTCGGCGAGGACGGATGCCAGTGCCGTGCGCGGCACGATGTACTTGCGGTCGACGCGAGTCTGCAGCTCGGCTTCGGCGTTGAGCTCGTCGAGGTCGACCGGCTGCAGTCGGGCGATGGCGCGGGCTGTCGCGCGGGTCGGGCCGGCGGCGGTCATCGGGTGGTCTCCAGGGTGTGCAGGGTGTCGAGCGTCGCGTCGCGGCGGGTGGGCGCCGATCCGGGGCGCGGGGCGTTGTAGCGCACGTCGACGACCGTCGTGTCGGAGACGAGGTCGAGGCTGCGCACCGACAGTCGGTGCACAGTCGTGCCGAGCAGGGTCTCGACGGCGGCGCGGGCTTCAGCCTCGTCGGGGTACGCGCGGTCGAGCACGAGCTGCTGCTCGCGCGAGCGGCGCAGCAGCGACGGGCTGTCGACGATGGCGATCACCGCCACCACGAGGGCGACGAGTCCGACACTGAGCAGGCTGATGTTCGCGGCCAGACCCGAGATGAGGCCGATCGCGAGCGCTGCGAAGTAGTACGACATCTCGCTCTGCTCGATCTCACGCGAGCGCAGGCGGATGATCGACAGTACGCCGAACAGGCCGAGGCCGAGGCCCGCGCCGACGGTCGCGTCGGCGAGCACCATCGATACGGCCAGCACGCCCACGTTCACGCCTACGAACGCGACGGCAAGGTCGCGGCGGCGGTGGCGGGGGTAGTACACCGCGAAGGCGAGCACCGCGATGGCGGTGAGATCGAGTGTGATGGCGGCAAGCTGGTCCATGGATGCTCCTGACAGTTTTCGTGAGTTCCATTCAGCGTCGCCACGCTATGCGGTTCCTATGACGGGCATCGGCGCGGGGTTCAAATTCGGGCCGTGCGGTTTGTGCCGCCTGTTCCCATCCCCGCGCTGTCGTCGAGTTCCGTAGGATCGAGGGGAGGGGGTTCCGTGGTCGGCAAGAAGCGGGTGCGCACGCGCGATGTCGTCGCCGAGGGGCTCTACATCGCGTCGGCGGCGACTCGGCTGAGCCTGAAGAACACGATTCTCGTGCACATCCTCGCCGAGGGTGAGGACTTCAATCCTGACCGCTACGTGCCCGAAGCGCGGGAGGCGCTTGAGGCGCTCGCCGTCGAGGCAGAAGAGGATGCCGCGCGCACCGAGCGCGAGCGCAAGCGGGCGCGCACGCGACACTCCGACTCCGACGGGACGCACGACTACCGTGCCCGCGACGTGCGCAACCTGCGCCACCGCGAGAAGCAGTCGCTACACGTGGCCAGCGAGCTGCGGCGCCGCGCCGAGGACGACGAAGAGCTGCGCAAGCTCATTTCGGATGCTCGGGACGCCGCGTGGGCCGAGGTCGCGAAGAACATCGACCGCACGCTGCGCATCGAGGCATCCCGCCCCGATCTCGAACCGGACTACGAGCGCATGCGCACCGCACGCATGCAGGCGCTGCGGCTCGTGGACCTGCCGAAACTGCGCGCGCACCGGCGCACCGCGAGGGCGCAGCAGAAGCTCATCGCGGCCGGCGAGATCCCCGAGATCGTGACCGACGGAGCCCTGCCGGCGGGTGGCGTCGACCCCGCCGAGCTCGAGTAGCGGCGCCGATTCGTCGGATGCTCGCGCGTGCGCTAAGCTTGCCTACGGCCTTCGCGAGAGTGAAGGCATGCGCCCGTAGCTCAATGGATAGAGCATCTGACTACGGATCAGAAGGTTAGGGGTTCGAGTCCCTTCGGGCGCACACTGTGTTGAGACAGTAGAAGAGCCCCGGTCGCCCGGGGCTTTTCGCTTGTCCGTAGATGGGGGCTGAGGCGCTTTCTGGCGCCATTCGTCGGAGGGTGCGTGCCCCAAGCGTGCCCCAAGCGCTCACGATTCTGGGCTCCCGCGGCGGTCAGCGACGTCGTGGCAGCGGCCCCGCTATGGGCCGCGTGTGTCGGCCCGGCGCCTGACCTGTCTGAGTGCCAACGGCTGGCGCGGGTCGGGGGCTGGATCTACGGTGGTGGCCATGTGGAGCTCGACTGACGACCGCGAGAAGGCGTGGCAGGCCGCGCAGACGGCCGCGTTCGAGGCGTTCCTGGAGCGCCACCACCTCGACCTGGAGTACTTCAGTGAGGCGACCGACGCGCAGCGCGCTGAGCTCGCCGAGATCGAGGCGCGTATCGATGCCGAGCACGGGTACGACCCGCTCACGCTCACCTTCCGATGACCCCTCGGTCGTGTGTGGTGCGTTCGCTGGCGCCGGTCGTGGATCTGTTACGAAATCGTAATTGCTCGTGTGTGCGGGCAGGCCGCACCGACGCTGACGGGCGCTCCACGACGGGGCGCCCGTAACTGCGCGCATCCCGCGCCTGACGGCCGGTTGTGCGACTTCCGGTGGGTGCCTTTTCGAGCGTCAATGGTCGTCCACCGCGCAGAGCGCGCGGGTGACAAGGAGGACCACAATGACGCTTACGGCCGGGGACGTGCTTGCGCGTCCTGACTACAGGTTCCCGATCACTGCCGAGCGGATCGACGCTGCGTGGGGTGTGCGGGTTGGTGACGAGCTGATGAGCCTCGACGACGTGGGTGCGTTCCTCGGCGCGTTGCGGACAGCGATCGGGCAAGCGAGGCATCTGTCGCGCCACCCGCGGGCTGATCAGGACCTACTAGAGGCGAAGGGGCAGTCGGCTGTGGACGCGGCGCGTGAGGGGCACGTGTGGCCCGTAGCTGCGACACGTGGCTGCATGGACCGGCACCCTGCTGGGAAGGGGCGAGTGCGGTGAATGGGCTCGGACGGTACGAGGAGTCGGGTCAGTTGGATCACGACGTGCGGATGCGGCTCGACGAGGTTGTGAGCGATCTCGTGTTCGTCCGCGATGTCGACTACGACGTCGCCTGGCGGGCTGTGCGTCGGGTTGCGCGTGGGGGTGGGCGATGACGCTGCGGGGCGCCGGGGCCGCGACCGGTCGCCCGACGTTCGACGAGTGCGTTGAGGAAGCCATGTCCCGGTACGTCGCCGCACAACTTGCTGCTGCCGAGGAATCGGAGCAGCGATGAACGGGCTGCAGGGATGCCGCGCTCACCCGGAGTGGTGCGTCGGGCTGCTCATTCTGACCACGGTGATCTCGTTCGGCACAGCGATGGGCGTATCAGCACTGGTGTTCAACGGGATCTTCGAGTTTCCGGGAGCGGACCCCGCGGTGCCGCTGTTCGGCTTCATCTTCTTGGTCGCACTCGGTATCGACTACAACATCTTTCTGATGACCCGCGTGCGAGAGGAGTCCCTCATCCACGGCACCAGGCGCGGGGTTCTGCGAGGGCTTTCGGTCACCGGAGGGGTCATCACCTCTGCCGGCCTCGTGCTCGCCGCGACCTTCGCGGCGCTCTCGGTGCTTCCGATCCTCTTCCTGGTGCAGCTCGCCTTCATCGTCGCCTTCGGGGTGCTGCTGGACACCTTCGTCGTTCGCACGCTGCTGGTGCCGGCCCTTGCCTACGACATCGGACCGAAGATCTGGTGGCCGTCGAAGCTCGCGAAGATGCCGGATGCCGAACGGGGGACGCGATGAGAATCTGGTCGCTGCACCCTGCGCATTTGGATAGAGCGGGCCTGGTCGCCGGATGGCGCGAGGCGCTGCTTGCTCAGGCCGTGCTGGCCGGTCGAACGAAGGGCTACCGGCACCATCCGCAGCTCGTCCGATTTCGCGACAGCGCGAACCCTCTGGCGGCGATCGGATGGTATTTGCATGGGCTTCACCAAGAGTCGAAGACGCGAGGATATCGCTTCGATGAGAGCAGGATTCTTGTGACAGGCTCCGAGGCTCCGAGGCTCTCGGTGACCGCCGGGCAAATCGACTACGAATGGACACATCTCGGTGCGAAACTCGCCGCGCGCAGCCCAGAAGACGCCCAGCGGTGGCAGCTGTCGACGCCGACGGCCCATCCGCTCTTCGACGTGGTGCCGGGCGGCATCGAAAGCTGGGAGAGATCCTGAGTCAGCACGTCGTGGTCGCGCGGGCGTCTGGGGTTCCTGAAGAACAAACCTCCAAGCGGAAGTTTTGTGGTAGCGTCGGCGTCGTGACGGCTCAGCTGCCGTGACGTCGACGTACACAGAAGGACGTGCCATGACCCTTCCCGCAGCCTCACTGCCCGAGGCATCCGTTCAGCTCTATTCGCTTGCGGGAGAGTTCACCGCCGACATGCCGGGCTCGCTCGACAAGCTCGCCGCGATCGGCCTGCGCAAGGTCGAGGCGTTCGATTTCGTCGGCCGCCCCGACGAGATTCGCGCGGCCCTGGATGCCAGTGGCCTGGCATCCCCGACGGGTCACGCGCCCCTGCTGACTGACGAACTGTGGACGCCGGACGGCTCGATCCCGACGCCCGCGCCGGAGGTCGTGTTCGAGGCGGCGGCTCAGATCGGCATCCAGACCGTGATCGACCCGTTCGTCGCGCCCGAGCGCTGGCTCACCGAAGAAGGCGTCGCCGACATCGCCGAGCGCCTCAACGCGCTCGTCGAAACGGCCGCCGGATTCGGCCTGAGCGTCGGCTACCACAACCACGCGCAGGAGTTCGTGGCGAGCTTCGACGGGCAGAGCGCGTACGAGCGCTTCGTGTCGCTCGCCGACCCGCGCGTGCAGCTCGAGCTTGACCTGTTCTGGGCGTTGACCGGCGGTCAGGACGTGCCGGCCCTCGTCGCGCGCCTCGGCGACCGTCTCACGGCCGTGCACGTCAAGGACGGTGTTGTCCCGGCATCCAACCCATGGGCGCCCGGCGCGCCGGAGTTCGGATCGGACAGCCTCGACCAGCGTCACGCCGGCACCGGAGACGTGCCGCTCGCGGCGGCGCTGCGGGCGGGCAGCGGCATCCGGTACGCCGTCATCGAGTACGACCGGGCGCCCGGCGACGTGTTCGACGACGTCGCGGCCAGCCTGGCGTTCCTGAAGGATGGCGGGTTCGTCGCGTGACCGGTGGGCCCCTCGGCGTCGGGATCATCGGCACCGGCGTCATCAGCCAGACCTACCTCGAGAACCTGACGTCCTTTCCGGATGTGAAGGTCGTCGCCGTCGGCGATCTGATCCCCGAGCGCGCCCACGCGAAGGCGGAAGAGCACGGCATCCCGTCGTGGGGCGGCGCCGAGGACGTCCTGGGTAACCCCGACGTCGAACTGGTCGTGAACCTGACGATCCCGGCGGTGCACGTCGCGGTGTCGAAGGCTGCGGTGGCGGCCGGAAAGCACGTGTGGACCGAGAAGCCGATCGGCCTCGACCGCGCCTCGGTGCAGGAACTCTTGGCGCTCGCGGATGCCGCGGGTGTGCGCATCGGCTCGGCGCCCGACACGCTGCTCGGGCCGGGGTTCCAGACGGCGAAGCGGGCGATCCTTGACGGCGTCATCGGGACGCCGCTGTTCGTGCAGACGACGTTTCAGACGCAGGGGCCGGATGCCTGGCATCCCGAGCCCGCCTTCTTGTTCGCCGAAGGCGCCGGGCCGCTGCTGGACATGGGGCCGTACTACTTCTCGGCGCTCGTGAGCCTGCTCGGACCGATCGCCGCGGTCGCCGCGCGGGGGTCGCGGCCGCAGCTCGAGCGCACGATCCGCAGCGGGCCGCGGGCGGGGGAGACGTTCCCGGTTGAGGTGCCGTCGACCGTGCAGGTGCTGACGTCGTTCGCCGGCGGACAGCACGGCACGCACCTGCTGAGCTTCGATTCGGCGCTCGAGCGCGCGGGGATTGTCGAGATCCACGGGTCGGAGGGGTCGATCGTGCTGCCCGACCCGAACATGTTCGAGGGGCGCATTGCGTATGTGAAGCCCGTGGGCACGATCACCGACGGCGATCGGGGTGCGCAGGAGTGGATCGAGATTGAGCAGCAGGGCACGGTCGTCGGCCGAGGCCTCGGCGTGCTCGACATGGCGCGCGCTCTGAATGAGGGTCGCTCGCACATCGCGACGGGCGAGCTCGGGTACCACGTGCTCGACGTCATGCTGTCGGCGCAGGAATCCGCCGCGACCGGCGCGACGCTCGACATCGCCAGCACCGTGGCGCCTGTGCCGCTGCTGCCCGAGGGGTTCGACCCGTTCGCTGTCACCCGCTGACGCGGGGTCGCGCTTCGAGGAGCGCAAATGGCTGGGTTTTGGCCCGCCGCAGAGCCATTTGCGCTCCTTGAGCGCCCGCGGCGCGACCAAAAGCAGGCTCGTTCGACGTGTGGCCGCCCTATCGGGCCGTGCACGCGCGATTCAGCGGCTGAGCACGAGGTGCCGCGGTGGTCCCTCGATGCGGGCGACGGCGATCTTGACCTCGACAACCTCGCGGTAGACCTCGTCAACCCGGTTCTCGAGCTTGTCCATGCGCGCGTCGAGCTTGTCCATGCGCGCCCCGAGACTGTGCTCGACCCCGTCGATGCGGGCGTCGAGCTTGTCCATCCGCGCTCCGAGCCTGGTCTCGACGCCGTCGATCCGCGCTCCGAGCCTGGTCTCGACGCCGTCGATGCGCGCCCCGAGGCTGTGCTCGACGCCGTCGATGCGCGCCCCGAGGCTGTGCTCGACGCCGCCGATGCGTGCGTCGAGTCTGTCGATACGCGCCCCGAGGTTCTGCTCGAGCCCGTCGAGTTGGCGATCGAAGCGATTGGCTAGCCAGCCGATCACGCCGAGGAAGCCGAGCAGCAGCGTGAATGCGCTGATCAGCGTCGCGAGCAGTTCGACCGACATGTACACGCCCCCATTGTGAACCGGATGCCCTGACTCTGCCAGCCGCGCAACGCCCGCGGCAGCCAGACGCCGTGATCGGTGGACAACTCCCGGAGTTCTGCGATTGGGGAGGAGGCGGCGACTCAGCCCGCGCGGCGCCCGTTCACGCCGCCGTCGAACTGCTCGAGGGTGACGCCCTCGAGCAGACGGCCCGGCTCGGTGTCGAGGGCATCCGCGATGCGGATCAGGGTGTGGACGCTGGGCATCGCGCGGCCGCTCTCGTAGCTGCGGATGTTCGACGAGTCGATGCCGGTGCGCGCGGCGAGCTGGTCGTGCGTCATCGAGTAGCCCACCCGGATCGCGCGGATCTGCTCGCCGATGTGGGCGGCTGCGGCAGACGGGACTCGGGGCATCCATCAAGGGTGTGCGCTCCCGGTTGCCCTGACCAGGGCGCATGTCCCCGGGTACTTGTACCGTAGGCTCGATCTGATCGGGAGGGCCGTGGCATGGGGGACGAGAAGCTGGTGAAGTCGCGCCAGCGCGTGGCCGATCACGGCGAGGTGTTCACGCCGCGCTGGCTCGTCGACGACATGCTCAACCTCGTCAAAGGTGAGACCGAGCGCATCGATTCGCGGTTCCTCGAGCCGGCGTGTGGATCGGGCAACTTCCTCGTGCCGATCCTCGAGCGCAAGCTCGCCGCGGTGCAGACGCGGTACGGCAAGAGCGCCTTCGAGAAGCGGCGCTACGCCCTGTTCGCGCTGATGTGCGTGTACGGCATCGAGCTGCTGGCCGACAATGCTGCCGAGTGCCGCGAGAACCTCGAGGGTACTTTCGCCCGGGTGCTAAAGCTTGAACCAGCCGATTCGCTGGTTCTCGCCGCACGCGCGGTGCTCGCGGTGAACATCGTGCAGGGCGACGCGCTCGCAATGACGGATGCCACGGGCGAGCCCATCGTCTTCCCCGAGTGGGGCTACCTCGGGCGCGGAAAGTACCAGCGCCGCGACTTCCGCTTCGACGCGCTGACGCAGCGCTCGGCGGCATCCGGGACGCTTTTCGACGCCTTCGAAGAGCACGAGATCTTCACGCCGGTGCGCACGTATCCGGCCATGACCGTCGACGACATCGCGCTGGGGAGCACCGAATGACGACACCCATTCTCGAAGGCCAGGCGAGCTTCGCGCTGCGTGGGCACAATCCCGACGTCCTGACCTGCATCGCGAACCTCTCGAACGATGAGGTGTTCACGCCTCCCGAGCTCGCGAACCAGATGCTCGACACGGTGGCGGATGCCTGGGCGGATGCCCACGGCGGAGCCTCGATCTGGCAGAACCCCGACGTCACCTTCCTTGACCCGTTCACCAAGTCGGGCGTCTTCCTGCGCGAGATCACCGCGCGGCTCACGGACGGTCTCGCCGACGTGATCCCCGACCTACAGGAACGGGTCGATCACATCCTAACGAGGCAGGTCTACGGCATCGGCATCACGCAGCTCACCGCACTGCTCGCGCGTCGCAGTGTCTATTGCTCGAAGGATGCCACGGGCGAGCATTCCATCGCGAAGAGCTTCGACCGCGACTGGGGCAACATCTGGTTCGAGCGCACCGAGCACACCTGGGCCGGCGACAAGTGCGCGTACTGCGGGGCCGGAAAGAGCGGCTACGGGCGGGGCGACGAGCTGGAGACCCACGCGTACGCCTTCATCCACACCACCGATCCGCGGGCGCTGCTCGCACGCATGTTTGGAGCCGACGTGCAGTTCGACGTCATCATTGGGAACCCGCCGTACCAGCTTGATGATGGTGGCGCGGGTTCTAGTGCGGCGCCGATATACGACAAGTTCGTGGAGAAGGCGCGAAGCATGGACCCGCGCTACCTCTCTCTCGTGATTCCCGCTCGATGGTACGCGGGTGGCAAGGGGCTCGGTGAGTTCAGAGCTGGCATGCTCAGAGATGGCCGTATTCGACAACTCCAGGATTATCCGGACACGACCGACGTCTTCCCCGGTGTCAATAATCGAGGAGGCATCTGCGTTTTCCTGTGGGACCGTGACCACCCCGGTGCGACGCAGGTGACCACTCACGAGGGCGGTCGGATCACTTCGTCGTCCAGCCGGCCAATGCTCGAGCCGGGGCTCGATACTTTCGTTCGCTACAACGAGGGTCTCGATATCCTGCGGAAAGTGGTTGCCGTTGAGCGGCCGGCTTCGGACGGACTCCTGTCGTTGCCTCCCGACCGACAGTTCAGCCGGCTGGTCAGTGCGAGGAAGCCCTTCGGGCTCGACACCAAGATGCGCGGTGCAAGTGCATCGCGACCCGGATACCTGCGAATGTACCGAAATGGTGGGATCGACTACATCGAGCCTGCTCGAGTCGAGGTGGGGCGCGAGCTCATAGGCGCCGTCAAGCTCTTCGTGCCATATGCGAGTCCCGGTAGCGACGACTACCCGCACCTCGTACTTTCGCGGCCCATCGTTGTCGGCACAGGGGATGTGTGCAGCGAGACCTACCTTGTCGTCGGGCCGTTCGCAGATGCGGAGACGGCGAGAAGCGCGGCGTCTTACATGGGGACGCAGTTCTTTCGCTTCATGGTGAACCTCCTGCGGGTGTCGCAGCATGTCACCAAATCTGTGTACGCACTTGCGCCGACTCAGGACTTCGCCGAACGGTGGGACGATGACCGTCTCGCGGTGAAGTATGGGCTTTCGGCCGCGGACCGTGCGTTCATGGCGCGTTTCATTAAGGATGTCAGCTGGGCCGGTGAGTTCGAATGACGAGGCCTGAGTCCGAGCTCCTCCCCGCCAAGCCCGCCGCGCATCCGCGCCTGTACGCCTGGTCATCCGACGAGGTCGCGCGGCGGTGGCGCGGGTGCCTCAAGGTCGGCCAGACGACGCGCGACGTCAACACCCGCATCAAGGAGTCGCAGGGGCAGACCCGCGTCGACTACACGGTCGAGGTCGACGAGTCGGCCGAGCGTCCCGACGGGCCGCTCATCACCGACGTCGAGGTGCGCCGCCGACTCATCGACAAGGGCTTCGAGAACGTCGTCTTCGAGTCAAGCAAGGAGTGGATGCGCTGCTCCGCCGACGACGTCAAGACGGCGATCGCCGAACTCCGCGCCGGCGTCACTTACGAGGGCACGCACCACGCGACCTTCGGGATGCGCGACGAACAGGCGTCCGCCGTCGAGAAGACTCTCGAGTACTTCGCGAGCCGCTGGGCGGAGGACGCCGACGCCGTGCCCGAGTTCCTCTGGAACGCAAAGATGCGCTTCGGCAAGACCTTCACGACGTATCAGCTCGCCAAGAAGATGGGTGCGAAGCGCGTGCTCCTCGTGACGTTCAAGCCCGCCGTCGAAGACGCCTGGGACACCGACCTGAAGACCCACACCGACTTCAACGGGTGGCAGTACCTGTCGCGCAAGACCGGCGGCGACCCGGCATCCGTCGATCCGGAACGTCCGCTCGTGTTCTTCGGTTCGTTCCAAGACCTCATGGGTCGCGACAAGGCGACGGGCAACTTCAAGGCGAAGCATGCCTGGCTCACCGAACTGCAGTGGGACCTCGTCGTCTTCGACGAGTACCACTTCGGCGCCTGGCGTGACGCCGCCAAAGAGCTCTTCGAGGGCGAGGACGCCAAGTCGCAGAAGAAGGCGACCGAAGACGAGTTCAGTCAGGACCTCGAGACCTTCGCCGAGAACCTGGAAGAGATCGGGCTCGATGAGGATGCCTTCGTGCCGATCCGCGCGCGCTCGTACCTCTACCTCTCCGGCACGCCGTTCAAGGTGCTCAAGGAAGGGCGGTTCATCGAAGAGCAGATCTTCAACTGGACCTACACCGACGAGCAGCGCGCCATGGCGGCGTGCTCTGTGGAGCGCCCCAGTGAGCCGAACCCGTACGCGGCCCTGCCCGAGATGCGGCTGCTGACCTATCAGATGCCCGAGGAGCTCATCGCGATCGCGAGTCAGGGCGAATTCGACGAGTTCGACCTCAATGCGTTCTTTGAGGCGCGGGTAGTCGACGGTGTAGCCGAGTTCGTGCACAAGGACGACGTGCAGAAGTGGCTCGACATCATCCGGGGCCAGTACGCGCCGACGCAGGTCGACTACCTCAAGGCCGGCACGCGCCCGCCGTTCCCTTACTCCGACACGCGGCTGCTGCCGTACCTCCAGCACTCGATCTGGATGCTGCCCCGCACGGCATCCTGCGCCGCCATGGCGAACCTGCTCGCCGAACCGCAGAACGCGTTCTGGCACGACTACTCGGTCGTGAATGTGTCTGCGCCGGGCGTCGGCGTCGGGCTCGACGCGCTGCCGCCCGTGCGCGATGCGATCGGCAACGGGTACGACACGAAGACGATCACGCTCACCGTGGGCAAGCTCACGACCGGTGTGACCGTGCCGCAGTGGTCATCGATTCTGATGCTGCGGAACCTGCAGGCGCCGGAGACGTACTTCCAGGCGGCGTTCCGCGTGCAGTCGCCGTGGACGATCCGCAACCCCGACGGCGACGATCCCGCGCGCGTCGACATCCTCAAGCCGGTCTGCTTCGTCTTCGATTTCGCGCCCACGCGGGCGCTGCGGCAGATGAGCGAGTACGGCATCGGACTCGCACCCGAGGAACGCAACCCCGAGAAGGCGGTCGAAGAACTCGTGAAGTTCCTGCCGGTGCTCGCGTACGACGGGTCGAACATGACGCAGGTGGATGCCGGGGGCATCCTCGACATCGCCATGGCGGGAACCTCGGCGACGCTGCTCGCCCGCAAGTGGGAGTCGGCGATCCTCGTCAACGTCGACAATGCGACCCTGCGGAAGATCATGGATGACCCGGCGGCGATGGATGCCGTCATGAACATCGAGGGCTTCCGTGCACTCGGCTCGAACGTGTTCGAGACCGTCGTGAACAAGAGCGAGTCGGTCAAGAAGACCAAGACCGAGCGCGGCGAAGACCTGACTCCCGGTGAGAAGAAGGAGCTCACCGAGGAGGAGAAGGAGTACAAGTCCAAGCGCAAGCAGATCCAAGAGAAGCTGATCAAGTTCGCGACGCGCATCCCGGCCTTCATGTACCTCACCGATTACCGCGAGAACACGCTCTACGACGTCATCACCAAGATCGAGCCCGAGCTGTTCAAGGCTGTCACCGGCCTCACCGTCGACGACTTCAACCTGCTCGTCGGCCTCGGCGTCTTCAACGCCGGCCACATGAATCAGGCCGTCTTCGCTTTTCGCCGGTATGAGGATGCCTCACTGTCGTACACCGGCATTACAGTCAACGGAGGACGCCGCAAGATCGGGCTCTACGACACGGTCGTTGCGGTGGAGCACGCGGGCTGAGCCGCGGCGTCGAGGGCCGCTGGTAGCGTCACAGAGGTGACGAGCGAACGGGTCAGGCAGGCGGTGACCGCGTTCGTCGGGGCGCGCGAGTGGGGGCAGTTCCACACGCCGGCGAACCTCGCCAAGAGCATCTCGATCGAGGCATCCGAGCTGCTGGAGTGCTTCCAGTGGAGCGACGACGCCGATCCGGCGCGCGTGCGCGAAGAGCTCGCGGATGTCGTGACATATTGCATCCTGCTCGCCGAGCGGCTCGGCGTCGATCTCGACGAGATCGTGCTCGACAAGCTCGCCCTCACCGAGCAGAAGTACCCGGTCGAGCGCGCGAAGGGGCGGAGCACGAAGTATGACGCCCTCTGAGATCGAACGCCTCGCTTTCGACGCCAACGCGGTGTCGGCGTGGGCGCGCGGCAGCGAGCATCGCCGCAACTGGCCCGTCGTCTACGTGCTCGACAGCGGGGATGCCACGAACGGGGCATCCGTCTATGTCGGCGAGACCGTCAACGCGGCATCCCGCATGCGCCAACATCTCGCCAGCCCTGCGAAGGCGGGTTTCCGCAGCGTGCGCGTCGTCATCGACGAGACCTTCAACAAGTCGGCCTGCCTCGACCTCGAGTCGCACCTGATCCGCTGGCTTGCCGGCGATGGCGCGTTCACCGTGATGAACGGCAACGAGGGCATCGTCGACGCGCAGTACTACGAACGCGACCTCTATCGCGAGGGCTTCGCGGAGGTCTTCGAGCAGCTGCGCGCCGAGGGGATCTTCCAGCGCAGCATCCCCGAGATCGAGAACAGCGACCTCTTCAAGCTGTCGCCGTTCAAGGTGCTCACGCCGGAACAGGCGATCGCCGTCGAAGACATCGTCGACGGGCTGCTCGAGGATCTCGCGACCGGAGCCGCGTCGACGAGCGTCATCGAGGGGCATCCCGGCACGGGGAAGACGATCGTCGCGATCTTCCTCATGAAGCTACTTGCCGACATCCGCGATCACGACGATGTCGACGAGATCGAACCCGACTCGATGTTCGCCGAGTACTTCGTGCCCGAGAACCGGGAGCTGCTCGCCGGACTGCGGATCGGCTTCGTCGTGCCGCAGCAGTCGTTGCGTGAGTCGATCCGGCAGGTGTTCCGTAAGACACCCAGGCTCGGTGCGGCGCAGGTCGTGACGCCGTTCGAGGTCGGAGAGTCGAACGAGCCGTGGGACGTCCTGATCGTCGACGAGACGCACCGGCTGAACCAGCGTGCGAACCAGTCGTCGGGCATCAACAACAAGCGATTCGCGGCGATCAACGAGCGGCTCTTCGGCGTCGATGACCCTGCGAAGACACAGCTCGACTGGGTCCGCTCCCGCAGCGCACACCAGATCTACCTGCTGGATGCCGAGCAGACGGTGCGCCCCGCCGACCTTCCGCAGGCCGCGCTGCGGTCGCTGGTCGCGGGTGCACAGGCATCCCATCGCCGTTACCCGCTGACGACGCAGATGCGCGTGCGCGCGGGTGCCGACTACGTGGCGTTCGTCCGTGCGCTGCTGCGCGGCGAGGTCACCTCGGGGTCGCGGCCGGATCTCGGCGACTACGAACTGCGGCTGTTCGACGACCTGGGCGCGATGCAGCGCGAAATCCTGCAGCGGAACGCCGCCGACGGCCTCGCGCGGCTCGTCGCCGGCTACGCCTGGGAGTGGAAGAGCAACACGAACAAGGATGCCTTCGACATCGAACTCGACGGCGTGCGGCTGCGGTGGAACAGCACCACGAAAGACTGGATCAACAGTCGTGCGTCGATCGACGAAGTCGGGTCGATCCACACGGTGCAGGGGTACGACCTGAACTACGCGGGCGTCATCATCGGGCCCGATCTGAGGTTCGACGCCGACACCGGTCGCCTGTTCATCGATCGCGAGTCGTACCGCGACAAGAAGGGCAAGGAGAACAACAAGCAGCTCGGCATCGTCTACTCCGACGAAGACCTGCTCGCGTTCATCCGGAACATCTACGGCGTGCTGCTCACGCGCGGCATGCGCGGGACGTTCGTGTACGTGTGCGACCCGGCGCTGCGCGCGTACGTGGCATCCGTCATCGGGCCCGTCGACCGGGTGTGACGCGCATGGCGACCCGGGTGTTCGAGCTGTCGACCGGCGTCACCGCCGCGCCGGAGGTCGTCATCGACTTCCTCATCACGCTCGATCGGCACCGCGGGATGCACCCGTACCTCGCCTCCGCCACGATCGTCACATTCGGGAATGACGACGGTGTGCCGTGGTGGGACTGGCGCGTCGTCGAGCGGCCGGCGCTCGGGCCGTTACGTTACACGATCCGGTTTCCTGCGCGGATGACGCGGCTCTCACTCACCTCGATGCGGGGGAGCGTGCGCGCGGCGCCGGGATGCCTGCTCGACACCGTCACGACGGCCGAGAGCGATGCCGACGGCGGCGTGACCGTGCGCGAAACGACGACGGTGACGGCGCCGCGCATCGTGCTCGGGTACATGGCGAAGCACGCGGAACTCGCGCACGCGCGGACGTTCTCGCTGCTTGCGGGGGAGCTTGGGGCAAGTTGAACTTGACCTCTGCAGTTCGAACAAATATCTGAAACTTATTGAGTCCAGAGTCTTGTGATACACGTTGATACGTGCGATCATGGGTCTATGACATTCCTCGGTGACCTCCGCGACGGCGTCGACCGTCTTGCGCAGTTCGCCGAGCTCGATTGCGAGGTCGCTGCTCTCATGAGTGGCGCCGGCGCGCTCAGTGACGACTCCGTGCGCGAGGCCTTCGACGCGGTCGCGGGGTTGTCGCGTCAGGTGCAGAAACTCGAGGTCGTCCTCGCGGGCGTCATCGCCCGCCGTTCCACGCGCGCGGCCGGGCATGCCGGGCTCGCGCAGACCGGCGGATTCCGCACGCCCGTGCAGATGGTGCAGGAGATCACCGGCGTTCCGCGCGGCGAGGCGATCCGCGTCGTGAAGGTCGGCGAGGCGCTCGCCGAAGGCGCGGATGTTGGTGGGGCGGGGCCCGCTGAGCTGGTCGAGGCTGCTGTGGCTGCCGATGCTGTCGGGCCGTGGCATCAACCGCTCAGCGCGGCGCTGATGTCTGGCGCGATTACGCGGGCGCAGGTCGATGTCATTCGCCGAGGGCTGGGCGAACCACCCACGATCGAGGGGCGCGATGACAGCGACGTGATCGATGTGTGGCGCATCGCGGCGCAGCAGCTCATCGACGAGGCGCCCGGCTGCACCGTCGAAGACCTCGGTGCGTCCGCGCGGGCGGTGCGCGACGCGATCGATCCGGTCGGCGCCGAGGCGCGCTGGGCCGAGCACTACGCGGCGCGATCGTTCCGCATGCGGGTCGACGCCGACGGGCGCACGCACGGACACATCGTGTTCGACGATCTCGGAGCCGCCTGGTGGCAATCGGTGATGGATGCCGCGCTGCGGCCGCGCCGCGGGGGTCCGCGATTCGTATCCGAAGACGAGCTGAAGGCGGCGGCGTCCCTCGCTGATGATCCGCGCACGAATGAACAGCTCGCGTACGACCTGATGCTCGACATGTTCCGCGCAGGCACGACCGCCGAGGCGAAAGACGTGTTCGGAACCCGGCAGGCGGGCGTGCGCATGATCACGATCCGCGACCGTGACGAGTCCGGCACGCCGCTGCGGCGCGACGCGTTCGGGCGCCTGCTCGCCGTCGCGCACAGCGAGGACGGCGCCCTCACCTTCCCGGGATCGGTGCTCGACCGCACGCTGTGCGAAACCGGGTTCATCGACGTGACGCTCGACGCGTGCGGCAACCCGCTCGACGTCGGGCGCGAGCACCGGCTGTTCACCCCGCCACAGCGCATCGCGCTTGCTGCGCGCGACGGCGGTTGCATGTGGCCCGGCTGTGACCGGCCGCCCGCATACTGCGAAGCGCATCACATCGACGAGTGGGTTGCCGACGAGGGGCGTACCGACATCGATCGTGGCATCCTGCTGTGCACGTATCACCATGTGCATCTGCACTTTGCCGGATTCAGGATCGTGCGCGATGGGCTGGGCGCGTTCATCCTCGTTCCGCCGCCGGGTGAGTCGGCGGCGCCCGTCGAACTGCGGTCGAAGTCGCCGCTGCGGTGGCTGTTCGACCCTCCTCCCCGAGTCGGGTGGCGACTCGCCGCCTGAGGCATGGGCGTTTCGTCGCGCTGCGCTCGCTCAACGTCTGGGGTTGGCGCGCTCGCTCAATCTCGGGGGCGCGCAGCGGCCAGGGCTACGCCAGGTACACCTTGCGGAGGGTCTCGCGCACGGTCCACACCGTCTGCATGCCTGACTCCAGGCGCACGATCGCGCCGGGCGACAGCTCGATCGTCGGCAGTGCGGGCTCGATGAACTCCACGGTCGCGGAACCCGCCACGACGACGAACACCTCCGATACCTCGGTGTCGCGCATCGCGCCGACCGTCATCTCCCAGACGCCCAGCCCCATATCCTCATCGAGGTCGACCGACCCGGTCTGCGGGGCACCGCCCATCACGCGAGCGGCCGGAACCGCGGTCAACGGCACCTCGACCGACAGTGCAGAGATCACCACCCCGGCATCCAGCTCGCCGAACTCCACCTCGTCGTCATCCCACGTGCTCATGAATCGAAGCCTAGGCCGAGAGCGTCGAGAGTCTTCAGCAGCAGATTGCGGCGGCCCTCGTGATGATCGGCCCGGGCCAGCGACCAGCGCGTCAGATTGATGCCGATCGCCGCCGCAGGCTCGGGCGGGAACGGCAGCGGGCGCCGCCGCACCATCTCCAGCTGCGTGCGCTCGGTCTCCCCTCCCGCCAGCAGGTCGAGCATCACCTCGGCGGCGAACCGCGTCGACCCGACGCCGAGACCCGTGAAGCCCGCCGCATACGCGACGCGCCCGCCGCGCGCCGTGCCGAAGAACGCCGTGAACTGCGTCGACGTGTCGATCGCGCCCGCCCACTGGTGCGAGAACCGCAGACCCTCCAGTTGCGGGAACGTCGTGAAGAAGTGGCTCGCGAGCTTCGCCCACACATCGGGCCGGTGCTCGTACCGCGGATCCACCCGCCGGCCGTAGTGGTAGACCGCGTCATACCCGCCGAACAGGATCCGCCCGTCCTGCGTCGGCCGGTAGTAGTGGAACTGGTTCGCCATGTCGCCGATGCCCTGCCGACCCTGCCAGCCGATCTCCGCCCACTGCGCGGCGCTCAGTGGCTCGGTCATCAGCGCATAGTCGTACACCGGCACCGTCATCAGCCGATTGCGCTTCAGCAGCGACGGAAACACATTCGTCGCGAGCACCGCCTGCGCGGCGCTGACCTGCCCGGCATCCGTCAGCATCCGCACCTCACTCGGCCCCGACTCCAGCGCCGTCACGTGCGACCGCTCGAAGATCTCGACACCGAGCTCTTCGGCGATGCGGGCAAGCTCTGCCGCGAGTCGCGCCGGATGCACGAGTGCACTCGCGTTCTTCTCCCAGATCGCGGCGAGGTACGTCGGCGAGTTCACGACCGAACGCACGGATGCCTCATCCAGGTACACGACGTCGTCATCGCCCGCCGCGTCGGTGAACCACTCGTCGAGCCACGCGAGCTCGTGCGGCTCGATCGCGGGAGCCAGCTCGCCCGTCCGCTCGAACTGCACGTCGAGGCCCAGCTCGCGCACGGTGTGCTCGATCTCGTCGAGGTTTTGCCGCCCGAGCCGCTCGAGCGTCTCGACCTCGCGCGGCCACCGGCGCAGCCCGTTCTCGTGCCCGTGCGTGAGGCTCGCCTCGCAGAATCCGCCGTTGCGACCCGACGCCGCCCAGCCCACCCGCTGCGCCTCCATCACCACGACTCGACGGTGCGGGTCGCGCAACTTCGCGAGCAGCGCCGTCCACAGTCCCGTGTACCCGGCGCCGACGATGACGAGATCCGCCGCGACGCGCCCGCGCAGCGGAGGGCGATTCGGCCGCAGCGACGGCGGCAGATCGTCGATCCAGAACACGCCCGAGCGCGTCGCGTCGAGGCTGTGCGCGACGACGGATGCCGCGGGCGGATGCCGCTCGAAGACGGTGGTTCCCACGAATATCGCCCCCGATCCGCTCACGCATCGAGGCCGAACACCTGGCGCGTCGCTGGCGCCATTCAATACGCCTCGGTGGCGCGCCGCAAGGAACCGGCGAGATCCGGCGCGGCGCGGGTCAGCTGCCGCAGGCCTCGTTGAACTGCGTCGCGGCTGTCTGCAGATCACCCGCCGAGGAGTGCAGCGCTTCGGTCGCGGCATCCGCGTCTTGCGTGCCGGCGTCAGTGACGGCCGTGCGTGCCTTGTCGAGCGCCGAGGTGAGGGCGGTGAGAATCGGCGAGATCTCGGCGTTCGTCACCTGCGGAGCCAGGTCGCTGAGGGCGGACGAGGCATCCGCGAGGTTTGCCTGCACCGTCAGCAGGTCACCCGTCGTCAGTGCCGTGTTGGCGCCGGCGATCTGCTCCTGCACCGCCTCGAGGCCGTTGGCCACGACGATGCAGGCATCGGTCTTGCTCTGACCGCCCGACGCGGAGCAACCGGTCAGCGCAGCACCCGCCAGCAGCGCGGCGGCGGACACGGCCAGAATTCGCGCGGGCAGGCGCGCAGGACGGCGGGACGAAAGGTGCATGGAGACTCCGGAAGGTGCGGGGGACGCTAGGACAAGGGTGTCACGCGCAGCCACACGAAGCTGTGTGCCGGCAGGGAGAGTCCGTCGTCGAGATCGATGGCGCTCGAGCGCACGAGGTCTGTCGCGGCCCGCTCGAACCCCGACAGCGTGAGCGGATCGATCTCGACGGCCGCATCACCCACGTTCGCCAGCACCAGCACGCGCGTAGCTGGCCCCTGAGCTTGGGCCCCCACCCGCTGAAACCCGACGACCGACGCGTGCGGCGTGCGGAACCCGATCAGCGCGTTCCCCGCGAACTCGGGCGTCGACTGGCGCACCGCGATGAGCTTCCTCAGCCGCCGGAACACCCGGCCCGCCGGCGATGACGGGTCATCCCGCCGCGCGTACTGGTCGCGCGGCCGGTTGCCGCGGTGTACCCACCGGCTGTCGCCGCGGCGCACGGGGTCGTCGGTGTACGAGTAGTCGTTCAGCTGCGCGACCTCGTCGCCGAGATACAGCAGCGGGATGCCCCCGGTCGACAGCGCCAGCGCGTGCGCGAGCACGACGCGATCCTCGCCGCCCACGGCCCCCGCCTCGACACCGGCGAGCGATGCCGTCGTCCCGGTGACGCGCGCATCGCCGGTCGCGGGGTTCTCTTGGAAGGCGACTCCGCGCGCGAACGTCCCCTCGAACCTGCCCGTGTAGAAACGGTTCAGGAACTGCCGGTGCGCGTACCCGTCGATGCCGAGCTTCGCGGCATCCTCATCGGCGAACGTCCACCCGATGTCGTCGTGACCGCGCACGTAATTGACCCACGCGGTGCCCTCCGGCAGCGCGTGGCGGTGCTCCAGGGCATCCTGCAGCAGCCGCCCGTCACGCGTCGCGAGCGCCTCCCACGTCAGCGCCATCTGCAGCGGGTTGTACGAGAGCTCGCATTCGCCGGGCGAGATGTAGGTGACGACCTCGTCGGGGTGCACGATCGCCTCAGACTTGAACATCATGCCGGGCGCCGCCATCGCGAGCAGGGCGTTGAACGCCTGCAAGAGCAGGTGGGCTTCGGGCAGTGACTCGCACGCCGTGCCGAGCTTCTTCCAGATGAACGCGACGGCATCCATCCGCAGCACCTCGACGCCCTGGTTCGCGAGGAAGAGCATCTCGCCCGCCATCGCGCGGAAGACCGCGGGGTTCGCGTAGTTGAGGTCCCATTGATAGTGGTAGAACGTCGACCAGATCCAGCGGCCGTCGTCCAGCTGCACGAACGAGCCGGCGTGATCATCGGGGAAGATCTCGCGGGTCGTGCGCTCATAGGCATCCGGCATCTCGCGGTCGTCGAAGATGAGGTAGAAGTCGGCGAACGCCGGGTCGCCGGCGACCGCGGCGCGCGCCCACTCGTGCTCGTTGCTGGTGTGGTTGAAGATGAAGTCCAGCACGAGCGAGATGCCCGCCGTGCGCAGGTCGGCGGCGAGGTCGGCCAGCTGCGCCATCGTGCCCAGGCTCGGGTTGACGCGCCGATAGCTCGACACGGCGTAGCCGCCGTCGTTGTCGCCCTCGGGAGTATCGAACAGCGGCATGAGGTGCAGATACGTGAGCCCGAGCTCGCGGAAATAGGGGATCTGATCGCGGATGCCCGCGAGATTGCCGGCGTACCGGTCGACGTAGCAGACGCCGCCCAGCATGCGCTCTGACTGGAACCAGTCGGGGTCGGCGGCCCGCCGCGCGTCGCGCACCTTCAGTTCGAGCGGGCGGGCATTCCACGAGACGGATGCCTCGGCGATCGTCTGAGCCAACTGTTCCTGCCCGTCGCGGCGCTCGCCGTACAGGCGCGCGAACAGATCGTGCAGCCGCGGGAACTGCTCGTCGAAGCGGGCGAGGAACGCGTCGTCGGTGCGACCGGCGGCTGCGGCAGCGTCGAGGGCTGCGGTGCGGTCGACATCGACCGAGGTCAGCGCGGTCATGGGACTCCTTCCGGCTGGCCACCAGCCTAGGTTCTTCCCTGGGTGCCCTGTGGGATTGCGGGTGCGGGGCTACGCTGACGGCATCCGGCGAAAGGTCTTGTGATGAATCTCGTCCAGATCGCGCAGCACGCCGACGACCTCGATCGTGCCGCGGACTTCTACACGATACTGTTGGGGCGGCCGCCGCTCGCGCGCTTCGACCCGCCCGGATTGCTGTTCTTCGACCTCGACGGGGTGCGGCTGCTACTCGACCACGAGGCGCCGAGCGCGCTGGTGTACCTGCGCGTCGACAACGTCCACGAGACGCTCGAACGCCTCGACGGGCTCGTCGAGATCGTCTCGCCGCCGCACATGATCTTCCGGCATGACGACGACACGCTCGGGCCCGAGGGGCACGAGGAATGGCAGGCGTTCATCCGCGACAGCGAAGGCAACACGGTCGGGCTCGTCGCCTTTCAGCGGGCGTAGGGTCATCTGTGTGAGTGCGTACGTTTCGGCGTTCGAACTGTTCTCCATCGGAGTAGGACCGTCGAGCTCCCACACGGTAGGTCCGTTGCGGGCCGCCCGTGATTTCGCGCGCCGCATCGCGGGCTTCCCCGGTCTTGCACGCGTCACGTGCGCACTGTACGGATCGCTCGGTGCGACAGGGCTCGGCCACGGCACGCCGGATGCCGTCGTCGCGGGCCTCGCCGGGCACGAGCCCGAGACGGTCGACCCGGCGCTCGTCCGCGGGGCGTGGACCGGGTGGACAGACGGCGCGACCCTGCTCGTCGACGGGGCGGTACCGGTGCCGTTCGCGCGCGACGACATCTCGTTCGTCCCGCGGACGCGCTTGCCGGGGCATCCGAATGCGATGACGCTGCGGGCGTTCGATGCCGCCGGCGCGGAGCTCGCCGAGCAGACGTACTACTCGATCGGGGGCGGGTTCATCCGGCGCGAGGGCGAGGCTGTCGGCGAGATCGGTGTCGCGCCGTTCCCGTTCGCGTACGCGTCGTCGGCCGAGCTGCTCGCGCTGTGCGATGAGCACGGCTTCACGATCGCCGAACTCGCGCGGCGCAACGAAGAGGCGCTGCGCCCCGAGGCCGACGTCGCGGCGGGGCTCGACGCGATCTGGGACGCGATGGCCGGCTGCGTCGAGGCCGGGCTGCACTCGGGCGGCGTGCTGCCCGGGATGCTCAAGGTCAAGCGCCGCGCGGGTCTCATCCGCGAGCAGCTCGACGAGGCCGAAGCCGGTGGTGGCCGCGAGCTGCCGGGGGAGTGGCTCGGCGCGTTCGCGCTCGCCGTCAACGAGGAGAACGCGGCGGGCGGCCGCGTCGTCACGGCGCCCACGAACGGTGCCGCCGGGATCGTGCCGGCCGTCGCGATGTACTGGTGGCGCTTTCTCGCCGACTCGAAGCTCGGCTCGGCGACCGCCGTCACCCCGTACGGTGAGCTCGTCGGCTCGGCGCTTTTGGGCCTGCACGACGCCGCCGGTCACGCCGCCGCCGGTCGCGGGGTGACCGAGGAGAGCGACCCCCTCGACGAGGCCCTGATCGCCGAGGCGAACCGCCGCCGGGGCATCCGCCGGTATCTCCTCACCGCGACAGCGCTCGGGTCGCTGTTCAAAGCGAACGCCTCGATCTCGGGTGCCGAGGGCGGATGCCAGGCCGAGGTCGGTTCGGCGTGCGCGATGGCGGCGGGTGGGCTGACCGCCGTGATGGGCGGCACGAATCGGCAGATCGAGAACGCCGCCGAGATCGCCATGGAGCACCACCTCGGGCTGACGTGCGATCCGGTCGGCGGGCTCGTGCAGATCCCGTGCATCGAGCGCAACGCGATCGCGGCATCCACCGCGGTGACGGCGGCGCGGCTCGCGCTGCGCGGCGACGGCGAGCACTACGTCTCGCTCGATGCTGTCGTCGAGACGATGCGCCAGACCGGCATCGACATGTCGACCAAGTACAAGGAGACCAGCGAGGGCGGTCTCGCCGTCAACGTCGTCGAGTGCTGACGTGTGGGCGGCTATGCCCGCCGGCCGCGACGCGCTGACGCGCGCGCATGAGCGCTCAACCGCATAGCGCTGCACGCCGCCGCGCGCCGGCGACCAACTATGCACCGGAACCGACCGAACATGTGGTCCGTTGGGTGACCATTCCTGCGTCGTGTGAACGTGGAGATGCACCTCTCGTCACACAGCATGTCCCGTGGCGAGGTGTGGCCCCAGAGGCGGGGCCAGCGCCCGCGCGCATGGTGCGCGCGGGTGTCCGTCAATGACGAAAGGGATAGGCCAATGAAGGCCCTGCCAAAGAAGGGGATCGCAGCGATCACCGGGATCGGACTTGCGATCACTCTCAGCGGATGCACGTTCGGCGAAGCCGAGGCGTCCACGTACACGACCCGCGAGGTCTCGGACGGAACCACAGACTTCGTGGTCGTAGAGAACCCCAATGGGGGTGCACAGCTCTCGTACGGCGCAGAAGGTGGCATTGAACTGCTGGAGGTCGAGGACGGCGGTGCAACCCTTGCGTTCAAAGACATGAACGCGAACGGCGAACTCGACACGTGGGAGGACTGGCGCGTCGACTCGTCCGAGCGCGCGGCAGACCTGGCCGCCGACATGTCGATCGAGCAGATCGCGGGCCTGATGCTCTTCAGCTCGCACGAGCGCTCGCCCGCCGATGGCCTCACCGACGCGCAGAAGACGTACCTCGACGAGTCGAACCTCCGTGCGGTGCTCAACGCTGCGGGCAGCAACGCCGACGAGACTGTGCCGTGGGTCAACGAGATGCAGGCGTATGTCGAGACGCTCGCCACCGCCGACACCCCCTACGTGCCCGTCAACTTCGCATCGGACCCGCGCTCGACCGCCGGTTCGGGCGGCTACAACGCGGACGGTGCGGACATCTCGCGCTGGCCGTCGAACCTGGGCCTTGCGGCCACGTTCAACGCCGAGTACACCGAACAGTTCGGCGAGATGGCATCCGCGGAGTACCGCGCGCTCGGCATCACCACCGCGCTGTCGCCGCAGGTCGACCTCGCGACCGAGCCGCGCTGGAGCCGCGTCGCCGGCACCTTCGGTGAGGACTCCGAGCAGGCTGCCGAGCTCACCGCTGCGTACGTGGACGGCTTCCAGGGCTCGGAAGGCGCCGACGAGTGGGGCACCGAGTCGGTCAACGCGATGATCAAGCACTTCTCCGGCGATGGCCCGGGCGAGGGCGGCCGCGAGGCGCACACCCAGTCCGGCAAGTACGGCGTCTACCCCGGCGACAACCTCGATGAGCACGTCTCGGTGTTCCAGGCCGCGCTCAACTCGGCATCCGTGATGACCGCGTACTCGATCGCTCTCGACGCCGACGGCAACCCGCTGTTCGACGACCGGATGGGCACCGCGTACGACTCGGGCCGCATGTCGATCCTCCGCGATGACAACTCCTACGAGGGCGTCATCGTCACCGACTGGGGTGTCATGAGCGGCTCCGACGACGAGGGCGCGATGTTCGGCATGGCGTGGGGTGCAGAAGATCTGACCCCGGCCGAGCGCTACGTGAAGGTTCTCGGCACCGGTCACGACATGTTCGGCGGCGTCAACGACGCGACCTACATCCTCGAGGCCGCCGACCTGTGGCAGGACCAGTACGAGGCTGGCGAGCAGGATGTGGACGCCCTCACGCGCTTCCAGCAGTCGGGCACGCGCATCCTCAACATGATCTTCCAGGTCGGTCTGTACGAGAGCGCGTTCCTCGTTCCCGAGGAGTCCGCTGAGATCCTCGCGAGCGCCGACAAGGTCGAGGCGGGCTACAACGCTCAGCTCGACTCGGTGGTCATGCTCAAGAACGACGGCACCATCGCGGCCGACACCGACTGGTCTGACAAGACGGTCTACATCCCGCAGTCGTACGACATCGGTATCGCCGGGGCGTTCGGCCCGGGTGAGTACACCGAGGGCGCGACTCTGGACCTCGAGGTCGCCGCGGAGTACTTCGGCGAGGTTGTGACCGATGAGGTCGAGTACGAGGAAGACGGCACCACGGTCAAGAGCTACACGGCTCCCGACCTGTCCGACGTCGACCTTGTCATCGTGGGGATGGACAGCCCGAACTCGGGTGGTACGTTCACCAACGCCGGTCTCACCATCGCCGAGGACGGCACGAAGACCTGGACCCCCATCTCTCTGCAGTACGGCGAGTACGTGGCTGACGGCGACAACGTCCGCAAGACCTCGATCGGTGGCGACATCCTCGCGGACGGCACGGTCGAGAACCGCTCGTACTACGGCAACACGGCGTTCATCACGAACGCCGCTGACCTGGACGCCTTCGAGCGGGCCGTCAAGGCCGTCGAGGACTCGGGTAAGGACATCCCCGTGATCACGGCTCTCAAGGCGGTCAACCCGACCATCCCGGCCGAGTTCGAGGCGGACTCCGACGCCATCCTCGTCAGCTTCGGCACCTCGGACCAGGCCATCTTCGACATCGCGACGGGCGTGCACGAGCCCGCCGGTCGCCTGCCGATCCAGTTCCCGAAGGACATGGACACCGTCGAAGCGCAGTACGAGGACGTCGCCAAGGACATGACGCCCTACACCGACGCCGCCGGCAACGTGTACGACTATGGCTTCGGCCTGAACTACGCCGGGGTGATCTCCGACTAGTCGCGAGATGATCCCGGGCCGCGGCCGGCGGCAACGCCGTCGGCCGCGGCCAACCCCCTTGATTCCGGCGCGGAGCTCCGCACCGGATCGACACAGAAGGAGCAGAGAAAGTGAACAAGAACAAGATCAACGCCGCCGTCCTGGCCACTCTGATCGCCGTGACCGGCGCATTCGGCCTGTCGGCGTGCTCTTCCGACGGCAACGGTGGCAGCTCGCAGGTCGACGTGAGCGAGATCGACGTCGCCGAAGACCTGCAGACGGCCCGCCAGGCGGTCGAGGACGCTCTTGCCGAAGACCCGACCTGGGCACAGGTCATGCTCGCGGGTGACGTCAAGCAGCCCACCGAGAAGTACGGCCTCCTGGTGATGCCGTTTGTCAAGTCCGAGGCCGCCGATCGCGTCACCGGCACGGTCACCATCACCGACGGGAAGTACGTCATCGAGGCTGACTCGGCCGCCACTGGCCAGACCTGGCAGATCGACCAGGACGGCAACATCACTGAGGTCGCCGAGTAGTCCTCGAACGCTCGTCCTCACCCCCATTCCTCACAGCACCGAAGGAGAAGTGACGTGAACGCACGACCCGCCGCGGGCGGAGCGGCCGTCAAGGCTCGAATGTCCAACAAGAAATACCTGGCGATCTGGATTCCCGTCATCGCCCTCGTGACGATCATCACGGTCGTCGCCAACGTCGCGATGAACGTCGCGACCGGGTGGATCGCCTCGCAGTTCGGATCGGGCACCTACACGTTCACGAACTCTGATGCATCGGCGGACTGGGACACCGAGTACTACCAGGCCGACTACGACACGATCGATGACGTCGACGCGGCCTCGCTCGACCTGGTCGAGGAGATCGGCGCCGGCGGCATCGTCCTCGCCAAGAACGAGGGCGCCGCACTTCCCCTCGCCGACGGTGCCCAGGTGACGATGCTCGGCCGGGCCGCCGCAGACCCCGTCTACGGCGGCTCCGGCTCGGGCTCGGTCGACACCAACTCGGCCGTCACCGCCCGCATGGGCCTGGAGAACGCCGGTTTCGGCGTGAACGACGCGGTGTTCTCGGCGATCGAGGCCTTCGCCGCCGACAACCCGCGCGGCTACATCGAGATGGACCGGCCCGACATCTCCACCTACTACATCGGGGAGCTGCCGGTGGCCGACTACGAGGCCCAGGCATCCTCCTTCTCCGCCTACGACGACGCGGCCGTGATCTTCATCGGCCGCCCCGGCGGCGAAGGCGGCGACCTCACCCAGGACATGACCGAGTGGGACGCCAACGCGCAGCCCGGTCAGCACCAGCTCGAACTGAACCAGGACGAGCGCGACCTCATCGCGCTGGCCAAGGACAGCTTCGAGACCGTCGTGGTCGTCATCAACGCCTCCACGACGCTCGAGCTCGGAGACCTGCAGAACGACCCCGGCGTCGACGCGATCCTGCTGGCCGGCTCGCCCGGTGCGACGGCGTTCAATGCGCTCGGCCGCATCCTCGACGGCGATGTGAACCCGTCCGGTCACACTGTCGACCTGTGGGCCGCCGACTTCACGAAGGATCCGACCTACGCGAACTTCGGCGACTTCCAGTACACGAACCTCGCCCCGTCCTACCCGGTCTCGGTCGCCGAGAGCGCGACCTCCAACGCCGAGGTCACCGACGACGCAACGTTCGTCAACTACGCCGAGGGCATCTACTTCGGCTACCGCTACTACGAGACCGCCGACGCCGAAGGCTTCATCGACTACGACGAGGCCGTCGTCTACCCGTTCGGCTACGGGCTCAGCTACACCGACTTCTCGTGGACCGTCGCGAACGTCGACGCGGGCGAGACGGACGGCCTCATCGCGGTCACCGTCGACGTCGCCAACACCGGCGCCGTCGCAGGCCGTGACGTCGTGCAGTTGTACTACTCGGCTCCCTACACGCGCGGCGGCATCGAGAAGGCTGAGGTCGTCCTTGGCGGGTTCGCCAAGACCGGCGTCATCGAGCCCGGCGCCAGTGAGCAGGTCGTGATCGAGGTCGCCGTCGAGGACATGGCCTCGTACGACTACCTTGACAACCGTGCCTACGTGCTCGAGGCGGGCGACTACCAGCTGAGCGTGCGCACCGATTCGCACACCGTCGCCGCAGGCACCGAGCCGTTCACCTATACGGTGGATGCTGACGTGGTCTACTCCGGCGACGAGCACCGCTCCTCGGACGAGACGGCGGTCACGAACCAGTTCGACGACGTGTCGACGCAGTTCACGACTGACGGTGAGGCGGGCAAGATCCAGGTCTTCTCTCGCGCCGATTTCGCCGGGACGTTCCCGACTGCGCCGACTGACGACATGCTCGTCGCCGACGACGCGATCGCCGCCGGCTTCGAGGCGTGGGATCACGAGGCGGCCGCGGCCGACTTCGACGGCGACATGCCGACGACCGGGGCCAGCTCCGACCTCTCGCTGATCGACATGCGCGGTCTCGCGAAGGACGACGCGCAGTGGGACGAGCTGCTCGACTCGCTGAGCGTGGGCGACATGACCGCCATGCTGCTCAACGGTGCCTACCAGACGGCCGCCATCGGCTCGATCGGCAAGCCGCAGACGCTGGAGCCGGACGGCCCCGCGGGCTTCTCTTCGTTCATTAACTCCGCCATCAACGGCACGGCGTACCCGTCCGAGGTGCTCATCGCACAGACGTGGGATGTCGAACTGGGGACGGCAATGGGCGTGATGCTCGGCAATGAGGCGATCTTCAAGAACATCAACGGCTGGTATGCACCCGCGGTCAACCTGCACCGCTCGCCGTTCGGCGGCCGCAACTTCGAGTACTACTCAGAGGACCCGGTGCTGTCGGGCCAGATGCTCACCGCAGTCGCCAACGGTGTCGGCACCAAGGGCGTCTACACGATGATCAAGCACTTCGCGATGAACGAGCAGGAGACGAACCGCGTCAACAACGGCATCGCGACCTGGGCGACCGAGCAGGCCATCCGCGAGGTGTACCTCAAGCCGTTCGAGATCGGCGTGAAGAACATCGAGATGACCGTGAAGTACCTCTCGGATGACGACGGTACAATCTCGGAGACCACGATCGGGGCGGCGGGTGTTATGAGCTCGTTCAATCGGATCGGTGCGACCTGGGCGGGCGGCTCGGTCGCTCTCATGGACACGGTGTTGCGCGGCGAGTGGGGCTTCGAAGGCTTCGGAATCACCGACTTCAACCTGTACCCGTACATGAACCCCAACCAGGGCATCAACGCCGGGTCCGACCTGATGCTCACCTTCCAGCCGTCCAAGTCGTTCAACGACTCGTCGTCGGCGAAGGCGGTGACCGACATCCGTGAGGCCACACACAACATCCTGTATACGGTGGCGAACTCGAACGCGATGAACGGGCTGGCCCCCGGGGCGACGGTCGAGTACACGCCGCCGGCGTGGGTCGTCTGGCAGATCGTCATTACCAGCGTTCTGGGTCTGCTGATCGCCGCCGCCATCGTGATGGTCGTGCTGCGCGTACGCCGGCACCGAAACGCCGCAGCCTCGACTGTCTGAACCGTGGGTGCCGGGCCGGAACTCTGCTCGCCGGGCCGGCACCCACAACCTCCGTACCACAACACCTGGAACATCCGTACCCACGACGTCCGGCGCCCCGCGCCACGACGACATCGAGAGAGATCGATCGTGAAAGACATCGCAACCCTCGTCGGCGAACTCACGCTGCTCGAGAAGGCCGCACTGCTCAGCGGCGCGAATACGTGGCAGACCCGCGAGATCCCGCGGTTCGACATCCCGGCCATCTGGATGTCGGATGGCCCGCACGGCATCCGCAAGCAGGTCGGCTCGGCCGACCACCTCGGGATCAACGGCTCTGAGCCGGCGACGTGCTTCCCGACGGCGGCGACCGTCGCGTGCAGTTGGGATGAAGACCTGGCGACCGAGATCGGCGCGGCTCTGGGTGCCGAGGCATCCGCACAGGGTGTCGGCGTGCTGCTCGGACCGGGCCTGAACATCAAGCGCAGCCCCCTCGGCGGGCGCAACTTCGAGTACTTCTCCGAAGACCCTGAGCTCGCCGGCCGCCTCGCGGCAGCCTACGTGCGCGGCATCCAGAGCGAAGGCGTCGCGGCGACGCCGAAGCACTTCGCCGTCAACAGTCAAGAGCTGCGCCGCATGGTCAGCGACTCGGTGATCGACGAGCGGACGCTGCGCGAGATCTACCTGACGGCGTTCGAGATCGTCGTCCGTGAAGCGCAGCCGTGGGCGATCATGTCGGCGTACAACCTCATCAACGGGACGTACGCCCACGAGAACACGCACCTGCTGACCGAGATCCTGCGTGACGAATGGGGCTTCGACGGCGCGGTCATCAGCGACTGGGGCGGCGGAAACGACGCCGCGGCTGCAGTGGCTGCCGGCGGAACGATCGAGATGCCCTCCCCGGGCTTCGACTCGGCGCGCGCGATCGTCGCCGCCGTCGACGCCGGCACCCTCGACGAGGCAGACCTCGACGCCCGTGTCGCCGAGGTGCTGACCCTCGTGGATCGCGTCCGCCGCATCAGCACGAGCATCGGCGAGATCAACGTCGACGCGCACCACGCCCTCGCTCGCCGCGCGGCCGGCGAGTCGATCGTCCTGCTGCGCAACGAAGATGCGGCGCTGCCCCTGGCATCCGGCACTCGTGTCGCCCTGGTCGGCGACTTCGTGCGCAACCCGCGCTACCAGGGTGCCGGATCCTCCCTCGTGAACCCGACGAGGCTGAGCACGCTCGCCGACGCGGCGGCCGCCTCGAGCCTGGATGTCGTCGGCATCGCCGACGGTTTCCGCCGCGACGGCACCCCTGATGCGGCACTCGTCGCCGAGGCGTCTGCGCTGGCGGCTCGCGCCGACGTCGTCGTGCTGGCGCTCGGCCTGCCCGAGATCGCCGAATCGGAAGGCCTCGATCGCTCGTCGCTCGAGCTCCCCGCGGCCCAGGTCGCCCTGCTGCGCGCCGTGCGCGAAGCCAACCCGAACACGGTCGTCGTCCTCAGCGCCGGCGGCCCCGTCGAGACCGGGCCGTGGCTCGGTGACACCGCCGCGCTCCTGCACGCCTACCTGGGCGGGCAGGCGGGCGCCGAAGCGCTCGTCGACGTGCTCACCGGCGCCGTGAACCCCGGCGGGCGGCTGGCCGAGACCATGCCGAACAGTCTGTCCGACACTCCGGCCGCGGTCTTTCCGAGCCCGGAGCGCACCGCCGAGTACCGCGAGGGACCGTTCGTGGGCTACCGCTACTACCGGACGGCCCAGGTCCCCGTCGCGTTCCCGTTCGGGTTCGGCCTCAGCTACACGAGCTTCGCCCTGACGGCGCTCGAGGTCGGCGACGACGGCGCCAGCGTGACGATCACGAACAGCGGCGACCGCGACGGAGCCGACGTCGTGCAGCTCTACGTCGGACGCGTCGGCGAGAGCGCCGTGCCGCGCGCGGCCACTGAGCTGAAGGGGTACGCGAAGGTCCGCCTTGCCGCGGGCGAGTCGCGCAGGCTGCACCTGCCGTTCACCGAGCGCACCTTCCGCCACTTCGATGTCGCGACCGGAGCCTGGCAGGTCGAGGCGGGTCGCTTCCGCATCACGGTCGGCCGACACAGTGACGACACCACGCTCTGGGCTGAGATCGAGCGCGCCGGCACGGTGCCGGCTCGGGCGCTTCCGCAGGCGCTCGCCGCGTACGAGAGCGCGCAGCTCGATCAGGTGACGGATGCCGCGTTCACCCACCTGCTCGGCAGGCCGGTGCCCTCCGCCGTGTGGGGTGACGGGCCGCTCGGCCTCAACGACTCGATCGATCGCCTCGCGGTCGCACGCAGCCCGCTGGCGCGATTCGCCTTCGGCATCCTCGACGGCCGGCGCCGCAAGGCCGAGGCATCCGGCACACCCGACCTGAACATCCTGTTCATCTTCAACGGACCCTTCCGGGTCATCTCGAAGATGAGCGGCGGCATGGCGACCAGCCGGCTGACCGATGCGGTGCTGACGCTCGTGAACGGGCAGACGCTGCGCGGCCTCGGCCGCGTCGTCGCCGCCTACTTCAGCGGTCGTCGCGCAGAGAAGACCTCGCGGCGCGCCTTCGACGCGGCCGCATCGAACAGGAGTGCATGATGCTCACGGCGATCAAGAAATGGTGGGCCGGGTTCCAGATCTCCCACCCCGAGCTGTCGAAGTTCGGCATGTTCTTCCTGCTGTCCAACGGGGTCACGGTGCTGCAACTGGCGATGATGCCCGCCTCGCGGTGGTTCTTCGACTCGTTCACCGACCTGACCGACGTGAGCTTCCAAGTGCTGCCGATCGGTTCGAACATCGACGGCAGCCAGTACTACATGTTCGACTATGCCGCGGGCCCCCTGCCCGATGGCGGCGGCGGACTGTCGTACTTCCTGGCTGTGCAGCTGACGCTGCTGGTCGCTCAGGTCATCAACTTCTTCCTGCAGCGCAACATCACGTTCAAGTCGAACACCTCGGTGTGGGTGGCGGCGGCCTGGTACGCGGCGGCGTACGTCGTCATCACGTTCATCGCCGCCGCGGCGCAGGGCTTCTACAAGGCCCCGATCTACGATCTGTTCATGAACATCTGGGGATGGGGCGCGACGGGCCAGGTCGTCGCCGACGTGATCACCATGATCATCAACTCGGCCATCTCGTTCTGGGTGTTCTACCCGATCTTCAAGCTCATCTTCCGACAGGTGCCGGAGCAGGCTCCCGTTGAGGCGGGTGCGAAGTGACCGGCCGGCATCCTGTCTTGCTGACCGTCGTCGTCCCCGCGTACAACGCGCAGGACTACCTGGCCCGAGCCCTCGACCCGCTGCGCGACGCGCACGGTGTCGAGGTGCTGGTCATCGACGACGGCTCACAGGATGCCACGGCGCAGATCGCGGATGCCTACGCGCAGGCTCATCCGCACCGGTATCGCGTGATCCACCAGGCCAATGCGGGGCACGGTGGCGCGATCAACGCCGGAATCGCCGCCGCGCGCGGCACCTACCTGAAGGTGCTCGACGCCGATGACTGGCTCGATGGTGACGCGCTCGCCGCGACGCTGGCCCTGCTCACCGAGCTCGATCGATCAGGTGGTGTCGACGCCCTGTTCACGGACTACGTGCACGAGCGGCTCGGCAAATCGACCAAGGCGATGAAGTTCGGCTCGGTGTTCCCCGCCGGCCGCGTGTTCGGCTGGGACGAGGTCGACCGGTTCAGCCGGAGGCAGGTGCTGATGATGCACGCGATCATCTACCGCACCGAGCTGTTGCGTGCCTGCGGTCTGCGCCTGCCCGAGCACACCTTCTATGTCGACAACCTGTTCGTGCTGTTCCCCCTCGGGCACGTGCGGACGATGGCCTACCTGCCGGTGGAGCTCTACCGCTACTTCATCGGGCGCGTCGATCAGTCGATCAACGCGTCGGTCATGGTGCGCCGCGCCGACCAACAGCTGCGCGTGAACCGCCTCGCGCTGGGTGCGCTGCCGGGCGCCGACGCCGTCCGCTCGGGCGTCGTACCGGCGGGTCTGTACGCGACACTGCTGCACTACCTCGAAGCCGTCTGCGCCGTGACCTCGGCGACGCTCGCGCGCGGCGGAACACCCGAGCACCTCGCGGCCCGCGACGACTTCTGGCGTACGGTGCGCGACGAGCACCCCGCGCTGTACACGCGCACCCGGCGTTCGCTGATGGGTGCCAGTGCCAATCTCCCGGGCGAGACGGGCCGGCGGGTGACTTCGCTCGCCTACCATGTTGCACGGCGTGTGGTCGGGTTCAGCTGACGGAGGGAGCCCTGTGATCCGTGTGGGTGTGGTCGAGGATGATCCGCATGCCATCGACCGTGTCCTGTCTCACCTGGACAGGTTCCAGCGCGAGCACGGCGAGCGGTTCCATGTCGCCGCCTTCCGCGACGGTGCCGACATCATCGCGGAGTACCGGCCGGACTGGGACGTCCTGTTCCTTGACATCCAGATGCCCTCGGTCGACGGCATGACCGCCGCGCGGCGCATCCGGCAGGTCGACTCTGAGGTCATCATCGTGTTCATCACCAGCTCGCCGCACTACGCCGTGAGCGGGTACGAGGTCGACGCCCTGAGCTACCTGCTCAAGCCCGTCACCTACGCCTCGTTCGAGCAGGAGATGCGACGCGTCCTGGTGCGCCTGCAGCAGCGCACGCGCCGCGAGCTGCTGTTCACTGCCGTCGACGGCGCCCACCATCGGGTCGCGGTGAGCGACATCCTGTACATCGAGAGCATCAAGCACCGCATTGAGGTGCACACCCTCGACGCCGACTATGGGGTCGCCTCGACCATCAAGGCGATGGAGGCCGAGCTCGAAGGCGACGGGTTCCTGCGTTGCAACAGCGGCCTGCTCGTGAACCTGCGGCACGTCACCGGTACCGAGGCCAACGACTGTCGCGTGCGCGGCGGCACGAGACTGCCGATCAGCCGCGCGCGCAAGAAGGAGTTCCTCTCCGCTCTCGCGGCGCACATCGGAGCGCGAGGAATCTCGGCGTGAACGACGCCGTCGACATCGCCACGGACATCCCGCGACATCTCACCGCGGTCGCCGAGTGGGGCGCGTGCCTCGTCTACATCGTCATCGCGCGGCGGCGCTTCGGCGTCATCGGCACGATTCTCCTCGCCGTTGCGGGGCTCGGTGCCCTCTTGGCGACGCAGGCATGGGCCGGGTCTCTGCCCCTGTCGCTGTGGATCCCCGGCATGCTCGCCGCCGCTGCCGTCATGTTCGGTCTGCTGCTGGCGTCGCTCGAGGCCACCGCCGTCGGCGCTGGGTACGTGGCCGCGCGCGCGTTCGTGCTGGCCGAGCTGACGGCATCCCTCTATTGGCAACTCGATCGGTTCTATGCCGCCGACCTCGAGCCGCTTCTGCAGACCCTGCTGTGGCTGAGCATGTACGCCGTCGTGTTCGCGTTCGCGTGGTGGATCGAGCGCACCACCTTCGGCCGGGGTCAACAGCTGCGCGTCGGTGGACGGGAGCTCACCGGGGCGATCGCGATCACCGTCGCGACCTTCGCCATCTCGAACCTGAGCTTCATCAGTGCGAACACTCCGTTCAGCAGTCGGTTCGGCACGGAGATCTTCTACATCCGCACACTCGTCGATCTCGCCGGGTTCATCGCGCTCTACGTGCAGCACCGTGTGCACAACGAGGCGGTCATGCGGCGGGATGCCGATGCGATGCAGCACCTGCTGCGCAGTCAGCACGAGCAGTACGAGCTGACGCGGCGCTCGATCGACGAGGTCAACCGCAAGTATCACGACATGAAGCACCACCTCGACGCGCTGCGTGCCGAGCAGGATGCCACGGCGCGTGGCCGCATGGTCGACGAACTCGAGGACTCGATCCGCGGGTATGGCGCTGTCGTACACACCGGCAACCACGTGCTCGACGCGGTGCTGACGGCGAAGCGCGCCTACGCCGCGGAACACGACGTGCAGGTGTCGTACGTCGCCGACGGGGCGCTGCTGGAGTTTCTGCGGCCACTCGATCTCACCGCCATCGTCGGCAACGCGATCGACAATGCGGTCGAGGCGGCTTCGCGTCTGCCCAGCCGCGATGCGCGGCTCGTGCGCCTGGCGCTGTTCGCGCAGGACGACTTCGTGATGCTGCGCGTCGAGAACACATTCGACGGCACGGTGGACCGCGAGGGAGAGCGGATCGTCTCGCGCAAGCGCGGCGAAGGCCACGGGTACGGTCTGCGCAACATCGAGACAGCCACCACGGCGTACGGCGGCACCGTCTCGATCGACGCCGGCGGCGAGTGGTTCTCGTTACGGCTGCTGTTCCCACGCGGCGCGCGCCGGGCGGGGTAGGCGGCCGGAGTTCGGTGGCGTTCACGGCATGGCCCGATCGTGCCTCGTCTGGGAGACTGAGTCCATGGCTACCGCCGCGCCGATGGACACCGAAGCGATCGCTCGCGTGAGCGAACGATTCGGCGTGCGCAGGCTTCGCGTCTTCGGGTCTGTCCTGACCGATCAGTTTGACCCCGAGCGCAGCGATATCGACTTCCTCGTCGACTTCCACCCGGACCGCGACGATCGGCTCGATGACTACCTCGGGCTCAAGGATGCGCTCGCCGAGATCGTCGGGCGAGATGTCGATCTGGTGGTCGCCGACGCCGTGCGGAACCCCTTCTTCAAGAAGTCCGTGCTCGAAAGCGCACAGGACGTGTATGCGGCCTGAGAGTGCCAAGCTGCTCTGGGACGCGAGCGCGGCAGGAAACGCCGTACGCGAGTTCACAGACGGGGTGACCAAGGAACGGTTCTTCGCGGAGCTGCTCCTGCGTTCCGCGGTTGAGCGTCAGCTGGAAATCCTCGGAGAAGCGCTCGTTCGTTTGCGACGCGACGACCCTCATCTCGCAGACCGGATCTCCGATCTGCGCAAGATCATCGGAATGCGCAACATCCTCGCGCATGAGTATGGCGATATCGATTATGAGACGGTGTGGGTGGTCGTCGCGAAGTACATCGAGCCACTTATTGCGGAACTCGACCGGTTGCTGTCGGAAGCCGACCCGGCGTAGCGAGGGCTTGGCCGGCGTAGCCTGGTTGAAATCACGCTGCGGCGACCGTTCAGCGGGGGAAAGCGACCGGTTGCGCAATCGATGCCTGTGCGCGGCGGCGGTGCTGATGTCGTAGGGAGATGACCTCTCGCATCGCCCAGCGCTGGGCGGCCTTCGAACTGGCCCGTCCGACGCTGGCGCAACTGGTCGTGTTCGCCGGACTCAACGTCGGGATCACGGTGCTGCAACTCGTGATGATGCCCGTGTTCAAGTGGGTCTTCGGGATGACCGACCTCGTCGACGTCGGGTTCCAGGCACTTCCCGTCGGGGCGGACTACTTCATCTTCGACTATGCGGCGGGAGCCCTGCCGGCCGGCGGCGGTGGCCTCGCCTACTTCCTGGCGGTTCAGATCACGCTGGCTTTCGCTCAGGTCATCAACTTCTTCGCACAGCGCAACATCACGTTCAAGTCCAACACCAACCCGTGGTGGGCGGCGCTCTGGTACACCCTCGCGTACGTCGTCATCACGTTCGGCGCGGCAGCGCTGCAGGGGTTCTACAAGGCGCCCGTCTACGAGTTGCTGATCACAAGCTGGGGCATGGGCCCCGCTGGTGAAGCGATCGCCGATGTCGTGACGATGCTGATCAACGCCCTGATCTCGTGCGCCGTGTTCTTCCCCATCTTCAAGCTCATCTTCCGCCGCACGGCAGACGCCGATCAGGAGAGGGCGCCCCTGCAGCTCGCCGCGTGAGGGCGCAAGCGAGCGCAACCCCCACCCCGGCGGCACACCGCTAGGATCGATCCACCCGATTCGGTCCGTCAGCAAGGATGCCGATGCCCGCCCGATCCGCCCTGCCCGTTCCGCCTGCGCGCGAGCGAGAGCTCACTGAGCCTGTCGCGCTCGTGCTGCCCGGTGGAGCCTTGAATCCCGACGCGGTCGGGTTCGCGCGGACGCCCCTGGTCGACACGTCCGGCATCGGCGGACGGCACGGGTGGGGGCGCAACAAGCGCTGGGAGTACTGGAACGTCATCACGCCGACGCACATCGTCGCGCTGACCGTCTCTTCGCTCGATTACGCCGCCGTGCACGAAGTGTGGGTGTTCGACCGTGCGACCGAACGTTCCTGGGGTCGCAGCGCGACGGTCCTCCCGTCACACGACGTCGAGCTGCCGGGGGCGCTCGGCGGCGGCATCGCGATCGCCCGCGCGAAGGGGCTCGCCGCGACCGTGACCCCCGCCGCCGGCGGGCAGGTGTGGCGGCTGCACGCCGAGATGGCGGATGCCTCGTTCGACATCACCGTCACGCGTCCCGCAGATCACGACCTGCTCGCCGTCGTCGTGCCGTGGTCGCATCGCCGGTTCCAGTACACGGTGAAGGATGTCGCGCTGCCGGCATCCGGCACCATCGCGATCGAGGGGCGTAGGCACGCCGTGCGCGCGGGCGCGTGGGCCGTGCTCGACCACGGACGCGGCCGCTGGCCGTACGACATCGCGTGGAACTGGGGCGCCGGATCGGGCGTGCTGGCCGACGGGCGGAGCCTCGGCATCCAGGTCGGTGGACGCTGGACCGACGGCACCGGCATGACCGAGAACGCCGTGATCGCAGGTGGCGTCCTGCACAAGATCTCGGTGCCGGTCGCCTGGAACTACGACCTCGCCGACGTCATGCGGCCGTGGCGCGTGACCGGCGGTGGCCTCGACGCGACGTTCACCCCGTTCTACGACAAGAGGTCGAGGACGAACCTCGGATTCGTCGCCTCGCGCACCGACCAGTGCTTCGGTGCGTGGTCAGGCACGTTCGAGACGGCGGACGAGACGATCGCGTTCGAGGGCATCGAGGGCTTCGCCGAAGACGTACACAACCGCTGGTGAGGTGTCGGCGCCCAGGCCTAGGCTGAGCGCATGTCCTTCCAGGCGTACCTCGACAACATCGAGGACAAGACCGGCCTCACTCCGCGCGAGTTCATCGAGAAGGCGAGCGAACGCGGCTTCGGCCCGGGCACGAAGGCCGGCGAGATCGTGTCGTGGCTGAGCGAGGACTACGGCCTCGGGCGAGGCCACGCCATGGCGCTCGTGCACGTGATCACGAAGGGCCCGAAGATCGACGCGAAGCACGTCGGCACCGGCACGACGCACAGCGATGCCTCCGACACGCTGTGGCTCGACGGCAAGGCATCCAACCCGGCCCGAGTATGAAAGCGCCAGCGGTCGAGGTGTGCGGCCTGCAGGTGCGCCGCGGGCGCACGACCGTGTTCGACGGGCTCGACGTCACGATCGCGGCGGGCGCGATCACGCGGCTGCTCGGTCCGTCGGGGTGTGGCAAGACGACGCTCATGCGCTCGATCGTCGGCGTGCAGAAGACGGCGGGCGGCACCGTGACGGTGCTCGGCGAGCCGGCCGGCAGCGCCCAGCTGCGCCATCTTGTCGCGTACGACACCCAAGCGGCATCCGTCTACCCCGACCTGACCGTGCGGCAGAACCTGCGCTACTTCGCGGGCGTCGTCGGTGCCCCGCGCGGCGACATCGACCGTGTCATCGGGCAGGTGAGTCTGCAGGGGCAGGCCGACCAGCTGGTGTCGTCGCTGTCGGGCGGGCAGGAGAACCGCGTCTCGCTCGCGGTCGCGATGCTCGGCTCACCCGAGCTGATCATCCTCGACGAGCCCACCGTAGGCCTTGATCCGGTGCTGCGCGAAGAACTGTGGAAGGTGTTCCGCACCCTCGCGGAAGGCGGCGCGACGCTGCTCGTGTCGAGCCACGTCATGGACGAGGCGCTGCGCTGCGACCGGCTGCTGCTCATGCGCGCCGGAAAGCTCATCGCCGACACGACGCCCGACGGGCTGCTGGCCGAGACCGGCACGAGCGATCCGGATGCCGCGTTCCTCACCCTCATCGAACGGGAGGCCGCGGCATGAGGCCCGCCCGCACGCTCGCGACGGCCGGCCGGGTGCTGCGTCAGCTCAGCCACGACCCGCGCTCGATCGCACTCATGCTCGTCGCGCCGAGCCTGCTCGTCGGGCTGTTCGCGTGGCTGTTCAGCGACCAGACGGGCGTGTTCGACCAGTTCGGCGGATCGATCCTGGCGCTGTTTCCGTTCGTCGTGATGTTCCTCATCACGTCGATCACGACGCTGCGCGAGCGACGCAGCGGCACGCTCGAGCGCCTCATGACGACCCCGCTGGGCAAAGCCGACTTCATCTTCGGATACGCGCTCGCCTTCGGCGCCGTCGCCGTCTTGCAGGCCGTCGTCACGGTCGCGTTCGCCGTGTACGTCTGCGGGCTGACCGTCGACGGTCCGCTGTGGCAACTCGCGCTCGTGGCCGTGGTCGACGCGATCCTCGGCACGGCGCTGGGGCTGCTCGCGAGCGCGTTCGCGCGCACCGAGTTCCAGGCCGTGCAGTTCATGCCCGTGCTGGTGTTCCCGCAGATGATCCTCGGCGGGCTGTTCATGCCGCGCGACCAGATGCCGGATGTCCTCTACGCGATCAGCGACTGGCTGCCACTCAGCCACGCGATCGACGCCGTCACCGCGGTGTCGGCGGGCGAGAGCGGCAGTGATCTGTGGGCGCCGGTGCTCATCGTCACGGCGTTCGCGCTGGGCTCGCTCGGCCTCGCCGCGCTGACCCTGCGCCGGCGTACGGCCTGACGGGCGGGCCGCCCACGTCGGGCCGACGCACCAGTTTGGGGTCGCTTGTGGTCGCCTCGCGGGGCGGGATGCGACAGCACGCGACCCCAAACCCTGGGGGATGCGACACCACTCGACCCGATACCGGGGTGAGGATGCCTCAGACGTGGCGACGCACCAGTTTGGGGTCGCTTGTGGTCGCTTCGCGGGGCGGGACGCGACACCACGCGACCCCAAACCGGGGTGGGGATGCCTAGGCGCGGCGGAGCTTCGTCGTCAGGTCGTGCAGCTGCGCGAGCTCGTCGTCGCTGAGCACCGACATCCGCTCGGCGATCGACCGGCCGTGCGCCGTCGCGATGCGGCGGAACGCGGCCAGGCCCGCGTCGGTCGCGCGCACGATCGCGCCGCGGCCGTCCTGAGGGTCGGGGCACTTGGAGATGAGCCCGCGCGTGACCATGCGGTCGACCAGGCGCGAGACGCTCGGCTGGCTGATCAGCATGTTCGCGGTCACGTCGCGCAACCGCGCCGCGTGCTCGTCGCCGCGCGTGACCGTCAGCAGCACGTCGTACTCGGCCTGCGTGAGGTCGTCGTCGCAGAAGTCGCTGCTGACCTCGCGGAACACCTCGTGCTGCGCGCGGAAGAGACTCTCCCAGGCGGCCACGGCGAGGCGACGATCGGTCATGGCGTCAACTGTAGTGCGGCTGGCACGCCGCGGCGTCGGCGGCCGGTCCTAAGGTGGGGGCATGAGCCGAACTCGGACCTCGACGACTCTCATCGCGCTGCTGGCCGGACTGCTCGGGGCATTCGCGCTCGCCCTCCCCGCCGCCGCGCAGACGACAACCGCGACGACAACCGCGGCAGCCCAGACCGCAACACAGGCGACAACCTCGACCGCGGCCCAGACAGAGAACCGCGTCACCGTACTGAGTGCCGTCCCCGCCTCCGTCGACGACTTCACCTTCGACGCGTTCGACGCCGACTACACCCTGACCCGCGACGATGACGGCACGAGCCACCTGCGGGTCGTCGAGACCCTCGTCGCGGTCTTTCCCGAGTTCGACCAGAACCGGGGCATCCGCCGCATGATCCCCGACACCTACAACGGGCAGCCGCTGCACGCACACCTGGTGTCGATCACCGACGAGAACGGCACCCCGCGGGCATCCGAGATCGAAGACGTCGACGGCGCGTTCTCTGTCGTCTCGCGGGCCGACGGGTACGTGCACGGGCAGCAGACCTACGTCATCACCTACACGCTCGAGAACGTCACGTGGGACTTCCCCGACACGGGCCTCGAGTTCTATTGGGACGTAAACGGCGTCGACTGGTCACAGCACTTCGGGTCGGTGACCGCCCGCTTGCACGTCGGCGCCGACCTCGCCGCGAGCCTGACGGGAAGCATGTCGTGCTACCAGGGATATCAAGGGGCGACGGATGCCTGCGACTCGATCACGCAGCAGGCCGATGCCGGCGGTGGCACCGTCATCACCGCCGAGGCCGGCGCGCTCGAGCCGAACCAGACGCTGTCGATGGCGGTTGGGTTCGAATCCGGCGCCTTCACCCCGTTCGACACGTCGTACCTCGCGACGCCGCTCGGCTGGCTCCAGGCCGTCGCGGGACTCGGCGCGCTCGGCGCCGGCGCCCTCGCGATCCGCGCGCGCCGCAAGCCCCTTGCCGATGAGCCGGGGCGGCCGACGATCATCGCAGAGTACGAGCCGCCACGCGTCGTCGACGCGCTCGAGAGTTCGGTGCTGCTGGGGCGCCCGAACAAGGGCATCCCGGCAGAGGTGCTCGAGCAGGCCGTCGTCGGTTCGCTGCGCATCATCGAGGGTCCTCGCACGTGGATGGGCAAGGCGAAGCTGACCGCGGAACTCGTCGATCCGTCGCGTGCCGACGGTGACGGGCGGATGCTGCTGCAGGGGCTGTTCCCGTCGGGTCGGCCTGGCGAGCAGTACGAGTTCGGGCGGCAGGACACGCGGCTGTCGTCGGTCGCGCAGCGGATCCTGTCGGCGGCGGGACGCGAACTCGTCACGCGCGGGTTGCGCAGACCCGTCCCGGCAGGTACGCGGGCGTGGCCGATCGCGCTCGGTGTGGGCGCGGGAGTGCTCGCCTTCCTGCTCGGCATCGCGATCATCGATGGTGGCTCAGCCGCGCTGTGGCCGGTGATCGTGATAGTGCTGTGCGCGGTCGTGCTGATCGTCGTGTTCGGGCTCGTCGGGCGGCGGCCGCTCACGGCGCTCGGCGCCGAGACGCGCGATCACCTCAAGGGACTTGAGCAGTTCATCGCGTGGGCCGAGGCCGATCGCATCCGCATGCTGCAGTCGCCGTCGGGCGCCGAGCGCGCGCCGATCGACGTGAACGACCCGCGCCAGAAGCTCGTGCTGTACGAGAAGCTGCTGCCGTATGCCGTCGTGTTCGGGCAGGAGAAGGAGTGGTCGCGCCAACTCGCCGTCCTCTATACGGCGGTGGGGGCATCCGGCCCGTACTGGTACTACGGCACCGGGTCATTCGACGCGTCGTCGTTCTCGGCGGGCATCGGGTCGTTGTCGGCCTCGGCGTCCTCGTCGTCGTCGACCTCGGGCGGTTCGAGCGGCGGCGGGTCGGCCGGTGGCGGTGGCGGCGGGGGAGGAGGCGGCGGGGTGTGACACCCCGCCGGACGGTGCGAGTCTCGCGGGGCGTCCGGGCCACCCCACCGAGACACAGAGCGGGGCCCCGGCTGCTCACTGCCGGGGCCCCGCTGTCTGGTCGTTCGGTCAGCCGAACTGGTTCATGGTGTTGTCCTTGCCGCCGGCCTTGAGGGCCGCGTCGCCGGCGAAGTACTCCTTGTGGTTGTCGCCGATGTCGCTGCCGGCCATGTTCTGGTGCTTGACCGTGGCGATGCCCTCGCGGATCTCGCGACGCTGCACGTTCTTCACGTAGGCGAGCATGCCCTCTTCGGCGAAGTAGCCCTTCGCCAGGTCATCCGTCGACAGCGCCGCCGTGTGGTAGGTCGGCAGGGTGATCAGGTGGTGGAAGATGCCGGCGCGCGCCGAGCCGTCCTTCTGGAACGTGCGGATCTTCTCATCCGCCAGCGCCGCCAGCTCGGTGTCGTCGTACTCGACGCTCATGAGCGCCGCCCGGTCGTAGGCGGAGACATCCGCACCCTGCTCGGCGAGCTGGTCGTACGCCTGCTGACGGAAGTTGAGCGTCCAGTTGAACGACGGGCTGTTGTTATAGACGAGCTTCGCGTTCGGGATCACCTCGCGGATGCGGTCGACCATTCCGGCGATCTGCTCGACGTGCGGCTTCTCGGTCTCGATCCACAGCAGGTCGGCGCCGTTGCGCAGCGACGTGATGCAGTCGAGCACGCAACGGTCCTCACCCGTGCCGGAACGGAACTGGTACAGGTTGGATGCCAGACGCTTGGGCCGCAGCAGCTTGCCGTCGCGCTTGATGATGACGTCGCCGTTGCCGAGGTCGGCCTGCGAGATCTCCTCGACGTCGAGGAACGCGTTGTACTGGTCGCCCAGGTCGCCCGGCTCGTTCGTGACGGCGAGCTTCTGGGTCAGGCCGGCGCCGAGCGAGTCGGTGCGGGCGACGATCACGCCGTTGTCGATGCCGAGCTCGAGGAACGCGTAGCGCACCGCGTTGATCTTTGCGATGAAGTCCTCGTGCGGGACGGTGACCTTGCCGTCCTGGTGGCCGCACTGCTTCTCGTCCGAGACCTGGTTCTCGATCTGGATCGCGCAGGCACCCGCCTCGATCATCTTCTTGGCGAGCAGGTACGTCGCCTCGGGGTTGCCGAAGCCGGCGTCGATGTCGGCGATGATCGGCACGACGTGCGTCTCGTAGTTGTCGATCTGCGACTGGATGAACTCGACCGCCGTCTCGTCGCCGGCCAGACGCGCGTCGTCGAGCTTCGTGAACAGCAGGTCGAGCTCACGGGCATCCGCCTGGCGCAGGAACGTGTAGAGCTCTTCGATCAGCGCGGGGACGGCCGTCTTCTCGTGCATCGACTGGTCGGGCAGCGGGCCGAACTCAGAGCGGAGGGCGGCGACCATCCAGCCCGACAGATACAGGTAGCGCTTGTTCGTCGACTTGAGGTGCTTCTTGATCGAGATGAGCTTCTGCTGCCCGATGAAGCCGTGCCAGACACCGAGCGACTGCGTGTAGACCGACGAGTCGGCGTCGTACTCGACCATGTCGCGGCGCATGATGTCGGCGGTGTACTGGGCGATCTCGAGACCGGTCTTGAAACGGTTCTGCGCCCGCATCCGTGCGACGTACTCGGGGTTGATGGCATCCCAGCTTGCGCCCTGCTGCTCTTTGAGGGACTGAACGGCCCGGATGTCGTCTTCGTAAGCAGTCATTGCTTCTGTCCTTTGCGGTGGTGGCGGTGGAGCTCTGCGGACCGTGCCGTCGGTGGCTCGGTGGCGTGCAACCAGCATGACCCCAAGAAGGACGGGTCTTCCGGCCAATCTGCGTGTGAAGATCGGTCAGAATTCTGCTTCTGTTTAGTAATGGCGCGTCTGGGCGCCGTTCTTGCGGTGCGAGGGGCGCCGGTCAGGCGCTCGGCACCTCGAGGATCTCGCGCAGCGTGGCGAGGCTGATCGGCGCATCCGTGCCCTCGAATGACTCGCTGAGGGTGAAGCCGAGGCCGGTGTCGGTGAGGAAGGCGATCGTCTTCTCGAGGCGCGGTACGACATCGATGTGTTCGGGGCCGAAGAGGGATGCCGCGTAGAGCGCGTCGCCGGCGAGGATCGCGCGGCGCAGTTCGACCGTCGAGCGGCCGGTGATCCGGTAGAGCGACTGCAGCACGGCGCTGGGCAGATCGGGAGTGCCATCGAGGGTGAGGGAGATCGCGTGGCCGGTCATGCGGTCATTCCATCACAGCGGGCTACGTGGCGGCGGGTGAGTGGCGGGCGGTTGCAGGCAAAGAGAGAGGCCGGTCGGAGAGGCTTCCGACCGGCCCTTGTCCCTTGCACCAAGAGTGTCCTGCAATCACATGTCGGTAGCTGCCACAGCAAAACAACTACCGTGCTTGCACTCTATAACGGATAGGTAACGGCGGGCAAGGGTTCTTCGTTATCTTTTCGTGATTGTTTTTGATGAGGCGGCTGAGGGGATGCCGCGCCTCAGCGCACGCTGCACTGCGACTCGAGCTGCAGGTGGATCAGGCCGTCGATCGTCGTCGTGTCGCGGATGGTCATCTGAGCCACCGGCAGCGTCGCGCTGTAGCGGATGTCCTGCTGCATCGCGCGGTCAGGGGAGTAGCCCGCGGCATCCCAGATCTGGAGAATCCGCGTGAGGGAGGCGGCGTTGTCGGCGGTCGCGAACGTGAGTGCGAGCGCCGTGCGGGTGCCCGTCTCGTTGCACGCGGTGGTGGCCGGCGTGAATGCTGCGGTGTCGAGCGGCGCACCCGCGGAGTCGGAGACCGGGTCGACCGCCGCGTCCAGGGAAGCCGCGAGCATCTCTTCGAGGCGTGCTTGCGCCTCGGCGGGTGTGTAGGTGGGAAGCGCCGGCTCGGGCGGAATCGGTGTGCGCGCTCCCGTGCTGAGGCCGCACGCGGGCGTGCGGCCGGTGAGCGTGGGCAGTGTGAACGCGGGGTCGCCGTCGGCCGCCACGGGTGCGGCCGCAGGATCGAACGCGTAGCTGTACCAGACATCCAGCTGCGCGCCGTCGTCCACCACCGTGTAGGCGCCGTCGGCGAACGGGCGATAGTCGTACTCGCCACGGGTGTGGGCGACGGCAGTGGCGAGTAAGCCGTCCGGGCGGTAGACGGTGCCGGTCCGGGCGAACACGAAGGACTCCTCGACGACCACGTAGCCGGTGTCGCACCCGTCGGCGACGAGAGGCGCGGCCGTCGCCGACGAGCTGGCCAGCGCCACCAGCCCGGCAGGGCCGGCGACGGTCACCGCCGCGAGGCGCACGGGAACCAGCAGCAACAACCACAGCCGTGGCACGGGGATGAGGTAGATTCCGACCGCCACGGCGGCGAAAGCCGCTGCAAGCACCAGGTTCGAGAGCCGCGTCGAGTTGAGTGTGCCGATCAGTACCGAGACGGTGTCGCCGGATGCCTCGGAGATCGAGCGCAGCGCCACCAGGGTGGTGATTGCGAGCAACAGCACCGCACCGGCGACCCAGAGGATGATCCGGCGCGCGCCCGGGCCGCTTCGAGCGGGTTGCGCGGCGTCGCTGCTCTCGGTGATCACGGCTGCAGTCGGCACGGGGCAAGCGTAGGGGGCGTGGCCGATGGTGGGCCGGGTGATCGCTTGCCTGTCTGCGTCACAGCAGCGGGCGCCTTGCGACAGGCGCGTGGCAGTCGAGCTCATATTTTCATACGAATGATTGCGGGAAATGGATGCCAGAAAGTGTTGCCATCATAGTGACTATGTACTAGTCTGGTATCGGCGGCCACGCCCATTCAAGTGGTCGCAAGGATGAGCCGGCAGTGCAACCGGACGTTGAATGACCAACGTCTGGAGTGCCATGGAAGATCCGCAGCAGGAACCGACCCGCAAGAGGGTCGAGTTCGGTGCCGATGATGCCGGGTCTGGCGGCGTTGCCGCGTCTGCCGGCGTCGACCCGCACTGGGCGGAGCTGTCGGCGCTGGTGGCGCGTGCTGAGGCGAATCACGCCGAGATGGCGCGGCTGCAGGCCGAGCGTGCGCAGGTGTGCGCCGACGCGCTGGACCTGATCGCGATGCGGGTCGCGCAGCGCGACGCAGCCCGGCCCGGCCACCAGATCGGCGACACCATCCCGCTCCGGGAAGTGCTCGCAGAACTGTCGGCGGCGTTGCGGGTCGGTGAGCGGACGATCTCGAACTGGCTCGGTGACGGCGCAGCCCTCGTCAGCACCTACACCGCGACCCTCGAGGCGCTGCGCGAGGGTCGGATCGACGAGCGGCACGCGTCGGCGATCATCGACGGCGGTGCGTGTCTGTCGCGCGAGAACCGCGACGAGTACGAGCGCCTGATCCTGCCCATCGCCGAGTCCGAGACCGCTCCGTCCACCCGCGCGCAGGCCCGAGTGATCGCGGCCCGCCTGCAGCCCGACACGATCGAGGCATCCCATCGTCGTGCCCTGGAAGAGAGGAGGGTGCGGACGTACGATCTCGACGACGGCCAGGGACGCCTGCTGCTCGACGCCCCCGCGGCCCTCATCCACGGCATCTTCGAGCGCCTCACCGCCATGGGTATCGCGCAGGGCGAAGTGGATGCCGCGGCTGCGGCCGCGGGCGATGGCGCGGGCGATGGCGGGGTGGATACCGGAGCGGAAGGTGCAGGGGATGCCGAGGCGGATGCCGACGCACCCGACGAGCGCACGCTGGATCAGCGCCGCGCCGACATCATGTGCGACATGCTGCTGACCGCCGCGCCCACCGCCGACGGCGACACGGAGCTGGGCGCGATTCGTGCGACGGTGCAGGTCACGATCCCGATCCTGACCCTCGCGGGTCTCGACGACGACCCCGCCCTGCTCGACGGCGAGAGCCCCATCGATCCGGGCATCGCCCGGTCTCTTGCGGCGTGTGCGCCGTCGTGGCAGCGGGTCATGATCCACCCTGTGACCCACGAACCCCTCCGCCTCGACACGTACCGTCCGAGCAAACTCCTCCGGCGCCTCATCGCCGCCCGTGACCAGCACTGCCGGTGGCCCGGATGCCGTCGCCGCGCCCGCCGCGCCGACCCGACCACACGATCCCGTTCGAAGACGGCGGGCCGACCTGCCCCAGCAACCTCGAGGTCCTCTGCAAGTACCACCACACGCTGAAACACGCCTCGGCCTGGCAGGTCACGCAACTCGGTGGGGGAGTCCTCGAGTTCCTCTCGCCAACGGGGCGAAGACACCGCACGAACGCGCCACCCGTCGTCACCTCGACCGCGGGGCGGCCGGCGTGGGCGTATCTGCTCGACGCGCCTCTCGACCCAACCGATCTCCCCGCGTTCTGAGTCGACTACGCCTGCGGTTTCATCCGCACGGCCGACCACGCATCGTCGATCGCGACGTTGGCATTGAGAGTCCAGCCGAGTTCTTCGACGCGCCGCCAAATGCTGTCGCGGTTGATGTCCGAGCGGTTGCCCTTCGGATAGATGATCCACGAAGCGCGTGCCTCGGCCAGAAAAGGCAGCGCCTCCGCGAGCCGCGCGTCGAGCGCCGCGCGGTCAGCGGCGAAGATCACCGCGACGTCGCGCACCGCGCGGCCGATGCCCTCGGTCACCGTGACCCCGTCGGGAAGGGGGTCGAGCAGGCTGCGCCGCGAGGCATCCGCCCCCGCAATGAGCACGTCGTTGCCCGGCTTGATCTGCAGCTTCTCGGCGATCGTCTTCATGGGTCTCCTCGCGCCGCGCTCCGCTGACGGCGTCACCAGGCTACTGGCGGGCGCCACGCGGCCTGGCACGATGGGGTGCATGCCCTTCACGATCCGTGCGCCACGCCCGAGCGACGCGTCGCAGATCGCCGAACTCCACGTCGCGACGTGGAAGGAGGCGTACGCGCACCTGCTGCCCGAGGACTACTTCTCGCCGGAGTACGTCGCGCGCCGGCATCGCATGTGGGCGCACGTTCTGACCCACCCGCGCGACGACATGACCGTCCGGGTCGCAGAGATCGACGGAGCCATCGTCGGGTTCGCGTGGGTCGGGCCAAGCGAAGCCGTGCAGAGCCAAGCAGGGCAGGCCGAAGCCGCACCGGGCGAAGAAGCACTGGGCGAAGCGCCGCCGCGCGAGCGCACGCTGTACGCGATCTACGTGCTCGCCGCGCACTACGGCGCAGGCATCGGCCAGGCACTGCTCGACGGCGCACTGGGGTCCGGGCCGGCGATGCTGTGGGTCGCCAAGCAGAACCCGCGCGCGATCGCGTTCTACCTGCGCAACCGGTTCCGGTTCGACGGAGTCGAGCAGATCGACCCGCACGCGCCGCTCATCACCGATGCGCGGATGGTGCGATAGGCATCCGCGCACGTCACAAGCGGATACCGCGCGACTGGCGCCCAGCCAGTAACTAGTCCCTCAGTACCGATCGCTGGCCAGCACACGGGCCGATTCGCGCCCGGCCTGGTCGTTCAGCACGCCTGCGCGCGAGCCGCGCAGCTTCGCCGCGATGTGCTCGGCGATCGTGACCGGCTCGAACAAGTCGGGGTGCTCCTCGTCGATGCAGGACGGCAGGGTCTCGATGACCGTGTCGACGTTGCCGTCGTGGAAGAACGCGACGCTGCGGCGCCGCTCGATCGTCCCGTCGATGACGGGCGGCTTCACGCGGTGCAGCGTCGACATCCATCGCTCGTTCGTCAGGTGCGCCGTGATGTCGCCCAGGTTGATCAGCAGCGCCCCCTCCGCGGGCGCGACATCGTTCCACGATCCGTCCGAGCCCAGCACCTGCAGGCCCCGCACGCGGTCGGCCCACAGGATCGTCACGATTCCGAAGTCGGTGTGCTCGCCCATGCCGACCAGGTCACCGTCGAGCGTCACATCGGTTCCCGGCGGCAGGGCATAGTTGTTCATCCGCATGACATCGAGCGAATGGTCGGTGCGCACGGCGAAGTAGTCCTCCGGCAGCCCGAGGGCGTCGGTGAAGATGCGCGTCATCGTGCGCGCGACCCGCGCCGCCTCACCGAAGTACGCGCTCACCTGTGGCTCGAAACCCTCGACCGCGGGCCACACGTTCTCGGCGTAGTCGGGTTGCGGCAAGTCGGTCGCGTGCGGGTAGTCCGCGGCGGATGCCCCCACGTTGAACGCCTCGAAGAAGTCGTTCATGCGGCTCGCCTGCTCGACGCCGAGCGACAGGCTCAGCGACTCCGACTTCGGCGGGCTGTAGCCGCGGTTGATCTCGGGCGGCGTGCGATACCCCTTCTTGGTGGCGAGATCGAGCGCGAAGAAGCGGTCCACGGCATCCGTCAGCCCGTCGATGATGGATGCCGGGATGCCGTGCCCCGTGATCTGGATGAATCCCACCGTGCGGCACGCCTCGTCGATGCGGGCGGCGACGTCGGCACGCTCCGCGTCGGTCCCGCCCGTCACATAGGCCGAGATGTCCACCATCGGAACGTGGAATGCCATGGCGCCTCCTTCATCGCGATGGCGCCACGCTACCGGCGGCGTGTTTCGGGCGAATGAAAAGCTCACTCCGACAGCGAGTGCCCCAGCACCGACAGCGTCGCCGACTGCGCGACGCGGGCGCTCTCGCCGCGCTGGGCGACGAGCAGCCCCACGAGCGACTCGGTCACGAGCATGAGCGCCGCGCGCGACGTGTGCACGAGCTCGTCACGGAACGAGTCGTTGATCGGCGCGACGACGAGCGCGATGTCGGCGAGTTCGGCGGCAGGGGAGCGCGGGAACGACGTGATCGCGAGCACCGTCGCGCCGCTCTCGCGCGCCGCGGTCATGACATCGAGCGTCGCGCGGTTCGCGCCCGAACCCGAGACGACGAGACACGCCGAGCCCGCGCCGAGCTGGGTTGCGGCGATCTGCTGGCCGAGCGTGTCGGGCAGGTACTCCGCGGGGCGCCCCGCCGAGATCAGCCGCATCGCGAGATCGAGACCCAGCGGCGACGACAGCCCGTTCGCGGCGACGAGCACGCGCTGCGACGCGTCGAGCACCCGCACGAAGCCGACGAGGTCGTCCTCGGTCAGCGCCGACACCGTGTGCATGAGCCGGCCCGAGAACCGCTCGACGGCGCCGCGCAACTCGCCCAGCATCGTCCCGTCGGCGACGGTCTCGGCGGCGGGGGTCGCCATCGCGACCTCGCGCGCGAGCGCGACGCGCAACTGCGGGTATCCGTCGTAGCCGAGCGACTGCGCCGTGCGGATGACGCTCGCGCGCCCCACACCGACGAGGTCGGCGACCTCTTGCGCGGTACGGTCGATCGCGGCCTCGACGTCGGCAGCGATCGACTCGGCGACGCGCTGCTCGCTCGGCTGCAGCGAGGGCGCGAGCATCGCGATCCGCGCGGTCGGCGGGGCGTCAGCAGACCCGGTCCACATCACGGCTCCTCTTACTCGACTGTCGCGCGCTGCGCGCGGCGGGTCCGCACGCGCGTGCCACCGGTGATCCGGCGGCGGATCGCCCCCGAAACCGCGTCCATCAGCATGGTCGCTGTGACCACGACGATCAGGAGCATTCCGACGGTATCCCACTCGCGGAAGTTGGTGTAGTTCGCGAGCATGCTGCCGATGCCGCCGGCGCCCACGAGGCCCAGCACCGCCGACGTGCGGATGTTGATCTCGAACCGGTACAGCGCGAACGACATGAGCGCCGGCGCAGCCGCCGGCCACAGCGCCCAGCGCGTGACCTCGGCCGTGCCACCGCCCGCGGCGCGTACCGCCTCCGACGCGCCCTCCTGCACCGACTCGATCGTCTCGTACACCCACTTGCCCTGCGTGCCGATGCCCGCGATGCCGAGCGCGAGTGCGCCGGTGAACGGGGTGAGGCCCGTGACCGTCAGAAGGATCAGCGCGATGATCACCTCGGGGATCGCGCGGATGATCGCGAACAGCCCGCGCAGCGGCATCCGCAGCCATACCGGACCCACATTGCTCGCCGCGAGCATGCCGAGGGGGATCGACACGACGACGCACAGGATCGCGCCGATCCACGCCATCGAGATCGAGCGCCACGTCTCGAACAGGGCGCGCGGCAGCTTCTCCCAGTTGGGATCCGCGAACATGAGCCGGCCGTAGTGCACGAGCTGGCCGGGGATCTCGCCGAGGTCGGACCAGTCGATCGGCAGGCCCGCGGTGGCGGCGACGACGACGAGTCCGACGACGATCGTGATGACGGTCGGCCACAGTCGCGACGGACGCGGCGGCACCTCGAGGGCGAGTGTGGGGCGGGTCATGGTGCTCATACGAGGCGCCGCCGAAGGAGATTGGATGCCACTTCGATCAGCACCACGACGACGAGGATCTCGAGGATGATGACCGAGACATCGTCGTACGCGTAGAACGCGCGGCGCTCGTCGAGCAGGCGCCCGATGCCGCCCGCGCCGACGATGCCGAGGATCGCCGAGATGCGGACGTTCAGTTCGAGCGTGTACAGCCACTGGTTCGCGAACAGCGGCCACGACTGCGGCAGCGCGGTCACGCGGTTGATCTGCGTCTGCGTGCCGCCGGCGGCGTATCCCGCCTCCATGTACCCGTGGTCGGCCGAGTCGATCGCCTCTGAGACGAGCTTGACGATGATGCCGATGTCGAACAGGAACAGGGTCAGCACACCCGGCAGCGCCCCGACGCCGACCATCGCGACGAGGATCGTCGCGTAGACGAGGTCGGGCACGGCGCGGATGACGTTGATGACGGCACGCAGCGCGCGACGGGTGAAGACGTTCGGGTTGGTCGGCGCGGCCGCCCACAGCGTGAGCGGCACCGACACGATCGCCGCCGCGACGGCACCGACGAGAGCCATCTGCAGCGTCTCGAGCATCGGCTGGAGCGTGCGCGGAATGAAGGCGAAGTCGGGCTGGAACAGCTGTGCCATGAGGCCCGAGCCGTTGTCCCAATTGCGGACGAGGCCGACGAAGTCGAGCTCGATGCCGCCGATCGCGGGCAGGCACGTCGCCACCGTGAAGGCGAGGAACGCCGCGGCGATGAGGGTCGTGCGCAGGCGCGCGGTCGGCTTCGGGGGGAGGATCAGATCGCTCACGCGTCGAGCCGATCGGTGGGCTGGATGGGTCGGCCGTAGATCTGCTCGAAGTCGGCCTCGGTGGCATCCGCCGCCGGTCCGTCGTAGACGAGCTCGCCGCCGCGCAGTCCGATCATGCGGGTCGTGTACTGGCGCGCGAGATCCATGAGGTGGATGTTGACGAGTACCGTGAGGCCCTCGTCGGTGTTGACGCGGCGCAGGTCGTCCATGACGGCGTGCGCGGTCGGCGGGTCGAGGCTCGCGACGGGCTCATCGGCGAGCATGACGGCCGGCTCCTGCGTGAGAGCGCGGGCGATCGCGACGCGCTGCTTCTGGCCGCCGGAGAGCTGACCCGCGCGCATCCAGACCTTCTCGAGCATCCCGACCGAGTCCAGCGACTGCAGCGCCAGCTCGCGGTCGTGCGGCGTCGTGATGCCGAGCAGCGTCCGGATCGTGGGGGAGTGCGCGAACCGGCCGACGAGCACGTTGCGGTACACGCTCGTGCGGTCGGCGAGGTTGAACCCTTGGAAGATCATGCCGATGTGGCCGCGCAGGGCGCGGAGCTTCCGGCCGCGCAGGCCCGTCACGACGTGCGGGCCGACGGCCACCGTGCCGCTGGTCGCAGGCACGAGGCCGTTGATCGTGCGGATGAGCGTGGACTTGCCCGAGCCCGACAGCCCCACGATCGAGACCATCTCGCCGGCGGCGATCTCGAGCGAGACGCCGCGCAGCGCCTGCGTGCCGTTCGGGTAGGTCACCGACACGTCGTCCAGGCGGATCGACCACGACGCGGGGGCCGAGGGAGCACCCTCGACCTCCGCGCCGTGCGGTCCGCGGTGCGGATCAGTATGCATGCACCGAGTCTCCGTGTATGAGTGTCAGTTCGCGAACTGCGCGAGGATCTCGCCGTAGCGGGTGATCTCCTCGGGGGCGGTGTCGCTCGTCCAGTCCGACAGACCGACGAGGTCGAACATGACGCTGGCGGCCTCGTCAGAAGAGTCGGCGTAGCCGTCCATGAGCTCGGTGAGCTGGGCGACCAGGTCGGCCGGGAGCGACTTCGAGACCGCGACGCCACCGTTGGGGATCATGTCGGTGTACGCGAACGCGACGACCTTCTCGGCCACGTCGGGAGCCTCGTCGGTGACCGTCGTGCGGGCATCCCAGTAACCGAAGCTGACCTCGGCGTCACCGTGGTAGACGGCGAGGACGGCGTTGTTGTTGCCCTCGACCGGCACCTGCGTGATGTCGTTGTCGGTGTCGATACCGGCCTCGCGCATCGCGACGACGGGGTACTGGTAGCCGGCGGGCGAGGTCGCCGCCTGCAGTGCGACCTTCGTGCCCGCGTCGATCTTCGCCAGCGCGTCGAGGGCAGCGGGGCCCTGACCGGTCGCGTTCTCACCGGCAGCCTCGATGCCGTTGCAGTACGACAGCTCGATGCCGCTCGCGGCATACGTCGACAGCGTGGGCTCGTCGTCGCAGTACTTGTCGGGGTTGTTGGTGAACGCGACCGACGCGTACGAAGTCGCGCCGAAGCGGACGTCGCGCAGGATGAGCTGTGCATCGTAGCGCTCGGTCGCGTTGTACAGCGAGCCGGCGTCGGTGATGATGACCTGCGCCTGGTCGGTGCCGAGCGCCTCGACCGTCGCGGCGTAGTCGGACGCGACGACGCCCTTGACCTCGATGCCGAGGTTCTCGGACAGGTACGTCGTCAGCGGGTCGAGCGCCTCGGCGAGGTCTTCACCCTCGACAGACGGGACGAGCGAGATCGTGATCGAGTCGGGCCATTCGGTGGTGGCGTCGGTCGAGGCCGACGGGTCGGCCGTGCTGCTGCAGCCGGCCAGGGCGAGAGCGGCGAGGGCCGCCACGCCGGTGATCAGGAGGGGCTTGCGCATGAGATGTGCCTTTCGGTTCCCAGGTGTCGGGCTTGGTGATGGGTGGGTCGGATGGGTCATGAGGGGGTGGATGCCGCGGCATCCGCCCACGCGAGGATCGCGTCGTACAGGTCGGCGAGCGTCGCTGCGCGCAGCGTGACCTCGGCGGTGCTGCGTGCCGCGGTAGCGCCGACGAGGGCCGTGTCGGCCCCGAGGGCTGCGGCGGGGGCGAGGTCGAACTCGTGGATGTCGCCGATCGACAGCACCGGTCCGTGCGCGAGCGCGTCGCGCAGCACGCGCTCGAGCCCCGCGGGCTTGCCGACCGTGAAGTGGGTCACGTCGAAGGCATCCGCCAGGCTCCACTCGGCGAGCGTCGCGAGCACGCCCTCGCCGGGTGCGTTGGTGGCGAGCACGAGATCTGCCCGCGTGTGCAGGGTCGCGAGGAAGTCGGCGAGCCCTTGCGGGGGCGTGACGGCGATCTCGCCCGCGGCGAGCTGTGCGCGCGACGCGGCGTAGGCCGCCTCGGTCACCTCGGCAGTGATCCCGTCGGCGACGGCCGTGCGCGTGACGGCGTCATAGCCGTCGCGGTAGTCGCCCGTTCCGGCCTCGAACAGCTCGAGTTCGTGCTCGGCCCGCGCGGCGAAGGTCGAGTCGCCGGCGGCGCGGCCGATCTCGCGTGCGAACGCCGTGATCGGCCCGTTGCCGAGGGCGATCGTGCCGTCGAAGTCGAAGACGATGGTGGGTCGCACAGTGCTCCTTGTTCTGTCCGCGTCCGGTATGCACCGAAGCGGCGGACGTTGTGTCCATGATCACCCATGAGTATGGACGAAATGGCCGCGGGGCGTGAACATCATGTGAACACCCATACGCTGGAGCCGTGAGCGAGCGCATCGACGGGGCGGTGGCAGACGCGCAGTCCGACCCGGTGGGCGCACTCGAGCGGCATCCGTGGCTCGGCGCGGCGATCGACGCCGATGCGGCGGCGGGCCGCTTCGCGCGGTGGGGACGGTCGACCGTCATCGACGAGCACGCCGGAACCGCCGTCGTGCCAGAGGCGCTGTTCGACGCCCTGCACGCACGCGCGGGGCTCGATGCGGCCTGGCCGATCGGCAACGCGGGCCTGCTTCACATCTACGGCTACCTGCTGTCGACAGTGCCGACGCCCTACGGCTTCAAGCGCGAGCGGTGGCTCAACGGCGCCCTCGCGCGGGCCTACGGGCTGCCCGCCGACGCGTTCGTGCCGTGGGCGTCATCGCGCACCACGCTCGAGCGGGTGACGGATGCCATGACCGGGCTGCTGGCGCGCGCCGAGGCGCGCACGGCTGTCGTCGGCGACAGCGTGGCATCCCTCGGTCTTGCGCGGCACGCCGACGGCGGCCCCTTCGCGCTGGCGTACGCGCTGGGCGGCAGGCTCGTGACGACCTTCCCGGTCGGCTCGGCCGATGAGATCCTCGCCGAGTGGGACGCGGAGCCCGCGCGGCCGAGATGGAACGCGGTGCTCTGAGGCTGCGCTCGCCGCTCGCCGCGCCGCGCCATCGCCGGTCGTCGGCGTGCCACCACAATAACTCAGGA
>NZ_MKTQ01000028.1:0-60821 GCF_001898315.1 Microbacterium sp. 70-16 | reverse complement strand
GTGGACGCGGCGCCACCGAGCCGCGATCAGGTGTGTCAGTACCAGCCGGTCGACTGCGAGTGGTCCCACGCGCCGCAGGCGGTGCCGTAGCGACCCGAGATGTAACCCAGGCCCCACGCGATCTGCGTGGCCGGGTTGGTCTGCCAGTCGGCGCCGGCCGAGGCCATCTTGCTGCCGGGGAGAGCCTGCGGGATGCCGTACGCGCCGCTGGACGCGTTGTAGGCCGACACGTTCCAGCCGGACTCCCTGTTCCACAGCGCCACGAGGCACGCGAACTGGTCGTCGCCCCAGCCGTAGTTGGCGGCCATCATGTCGCGGGCGATGCCCTGCGCCGACGCGGGGTCGACGTTCACGTTGACAGCCGGGGCGGATGCCGTGGCCGTCGACTGCGCGGCAGCGGCTTCGGCAGCGGCGGCAGCCTCGGCCTCAGCGGCGGCCTGCGCGGCAGCGGCCTCGGCGGCAGCCTGCGCAGCAGCGGCTTCGGCGGCAGCCTTCGCGGCCGCTTCCTCTTCTGCCTTCTTCGCGATCGCGGCGTCGAGTTGGCCGCGCAGCGCGGCGGTGCCCTCGCGCACGCTCTGCACCTCGGCGGCCGCATCAGCGGTCAGCGCGGGCAGCAGCAGCGTGGGGGTCAGGTCGATCCCGTCCAGTTCGTCGATGACCTGCGACAGGGCGCTCGTGTCGACGACGGTCGTGCTCGAGGCGATGTCGAGGCCCGACGTGCGGATGTCGACGGTCACCTGACGCGCGGCGGCGAGGGCATCCTTGGCGTCGGCGAGCGTGGTCTGCGCGTCGGCGGTGATGGTGCTCAGCGGCGCCGAGATGGCACCGACGGTCGACGACGCGGAGGTGTCGGTCTGCTGGGCGAAGGCGGGGACGGCGGCGCCGGTCGTGGCGACCATCCCGACGATCAGGCCTGCGGTCAGAAGCGCGGGCGTGGCAGAACGGAACGGGAGACGGGGCATAAAAGAGGTACTTCCGGTGGATCAGCACCGCGAAAGCGACGAAGCGCGACGTGCGGTGTGCGTCCTCGGGTGGACACGAAGGTCACAGATTGGCAACAGTTTCTGGACGAAACCGGCACGGAACCTGGGCAAACCCTGGACGCACACCCCCGCAGACCACCCCGCGAGCGGGTCTCACACCGCCGCGAGCGCCTCGGACTTCTTGCGTCGGCGCAGCGCGTGCAGCAGCGGTTCGGTGTACCCGTTCGGCTGTGCGGCACCCTCGAGAATGAGGCTGCGCGCGGCTTCGAACGCCGTGCCGCCGACCCCGCCGGGAGCAAGCTTCTCGTAGCCCGCATCGCCCGCATTCTGTTCGTCGACGACCTCCGCCAGCCGCAGCAGGCTCTCGTCGACCTGCTGCGTGGAGATCACACCGTGCGTGAGCCAGTTCGCCAGCAGTTGGCTCGAGATCCGCAGGGTGGCGCGGTCCTCCATGAGGGCGACGCCGTGGATGTCGGGCACCTTCGAGCAGCCGACGCCCTGGTCGATCCAGCGCACGACGTACCCGAGAATCGACTGCACGTTGTTGTCGAGCTCGGTCGCGACGACCTCGTCGGTGAGCGAGCCGGGCACCGCGAGCGGGATCTGCAGCAGCGTGTCGAGGCTGTCTGCCGGCAGCGCCGGCAACGTGGGGCGCTGCGCGAAGGCATCCACCTCGTGATAATGCAGGGCGTGCAGTGTCGCCGCCGTCGGCGACGGCACCCACGCCGTCGAGGCGCCCGAGCGCACGTGCGCGATCTTCTGCTCGAGCATGTCCTTCATGAGGTCGGGCATGGCCCACATGCCCTTGCCGATCTGGGCGCGGCCGTCGAGGCCGCTCGCGAGGCCGATCGCGACGTTGCGCGTCTCGTAGATCTGCATGAACGGCTCGGCCTTCATGCCGCTCTTCGGCGCGATCGGGCCCGCCTGCAGCGACGTGTGGATCTCGTCGCCGGTGCGGTCGAGGAAGCCCGTGTTGATGAACACGACACGGTCGGATGCCGCGGCGATCGCCGCCGCGAGGTTGACCGACGTGCGCCGCTCTTCGTCCATGATGCCGACCTTGAGCGTGCGCGACGGAAGCTGCAGCAATTGCTCGACGCGGCCGAACAGTTCGGCAGTGAAGGCGACCTCGTCGGGCCCGTGCATCTTCGGCTTGACGATGTAGAAGGAGCCGGTGCGCGAGTTCGCGCGACGCTCGAGATCGGGCAGCGCGCCGAGCGAGGTCATGATCGCATCGAGGATGCCTTCGGGCACCTCCGCACCGTCGCGATCGAGCACCGCGTCGGTGCGCATCAGGTGGCCGACGTTGCGGACGAACAGCACCGAGCGGCCGGGCAGCACGAGGGCCGAGCCGTCCGGCGCCGTGTACTCGCGATCGGGGTTGAGCGTGCGCGTGAAGGTCGTGCCGGCCTTGCTGACCTGCTCTTGCAGCGTGCCGTCCATGAGCGCGCGCCAGTTGCGGTAGCCGAGCGCCTTGTCTTCGGCGTCGACCGCGGCGACCGAGTCTTCGAGGTCCATGATCGTCGTGATCGCCGACTCGAGCACGATGTCGGCGACGCCTGCCACATCACCCGCGCCGATCGCGCTCGCCGGGTCGATCACGATCTCGGCATGCAGACCGTGATGGCTCAGCAGGATGCCCGTCGGCGCATCCGCCTCGCCCGTGTGGCCGGCGAAGCCGGTCGGGTCGGCGAGCGTCGTCGCGCTCTCGCCGAGGGCGATCTGCAGGGCGCCGCCCGAGACGGTGTAGCCGGTGGCATCCGCGTGCGAGCCGTTCTGTAGCGGCGCGATGCGGTCGAGCAGTTCGCGTCCGCGGGCGATGACCTCGGCGCCGCGGGCCTCGTTGTAACCGCGCAGCGGCGCGAGGTCGCCCGTGCGGTCGATGGCATCCGTGCCGTACAGCGCGTCGTACAGCGACCCCCAGCGGGCGTTCGCGGCGTTGAGCGCGAAGCGGGCGTTCAGCAGCGGCACGACCAGCTGCGGGCCCGCGGTCGTGGCGATCTCGGGGTCGACGTTCTCGGTCGTCACCTGCACCGACTCGGGTTCGGGCAGCAGGTACCCGATCTCGGTCAGGAAGGCACGGTAGGCCGCGGCATCCGGCACACCGGGGTTCGCGCGGTGGAAGTCGTCGATGCGGTTCTGCAGCTCGTCACGCACGCGCAGCAGTTCGGCGTTGCGGGCGCCGAGCTCGTGCACGATGTCGCTCACGCCCGCCCAGAACGCGTCGACGTCCAGGCCCGCCTCGACGACGGCAGGCTCGGCGAAATCGACGATCTGCTCGGCGACCTGCAGATCAGCGCGGGTGCGGTACGTGGTCATGTCGGCCTCCATCGGCGTCGAAGGAACGGATGCCTGACAGAGTAGACGGACACTCCACAAGATGAGATCATGTTTCGCATCGTGGAATCAGAGAGAGGGATGCCGTGGTCGCACAGGCGGTGGGGCAGGTGGTCACGCAGGGTGAAGTGCAGTCGGTCGCGCGCGCTCTCGGCGTGCTCGAGGCGCTCGCCGAACTCACCGAGGCCGGCGCCGATGTCGCCCTCGCTCAGCTCGCGGCGAGCCTCGAGCTGCCCGTGCCCACGGTGCACCGCCTGCTGAAGACGCTCGCCGCGCACGGCTACGTGCGCCAGGCCGACTCGCGCCGCTATGTGCTCGGGCCGGCGCTGATCCGCCTCGGCCTGCGCGCGACGCCGCAGCTCGCCCTCGAGGCCCGCCCCGCGCTGCAGGAGCTCGAAGACGAGATCGGCGAGACGGCGAACCTCGCCGTGCTCGACGGCGACCACGTCCTGTACGTCGCGCAAGTGCCCTCGCGTCACCGCATGCGGATGTTCACCGAGGTCGGCCGCCGCGCGCTGCCGCACGCGACCGGCGTCGGCAAAGCGATGCTCGCGCTGCTGCCCGATGAGCGCGTGCGGGCGCTCGTGCGGCGCACCGGCATGCCGCCGCTGACCGATGCGACGCTCGTCGGCGAAGAGGCGCTGCTGGCCGACCTGCGCGAGACGCGCCGCCGCGGGTTCGCCGTCGACGACGGTGAGCAGGAGGTCGGCGTCCGCTGCATCGCCGTCGCGGTTCCGGATGCCTCGGCAGGCCCCACCGCCGTCTCGATTTCGGGCCCCGCGGCACGCGTCACCGAGGACGTCATCCCCGACGCGGTCGCCGCCCTCACCCGCGCCGCGCGGGCGCTGTCGGCGCGAGGCTGAACGCGCGCGTTCATTCACGGCGGAGGGCCTTTCGATGGCATCCGTCGCGCGGCTAGGCTCACGAGCAGGTGAATCCAGCGGATTCTCAGGAACGCCTCGGCGTCACCGCGGGGCACGATCAGCGAGGAGAAGCACGATGGCATCCAACTCCGCAGCCGACATCGTCGAGGCGGTCGGCGGGCCCGGCAACATCGCCAGCCTGACCCACTGCGCGACCCGGCTCCGCTTCCAGCTGCATGACGGCACGAAAGCCGACAAAGACGCGGCGGAAGCCGTCTCGGGCGTGCTCGGCGCCGTGCCGCAGGCCGGCGACCGCTTCCAGGTCGTGATCGGCGGCGGGGTGCAGACCGTCTACAACGAGATCATGGCGCTGCCGTCGATGGCGTCAGGCGGGGCCGCGGCGTCCGGCGCGGCTGAGACCGCCGATGACATCAAGGCGCGCGAGCGCGCGAAGGGCCCGCGCGGCACGAACGCATGGCTCGACTCGCTGTTCGAGTTCCTCTCCGACTCGTTCCGCCCGATCCTGGGTGCGCTGCTCGGGGCATCCCTGTTCATCACCTTCATGGCGCTCATGGCAACCCTCGAGGTCATTCCGGCCTGGAACGCGCCGGGCGTGACGCTCGACCCGTCGTGGGCGTTCGTCAACCTGATGTGGCAGTGTGTGTTCGTCTTCCTGCCGCTCATGGTCGCCTACAACGCGTCGCAGAAGATCGGCGCCGACCCGTGGGTCGGATTCGCCATCATGGCGGTGCTCATGCTTCCCGGCTTCTCGGGGCTGGCCACCGGCGTCGACAAGACGCCGCTGTTCGGATTCGAGCAGGCACAGGTCGCGATCGTCCAGGTGTGGGGCCTGCCCATGCCGATCGCCGACTATTCGTCGCAGGTGTTCCCGCCGTTGCTGATGGCGGCGGTGCTCGGCCCGCTGTACAAGGGGCTGAAGAAGCTCATCCCCGACAACCTGCAGCTGATCTTCGTGCCGTTCCTCGCGATGCTCATCATGATCCCGCTGACGGCGTTCCTCATCGGCCCGATCGGCGTCTACGTCGGCGCGGGCCTGGCGAGCGCCCTCGCCGCGATCAACACGTTCTCGCCGTTCATCTTCGCGATCATCATCCCGCTGGCGTATCCCTTCATGGTGCCGCTGGGGCTCCACTGGCCGATCAACGCGATCATGCTGCTGAACATCCAGACCCTCGGCTACGACTTCATCCAGGGCCCGATGGGCGCGTGGAACTTCGCGTGCTTCGGCGCGACGGCCGGCGTGCTGTTCCTCGCCTGGCGCGAGAAGGACAAGGACATGAAGCAGACCGCGACGGGCGCGCTCGCCGCCGGCCTGCTCGGCGGCATCTCGGAGCCCTCGCTCTACGGCATCCATCTGCGGTTCAAGCGCATCTATCCACGCATGCTCGTCGGATGCCTCACGGGCGGCCTGATCATCGGCGTCGGCTCGCTGATGCTGGGACTTGAGCACGGCATCACGACGCAGGCGTTCGTCTTCACGTCGCTGCTGACGATCCCCGCGTTCGACCCGATCGGCCTGTACATCATCGCGGTCGCCGGCGCGTTCATCGTCGCGATGCTGCTCATCATCTTCTCGGGCTACAAGAATCCGGCGGATGCCGCGGCGACCGCTGTCGCCGGCGCGACCACGGCCGGAGCCGCCCGCGACACGATCCCCGCCGTCGCCGGAGGGCAGGAGCTCGCCGGAGTTGCGGGTGAAGGCGCCGCCGTGGCGCCCGCCGCCGCGACGGCCACCGCCGTCGCCGAACCGGATGCCGGGGTCGGCGCGCTCCTGCAGGTGGCCTCGCCGCTGGACGGCACCGTCGTCGCCCTCGACACGGTGCCCGATCCGGTGTTCGCCGGCGGAGTGATGGGCCCGGGCGTCGCGATCGAGCCGACGGGCGACACCGTCTACTCGCCGGGCGCCGGTGTCGTCGCGGCCGCTCAGCCGACCGGGCACGCGTTCGGGCTGCAGCTGGACAACGGCGCCGAGGTCCTCATCCACGTCGGCATCGACACGGTGAACCTCAAGGGCGAAGGCTTCGACGTCAAGGTCCGAAACGGGGACCGCGTCGAGGTCGGCACCCCGCTCGTGAGTTTCGACAGGGCCGTCATCGAGAAGGCCGGCTACCCGCTCATCACCCCGGTGATCGTGCTCAACGCCGACCAGTTCGACACCGTCGACCCGGTCGCGCTCGGCCCGACGACGCACGGCACCCCGCTCCTGGACATCCAGCAGAAGGCGTAGCGGGGCGCCTCGTCGCCCAGGTCACCGGAGGGCGGCGACCGCGTCCCAGACGGCGTCGGCGACGGCGCGTTTGGTGCCCGCGGCATCCGCCACGACCTCACCCCGCGCGTCGAGCAGCAGCACGCGGTTCTCGGCCGCCTCGAAGCCCTCGTCCCACGAGACGCGGTTGACGGCCAGCAGGTCGACGCCTTTGCGGGCGCGTTTGCGGCGGCCGCGCTCGAGCAGCTCGGCGTCGTCCGACGCGGTCTCGGCGGCGAACCCGACGATGATCTGGCCGGGGCTGCGGCCGGCGACGAGCTCCGCGAGGATGTCGGGATTCTCGACGAGGTCGAGCTGCAGGGGACCGTCCTCTTTGCGCAGCTTGTGCGCGGCGACCTCGGCGACCCGGTAGTCGGCGACGGCGGCGACCATCGCGACGACGTCGGCAGTGGCCGCGGCATCCGTCATCGCGCTCTCGAGGTCGGCGGCCGTCGACGCGCGCACGAGCGTGATCCGCGGATGCCGCGCCACCGCCGTCAGCACGCCGTCGTCCACGTGGGCCGCGACGAGCGTCACGGCGGCGCCCCGGTCGGCCGCCGTCAGCGCGAGCTCGGCGCCCTGCCGTCCGCTGGAGCGGTTGCCGAGGAACCGCACCGGGTCGATGGGCTCACGCGTGCCGCCCGTCGACACGGCCACGCGCCGGCCGGCGAGGTCGCCGTGCGCGGCGGTGCCAGCGGCGACTGCGAGCGCTGCCGCGACGATCTCGTCGGGCTCGACCATGCGTCCCGGGCCGCTGTCGCCGCCGGTGAGCGGACCGTCGGCGGGGCCGACGATGTGCACGCCGCGCTCCTGCAGGGTCTGGATGTTCTGCTGCGTCGCGGCGTGCTCCCACATCGCGGTGTGCATCGCGGGCGCGACGACGACCGGCGCGGTGGTCGCCAGCAGCGTCACGCCGAGCAGGTCGTCGGCGATGCCCGCCGCCATGCGGGCGAGGGTGTTCGCGGTCGCCGGCGCGACGATCACGAGGTCGGCGGAGGTGCCGAGCGCGACGTGGCGCACCTGCGCGACGTCGTCGTGCACGCTCGTCGTGACAGAATTCCTGCTGACGGCCTCCCACGTGGCCGTCCCGACGAACCGCAGCGCATCCGCCGTGGGTACGACGTGCACCTCGTGACCGCTCGTCACGAGGGTGCGCACCACCTGCACCGTCTTGTACGCGGCGATGCCGCCCGTCACACCCACGACAACGAACATGGTCCGATCCTCCCACGCGCCGGGAGGCGGGCGGAGAGGTCACGAGCACCGTGTGCACCGTCATCGTCCACGTTCCCGAGTCTCCGGCGGCGACCGGTGAGCCGGTGCGCCTGCTCGCCGTGCGCGACGAGGACCCCGCCCGCACGTGGGACCCACTGGGGGAGTGGTGGCCCGAGCATACCGGTGTCATCGGTGTTCGTGATCGTCGCGCGGGCGGCGCGTGGCTCGCGGCCGACCCGACCGCCGGGCGCGTCGCCGTCATCCTCAACCGCGCCGACGTCGTGACCGAGCCGGAGGAGACGCTCGGCTCGCGCGGGCACGTCGTCCTCGACGCGCTCGCCGGGGCGGCCCCGGTGGCGGGCTCCGCGGGGGAGCGCCCGCGGACGCACGGCTACAACCTCGTCGAGGTCACCGCCGCCGGCGCCCGCGTCACGATGTGGGACGGCGTCACCGTGCGCACCGTCGATCTCGCGCCCGGCATCCACATGATCGCCCACGACGACGTCGACGACCCCGCGACCGCCCGCATCTCGGCGTGGCACGACGCGTTCGGAGACACCGACCCGCATGACGCGCACTGGTGGGAGGGCTGGCTCGACGTCCTCGAGCGCACGAGCGCGGTCGGATCGGTCGACGACCGTGCGATCGTGCGCGACAACCGGCCGTTCGGCTATCCCACGCTGTCGCTGCTCGTGTGCGCGGCATCGGTCGGTTCCGACGGTGCCGACGTGCGGTACGGCGAGTTCGACGAGCCGGGACGCTGGAACCGGCTGACCCTGCGCTGATGTCGGATGCCGCTGCTACCGTCGGCGGCGTGGGTGACGATGTCGAGGTGGTCTTCTTCGCGGATGCCGCGGCCTTCCGCGCCTGGCTCGAGGAGCACCACGCCACCGCAACCGAGCTGTGGATGGGGCTGCGGCGCAAGGGTCACCCCGACCGAGGGCTGACGTGGGAGGACGCCGTTCCCGAAGCGCTCTGCTTCGGGTGGATCGACTCCACCAGCTACCGGATCGACGACGAGGCGCGCCGTCAGCGGTGGACGCCCCGCAAGCCGACGTCGAACTGGAGTGCCGTCAACATCGCGCACGTCGAGCGTCTGCTGGCCGAGGGGCGGATGCATCCAGCGGGCATCGCGGCGTTCGAGCGGAGAGACAAGAGCGTAGCGGGGTATTCGTACGAGACCCGGCGTGAACTCGGCACCGACGGGCTTGCGGCGATCGCCGCGGTTCCCGCCGCGCAGGCGTTCTGGGAGGCAGCGCCACCGTCGTACCGCCGCGTGGCCGGCAACTGGGTGCTCTCGGCTAAACGCGAGCAGACCCGCGCCGACCGCCTCGCGACGCTCGTCGCCGACTGTGCGGCGGGTCGCCTGATCCCGCCGCAGCGCTACGGCGACGAGCCCCGCTGGGTCGCCCGCGCCACCGCCGCCGCGTCTTCCGCTCGTTGAGCGAGGGAGCGCCAGCGACCGAGACGAACATCGTTCCCCGGTCGCCCCGCGAGGGAGCGCCAGCGACCGAGTGGTGTTGCCCCCCGGTCGTTGAGCGAGGGAGCGCCAGCGACCGAGACGAAACGTCGTAACTCTCCCCGCACCGGTTGGGGCGTTTCGTCTCGCTCGTTCCTCGCTCGCTCAACGACCGGCGGGGGACGCCCCGGGCTCGCTTCTCAACGACCGGTGGGCTCGCTCAACGATCGGGGTCGCGGTCGCCCCCGAAGCCGAGGGTCTGGACGAGCACGTGTCGGCGGTCGCGGAACCACACGGCGCCCGAGACCCGGTGCTCGGCCCTCGTCGTGAAGCGGTAGCGGTACGAGACGACCCGCACCCACCGCGGCCGCTCGCCGCCGAACGGATCGCGGTGCAGCATCCGCAACGTCGCGGCATCCGCTTCGAGGAGGCGCACGAGGAACGCGGTGAACCAGTCCTCGAGCGACCGCCCGAGCGGCAGGAACCACATCAGCCAGTCGAGCCGCAGGTGATACGGCGCGAACTGCCGCGGGATGCGGCGGACGTCGCCCGGCTTGCCCTTGAACGCGTACTCGCACCACGCGGCGGTGTCGGGATCGGCATCCGTCGTGCCCTCGACGACGTACTCGATGCGCTCCTTCGTGACGGTGCCGAACGCACCGTAGGCGTTCGCGAGCTGCCACCGGTTGAAGCTCGCGTTCATGAGCTGACGGCGCGAGAAGAGGTTCCGCGCGGCGGGCACGCTGAGCGCGACGTACCCGAGCGCCACGACACCGGTGACGACGACCCAGTACGGCGGAATGCCGCCGAGCGGCGCGGCATCCGGCATCCGCTCACCGGACCCTGGCACCGACAAGGCCGAGAACGCCAGCACGATCGTCGCCCAGTTCAGCCACGCGAAGTTCCCGGTCAGCACGAGCCACAGCTGCGTCGCGATGACGACCGCCGCCGCGACGTTTCCGATGACGGCGGGCCAGGGCCCGGGGATCCACAACCCCAGGATCGGCGCGAACAGGAACCACGGCACGATCAGCTGCGCGAAATGGTTGCCCAGGACTTCGCCGCGGTGAAACCACGCCGGCAGGAGGTGCGCTTGGCGGCTGAGAGGGCTGGGCATCGGCTGGGTCTCGTGGTGGTACATGAGCGCCGTCAAGTCGCGCCACTCCCGCCCGCCGCGGATCTTGATCATGCCGGCACCGAACTCCAGCCGGAACACGAGCCACCAGAAGAGCACGATGACCGTCGTCGGCGGCGGCTGGTCGTCCGAGCCCAGGAAGGCGGCGAGGAACCCGGCCTCGAGCAGCAGCATCTCCCACCCGAACCCGTAGAACGTCTGCCCGATCGAGGTGATGGACATGTACCCGGCCCACAGCGCGAGGAAGGCGATCATCGGCACCCACGGCGGCCCCAGCTGGGGGATGCCGACGATCAGCAGCGCTGCGACGCCGATGCCGCTGCAGCACATCACGACCAGCCGCCGATCCGTGTACCGCACTCGGCGGAACAGCGTCGGCCGCAGGAGCTTCGCGCGCGGGAGAGGACGCGGCCCAGGCGAGCAGGTCGCGTGCCGGCTGCAGGCCGTTATCGCCGAGCAGTCGCCGGAACTGGGCGAGGCTCGACGCGAACGCGATCAGGAACAGCGCGGCGGTGCCCCGCTGGAGCACCTGCCGCGCGAGCTCGAAGTCGACCGCCGCGAGGCCGTCCATGCTGCGAGGCTACGCCCGCGGAGCGCCTCGCCGTTCGCGATCTCACTCGCATGCGACTAGTATCTATGTTGTGCAACAGCTTGACGAGACCAGTGCCGCGCCTCCCGAGGCGACGTCGGCCGCCGAGATCGCGTATGCCGACGTGAAGACCCGGATCCTCGACGGCGACCTCGTCGGCGGCGAGATGGTGAGCGAGGGCGCGGTCGCCGATGCCCTCGGCATGAGCCGCACGCCGGTGCGCGAAGCCTTTCTGCGGTTGCAGGCCGAGGGCTGGATGCGGCTGTATCCCAAGCGCGGGGCCCTCGTCGTCGAGGTCCGGCCGCATGAGCTGGAGGACGTCGTCGATGCCCGCGTCCTGATCGAGACCGATTCGGTGCGACGCCTGACGCGCGACGCGCAGCGTGCCGCACAGGTCGCCGCGGCGCTCGCCCAGGTCATCGAGCGGCAGCGTGCCGCCTACGTCGCGGGCGACCTCGTCGGGCTGGCCGACGCCGACACCGCCTTCCACGCGACGATCGTCGACGCGGGCGGCAACGCCCTGCTGTCGAAGTTCTTCGCCACGCTGCGTGACAGGCAGCGGCGCATGGTGGCCAGGTCGCTGTGGCGACGCGACGACCGCACGGAGCAGGTGCTGCACGACCACGAGATGCTCGCTCGGCTCGTCGCCGAGAGCGAACCCGATGCGTTCGAGATGGCGCTCGCCCGCCACATCCGCAACACCCACCGGGAGCTGCTGCCGTGAGCGCCACCGCGACGATCCGCACGGGCGCTGCGCGCACCGGAATGCCGCGGACCGGCGGGCACCCGACGCCGGCCGCGCCGGCCGGCCGCATGCGCATCGCGCCGTGGTTCAGTGTGAGCGCGGCCCTGTTCGCGGTGGCGTGGGGAGGCAACGAGTTCACGCCGCTGCTCGTGATGTACCGTCAGCTCGACCAGATGAGCGCGCTCACGGTGAACGTCCTGCTCGGGGCCTACGTCCTCGGCATCGTCCCCGCTCTGCTGGTGGGCGGCCCGCTCTCCGACCGGTACGGGCGTCGCCCGCTGTTCCTGCCGGCACCGCTGATCGCGGTCGCCGGAAGCGGACTGCTGGCGGTGGGCGCGGCATCGGCCCCCCTGCTGTTCGCCGGCCGCGTGCTGTCGGGCATCGCGCTGGGTCTCGTCATGGCGGTCGGCACGAGCTGGGTCAAAGAGCTCTCCGAGGCCCCGTTCGACGCCGCGCCCGTCGAGGGGCGCGGGGCGTCGCGTGCTGCACTCGCCCTCACGATCGGGTTCGCGCTGGGCGCCGGCGTCGCAGCCGCGCTCGCGCAGTTCGGGCCCGCGCGCGCCGTGGCGCCGTACGTCGTGCACATCGTCATCACGCTCGCCGCGTTCGCCGTGCTGGTGCGCGCCCCCGAGAGCAGGACGCGCTCCGCGGTGAGCCGCCCGCTCCGGATGGACCTGCGGATCCCGACAGCGATGCACCGCCGCTTCCTGCTCGTCGTCGCCCCGATGGCGCCGTGGGTGTTCGGCACCGCGGCGAGCGCCTACGCGATTCTGCCCGGCCTCATGATGTCGCAGGCGCCGGGCTTCGAGATCGGGGTCTCGGGGCTCCTGTGCGTCGTCGCACTCGGCTGCGGCGTGGCGGTGCAGCGCTTCGCCGCCCGGATCGACACGCCGCGCTCGGCCCGTGGGATCGGGGTGGCGCTGACGGTGACCGTTCCGGCGATGCTGCTCGCCGCCGTCGCGGTCGGGCTGAACTCGCTGCCGTGGGCCTTCGTCGCCGCTGCGGTGCTCGGGACGGCGTACGGCATGCTGCTGGTCGGGGGACTCCGCGAGATCCAGCGCATCGCCGGCCCCGACGACCTCGCGGGACTGACCGCCGTGTACTACTCGCTGACCTACGTCGGCTTCTTCATCCCTGCGATCCTCGCCGCGCTGGGCACTTGGCTCAGCTACTCGACGATGTTCCTGGCCGGTGCGGTGATCGCGCTCCTCAGTGTGGGGGTCGTCGCGCTGAGCTGGCGGCGTCATCTGCCGTCGGCCTGAGGAGCCCGCGGCCGACGGCAGTGGCTACGCGGTCTTGGTCGCGGCGTCTCCGCGCACGAACGCCTGAATCGCCAGGACCGCCGCCCCTCGCGACCACTCGACGTTGTCTCCGGCGGCGAAGTCGATCGGCGGGGTGTGCGCCCGGGCGTCTCGGTGCGCGCGGAGCGAGGCGAGCATCGGCTCCGCTCCCCAGCGCGCGATGCCGACGCCCTCGCCGGCGATCACGATCCGTTCCGGCAGCGCCAGGTTGCAGACGGCGGCGAGCAGGATGCCGAGGCCGCGCGCGGCATCGCCGAGGATGCGGGTCGCAGCGGGGTCGCCGGCTTCGGCCAGCGCCAGGACCTCCTCGTAGCCGACCGGCCTGCCGTGCGCCTCGCCGGCGTACCGGGTGATCGCATCGGCGTCCAGCAGCGCGGCCGCGCATCCGCGGTGTCCCAGGGCGCACAGGGGCCCCGAGGGATCCATCGGCCAGTGGCCGACCAGGCCGATCCCGTAGTCCTCGTTCACGATGGGGTGCCCGTCGACCACCAGTCCGAAGCCGGTCGCGATCCCCAGGGTCACCACCGCGAATCTGTCGTCGGCGCTGGCGAAGCCGAACCAGTCCTCGTACTCGCACAGTGCGACCACATCGTTCTCGACGAGAGCGGGCACGCCGGTCGCCGTCTCGACCAGCTCGGCCAGAGGCACATCCTCCCAGCCGAGGAAGCGCGCATGCCGGACGATGCGGCGGTGGGCGGTGCGCGCGCCGATGCCGATGCCGATGCCGGCGATCGGATGCTCCTCGCCGAGTGCGTCGTGGAGCGCCACGATGCGATCGAGCACGGCATCCGGGCTGCGGTCGTCGAACCCGATCGTGCGCGTCGACACGACGTCGCCGCGCAGGTCGGTGATCGCGCCGACGACCTCGGATTCGCGGACCTTCAGGCCGAGGAAGTAGTGGGAGGCCGCGTCGACGTCCAGCAGTCGCGAGGGCCTGCCCACCTTTCCGTCGCTGTGCTCGCCGACGTCGTGGATGATCCCGCGGTCCAGCAGCGGCGCGCACAGCCGTGACAGCGACGCGTGCGACAGTCCGAGTCGGCGCGCGATGTCCGCGCGCGAGATCGGACCGCGACGAAGGACCTCGATCGCGACCGGCAGTGCCGCCCCGGCTCCGGGACTCCACGTCTGTGTGCTCACATCGTCCAGTATGGGGCACGCTGATATGTCCGGATCGGACATTACTCATGGCCGCGAGTGTCCCGACTGTGCGGCGTTGACACCCGAATATGTTTGCTGTAAACATATTCCTGTCCGAGGAAGGACCGGACGCACCAAGGACCATAGGAGGTCACACGTGTTCACCAATCGCAAGCTCCGTGCGGTCGTCGCCGCCACGGGATTGCTCGCCGCAGCATCGCTGGCACTGAGCGGCTGCTCGTCAGGCGGGGAGGCCGCCGCCGGGGACGGCAAGACGCTCAAGGTCTGGTGGTGGGAGAACGACGACTCGGCGCTGTCGGTCGCCTGGAACAAGGCCATCGACATCTTCAAGGAGAAGCACCCCGACGTCACCGTCGAGTTCGAGCTCAAGACCTACGAGCAGATGCAGCAGTCGGGACAGCTGCTGCTCGACACCGACGACGCCCCCGACGTGCTCGAGTACCTCAAGGGCAACGCGACCGCGGGACTCGTGTCGCAGGCGGGTCTGCTCACCGATCTCACCGACGTCGCGAAGGAGCGCGGCTGGGATCTGTCGGACTCCGCGCAGGACGTGGGGCTGTACGAGAACGGCCTGATGGGCTCGGGGGAGCGCTACGGCATCACCAACTACGGCGAGTTCGTCGGAACCTGGTACAACAAGACCCTCTTCGACAAGTACGGCCTCTCGGTGCCGACCACCCTGGACGAGTTCGAGGACGTCATGCAGACGTTCGTCGACAACGGCATCACGCCGCTCTCGCTCGGCTCGGCCGACTACCCCGGCCCGCACCTGCTCTACGCGCTCGCCCTGGCGAACATGGACGAGAAGTCGCTGGGCGCCTACCAGCGCTTCGACGGCGACGTCGACTGGGATGCCTGGGAGACGGCGGCCGAGACGGTCGCCGACTGGGTGGCCAAGGGCTACATCAGCAAGGACTCGACCGGCATCCCGGCGCAGGACTCCGGCAACGCGTTCGAGGCGGGCACCTACCCGATCTTCTACTCCGGCTCGTGGTGGGGCGGAAACTTCGCCGACGACATCACCGACTTCGAGTTCGACCAGTTCCTGTTCCCGGGCAACGACCTGCACCCCGGGTCGGGCGGCAACCTGTGGGTCGTCCCCGCGAAGGCGAAGAACAAGGACCTCGCGTACGACTTCCTCGAGATCACGATGAGCCCCGAGATCCAGAACCTCCTCGGTGAGGAGGGCCAGGTGCCCGTGGCCGCCGATGCCGACGCGATCACCTCGCCGATCGGTCAGCTGCTGAGCGCTCGCTTCGCCGACCTGCAGAGCTCCGAGGACGGCGGCCTGGCCTGGTACCCGGACTGGCCGGTGCCGGGGCTGAACGACATCCTCATCCAGAACAACACCGAGCTCGTGCAGGGCACCAAGACGCCGGAACAGGTCGTCGACGGCATCCGCACCGCGTACGAGCAGGGACGCGCTGACGCGGGTCAGTGACCCTCGTGTGCACGGCGGCGGGACCCGCCGCCGTGCACACCCCGATCGAAAGCCAGACGACATGACCGTCACCGCACCCTCCGCACGCCGCCGCTCCGCACTGGAGCCGGCCGGCGGCTACTGGGGCTACCTCATCCCCGGCGCGCTCGGCTTCGCGGCCGTCGTGCTCATCCCCTTCGGGATGAACGTCTACCTGAGCCTCACGAAGTACCGCGGTGTCGGCACGCCGCAGTTCATCGGACTCGACAACTACGTCCGGCTGTTCGCGGACCCGACCTTCTGGACGTCGTTCCTCAACAGCATCGCGTTCATCTTCGCGATGGCGATCGTGCCGACCGCCTTCGGCGTGCTCGTGGCCGCCGTGCTGTTCGACTACATCGCGCCGCGCTTCGGGGCGCGCTCCTCCAGCATCCTGCGTGCCCTGTTCTACCTGCCGCAGATCCTGCCGATCGCCGTCGCCGGCGTGCTGTGGAAGTGGATGTACCAGCCCGAGTACGGCATCATCAACACGATGCTGGAGGCCGTCGGCCTGGGCGATCTCGCCCAGAACTGGCTGGGCGATCCGAACTTCGCCATCTACGCCGTCATGAACGTGCTCATCTGGCTGCAGATCGGCTACACCGTCGTCATCTTCATGGCAGGCCTCTCGAGGGTCGATCCCGCCCTGTACGAGGCCGCCGAACTCGACGGAGCGGGCTGGTTCACGCGCTTCCGCGTCATCACGCTCAACCAGCTGCGTCCCGAGATCGCGGTCGTGGTGATCACGACCAGCGTCGCGGCGCTGAAGGTGTTCGCGCCGATCTTCGTGCTGACCAAGGGAGGCCCGGGGACGAGCACCATCGTCCCGGCGTACTTCTCCTACTACAACTTCTTCACGACGACCCAGGTCGGGTACGGCGCCGCCGTGGCGACGGTGCTGGCACTGGTGGTCACCGTCGTGGCCGTGGGCCTGCTGCTGTTCCAGACCCGCAACACCGAGGGATTCGAGAAATGACCGTCACCGCGCCCACCGGGGCCGCACCCGAACTGATCGACCCGAAGGCCGCCCGCAAGGCCCGCGCCCGCGTCGACAGGACCCGCCACCGTCGCCGCGGCGTCAGCGGCTGGGTCGTGCTGATCGTGGTCGCCGCCATCGCGATCCTGATGATCTTCCCGTTCTGGCTCGCGCTGATCAACGCCTTCAAGCCGGCCCCGGAGTACATCGCGAACGGGCCCATCAGCGTGCCCACCTCGCTGGACTTCAGCGCCCTGATCAAGTTCTGGACGGGGATCGACTTCAACCAGAAGCTGGTCAACTCGGTCATCATCAGCGGCAGCGTGGCCCTCATCGCCGCCGCGATCAGCCTGCTCAGCGCGTTCGCGATCGGCATCGGCAAGATCAAGGGGCGGGTCTGGGTGCTGGCCGTCTTCATGCTGGCGTTCACCATCCCGCAGGAGGCGCTGGTCTACCCGCTGTACATCCTGACGCGCAACCTCGGGCTCTACGACACGAAGCTCGGAGTGATCATCATCCTGTCGGTGCTGCAGAGCGCGTTCGGCACCTACATGCTCGCCTCGGTGCTGGGGTCGTTCCCCACCGAGGTGCTCGAGGCCGCGCGGATCGACGGCGCCAGCCGACGTCAGGTGCTGTGGCACATCGTCTTCCCTCTCACCCGGCCGACACTCGGGGTGCTCGTGACGTTCTTCTTCATCTGGACCTGGAACGACTTCTTCCTGCCCCTGGTGTTGCTGCCCAGCTCCGCGAACCAGACGGTCTCGGTCGCGCTCGGTGCCCTGAGCGGGCAGTACACCAGCGACCCGACCGCCCTCGCGGCGGCATCCCTGGCCGGCATCCTGCCCGCCCTCGTGTTCTTCCTCATCTTCCAGCGCACCCTCATGCGCGGAGTCAACCTCGGAGCGATCAAGTGACCCTCTCCCAGCCCCTCGGCTCATCCGTTCAGACCGCACCGGAGTGGTGGCGCTCGGCCGTCGTCTACCAGATCTACCCGCGCAGCTTCGTCGACGGGAACGGCGACGGGATCGGCGACCTGCGAGGCATCCGGTCCCGGCTCGACCACCTCCAGCGGCTCGGGGTGGATGTGATCTGGCTCTCGCCGATCTACCGGTCGCCGCAGGCCGACAACGGCTACGACATCAGCGATTACCAGGACATCGACCCGCTGTTCGGCACGATGGACGAGTTCCGCGAGCTGCTGGCCGACGTCCACGCCCGCGGCATGAAGCTCGTCATGGATCTCGTCGTCAACCACACCTCGGATGAGCACCCCTGGTTCGTCGAGTCGCGCTCGTCGACGGACAGCCCCCGGCGCGACTGGTACTGGTGGCGCCCCGCACGCGACGGCTTCGCAGCCGGCGAGAAGGGAGCGGAGCCGACCAACTGGGAGTCGTTCTTCTCCGGATCGACCTGGCAGCTGGACGAACGGACCGGCGAGTACTACCTGCACCTGTTCGACCGCAAGCAGCCCGACCTCAACTGGGAGAACCCCGAGGTCCGGCAGGCCGTCTACGCCATGATGCGGTGGTGGCTGGAGCTCGGCGTCGACGGCTTCCGGATGGACGTCATCAATCTGATCTCGAAGGACGTCGCGCTGCCCGACGGCGTCGCCGACCCGGTCACCGGACTCGGCGACGGCTTCGCACACTACGCCCATGGGCCGCGGCTGCACGAGTTCCTGCAGGAGATGCACCGCGAGGTGTTCGAGGGTCGCGGCGATCTCATCACGGTGGGCGAGATGCCCGGGGTCACCACCGACGAGGCGCTGCTGCTGACCGACCCGGCCCGCGACGAGCTCGACATGGTGTTCCAGTTCGAGCACGTCGGCCTCGACCATGGCGCGGACAAGTTCCATCCCGTCCCGATCGCCCCCGGCCGTCTCGCGGAGTCGCTGACCCGGTGGCAGGATGCGCTGGGCGCCAAGGGCTGGAACAGTCTGTACCTGTCCAACCACGACCAGCCCCGTGCCGTCTCGCGGTTCGGCGACGACGCCGCGCATTGGCGCGCGTCGGCGACGGCGCTGGCCACGATGCTGCACCTGCTGCGCGGCACCCCGTACATCTACCAGGGCGAGGAGATCGGCATGACCAACATGCCGTTCGCCGGCATCGACGACCTGCGTGACGTCGAGTCGATCAACCACTACGCCAAGGCCACCGAGCTCGGCCAGGTCGCGGCCGAGGTACTCGACGGCATCCGGCACAGCGGTCGCGACAACGCGCGCACGCCCGTGCAGTGGGACGCCTCGGCGGAGGCCGGCTTCACCACGGGGACGCCGTGGATCGCGGTCAATCCGAACCACGCGTGGCTCAACGCCGCCGCGCAGTACGACGACCCCGATTCGGTCTTCGCGTACTATCGGCGTCTGATCGCGCTGCGCCATGCGCGCCCCGTCGTCGCGCTCGGGTCGTTCCGACGGCTGGAGCTGGGGGGCGTGGGGGTGTTCGCCTACGAGCGCGAGCACGAGGGCGATCGGCTGCTCGTGCTCGCGAACCTGTCCGGCACGCCGTCGACGATCGAGCTGCCGGAGGAGTGGGCGGATGCCGAGCAGGTGCTCGACAACCTCGGCGCCGCGTCGGATGCCGCCGTGCTGCGCCCCTGGGAGGCACGCGTCCTCGCGCGCTGAGCGGCGGCGCGGGCGCCCTGCCGCGTCGGTGCTCGCGCGTCCGGCATCCCGCGCGCGTGCGGCGCCCTCTCGTGCTGCGAACGACCGGCCGGGTCCGTGGAGCGGCCCGGCCGGTCGGCGTCGTGCGTTCGGGATCGGCGGCGCGACGCTCAGTTGTACAGCGGGCCGAGCTGAGGGATGCCGGCGACGAGCAGCGCCGCGACGACGATCCCGGCGACGCACAGCGCGACGAGCCGCCGGTCGGTGTAGCGGATCCGGCGGAACAGCGTCGGGCGCAGCAGCTTCGCGCGCGACGGGTTCGCGGCCGCCCACGCGAGCGGCTCCGGCGCCGGCAGCAGTCCGCGCTCGCCGAGAAGGGGCCGGAACTGGTTCAGGCTCGAGACGAACGCGACGAGGAACAGAGCGGCGATGCCCCGCTGCAGCACCTGCCGCGCGAACTCGAAGTCGACCGCTGCGAAGCCGTCCATGCGGTCACCCTACGCCGCGGCATCCGTCGGGAAAACGGTGGCAGCGGCCGGGGTCAGCCCAACCGGCGCAGCAGCAGGACGCCGTCGTCGAGGTGCGCGGGATTGCCGTCGAGGTCGCGCGCCTCGCGTCGTCGCAGCTCGGCCCGCTCGACGGACCATTCCTCGGGGTCGAGGTCGAGCAACGCGAGCTCCTCGGCGGGCGTCCGCATCGGCGGCAGGTGCGCGGGCAGCTCCCGCGCCCACGGCGGGGGCGCGGCATGCGAGACAGCGAGGAGGCGTCCGCCGGGCGCGACCCGCGCGAGGGCATCTCGCAGGATCGCGATGCGGGGGAAGTCCGACTCCCACGAGTGCAGGAAGCTCGAGACCACGAGGTCGAACGCGCCCGCCGGCAGATCCCCGACGGCGTCGGCGGTGCGGAAGTCGATCTCGAGACCGCGCTCGGCGGCTGCGCCGGCGGCCCGGGCGATCGCCGAGGCGGACACATCCACCGCGGTGACGGTCCAGCCGTGTTCGGCGAGCCACACGGCGTCCGCCCCCTCTCCACAGCCGATCTCGAGCGCCGTACCCGGGGGAAGCGTCTCGACGACGGCGGCGGTCGTGGCGTTGACCTGGCCCGACCAGACGCGGTCGCTGTCGGCGTACCGCTCCTCCCAGTGCGCGTTGCGGGCGGCGCGGCGTTGGGCGACCGCGTGCGCGGCATCCTCGGCGACCAGCCCCGCGCTCGCGCCGGCGCCGGCCATCGACCCCGATCCCATCGACAGCGGAACGTTTCCGTAAGGCGCCACCAGGTTGCCGGCCGCCCATACGCGCGGGTGACTCGTCGCGCCGGTCGCGTCGACCGCGAGAGGTGACCCGGGTCCATCCGTGCGGGCGAGGTCGAGTCCGCCGGCGAAGTCCAGGGCGATGCGCGGCGTCGGTGCGGTGAACAGTGCGTCGACCGCGTGCCGGCCGCCGTCCGCTGTGACGACCGCGACGAGCGCGTCGTCCGCGACGTCGACGGAGGCGATGGGGGTGGCGACGATGCGGATGCCCCGCGCAGTCAGTCGCGCGCGGACCTCGTCGGGCAGCGGCTCGGCGGCCGACGTGAAGGCCGTCAAGTCGTCGCTCCACTGCCGGACGATCTCGATCTGGTGGATGCTCGCGGGGGATGTCGCCAGCACGCCGAGGCGTCGCCCGGCGACCTCGAAGCCGTGACAGTACGGGCAGTGCAGCACGTCGCGGCCCCAGCGATCCGCGAGGCCCGGGACATCGGGGAGCTCGTCGGCGACGCCGGCGGCCAGCACCACTGCGCGCGCGAGGTCGATCGTGCCGTCGGCCCGGGTGAGGCGCAGGTGATCGCCCAGGTCGTCGATGACGGTCACCGTCCCGCTCTCGATCGCGACACCGTACGCGGATGCCTCGGTGCGGCCGCGCGCGAGGAGCTCGGCAGGATCGACGCCCTCGTGGCCGAGGACGCCGTGCATGTGCGCGGCGAACCTGTTGCGGGGCGCGCCCGCGTCGATCACGAGCGTGCGGCGCCGCGCGCGCCCCAGCATCTGCGCGGCGCTCAGGCCCGCGACTGCTCCGCCGATCACGACGGCGTCCCATGTGCGGTCAGTCATGCCGACAGCATCGCCTGACCGGTCGTCGTATTGCAAACGTACTTGCGGAAATGGCAACATGTCGCCATGACGGACACGCAGCGTGTGGGGCCGCGGCTGCGTGCCGCGCGGCAGGCGAAGGGATGGACGCTCGACGATCTCGCGAGCCGCGCCGGCATCTCGGCGAGCACGCTGTCGCGGCTCGAGGCCGGCAAGCGCCAGGCGAGCCTGGAGCTGCTCGTCCCGCTGACGCGGATGCTCGGCATCCGCATCGACGACCTCGTCGCCCCGCCCGCGGATCCGCGCGTCCGCCGCGCCCCGACGCGGCGGCACGGCCACGTCGTCGCGCCGCTGACGCGCGAGGACTCGCCCGTGCAGACCTACAAGGTGACCTATCCGGCTGTCGACGAGGCGCCGGCACCGCGCGTGCACGACGGCTTCGAGTGGTTCTACGTGCTGAGCGGGCGCGTGCGGCTCGTGCTCGGTGAGAGCGAGCTCGTGCTCGAGACCGGCGAGGCAGCCGAGTTCGACACGCGCACGCCGCACTCGATCAGCGCGACGGGGCCGGGGCCCGCCGAGATCGTCAGCATCTTCAACCCCGACGGCGAGCGGCTGCACACCCGCAGCGCCGGCTGACGCGAACGGCAGGGCCGTCGGCGATCATCGAGAAACCACGCCGGTCGAGGGCGGATGCCGCGGCGCGAGCCGCGGACCTACGCGCGGTGCGGATGCCGCGGCGCGGCCCGCGGCCCTACGCGCGGTGGGCGCGGTAGTAGTCCAGCAGCGCGCGGGTCGAGGCGTCCTGCGCGTCGTAGGCGGCGGCGTCGCCCTCGACCGCGGGTGCGATCTGCAGCGCGAGCTGCTTGCCGAGCTCGACACCCCACTGGTCGAACGAGTTGATGCCCCAGATCACGCCCTGCGTGAACGTGAGGTGCTCGTACAGCGCGATGAGCTCGCCGAGCACCTTCGGGGTCAGCGCCGGAGCGAAGATCGACGTCGTGGGGCGGTTTCCGGGGAAGGTCCGCGCCGCGACGAGCGCGCCGGTCGTGCCTTCGGCCTCGACCTCTTCGGCCGTCTTGCCGAACGCGAGCGCCTTGGTCTGCGCGAGGAAGTTCGCCAGGAACAGCCCGTGCACATCGCGACCGTCTTCTGCCAGCGGGTAGGCCGGGTTCACGAACGCGATGAAGTCGGCCGGGATCAGCCGCGTGCCCTGGTGGATCAGCTGGTAGAAGGCGTGCTGTCCGTTGGTGCCGGGCTCACCCCAGAAGACCTCGCCGGTCTCGGTCGTGACGGGCGACCCGTCCCAGCGCACCGACTTGCCGTTGGACTCCATCGTGAGCTGCTGCAGGTAGGCCGCGAAGCGCGACAGCTGCTGCGCGTACGGCAGCACGGCGTGCGACTGCGCGCCGAGGAAGTTCGAGTACCAGACGTTGAGCAGACCCATGAGCACCGGCACGTTCTGCGCGAGCGGTGTGGATGCCACGTGCTCGTCGACCGCGTGGAAACCGGCGAGCAGGTCGCGGAAGGCCTCCGGGCCGAACTCGATCGCGAGCGACAGGCCGATCGCCGAGTCGACCGAGTAGCGGCCGCCGACCCAGTCCCAGAACCCGAACGCGTTGGTGGGGTCGATGCCGAAGGCGGCGACCTTGTCGAGGGCAGTCGACACGGCGACGAAGTGGTGCGCCACGGCATCCGTCTTCTGCGCTTCGGAAGAGTCGATCGCGCCGGATGCCTGCAGACCCGCCCACAGCCAGTCGCGCGCGAGGCGTGCGTTGGTGAGGGTCTCGAGGGTCGTGAACGTCTTGGATGCCACGATGAACAGCGTCGTGGCGGGGTCGAGGTCTTTGGTCTTGTGCGCGAGGTCGAACGGGTCGATGTTCGAGACGAAGCGCGCCTCGATGTCGCCGCCGAAGGGCTCGAGCGCCGCCGAGATCATCGCGGGGCCGAGGTCGGATCCGCCGATGCCGATGTTGACGATGTGGGTGACCTTCTCGCCGGTCACGCCGCGCCAGTCGCCGCTGCGCACGCGATCGGCGAAAGCGCCCATCGCGTCGAGCACGCCCTGCACGTCGGCGTCGACGTCCTGCCCGTCGACGACGAGCGCGGGGCTCGCGCCCGCGGGGCGGCGCAGCGCGGTGTGTAGGACGGCGCGGTCTTCCGTCGTGTTGATGTGGTCACCGCGCAGCATCGCGGCATAGTGCTCGGCGACGCCCGTCTGCTCGGCCAGGCGCACGAGAGCTGCGACGATCTCGTCGTCGATGAGGTTCTTCGACAGGTCGACGTGCAGGTCGGCCAGCTCGAAGCTGAACCGCTGCACACGCTCGGGGTCGTCGCGGAACCAGGCGCGCAGGTCGGGGACCAGCGCAGACTTCAGGGCGGTCAGTTCGCCCCAGGCGGGAGTGGTGGTGGCATCGATCGGGGTGGTCACGCACCCACGCTAGCGCGCGAGCGGTTTCGGCGACATGTCCACAGCCTCGCAAAACGACCAGGTGGAGTGTGACAGAAGGGCCGGTCGGCGTATCGCCGACCGGCCCTGTCATCCCGTTGCACCAGAGAAATCGCAGATGAGGAGATCTGCTGCGCGGTTCCTGACCGGGGGAGTCAGGCTTTCGCGTTGAGACGACTGTATAACGAAGCGGTAACGGGATCCGGGTGTTTCGCGGAGTCCATAACCGCCGCATAGGAATCGATCAGGAACCCACTCTCGCGAACCCCGCCGACACCGAGACATCCACCCGGTGATCCGAGGTGGAGTCCCCGCGCAGCAGGTTCTCGAACTCGCCCGCCGAGACGTTGCTCGTGACGACGTACGGCTCGTCCGGCAGGGTCAGTTCCACCCGGCCCGCGCTGACGTCGATCGTCACATCGTCGGGTGCGGCGCCGGCGATCTCGCCGGTGATCGCGCCGGCGCTGAGCCGCAGGTCGGCATCCGTGACGCCATCGAGATCGAACACGAACCGGCCCGCTGAGACGTCGGCCTGCAACGTGTCGGCGCTGCCGCCGACCTCGATCGATCCGGCGCTCAGATTCACGTCGAGGGCTCCGTAGCGACCGTCCGCACGCACGATACCGGCGCTGAGGGACAGATCGGCGTCGAGTGCGACGTTCTCCAGCGTCGCCGGCAATGTGAGCACAGCGATGTCGCCGTTGTCGAACAGGCGCCATCCGCCCCACCAGCCACGGTCGGTGTGGACGCTCAGGCTGTCGCCGTCGCGGTCCAGCCGCCAGTCGGCGGGGTTGCCCTTCACGTCGAGGCTGACGGTGTCACCCTCGAACACGATCGTGAGCTCGGCGGCGGCCACGTCGATGTCGAGGTCGCGGATGCCCGTGGCATCCGCCGTCATCGTCAACGTCTCGGTGTGCTGCGACGCGGCGCGCACGGCCGAGAAGACGCCGCTGAAGACGGCCCCGACGACGAGGACCGAGCCGAAGGCGATCGCGAGGATCGCGACGACGCGGGCCGAGGAGCGGGGGCCCGCCGGTGGCTGCGGGGGCTGTGGGGCGTACGGGTATCCCTCGCCGGGCGCGGGAGGCAGCGGCGGGGGAGTCAAAGTGGTGCTCACGAGTGTGCTCCGTTCTGGGGTGCGCCGTCGGCGGGGTTCTGGCCGTGTTCGAGGTGGACGAGCACGGCGAGCACGCGGCGGTTGCCGCTCTCGTCCTGCTCGAGGTCGAGCTTCTGGAAGAGCGACGTGATGTGCTTCTCGACGCTGGCTTCGGTGACGAAGAGGGCCTGCGCGATCGCCTGGTTGCTCTTGCCTTCGGCGATGAGCGCGAGGACGGTGCGCTCACGGTCGGTGAGCCGCTCCATGCGGGTGTCGCGGGCGCGGCGCGTCAGCAGCTGGGCGACGACCTCGGGGTCGAGTACGGTCGCTCCGGCCCCGATGCGCTCGACGGCGTCGAGGAAGTCGCGGATGTCGGCGACCCGGTCTTTCAGCAGGTAGCCGAGGGCGGCCGAGTGACCCGTGATGAGATCGCTCGCGTAGCGCTCTTCGACGTACTGGCTGAGCACGAGGACGGGAAGGGCCGGATGCGTCGCCCGCAGGGCGAGGGCGGCGCGGATGCCTTCGTCGGTGAACGTCGGGGGCAGCCGCACGTCGAGGATGCACAGCTCGGGGTCGGTCCGGGCGACCGTGTCGGCGAGCTCGGTGGCGTCGACGAGGGCCGCGACGACGGTGTGTCCGGCGTCTTCGAGCAGGCGGACGAGCCCTTCGCGCAGCAGTGCGGAGTCTTCGCAGATCAGGATGCGCACGGGATGCTCACCTCCAGAGCGGTCGGGCCGCCGGCGGGGCTGTCGAGGCGGCTCGTGCCGCCCGCCGCCGTGATGCGGTTGGTGATGCCGTCGAGGCCGCCACCGGGAAGGATGCGCGCCCCGCCGATGCCGTTGTCTTCGACGCGGGCCCAGAGGGTCGGGCGTCCGCCGACGGACTCGTCTTCGCGCAGGCGCACCGTCACGCGGGTCTCACTGGCCCGCGAGTGCTTCGCGGCGTTGGTGAGAGACTCAGCGATCGCGAAGTACGCGGCGGCCTCGGCCGTGCGGCTGCACCGGCCCGCCGAGGCATCCGGCAACCGCACATCGAGTTGCACGGGCACGTGCGACCGGGCGGCCAGCGCGCTCAGCGCGGCATCCAGCCCCCGATCGTCGAGGACCGACGCATGGATGCCCCGAGCGAGCTGGCGCAGCTCGGTGATCGCGGCCTTCGTGGAGGTGTGCGCCTCGTCGATGAGCGCCTTCGCGGCGGTGGGATCGCTGTCGATCTTCTGCTGGGCCAGGCCCAGGGTCATGCCGACCGAGACGAGGCGCGGCTGTACGCCGTCGTGCAGGTCGCGTTCGATGCGCGTGCGCTCGACCTCGCCGGCGCGGACGGCGCTGGCCCGCTGTGTGCCGGCCGTGCGGGCCTGCTCGAGAAGAACCGACTCGCGGCTGGGCACGAGGATTGCACGGGTCAGCATGGCGTGCAGCAGGACGATGCCGACCAGCAGCGCGATCGAGACGACGATGCCGAGGATGCCGACGAGGATCGCCCAGTCACTGGATACGAAGATGCCGGTCGTGGGAATGCGGACGGTGTCGCCGCCGAGCAGCGGCGCGAAGGGGAGGACGAGACTCGAAACAAGGGTGCCGACGAGTGACAGCGTGACGAGCCCCAGGATCGTCGCGATCGACGCCGAGGCGATGCCGCGCCACATCGGGCCGTCGATGAACTGCTGCCACAGAGTGCGCAGCCATCCACCGAATCCGGGGCGGCCGCTGCGCCGCAGCCGCAGGGCGGGCAGACCGTACGCGTAGAGGCCCTCGACCCGCTCGTACTCGAGCCAGGCGGTCGCCCACATGAGGTACACGAACGCGATCAGGAAGAGGGCGCCGATGCCGATCACGAGCAGCAGGCTCACGCCCAGGCTGAGGAAGGTCACCAGGACGCCGAAGATGGCCGAACCGATGACGCCGACGGCGGCGAGCTGGGCGAGCGCGCCGAGATGTCGGGCGAAGCGGACGGCGCCGGAGGCACGCGCCGGGGCGGGGCTGTCAGGCAGGACTGCTGTGGTCATGGCTTCTACGGTAGGTGCGGGGTGCGGGCCGGCGCAGGGGAGCCAGCCCGACAATCCCGATTCGGGATATCCCCCGGTCGGCGCGAGGATGGAGGGGTGACAGCCCCCGACATCCGCCTGATCGCCGTCGACATGGACGGGACCCTGCTGCTGCCGGACGGCACCGTCCCCGACTCGCTCTGGCCGCTGCTGCAGCGCCTGCGCGAGCGCGGCATCGCCTTCGCACCCGCGAGCGGCCGGCAGCTCGCGACCTTGCAGGCGACGTTCGCGGGCGTCGACGACGAGCTCGACTACATCGCCGAGAACGGCGCGTACGTCGTGCGGGGCGACGTCGAGGTGAGTTCGGATGCCCTGGAGCCAGCCTTCGCGGCATCCGTCGTCTCGCGTCTGCGCGACTTCGTCGCGGCGGGCTCGCTGCGGGCGGGCATCGTCGTGTGCGGCAAGACGTCGGCTTACATCGAGACCGACGACGCCGAGTTCGTCGCCGAGGTCGACAAGTACTACGCCAAGTTGCAGCGGGTGCCCGACCTGCTCGCGGTCGACGATCAGATCCTCAAGCTCGCGATCTACGACTTCGACGGCGGCGAGGCGCACACCGCCCCCGCGTTCGCCGATGTGCGTGCCACCCACCAGGTCGTCGTGTCGGGCCAGCACTGGGTCGACATCATGAACGCGACCGTCAACAAAGGCGTCGCCCTGCGCAATCTGCAGGCGGCGCTCGGGGTCACCCGCGCGCAGACGGCCGCCTTCGGCGACTACCTCAACGACATCGAGCTGCTGCAGGCGGCGGACTGGTCGTACGCGATGGCCGAGGCCCACCCCGACGTGGTCGCCGTCGCGCGCCACCGCGCGCCCTCCCACGCCGACGCCGGCGTGATCTCGGTGATCAAAGGCCTGCTCGACGACTGAGTAGGAGGCGTAGCGTGGAGGCATGGTCATGATTCCCACGGTCACCCTCAACGACGGCACCGCCTTCCCCGAGCTCGGGTTCGGCACTTTCAAGCTCCGCGGCGAAGACGGCACCGCCGCGATCGTCTCGGCGATCGAGAACGGCTACCGACTGCTCGACTCGGCGGTCAACTACCAGAACGAGCCCGAAGTGGGCGAGGCGGTGCGCCGCAGCGGCATCCGCGATCAGCTCATCGTCACGACAAAGGTCCCCGGCCGTGAGCACGGCTACGACGAGACGATGCAGAGCGCACACGCGTCGCTCGAACGGCTCGGCCTCGACCGCATCGACCTGTACCTCATCCACTGGCCGAACCCCAGCGTGAACCGCTACGTCGACACGTTCCAGGCGATGATCGACCTGCAGAAGGACGGCAAAGTCGGGTCGGTCGGCGTCTCGAACTTCACCGAGGCGATGCTCACCCGCCTCATCGACGAGACGGGCGTCACCCCCGCCGTCAACCAGGTCGAGCTGCACCCGTACTTCCCGCAGGGCGACCTGCGCGCGTTCCACACCCAGCACGGCATCCGCACCGAGAGCTGGAGCCCCCTGGGCCGCCGCGGTGAGCTGCTCGCCGAGCCGGTCATCGAGCAGGTGGCAGCCGCCCACGGAGTGACCCCGACGCAGGCCGTTCTGCGCTGGCACACGCAGCTGGGCTCGACGCCGATCCCGAAGTCGGCCGACTCGGGACGTCAGGTCGAGAACGCCGACATCTTCGGGTTCACACTGACGGATGCCGAGGTCAGCGCGATCTCGGGCCTCGAGCGTGGCCGCCTGTGGGACGGCGACCCCGACACCCACGAGGAGATGTGACGCTCAGCTCGTGAGGTCGGGCCAGATCGCGATGTCGACGCCGTGATTCTCGGGTGACGCGAGCGTCCACCACAGCCCGGGACGCTCATCGACGAGGCGGCCGCCGGCCGCGACGGCACGCTCCACGATCGCCGCGCCGACCTCGGCCGGAACCGACACGTCGATGTGGGTGCGCCCGCGACCGGGGCGGTCGATGTCGTTGAAGGCGAGCTGCGGCCCGCGCCCGTTCGGGTCGACGGCGTCGGAATCCCACAGGTCGTCATAGCCGAGCGCCGCGCTCCAGAACGGGCGCACATCGGTGCCGGGCGTGCGGGCGACGTTGATGTTGATGACCTTGAGCGCCGACGGGTCGGACGTGAGCCCCAGCGCCGCCGCGGCGGCCGAGACACGCTGCGCGATCTCGACGTCGACCTCGTCGAGCGCGAACTCGGGCGCCGAGGTGCGCACGACGACGCTGCGCGGGCGCAGGTCGATGTCGGGCGCGCGGTCGAGATCGGCGACGGCATCGGCGATCGCGGCGACGAACGCGCCGCCTTGGGTGAGCGAGTCGGTGCGCCAGTGGGCGTGCGCGCCCGTGAACAGCACGCGCCACGCGCCGACGCCGCTGTGCGCGTGGAAGTCCCGCGCGGTCATCGATTCACTCATCGGGACCTCCCGCGACATCGCCCCAGGCGGCGATGTCGATGCCGTGATTGTCGGGTGAGGCGAGCGTCCACCAGTCCGGCGGGCTCGAGCGCTCGGCGAGGCGCCCGCCGGCGCCCAGCATCGCCTCGACGCGCGCCGTCGCGAGCGCGTTCGGCACCGCGACGTCGAGGTGGGTGCGCCCGCGGCCCGGTTCGGCGATCTCGTCGTGCCACAGCCGGGGCCAGCGCCGCAGCGGATCGGCGAGGACGTCCCCGACCTCTTCATACCCGAGCACCGCGAGCCAGAACGCGCTCGTGTCGACGCCCGCCTCGGCGACGCCGATCTGCACGGCGTGCAGGCGCTCGGGGTCGGGGTGCAGGCCCAGTTCGGCCGCCGCCGCCGAGACGCGGCGCGCGACCTCGGCATCCGTCGTCGTCAAGCGTCCGCGGCGGTCGGCCGCGGTGACCACTGCGACCACGTCGGGGCGCAGGTCGATGTCGGGTTCGCGGCCGAGCGGGGCCGTCACCTCGATGATGCGGCCCACGAGCGCCGCCCCCACGGCGAACGAACCCGTCGGAAAGATCGTCTGGGCACCGCCGTACAGCACGTGCCAGCCTTCGGTGCCCGGCTGCGCGTGGAACGCGTAGGCGGTCAGTGCGGATGCCTCATCAGCCATGCCGCGAATGTAACCCGGGGGCCCGACACCGGCCATACCCCCGCTGGGGAACGTCCCGTGAACGACTCAATGCGGCGCGTGGTACTCGCTCTCATCGCGCTTCCAGTAGCCCTTCACGACGGTCTGGTCGGCGGGCACCTCCCAGCGCTCGAGCAGCAGAGCGCGGCCGTGCCGCACGATCGCCTGCTCCGCCGCGACGAAGCCGAACACCGAGCCCGCGGGGCGGTCCGCCGCGGTGAGCGCATCCAGGCGCGCGGCCAGCGCGGTGCCGGCCGGGGCGTCACCCCGGTGCACCTGCTCGACCGTGACGCCCGGGGGAGTCTCGATCGGCAGCTCGTGCTCGGCGTCGGGCACCTCCACGAAGACGCGGCCGACGGATGAGGCATCCATCAGGTGCGCGAAGCGGCGCATCGCGGGCACAGCGGTCTCGTCGCCCGCGAGCAACCACGCGTCGGGACGGCCGGTGAGCACCATCGAGCCGCGCGGGCCGCCGATGCCCGCGACCGCGCCGATCTCCGCAGTCGCGGCCCACGGCGCGGCCACGCCCTGTGACTGGCCGTCGGGCTCTCCATGGATCGCGAACTCGAGGTCGAGCCAGCCTTCGTCTGCGTCCCACGCGAGCGGCGTGTACTCGCGACTGGGCGCCGCGCGCAGCTCGTCGAGGCTGAAGACGGGGCCGTCGGGGAAGAAGATGCGCAGGTGATCGTCTGAGCCGAGCGAGACGAAGCCGCGCAGGTCGGCACCCTCGAGCCGGATGCGCACGTAGCCGGGCGTCAGCCATTGACGCTGCGCGAGGCGCACCTGACGGAAGCGCAGGTCGAGCCCCTGTCGCTCCAGCCGGAAGGAGGGGGTGGATTCGGATGCCGATTTGACGTAGCTCACACAGGTAAGGCTAACCTAAGCGGGCACCCAACCAGGAGAGATATCGCATGCGAATGACACGACCCCTGACCCTCACCTCGCTCGCTCTGGCGGCGACCCTCGGCCTTGCCGGCTGCGCGACGGAGGCACCGGCTGCCGAGCAGACGACCTCGGTCGCGGCGACCGTCACGGTCACCGACAACAACGGCGAGCACACGATCACGACGCCGGTCTCGGTCGTCGCGCTCGACAACCGCACGTTCCAGACGCTGTCCGACTGGGGCATCGAGCTGTCGGCGGCGGCCGTCTCGCTCATGCCCGAAACGATCGCGTACACGCAGGATGCCTCGATCGTCGACATCGGCACCCACAACGAGCCCGACCTCGAGGCGATCGTCGCGGCAGACCCCGACCTCATCATCAACGGTCAGCGCTTCACGCAGTTCCAGGACGACATCGCGGCCCTCGTGCCGGACGCCACGATCCTCGTGCTCGATCCGCGCGACGGCGAGGACTTCGCCAGCGAGCTCAAGCGTCAGGTCACGACCCTGGGCGAGGTGTTCGGCAAGCAGGCCGAGGCCGAGAAACTCACGAGCGACTTCGACGCGGCGATCGCCCGCGTCATCGCCGCCTACGACCAGGGCCAGACCGTCATGGCCGTCAACACCTCCGGTGGCGAGATCGGCTACATCGCCCCGACGGTCGGCCGCACGCTCGGCCCCGTGTTCGACTTCGCGGGTCTCACCCCGGCTCTTGAGGTCGCCGACGGCACCGACGACCACCAGGGCGACGACATCTCGGTCGAGGCGATCGCACAGTCCAACCCCGACTGGATCCTCGTGATGGACCGGGATGCCGCCGTGGCCGCCGACGACCCGGCGTACCAGCCGGCCGCCGACATCCTGGAGAACTCCGAGGCGCTCGCGGGCGTCACCGCCGTCACGGCAGGCAACATCATCTACATGCCCGCCGACACGTACACGAACGAGGGCATCCAGACCTACACGGAGTTCCTGAACGCGTTCGCCGACGCGCTGGAGTCGGCGTCCTGAGCGCAGACGCTGCCGTCGCAGCCGTCCCCGTGCGCGCACGGGGACGGCTGTTCGACGTCCGCCTGATCATCGGCATCCTCGTCGTCGCAGCCCTGCTTGCCGTGTCGCTCTTCACGGGCGCGTACGACATCTTCGGCGGCGACGGCGCGATCGACATGTTCGCGATCACGCGCGTCCCGCGCACGATCGCGCTCGTGCTCGCGGGCGGCGCGATGGCGATGGCGGGCCTGGTCATGCAACTGCTCACGCAGAACCGTTTCGTCGAGCCGACGACGACGGGCACGACGGAGTGGGCCGGCCTCGGCCTGATCACCGTCATGGTGCTCTTCCCCGGCGCGAGCATCGTCGCCCGGATGGGCGGCGCGATCATCGCGGCCTTCGTCGGGACGATGATCTTCTTCCTGTTCCTGCGCCGCGTCTCGCTGCGTTCATCGCTGATCGTCCCCATCATCGGCATCATGCTGGGCGCCGTCGTGGGCTCGGTGACGACCTTCGTCGCGCTGCAGACCGACATGCTGCAGAGCCTCGGGGTGTGGTTCGCGGGGAGTTTCACCTCGGTCATGCGCGGCCAGTACGAGTTCTTGTGGCTCGTCGCACTCGTCGGCATCGCCATCTTCATCGTCGCCGACAGGTTCACCGTCGCGGGGCTGGGTGAGGAGATCGCGACCAACGTCGGCCTCGACTACAACCGCATCATCCTGCTCGGCACAGGCCTGATCGCCGTCGCGACCGGGGTCGTCACGGTCGTCGTCGGCAACCTGCCGTTCGTCGGCCTCATCGTGCCGAACATCGTCTCGCTCGTCCGCGGTGACGACCTGCGCAGCAACCTGCCGTGGGTGTGCCTGCTCGGCATCGCACTGGTCACCGTCTGCGACCTCGTCGGGCGCACGATCATCGCGCCCTTCGAGGTGCCGGTCTCGCTCATCCTCGGGATCGTCGGGTCGGTCGTCTTCGTCGCCCTGCTGTTCAGGCAGCGTCGCCGTGGCTGAGCTCGTCCTGGCATCCGATCGTCACGCTGTCGCCGCGTCGCCGCGCACCCGCCGCCGCTACATCATCGTCCTCGCGATCCTCATCATCCTCGCCGTCGGCTTCGCGTTCGGGCTGCTCGCGTGGGACAACCCGATGCCCGTCGGCAGCGACGGATTCTGGCGCATCGCGAACCTGCGTACGACGAACGTCGTGGTCATGCTCGTCGTCGCGTTCGCGCAGGCGATCGCGACGGTCAGCTTCCAGACCGCGACGAACAACCGCATCATCACGCCGTCGATCATGGGCTTCGAGTCGCTCTACGTCGCGGTGCAGACCTCGGCCGTCTACCTCCTCGGCGTCGCGGGCGTCGTCGCGATCCAGGGGGTGCCGCAGTTCCTGCTGCAGATCGCGCTCATGGTGGGGTTCGCACTCGTCCTGTACGGCTGGCTGCTGTCGGGCAGATACGGCAACCTGCAGATCATGCTGCTGGTCGGCATCGTCATCGGCGGCGGGCTCGGCTCGGTATCGGCCTTCATGCAGCGTCTGCTCACCCCGAGCGAGTTCGACGTGCTGGCCGCGCGCCTGTTCGGCAACGTGTCGAATGCGGATGCCTCGTACCTGCCGGTCGCCATCCCGCTCGTGCTCGTCGCGGGCGGCGTGCTGTGGGCGCGCGCCCGCACGCTCGACGTGCTGGCCCTCGGTCGTGACGCGAGCGTGAACCTCGGCGTCGCCCACCGCCGCGAGACCATGCTCGTGCTCACGATGGTGTCGATCCTGATGGCCGTCTCGACCGCGCTCGTCGGGCCGATGACGTTCCTGGGCTTCCTCGTCGCGACGCTCGCCTACCAGTTCGCCGACACGCACGAGCACCGACTCATCTTCCCCGTCGCGGTGCTCACGGGCTTCGTCGTCCTGAGCGGCGCGTACTTCGTGATGCGCAACATCTTCTCGGCGCAGGGCGTCGTGTCGATCATCATCGAGATGGTCGGCGGCACCGTGTTCCTGTTCGTCATCCTCAGAAAGGGCCGCCTGTGATCTCCCTCACCGACGTGCGCAAGAGCTACAGCACCGACGTCGCGATCGGACCGGTCACGCTTCAGATCCCCGCGCACGGCATCACGACGCTGGTCGGACCCAACGGCGCCGGAAAGTCGACCCTGCTGACGATGATCGGGCGCCTGCTCGACATCGACGAGGGTGTGATCGAGATCGCGGGGCTCGACGTCGCGCACACGCGCTCGAAGGACCTCGCGAGGGTCGTGTCGATCCTGCGGCAGGAGAACCACTTCATCACGCGCCTCACGGTGCGCCAGCTCGTCGGGTTCGGCCGGTTCCCGTACTCGAAGGGCCGGCTCACGGCGGTCGATGAGGAGCACATCACGCGCGCGATCGACTTCCTCGATCTCACGGCGCTCGAGGGTCGCTACCTCGACCAGCTGTCGGGTGGGCAGCGCCAGCGCGCTTACGTCGCGATGGTGCTCGCACAGGACACCGAGTACCTGCTGCTGGACGAACCGCTCAACAACCTCGACATGAAGCACGCCGTGCAGATGATGAAGATGCTGCGCCGCGCCGCCGACGAGCTCGGCAAGACGATCGTGATCGTCCTCCACGACATCAACTTCGCGGGGCACTACGCCGACCGCATCTGCGCCGTGAAGGCGGGAGAGGTCGTCGAGTTCGGGACTCCCGCCGAGATCCTCACCGACGACGTGCTCACGCGCGTGTTCGAGACGCCCGTGCAGGTCGTGAGCGGCCCGAACGGGCCGCTCGCGGTCTACTTCTGACGGGTTGCCTGAGACGGCGTGCGGTCACCCCGCGTTCAGTGCGACCATCCAGTCGATGCCAAACCGGTCCTTCAGCATGCCGAAACGCCCACCCCACGGCGGCGTCTCGTACGGCATGACGACCGTGCCGCCGTCGGCCAGGCCGTTCCAGAAGCCCTCGAGCTTCGCGGCATCCTCGCCGCTGATCGATACCGAGAAGCCGGCGGGTGCTTCGTAGTCCATCGTGCTGGGGGTGTCGGAGACCATCAGCACGAAACCGTCGTCGGTCGTGAGTTGGCCGTGCATGACGAGGGACTGCTCGTCGTCGGGGATCCCCTGACCGGGGAACGCGGCGAACTCGCTGATCTCGACCGTGCCGCCGAGCACGGAGCGGTAGAACTCGAGGGCATCGCGCGCGGTGCCGCGCAGGCTGATGTAGGGGTTGAGTGAGAGTGCCATGCGCACAGTCTCGGTCGCGCCGCGGGTTGCCGCAAGGGGCCCCGTGCGCGGTTCAGTCGGCGTTCCGCGCGTTCAGCGGTCGCGGTGATCTTCCGGCGCGAGGCGCGGTCCGCGGCGCGGTTCGAGGGCGCCGCTCAGGCCGATCAGGCGGATCACCCGCTGCCGGTGGCCGCGCCACGGCTCGAGCAGTGCGAGCATGCCGTCGTCATCCGTGCGGTGCCCCGTGAGGGCGTAGCCGACCTGGTGGGCGAGGTGGTAGTCGCCGACACTGACGGCATCCGCATCGCCGAACGCGCGGATGCGGGCCTCGGCGCTCGTCCACGCGCCCACGCCGGGCAGGCTCGTGAAGACGGCGTCGCGTTCTGCGCCGTTGCAGGCGGATGCCACGGCGCGCTCGATCGACACGCGGCGCGCGGCGGCCGCGACGATCGTGCGCGACTGTGGCGGTTCGAGCCCCGCGCGGTGCCACGTCCAGCTCGGGATCTTCGCCCACTCGGCGGGCGGCGCGAACATCGGCCGCGGCGTCGGGCCGGGCGCGCGCTCGCCGCACCAGGTGAGGATCATGCGCCACGCACCGAAGGCCTGCAGGCCCGTCACCTTCTGCTCGAAGATCGCGCTCGCGAGCGCGTCGAAGACGAGGTCGGTGCGGCCCAGGCGCAGGTCGGGGTGGCGTCGGTGCGCGTCGGCGATGAGGGCGTGGTGGCGCGGATCGAACCCGGTCGGATCGTCGTCGGCGCCGCACAGGTGGGGCAGCTGGTCGAGCGCCCACTCGGCGCCCGGCCCCCACGCCGCGGCGCGGATGCGCGTGCGCTCGACGCGGACCGCGAGGGTCGCGACCCCCGCGGGCGTGCGGCTCGCGCGCCAGATGACGCCGCCGTGCTGCAGCTGGGCCGGATCGTGCGCGCCGCGCTGCTGCACCGCGATCGCGCGATGCGTGTCGACGGGTGTTCGCGGGCGATACTCGGTCTCGATCGGGCGCTCGGTGGCGGGCCGCGGGTCGCGGGTGAGCGGCACGGTGGACGCCGGGTCGCGCGTCTGTGGCATCCGCCCGCGCAGTCCCGTCGTCATGCCGTCACCTTACGCGCTCGCGCCGACACAGCGGCGTGAGCGCGGCGCGTCAGAAGCGGTCGGGCGAAGGCGTGCCGTGGCCGAAGCGGATGACGACGTCGGCGTGCCGGTCGAAGCGGTAGCCGATGCCGCGCACGGTGCGCACGATGTCTTCGTAGCGGCCGAGCTTGGAGCGCAGGCGACGCACGTGCACGTCGATCGTGCGCTCGCCGGGCACCTCGTCGCCGTCGGCGTGGCTCCACAGCGACGAGACCAGCTCGGTGCGCTCGATCGTGCGGCCCTCGCGCAGCACGAGGTACTGCAGCAGCTCGAACTCCTTGAAGGTCAGCGCGGAGGCCTCACCGTCGATGTGCACGCGGCGGCGCGAGATGTCGATCGTGACGCCACCGGGCACGTGGTCATCGTCGGGCGTCTCGGCCTTGGTGCGGGCGACGGCGCTCGGCTCGTGCAGCGCGAGACGCACGACGTCGACGTCGCGACCTCCGGCGCCGGCGGGAGCGAGCGCGACGGTCGCGTAGCTCTCGGCACCGGGGGCGAGCTGGGCGAGCGTCTGGCGCAGGGCCGTCACGAGCGTCGACAGCGAGACGCCGTCGGCGGCGGCCTTGGCCTCGTCGATGCCGACGTACAGGGCGAACCCGCGCGGCGCCGTGCCGACGGGGATGCTGCCGGTCGCCGGAGCGGCCGGCGCTGCCGGGGCGGATGCCACGGGCGCGGCGATCGCGGTGTCGTCGACGGCGCGCAGGTGGCGAGCCGGAGCGGTCGTAGTGGCGGTGCGGGCGAGAAGAGCGGTGGTCGACATGAGGATGTCCTTCAGGGGAGGAGCCCGGGCTGAGGCCAGCGGGTTCAGACTGTGTTGCGATGATCGGCCGCACGGCGGCCGGTGTGCGAGGCATCCGTCATCCGCATTGTGCGCGGAGATGTCCGGTGGCTCGGGGGTCAGCGCGCTCCGCGTTCAGAAGCGGGGGCAGACCCGGCGGGGATGACCGTCAGATACACATTCGACAGCACATGGCAACGCGCGGCATCATGATGCCGGCAAGTCCGTTCGCCTCCCGGGCGGACAGAGTGCGTGCGTTGTCAGTCATGCGCCGATTATGACGAACTGCGTCACCATGTGTCAAACTGCCAGATTTCCGGCGCAACAAGATGACGGAATGTGACAGAGTGCTCGGTCGGCGCCGATGCCGCCTTTCACCCCGTGATCCGGGCGTAGCGTGGAGGGATGACCGCGTTCACGTTCGCCGATGAGAAGGATGCCTCGCGCTACACCCTGTTCGCAGGTGACGACCTCGTGAGCGTGCTCGACTACCGCGACGACGGGCGCACGATCGCCCTCACCCGCGCCTACACGATCCCGTCGTTTCGCGGCCACGGCTACGCCGGCGAGATCGTCGCCCGCGCCGTCGCCGACATCGAGCAGCGCGGCGACCGCAGCGTGAGCCCCGTGTGTTGGTACGTCGCCGACTGGTTCGACGCGAACCCCGGTCACGGCGACCTGCTCGCACCGCGCCGCGCGAGCTGACGCCTGGCGGAGGTCCCCACCCGCGCGTACCGTGTGGGCATGTGCCGGAACATCCACACGCTGCATAACTTCGAGCCGGCTGCGACGAGCGACGAAGTCCACGCCGCGGCCCTGCAATACGTCCGCAAGATCGCGGGGACCACGAAGCCGTCGAAGGCCAATCAAGAGGTGTTCGACCGTGCCGTCGCCGAGATCGCGCACGCGACGCAGCACCTGCTGGACGACCTCGTGGCGGCGGTGCCGCCGAAGAACCGCGACGAAGAGGCCGAGAAAGCCCGCGCGAGATCCGCCGACCGCTACGAGGCCCTGCGCGCGTTCCAGGCGGAGAAGAAGGCTGCGCGGGCATAGCCTGAGAGTGATGACATCTCCCGCGACAGCCAGCATCACCCTCGACCACGGACAGCGCTGGCGCGCGTTCTGGGTCTGTGTCTCGGTGGCGGCGCTCACGATCCTCGACCTCAGCAAGGTCAATGTCGCCCTGCCCTCGATCGAGGAAGCGCTGGGCGCGGCATCCACTGAACTGCAGATCGTCGTGTCGGGGTACGTCCTGCTGTTCGGGCTGGCGCTCGTGCCGTTCGGGCGGCTCGGCGATCAGCGCTCGCGCAAGACGCTGTTCATCATCGGGCTCAGCCTGTTCACCGTCACGAGCATCGTCTGCGCCCTCGCGCCGACGATCGAGGTCCTGCTGGTCGGGCGCCTGTTGCAGGGCCTCGCGGCGGGCATCCAGATGCCGCAGGTGATCGGCACGATCCAGCAGATCTTCGTCGGCAAAGAGCGGGGGCGGGCGTTCGGCCTGTTCGGCGCGACGATCGGCATCGCGACGGCGTTCGGTCCGACGCTCGGTGGACTCATGATCGCCCTCGGTGGCGCGCAGGACGGCTGGCGCTGGATCTTCTGGATCAACGTGCCGCTGTGCCTGGCCGTGCTCGCCGGCGTCATCTTCCTGCTGCCGCGCACCCGCAAGCGCTCGGCGGGCAAGGTGCAGCTCGACCCGATCGGACTGCTGCTGTTCGCCGTCATGATCATCACGCTGATGTGGCCGTTCCTGTTCACGACCGGGTCGCCCGACGACGATCCGCGCCGCTGGTGGACGCTCGTGCTGTTCGTCGTGTTCGCGGCGGCGTTCGTCTGGTGGGAGCGGCGGTACGCGGCGACCGGCAAGGCGCCGCTCGTGCCGTTCAGCCTGTTCACGATCGCTTCGTTCCGCAATGGCACGCTGATCGCCGCGACGTACTTCACCGCGATCCCCGCGCTGTTCCTGCTGACGACGCTGTTTCTGCAGCTGGGCGTCGGGCTCGAACCCGTCTTCGCCGGGATGGTGTCGATCGGCTTCGCGCTGGCGAGCGCCGTCAGCGCCTGGTACGGCGGCAACCTGGTGGGCCGGCTCGGGCGGCCGCTGGTCGTCTGGGGACTCGGCGTCGTGCTGGTCACGGTGATCGCGCTCGCGATCGTCGCGTACACCGTGCCCGAAGAGGTCGTCGCGTACGCGATGGCCGCGGTCATGCTCATCGCCGGCGTCGGCGCCGGGTTCGTCGTGGCGCCGAACCAGACGCTGACCCTCGCCGAGATCCCGACGCGATCGGGCGGCCTCGCCGGTTCGGTCGGCCAGCTCGGGCAGCGCATCGGCACCGCGATCGGCACGGCCGTCGCCCTGTCGCTGTTCTACGCGGCGATCTACCGCGATGAGGATGCCGGTACCCACGGCATCGGCGTCTATCACGACGCCTACCTGTTCGGGATGGTCTCGGTCGGCATCTTCGTGCTGATCGCATTCGCGCTCGGGCTCGCTGACCTCGCCTCACGCAAGCGCCAGACGCGCTGACCCCGCAGATCGCGGCAGGCCTCCGCGGTGATGTCGGAGGGTCGACCTACCGTGGGTGACATGCGAATCCTGCACACCTCCGACTGGCACATCGGGCGCACCTTCCACGGTCACTCCACGCTCGATGCGCTGCGCGGTGTGCTCGGTGAGCTGACCGCGCAGGTGCGCGAGCACGACGTCGACGTCGTGATCGTCGCAGGGGATGTCTTCGACTCCGCCACCCCCGCGGCCGCGTGCTACACGCTGCTGTCCGACACCCTGCGTGCTCTCGCCGACACCGGAGCCCAGGTCATCGTCACGAGCGGCAACCACGACTCGGCGGCCCGCCTGGGCTTCCAGGCCGGGCTGTTGCGCGAGGGCATCCACGTGCTCACCGACCCCGCCGCCGTCGGCACGCCGGTGACGGTGTCCGACACCCACGGGCCCGTGCACTTCTACGGCATCCCCTTCCTCGAGCCGGCGCTGCTGCGGCACGTGTGGCCCGATGCACGCTCGCAGGCGGGAGTGCTGACCCACGCGATGGACCTCGTCCGCGCCGACCTCGCAGCCCGGAGCGCTCACGGCGGGGGCGCCCGCTCGGTCGCGATCGCGCACTGCTTCGCGGCGGGCGTCGAGCCGACGCCGCACCTTGAGCGCGACATCCAGCAGGGCGGTCTCGACGTCGTGCCGATCGCGGCCTTCGACGGCGTTGACTACATCGCGCTCGGGCACATCCACGGCCGGCAGCAGCTTTCGCCGCACGTGCGCTACGCGGGTGCGCCGCTGCACTACAGCTTCGGCGAGGGCGACAAGCCGCGCGGGTCGTGGCTGGTCGAGGTGGATGCCGCGGGCTTCGCCGGCGCCCAGTGGCTCGACCTGCCGGTGCCGCGGCGGCTGATGACGCTGCGCGGCGACTTCGACGACCTGCTCGCTGACGCGGCACTGGCCGATGCGGAAGACGCCTGGGTGTGTGTCGAGTACACCGACACGCTGCCGCAGGCCGATCCGCTGCGGCGCCTGCAGGCGCGCTTCCCGTACTGCGCCAAGGTCGTGCACGCGCCCGCAGCGGCACGGCGCGAAGACGCCCGTACGTACGTGCAGCGGGTGCGCGCCGCGCGCAGCGACCGCGAGCTCGTCGAAGCGTTCCTGGTCCACGTGCGCGAGGGTGAGGGTGCAACCGAGCGCGAGGCCGAGCTGCTGCGAGACGTCTTCGACGAGCGGACCCGCGCGGCCGGCGACGAGCGCGTCGGCGCAGGCCGTGACGCGAGCGCGCCGGTCGGAGCGCACGCATGAGACTGCACACGCTCGAGCTGACCGGATTCGGTCCGTTCCGCGAGACGCAGCGGGTCGACTTCGACGCGTTCGCTGACGATGGCGTCTTCCTCATCTCGGGGCGCACCGGCACGGGCAAGTCGAGCATCCTCGACGGCGTGAGCTTCGCCCTCTACGGCACGGTGCCGCGCTACGACGGTTCGGAGAAGCGGTTGCGCAGCGACCACTGCTTCGTCACCGATCCCACCGAAGTGCGGCTCGAGTTCACGATCGGTGACAGCCGGTGGCGCGTCACGCGGGCCCCCGAGTACGACCGCCCCGCCAAGCGCGGCGGCGGGTTCACGACGGCGCCCGCCCGCGCTGAGCTCGAACAGCTCGTCGACGGCGTATGGATCGCCCGCGCAGCGAAACCCCGCGAGGTCGGCATCGCGCTGAGCGAACTACTGGGGCTCAATGCGCAGCAGTTCCAGCAGGTCATCCTGCTCGCGCAGAACAAGTTCTCGCGGTTCCTGCTCGCCCCGGGCGACGAGCGGCAGACGCTGCTGCGCACGCTGTTCGGCACGCGCCGGTTCGAGCAGTACCGCGATGCCCTCGAAGAGCGCCGCCGTGCGGCGCAGAAGCAGACGGATGCCGCGTCGGAGCACGCCCGCACACTGCTCGAGCTGGCCGAGCGGCTGGTCGCCGCCGACACCCCGGCGACAGCCGCCGACACCCCGGCAACAGCCGCCGACACCGCCGGCCGTCGCGACGCGCTCGTCGCGGCGCAGACACGCGCTGACTATCGCGTCGAGCAGGCCGCCATGCAGCGCGATCTCGCCGATGAGGCTTCGACAGCCGCCGTCGCGGACCACGCCGCACTGACCGCTCGTGCACAGAGCGCACGCGAGCGTGCGACCCTGACCGCACGCCTGACCGAGCTCGAATCGCGTGCCGAGCACGTCGTGCACGAGCGCGCACGGCTGCACGCCGCGCGCGCCGCGGAGGTGCTGCGCGCGCCGCTCGAGAGCGCCGACCGCGCCGCCACAGCCCGCGACGCTGCGGCGACCGCCGCCACGGCGGCTCTGTCCGCATGGACGGATGCCGGGGGAGAGGCATCCGTCGACATTGCCGCGCGCATCGATGAGTTGACGGCCGCGCGTGCGCGGTGGACGGATGCCGCCGCCCTCGAGCAGGGCCTGCCCGGCGTGACGGCACGACTCGAGGGGCACGCCACCGAGATCGCCGAAATCGATGTGGCGCTCGCGACGCTCGGCGAGCGGCTCGCGCTCATCCCGCAGCAGCGTGACGCGCTCGACGCCGACATCACCCAGGCGCGTACGGTTGCTGCGCGGCGCGAAGACCTGCACCGTCTGGTCGAGGCGATCGCGGCGCAGCAGGCCGCCGCCCACGAGGTCGAGGCGCTCGCCGCGCAGGCCGCCGACGCCGAGCGTGCGCACCTGGCGGCGAACGTCGCGTCCGCCGAAGCTGCCGCTGCTGTGACAGCGCTGCTGCAGCGCAGGCTCGCGGGCTACGCGGGCGAGCTGTCGGCGGCGCTCGTCGACGGCGAGCCGTGCGCCGTCTGCGGAGCGACGGCGCACCCGCACCCTGCAGAGCCCACTGACGCACCCGTCACCGACGACGACCTTGCGGCCGCCGAACGCACCCGCGACGCGGCGCACGCCGCCGCCGTGGCCGCGGCTGACGTCGCGCGCGACGTCCGCGAACTGCTCAGCGCGGCACGGGCCCGCGCCGGCGACGACGATGCCGCGACCCTCGAGACCCGCCATGCGCAGGCGCACGCCGAGGCGGTCGCGGCCGACGCCGCTTTCGCGCGGCTTGACGACCTGCTCGCGCAGCGCGCCGGGCTCGACGAGCGGGTCGAGGCCGCCACCCGCGAGCGCGTCGAACTCGGCGAGAGTCGTGACGCCGCGCGCGTCGCGCACGCCGCAGCGGTCACCGAACGCGCGCAGGCCGAGTCCGCGATCACGACGGCGCGCGGAGCGTTCCCGACGGTCGCCGCCCGCATCGCCGACGGCGACGCGGAACGTGCCCGCGCGCACACGCTGCTCGAGGCCAGAGCAGCCCTCGCCGAGAGCGAGCGCGCCCTTGCGGCCACCGTCGCCGACCGTGACGCGCGACTGACCGCCGCAGGCATCGCCGACGCCGCCGTCGCGCGCGCTGCGCTGCTGCCCGCCGCCGAGACGGCGGAGATCGAGGCGCAGCTCACCGAGTACGAGGCCGACGCGAGAGCGACCCGCGCCCGCCTGCTCGATCTCGATCTCGAGCTCGCCGGCGCCGACGACGACGTCACCGACGACGAACTCGCGGCCTCCGCCGAGGCCGTCGAGTCGGCAGACCGTGCCCGCGCTGCGGCGATCGCCGCCGAACGCGACGCCCAGCTTGCGGCGGGTCGGCTGCGCGAGCTCTCCGAACAGGTCGACGACGCATACGCCGAGGTCGCCGGCATCGCGGAAGACGCCGAGGCCGTCACGCGCCTCGCCGACACGGTGGCCGGGCGGGCACCCAACACGATGAAGATGGACCTCGAGACGTTCGTCCTCGCCGCCGAGCTGGAAGAGATCGTCGCCGCCGCGAACCTGCGCCTGTCCGAGATGTCGTCGGGTCGCTACACGCTGCACCACTCGGATGCCCGTGCCGCGCGCGGCCGCGCCTCGGGCCTCGGTATCGAGGTGCTCGACGCCCATACGGGAAAGCTCCGTTCGCCGCAGTCGCTCTCCGGCGGGGAGACATTCCTCGCATCGCTTGCCCTCGCACTGGGGCTCGGCGAAGTCGTGACCTCGCGCGCGGGCGGCATCCGCCTCGACACGCTCTTCGTCGACGAGGGCTTCGGCTCGCTCGACCCCGAGACGCTCGACCTGGCGATGCACACACTCGACGAGCTGCGCGCCGGCGGACGCACCGTGGGCGTCATCAGTCACGTCGAAGCGATGAAGGAGCAGCTCCCGGCGCAACTCGTCGTCGAGGCGACCGGCGAGGGGCCGAGCATCATCCGACAGGACGTGACCGCCGGGGTCTGACACGGTGCGCCGCCCCGACCGTCCCGCGGACCGTCAGCTCTCGTCGGAGGCGGCGAGGGCGCTGTGGATGCGGCGCAAGTCGATCAGCAGCGAGCCGATCAGCACCCAGTGCGACGTCGGCACGGTGAGGACCTCGAGCGGCCGCGTGAGCGCGGGCGGCTCCTCGAGGGGTGCTCCGTCGCCCGCGGGAAGACCCAGCCGCACGTCGTGCGCGGCGCGGCGCAGCTGCTCCGCGATGGCGATCGCTTCGGGGTCGGTCGCGATCGTGTCGTCGTAGTCGTCGACGAAGGCTCGGGTCATCCCGATGAGATGTGTGACGATCGCAGACAGTCGTTGCACGTCGTCCTCGAGGGCCGTGACGTCGGTGGCGAGGCGCCTACCGCGTGGGTTGAGCGCGAGCGAATCGCGGGCATCGGCGAGCGGCGTCTGCGCCGCCGCGACGGTGTCGCGCACGGCACGCGCGCGTGTCAGCAGCTCGTGCAGAGCCTGCGGGTCCTGCCGCGTGGTCAGCGCCGCGCCCAGCCGGTCGAGGGCGGCGGCCGCCTCTTCGGTGAGCGTCGCGACGCGCGCACGCGCCGACTCGAGTGCGAGCGGCGGCACGAGCGCGACGTTGACGATCAGTCCGATCGCGGCGCCGATCGCCGTCTCGAGGATGCGATCGATCGCGTATCCGGGCGTCGCCGTGCCGAGCGCGAGCACGAGCAGCGCGCTGATCGCGACCTGGTTCGCGGTGCCGGGTGTCGCGCGCAGCGCCCACGCCAGCAGCAGCGCGCACACGACCGCCAGTGCGATCGCCCAGAACCCGTTGCCGAGCACGATGGCGATCGCCGAGGCGACGATGACGCCCGCGATCACGCCGATCGTGCGCTCGACGCCGCGACCGAAGGACTGGCTGATGCTCGGCTGCACCGTCAGCAGTGCCGCGATCGCGGCGAACACGGGCGCCGGCCCCGGGATGAGCCAGCCGGCGATCAGCCATGCGGCGATCGTCGCAAGCGCCGACTTCGCGACCTGCAACAGCGGAGAGCGCCGGGCGGTGCGGAGCGAGACGTTCATGCGTCCACGCTACGCGTCGCGCGACGCGGTCCCGCGCCGGCCTTACTGCAGGTGCGCCTCCGCGGCGGCGTAGATCGCCTCGTACAGCGACCGCAGCTGCTCGGCGTCGACGGCATCCCCTGCCGTGGACAGCGTTTGATCGACGATCGCATCGATGCCGGCGTCACCGGTTACCAGCAGCGTCTGCCCGATGGTGATCAGCGCGTCATCGGGGAAGACCGACTCGACGTCCTCGGCGCTCACCGTCGGGTCGATGTCCATCAGCAACTGGGTGATCTCGGGGCGTACTTCGGCGAGGAAGGCCTCTTCGCCCGCCGAGAGCGTCCCGGCATCCGTCGTGCCGTCTCCGGTCGTTCCGTCATCGGTCGTGCCGTCATCGGTCGCGGGGTCGCTCGTCTGCGTGTCGGGCAAGACATCGGTCGATGAGGACGTTCCGGCCAGCGAGAGGCCGGTGAACACCAGCGAGATGGTCAGTGCGACCATCGCGATGCCCGTGCCGACGACCGACAGCACGAGGGCCGTGATGCTCAGCGGCGTGCCGCCGTGACGCTTGCCGACGAGCGCGACGATCGAGATGACGAACCCGGCCAACAGCACGAGTCCGCCGATCAGCACCGCGATCACGCCCAGGATGGCGACGGGGACGAACCCGACGAGCGCCAGCACGATGCCCACGATCGCGAGGATCAGTGCCGTCCACGCGAGCGTCTTCGAACGGGTGTCCGGCCCGGTGGCCTGCGGCGCGACACCGTACGGCGCCGTCGGCTGCGCGTACGGGTACGCCTGCGTCGGCTGCTCTGGCGCGCCGTACGCCTGCGTGGGCTGTGTCGGGTACGCCGGTGGGGTGTAGGCCGGCGCGGTCGGGGCCGCGTACGCCTGCGTGGGCTGCTCGGGGGCGGGATACGCCTCCGTCGGCTGCGCCGCGGTCGGCTGATCGGGGGTGGGCTCGGTCGGCGGTGTGGTCGACATGCTTGAAGGCTACCTGGCTCAGACGCCGTAGCGTTCGCGCATCGCGTCCCGCAGGGTCGCGCTGCACGCGGCGACGGTCTCGCGCCAGTCGGTCACCGCGTCATCCTGCGCATTGTCCGAGACGGCCTTGAGCACCGTGATCGGCACGCCGAACTGCTCGGCGACCCAGATGTACGCGTAGGTCTCCATGTCGACGAGCGTCGCGCCGAGACCGCGAATGGATGCCACGGCATCCGCATCATCGACGAAGTGGTCGCCTGTCGCGATCGTCGCGGTGCCGCCGCGGGTCTGCACCTGCGCGGGCAATGACACGTGCTGCCCGGCGATGCCGTCGATGTCGGTGACGTCGTGCTGGATCGCCGCCGCGATCTCGTGCAGCCCCGTCGTGGCGGAGTCGAGTGAGCCCGCGGTGCCGACGACGACGATCTCGTCGATGCCGCCGGCGTCGAGCCGGCGCGTGAGGGCGTACGTCGCCTGCAGCTTGCCGGGGCCCGTGACGAGCCGCTCGAACCCGTCGAGCTCGTCTTCGAAGGCGACCAGTTCAGAGGCGAGGGCTGCGACGAGGAGTTTCACTGCCTCATTCTCCCATCGCGGATGCCCCGAACAGGTCCTCCAGGCGCGGTACTGAGCCGCGGGCGTCGGTGAGCACGGTGCGGGCGGCGTACCACCCGGGCATCCCCGTCACGCCCGGCCCCGGCGGCAGCGCCGACCCGGCGAGGTAGACGCCGCGGGCGGGTGTGCGCCACGGCACGGTGGAGACCACGGGGCTGCGCACGGCTTGGCGCAGCGTCAGCAGACCGCCCAGGCCGTCGCCGCCGATCGCCGCCGGGTTGCGTGCAGCCAGCTGCGATGCGCGGGTCACGTGCCGGCCGATGATGCGATCGCGGATGCCGGGCGCGAACTCCTCGAGTCGGCGCAGGATCGGCTCGGACGGGTCGAGGGCCGCCGCCCCGCGCGGCACGTGCAGGTACGCCCACAGCACCGCCGCGCCCGCGGGCGCGCGACTCGCGTCGATGACCGACGGCTGCGCGACCAGCACATACGGCGCCGGCGACAGGCGACCGCGGGCGACGCCTGCCGCGCTCGCGCGCACCTGCTCCGCCGTGCCGCCCACGTGGACGGTCACGGCGCGGCCGAGGTCTGGGTCGCGCCACGGCACGGGCCCGTCGAGGGCGAGATCGATCTTCGCCAAGCCCGGGCCGTACCGATACCGGCCGAGTGCGGCCGCGTACGATCCGGGGATGCCCGGAACGGTCGCCGCGAGCCGTGGCGACCCCGCGAGCACGAGCACGTCGCCCGCCGCCGCATCACCCCAGTCCAGCGCCGCGACATCGACGACGTTCTCGTTGCACGAGAGCTCACCGCCATGCGCGAGCAGGTCGTCGATCAGGGCATCCGTGATCGCACCCGCTCCGCCGCGGGGCACGGGCCAGCCGGTCGCCGCGTGGGCATGCGCTGCCAGCAGCAGCCCGGCGGCCGACCCTGCGAGCGACGGCAGCGTACGGGCGGCGTGCGCCGCGACGCCCGCCCACAGCACGAGGCCCGCTTCTGTGCGCAGCGCGAGTGATGGCGCCGTGCCCAGCAGCGCCGTGCGCACGGCGAATGCAGCCGCCGTCACCGGATGCCGCGGCACGCGCAGCAGATGATCGCCGGTCAGCGCGACGACGCCGTCGAGATGGTCGCGCAGCGGCTGGATCAGGCGGCGCCAGCGCGTGCCGTCGGCGCCGAGGCTCGCGGCCGTGCGGTCGAGATCGCGCCACGCGATCGCCGTCGGGCCGGAGGGCAGCGGGTGCGCGAACGAGGCATCCGGCACGAGCCATTCCACGCGGCGGTCGAGCCCGAACGCACGGAACCACACCGAGCTGCGGGCGACGGGATGCACCGCCGAGCCGACGTCGTGGCGGAACCCCGGCAGCGTCAGTTCCGCCGTCCGCGCCGACCCGCCGGCGGCGCCGGCGGCTTCGAGCACGCGCACGGAGTAACCGGCGCGGGCGAGCGTGACGGCCGCGACGAGCCCGTTCGGCCCGCTGCCGACGATCGTCGCGCGCGGTGACATCCCTCCATCATGGTCGGCGCGCCGCGCGGTTTGTCACGCCGGGATGTGACCCGCCGGCACGCCGGGTGCGCCAAGATGGAGCCATCGGATCAGCGATCGGAGCGACATGACACTGCAGACCGTTCTTCTCGACACGCCCGCGGGAGTCTCGGCTCGCCTCGGCTGGGACCCGGCGACGACGGTCCACGACCGCCGCCGGATCATCGCGAAGGAGCTGATCGCGACCAAGCTCGGCTGCGAGCCCACCGACATCCGCATCGAGCGCGAAGCGCCGCGCGGTTTCGGGTACCACACCCGCCTCATCGCCTCGCGCGACGGCGTCGACCTGCCCATTTCGATCGTGACCGCGAGCTACCGTGCCGCGACCGTCGTCGCGATCTGCGATCCCGATGTCCCGGTCGGCATCGACATCCGCGACCTGCACCCTGAGCCGGCTGACGTCCGCCAGATGCAGAAGCACTCGCACCTGCTCGACGGCACCGCGACCGACGATCTGCTGCAGCACTGGGTGCGTGTGCAGGCCGTGCTCGAGGCCGATGGCCGCGCCGCGCGCGTCGCTCCCGAGCATGTGCGGCTCGACATGGGCCGGCACAAGGGCTGGATCGGCGACAGGCAGGTCCAGTACGCGCTGACCGACATCTCGCGCGACGGTTGGGTCATCACCCTCGCGGTCGGCATCCCGCCGAAGGAGTAAGGGCGGGCCGGGCCCGCGGCGCTCGGGTCAGTCTTGGGGCAGGGCCGCGTCGAGCTCGGCGAGCCAGACCGCGGCGTTGCCGTCGGACGGTGCTCGCCAGTCGCCGCGCGGCGACAGCGAACCCGCCGGCAGCACCTTCGGGCCGTTCGGGATCGCGGTGCGCTTGAACTGCGCGAACCCGAAGTAGCGCTTCAGGAACACGCGCAGCCAGCGCACGATCGTCGCGCGGTCGTACGCGTAGCGGTCGTCGTCGGGGAACCCCGGAGGCCAGGCTCCCGCCTCGGCATCCGCCCACGCCTGCTCGGCGAGGAACGCGATCTTCGACGGGCGCAGGCCGTAGCGCAGCACGTGGAACAGTGTGAAGTCGTGCAGCGCGTACGGACCGATCGTGTCTTCCGTCGACTGGACCTTGCCGTCCTGGCCTGCCGGTACGAGCTCGGGGCTGATCTCGGTGTCGAGCACCGACTGCAGCACGTCCTTGGCGTCCTGCGTCAGGTCTGCGCCACCACCATCACTGTGCGCGATGACCCACCGGATGAGGTGCTGGATGAGGGTCTTGGGCACACCCGCGTTGACGGCGTAGTGGCTCATGTGGTCGCCGACGCCATACGTCGCCCAGCCGAGGGCGAGCTCCGACAGATCGCTCGTGCCGACGACGAATCCGCCGCGCTGGTTCGCCAGGCGGAACAGGAAGTCGGTGCGCGCACCGGCCTGCACGTTCTCGAACGTGACGTCGTAGACGGGCTCGCCCGCGGCGAACGGATGCCCGATGCCGGTGAGGATCTCGGTCGCCATCGGCCGGATGTCGATCGTCTCGATCGATGCGCCGATCGCCTCGGCGAGGGCGATCGCGTTCGATTTGGTGTGCTCGCTCGTCGCGAATCCCGGCATCGTGTAGGCGAGGATGTCGGCGCGCGGGCGGCCCATGAGATCCATCGCGCGGGCCACGACCAGCAGCGCATGCGTCGAGTCGAGACCGCCCGAGACGCCGATGACGGGCTTCGGCGATCCGATCGCGCGCATGCGCTGCACGAGCGCGGACACCTGGATGTTGAACGCCTCGTAGCAGTCCTGGTCGAGGCGTGCGGCGTCGTCGGGAACGAACGGGAACCGGTCGAGCGGCCGACGCAGCCGAGTGGCGGATGCCGGGGGAGCGAGCGTGAACTCATACTCGACGTAGTCGTCGGCGGGCTCGCCGGCGGGGCGCAGCTCGGCGACGCGGTTGTCGTCGAAGGTGCCCTGGCGCAGGCGGTCTTGACGCAGGCGGTCGAGGTCGACGTCGGCGATCGACATGCGTGCGCCGGTGGGGAAGCGCTCCGTCTCGGCCAGCAGGGTGCCGCCCTCGTAGATCATCGTCTGGCCGTCCCACGAGACGTCGTTCGTCGATTCGCCCGTGCCGGCAGCGGCATAGGCGTAGGCGGCGAGACACCGCAGCGACTGTGACTGCGCGAGGGTCTTGCGATCTTCGGCGCGCGCGATCGTGATCGGGCTGCCCGAGAGGTTCGCGAGGACGGTGGCCCCCGCGAGCGCGGCACGCGACGAGGGCGGGACGGGAACCCACAGGTCTTCGCAGATCTCGACGGCCAGCACGAGTCCCGGCACGTCATCCGCGCGGAAGAGCAGGTTCGACCCGAACATCGCCTCGATGCCGCCCTGCTCGAGCGACCCGCCGAGCCGCACGACGCCGTCGTAGGTGGGGCCCGAGGCATACCAGCGGCGCTCGTAGAACTCACGGTACGTCGGCAGATACGTCTTGGGGACGACCCCCATCACTTCACCGCGGTGGATCACGACGGCGCAGTTGTAAAGCCGGTTGCGCACCCGCAGGGGAGCGCCGACGACGAGCACCGGCAGCAGGTCCTCGGAGGCGCGCACGATCGCGAGGATCGCCGCCTCCGTGGCATCCAGCACGGCGTCCTGCATCACGAGGTCGTCGATCGCGTACCCGGTCAGGCACAGTTCGGGGAACACCGCGACGGCGACGCCCTCGTCGTGCGCCTCGCGGGCCGAGGCCAGCACGGCGGCGGCGTTGGTCGCCGGATCGGCGATCGCGACCGGGATCGTGCAGGCCGCGATGCGCGCGAAGCCGTGCCGGTAGACGCTCTCGAACGGAAGGTTCTCGCTCACGGCACCAGTCTGTCAGGTCGGCCGGGCTCGCGCCCGGGGCCCGTGTCGGCACCCGCCGCTAGGGTCGATTGCGGAAGGGCGACATGCGATACATCGAAGACGAAGGCCGGATCGTCTGGAGCGCGAGCGATCTCAAGGCCGCGGCCGAATGCGAGTTCGCGTGGCTGCGCCAGATCGACGCGAAGCTCGGCCGCGTGCCGGCCGTCGAAGAGCCCGAAGACCTCACGCTCGCCCGCGCCGGGCGGCTCGGCACGCAGCACGAACTGCGCCAGCTCGAGGCCTACCGCGCCCAGTATCCGGGTCGTGTCGTCGAGTTGCCCGAGACGCGATCGTCGGATGCCGCGGGCATCGCGGCCGCCGTCGCCGCGACCAACGCGGCGCTTGCCGACTCCGGCGTCGCCGTCATCTATCAGGCGGTGTTCTCGACCGACGAGTTCGTCGGTTTCGCCGACTTCCTGCTGCGTGACGGGGACGGCCGCTGGATCGTGCAGGACACCAAACTCGCGCGGCACGCCCGCGTGACGGCGCTCATGCAGCTGGCGGCATATGTCGATCAGCTCGACCTCCTCGGCGTGGAGCACAGCGACCGCGTCGAGCTGCTGCTCGGCGACGGCTCGACGTCGGTGCACGCCGTGCGTGACCTCATGCCGGTGTTCCGCCTACGTCGCGCGCGGCTGCGCGCGCTCATCGCCGACCGCGACCTGCCTGCCGGGGCCGGGGGTGCCCCGATCGCGTGGGGTGACGAGCGCGGCGCACTGCGGGTCGTCGCGTGTGGGCGGTGCGCGACGTGCGACGCCGAGGTGATCGCGCACCGCGATCTGCTGCTCGTCGCGGGCATGCGCCCCGTGCAGCGCGACCGGCTGCGGGCCGCCGGCATCCGCACGATCGACGAGCTGGCGGATGCCCGGGAGGCCCCCGACCGCATGTCGTGGGACACCTTCACGGGTCTGCGCACGCAGGCCCGGCTGCAGCTGGCCAGCCCCGCGGGCGGTGTCGCTGCCGCCGAGCCCGCGGCGGCAGAACCCGCGATCCCGACCTACGAGGTCGTGTTCCCTAAGGCGATCGGCGCGCTGCCTCGACCCGACCGCGGTGACATCTTCTTCGACTTCGAGGGCGACCCGCTGTACACCGAGACTCCCGCCGCGGGCGCGCCGCCGCAGTGGGGCATCGACTACCTCTTCGGCTGGGTCGATGACGCCGAGCAGTACACGGCGCTGTGGGCGCACACCCACGCCGATGAACGACGGGCTTTCGAGGAGTTCCTCGATTTCGTCGCCCTGCGCCGTCGCACCCACCCGGGCATGCACATCTACCACTACGCGCCGTACGAGACGACGCACCTGCTGGCGATGGCCGCAACCTACGGCACGCGCGAGGCCGAGGTCGACACGCTGCTACGCGAAGGCGTCTTCGTCGATCTCTATCCGATCGTCCGGCGCGCGCTGCGGGTGGGCTCGCGGTCGTACTCGATCAAGAAGCTCGAACCGCTGTACATGGGCGATGAGGTGCGCACGAGCGATGTGCAGCGCGGCGACGATTCGATCGTGAAGTATGTCGAGGCGCGCGTGCTGCTCGATGCCGGGACGGCATCGGATGCCGCCGCCGGCGAGGCGATCCTCGCCGACCTCGCCGACTACAACCGCTACGACTGCGTCTCGACCCGCCGGTTGCGCGACTGGCTCGTCGAGCGCGCCCGCGAGGCGAAGCTGACACCGTCGGCCGACGTCGATGCGGCCGAGCGCCCGTACGAGCCGTCGCCGCGGGCCGAGTCGCTCGCACGTCTGGCGCATGCGGCACACGAGCAGGATGCCGTGACCGCGCTGCGCCTGGGCGCCGCCGCGATCGACTACTACCCGCGTGAGGCGAAGACCTTCTGGGCGACGCACTTCCTGCGCCTGCGCGAGCCCGTGTCGATCTGGGAGGACACCCGTGACGTCGTCGTCTTCGACCACGACCGCTGTCGCGTGCTGACCGACTGGCACATCCCCGAGGGCGCGCGCGTGCAGCGTCGCGTGCTCGAGCTGCGTGGCGATCTCGCGCCCGGAACCCGGCTGTCCGCCGACAGCAGCGTATTCGTGCTGTACGAGCTGCCCGCCCCGTTCCCGGTCGACACGAGTCCGCGCTGGATCCACGCCGCCCGCACGGTGCGCATCGTCGACACGCTCGATGACGGGGTCGTCATCGAAGAGAACTCCATCGCGGGGTTCACCTGGCAAGAGCTGCCGATCGCGCTGACCCCGCCCGCGCCGCCGCAGGCCGGCAGCCAGCAGGCCGCGATCGATCAGTGGGCCGACGCGGTGATCCAGGCCGCGCCCGAGGCCGCGGCATCCTTCCCGCGCGATGCCGCGACCGATCTGCTGCTGCGCCGCCCGCCGCGCACACGCAGCGGCACGCTCGCGCGCGAAGCGGGTGACGACGTGACCGACATCGCCCGCTCGGTGCACGACCTCGACCACAGCTATCTCGCGGTGCAGGGCCCGCCCGGCACGGGCAAGACCTACGTCGGATCGCACGTCGTCGCACGGCTCGTCGCCGAACAGGGGTACAAGGTCGGCGTCGTCGCACAGTCCCACGCGGTCGTCGAGAACATGCTCGACCGCATCGTCGAGGCGGGCGTCCCGCGCGGGCAGGTCGCGAAAGCGCTCAAGGGTGGCACCTCCGCCGAGCCGTCGTTCACTCCGATCGCGAAAGACGGCTACGCGACGTTCGCGGCAGAGCACCCCGAGGGGTTCGTCATCGGCGGCACAGCGTGGGATCTCAGCCACGCCGGCCGCGTGCCGCGCGGCAGCCTCGACCTGCTCGTGATCGACGAGGCGGGCCAGTTCTCGCTGGCATCCACGATCGCCGTCTCGGTCGCCGCGCAGCGCCTGCTGCTGCTCGGCGATCCGCAGCAGCTGCCGCAGGTGAGCCAAGGCACGCACCCTGAACCCGTCGACACCTCGGCGCTCGGCTGGCTCATGGACGGCTCTGCCGTCATCGCGCAGGATCGCGGGTTCTTCCTCGCGCAGACGCGGCGCATGCGCCCCGAGGTCGCCGAACCCGTCTCGCAGCTGTCGTACGAGTGCAGGCTCGCGGCGCATCCGACGACGTCGGCGCGGCACCTCGACGGCATCGCGCCCGGCGTGATCCCCGTGCCGCTCGGGCACACCGGCAACGCGACGGCATCGCCCGAAGAGGCGGATGCCGTCGTCGCGATCGTCTGCGACCTCGTCGGGCGGCAGTGGACCGCCGGTGACGGCGAGCCGCCGCGCGCGCTGTCACCGGAAGACCTCATCGTCGTGACCCCGTACAACGCGCAGCAGGTCACGGTCGAAGAAGCGCTCGGGGCTGCCGGGTTCGGCGCCGTGCCCGTCGGCACGGTCGACAAGTTCCAGGGCCAGGAGGCGGCCGTCGCGATCGTCTCCCTCGCCGCCTCGTCGGGGCGCGACGCCCCGCGCGGGCTCGAGTTCCTGCTACTGCAGAACCGTCTGAACGTCGCCGTCTCGCGCGCTGAGCACACGGCGTACATCGTGTACGGCACCGGCCTGCTCGATGATCTGCCCCGCACGCCCGACGGTGTCACGCGACTGAGCGCGTTCGGGCGCCTGGTCGGGGCCGCGTGACCGTAGACTCAGGCATCCGTGCAGATGCCGACGAAGAGGATGCCATGAGTGACGACGCTCCGCGCCAGTTCGAGATCGACGTGCCCCCGGAGGTCGTCGCCGGCAGCTACGCCGACTTCGCCAACGTGTGGCACACCCCCGACGTGTTCGTGATGGACTTCGTCTCGCTCGCGCGGCCACCGCAGGCCGCGACGGATGCCGATGGCAAGCCCATCACGCTTGTGCCCGGTCAGGTCGTGCAGCGTGTGCGGATCCCTCCGCACCAGGTGTTCGAGCTCGCCAAAGCGCTCACCCAGCAGCTCGAGTTCTGGGAGCAGGAGACCGGCCGCCGCACGAGCGGCTGAGCGGCCCCAGGATCACTGGCCCGCGCTCAGACCGTGCCGTACAACCGGTCGCCCGCGTCGCCGAGGCCCGGCACGATGTAGCCGCGCTCGTTGAGGCCCTCGTCGACCGTGCCCAGCACGAGCGTCACGTCGCGGTCGCCGACCTTCTCTTCGATCGCGGCGATGCCCTCGGGCGTGGCCAGCAGGCAGATCGCGGTGACGTCCTGCGCACCGCGCGCGAACAGGAAGTCGATCGCCGCGCCGAGTGAACCGCCCGTCGCGAGCATCGGGTCGAGCACGAAGCACTGCCGGTCACTGAGGTCATCCGGCAGGCGCTCGGCGTAGGTCGCCGGCTGCAGGGTCTCTTCGTCACGCACCATGCCCAGGAAGCCGACTTCGGCCGTCGGCACGAGCTTGACCATGCCTTCGAGCATGCCGAGGCCCGCGCGCAGGATCGGCACGACGAGGGGGCGCGGCTCGCTGATGCGCACACCCGTCGTCGTCGTGACGGGGGTCGTGATCTCGACCTCCTCGACGCGCACGCTGCGGGTCGCCTCGTACGCGAGAAGCGTGACGAGCTCTTCCGTGAGCTGGCGGAACACCGGCGACGGGGTGCGCTGGTCGCGCAGCACCGTCAGCTTGTGGGTGATGAGGGGGTGATCGGCAACGTGCACGCGCATGGTGTTCAGCCTACGCGTCAGAGCCGTCCGACCGCGGATCGGGGTTCCACGCAGCCGCGAGCACGATCGCGTCGGCTCAGAAGGCGGAGCCGGCGCGCAGCTCGAGCATCAGTGCGGGGTCGGTCGCGCGCCGTGCGCGCGTCCCATGGGGAGCACTCCCCATGGGACCTACCCTGGAGGGGTGCCCCTGCCGACCGCTCCCGCCGACGACGCGGCGATGGCGCGCGCGCTCGAGCTCGCGGCGCAGGCTGCGGCAGCGGGGGAGATCCCCGTGGGCGCCGTGGTGACGGATGCCACCGGCCGGGTGCTCGGCGAAGGCCGCAACCTGCGCGAAGAGACCGCCGACCCCACCGCTCACGCCGAGATCGTCGCCCTGCGCGAGGCGGCGCAGGCGATCGGCTCGTGGAACCTCGACGACTGCACTCTGACGGTGACGCTCGAGCCCTGCCTCATGTGCGCGGGGGCGATCCTGCAGGCGCGCGCGGGGCGAGTCGTGTTCGGCGCGTGGGACGAGAAGGCCGGCGCTGCCGGATCGGTGTACGACGTGCTGCGTGACCGCCGGCTGCCCGTGCGCGCCGAGGTCGTCGGCGGCGTGCGCGAGCACGAGGCGCAGGCGCTGCTGCGGGCGTTCTTCGACGCGCGCCGCTGACGCGCCCGCGGGCGCTACCGGCGCCTCAGTCCGACGAGCTGAGGATGATCGCCTCGGTGGGCGGCGCGGGGTCGGCCGGGCGCCCGATGTAGCCGATGACCGCGAGCAGCGCGCGGCGGAACTCGGCCGGGCGCTCGAGGTGCGGCGAGTGGCCCACCCCCTCGAGCGTCAACTCGGTGACCTCGCCGCCCGCGGCGCGGTAGGCATCCAGCACGTCGCGGGTCTGCGAGACCATCGGCTGCGCAGGCGCGACCTCGTCGCCCGGCCAGCCGGGGATGACCCCGAGCGCGCCCAACTGGTTGAGGTCGAAGAACGAGGCATCCGACACGATCGCATCGGCCGTGCCGTGCACCCACAGCACCGGCGGCTTGTCGGCCAGCGCCACGATCCCCGAGGTGTCGAAGTAGCGCGGCACCATCGTGTTGAGCACGCCCGTCGTCCCCGCCGCGAAGCCGGGCCAGTTCTCGCTCGGCACGCCGTCGCCGGGGTAGTTGCCCTCGGCGGTCGAGGTCGTGTTCATCGACTCGACCCACAGGTCTTCGTTGTCGCTCGTGTAGCCCGCCGCGACGTAGCCCGAGCGGAACACGCTGCGCGGCGAGGTCTGCGCCTCGTCGGTCGTGTCGCGGTCGGTGAGGCGCTGCACGAAGTCGGGATTCGCGCCGCCCCCACCGCAGCCGGCGTCGTCGTCGGTGAGTCGCGACCCATCGCGGCGCGTGCCGCCGAAGCCGTACGGCGAGACGGGTGCCTGCAGCGTCAGCGACAGCACGGGGTGGTCGAGCGCGTACTGCATGACGACGCCGCCGCCCATCGACCAGCCCACGAGGTGCGCCGTGGGGATCTCGAGCGCCACGAGCGTCGCGTGGATGTCGTCGCTGAAATCGCGCACGCCGCGCGTCGCGTCGATCGGCAGGCTCTCGGTGCCGCCGAACCCGCGCAGGTCGATCGCGATGACCCGCAGGTCGTGCGGCAGATCCTGCATGATCTCCTGCCAGAACAGGCTCGACGAGACGTTCCCGTGGATGAGGACGACGGTCTGATCGGGCGCCGTCGCGGGGTCATCGCCCGTGCGCTCGAGGATGTTGACCGTCAGTCGATCCGTGGTGATGAGGCGGGCGCCGATGCCGTCCAAGAGGGTCATAGCCGCATCCTACCCCGCGGCCCGAAACGTGTGAATGAACTTTCAGGTAAGCGATCGTCCATAGGATGGACGCATGTCTCAGACGCTCCCCGCGATCGCGATTCTCGGTGCCGGTTCGATGGGGGGCGCGATCCTGCAGGGGCTCGTCCGCTCGGGCCGTGCGTCGCAGGTGACGGTCACCAATCGCTCTGCCGCGAAGGCCGCAGAGCTCGCCGACCTTGACGGCGTGACGAGTCTCGCACTCGAGGCGGATGCCACGGCCAACACCGCCGCGGCGGCATCCGCCGACATCGTCCTGATCGGGGTCAAGCCCGTCATGGTGCCCGATCTGCTGCGCGAGATCGCGCCGGTGTTGCGTCCCGGCACGATCGTCGTGAGCCTGGCGGCCGGGGTCACGATCGCGACCTTCGAGTCGATCGTGGGCGAAGGCATCCCGGTCGTGCGCTCCATGCCGAACACACCGGCTGTCGTCGGCAAGGCCGTCACGGGGATCGCCGGCGGCAGCGCGGCATCCGCCGCCGACGTCGCGCTCGTGCGCGCCCTGTTCGAGACCTGCGGCGCCGTGATCGAGCTCGCCGAGGAGCAGATCGACGCGCTCGGGACGATCTCGGGTTCCGGCCCCGCGTACGTGTTCCTCCTGATCGAAGACCTCACCGAGGCCGCCCGCGGCAAGGGCTTCTCGGACGCCGACGCCCGGCTCATGGCCGAGCAGACCTTCATCGGCGCCGCGGCGCTGCTGGATGCCACGGGCGAAGACCCCGCTGAGCTGCGCCGCCGCGTGACGAGCCCCAAGGGCACGACCGAGCGCGCGATCGCGGTGCTGCAGGGGGCGCGCCTGGACGGCGTGTTCGCCGAGGCGACCGACGCAGCGCTCGCGCGGTCGCGCGAGCTCGCCGCGGGGGCGTGACGGGGGCCTAACCCGGCCCTCGACTAGCGGTCGAGCCCCGCGAACCGCTCGATGTCGCTGTTGGTGCCCGACACGATGATGAGGTCGTGGTTGGTGACGACCGTGTCGGCTTCGGCGTAGCGGAACGGCTTGCCGGGGCTCTTCACGCCGACGACCGTGACGTTGTACTTCGATCGCACCCCCGACTCGTTCAGACCCGTGCCGCGGATGAACTTCGGCGGGTACATCTTGGCCAGCACGAAGTCGTCGTCGAACCGGATGAAGTCGAGCATGCGGCCCGACACGAGGTGCGCGACGCGTTCGCCGGCTTCGCGCTCCGGGTAGATCACGTGGTTCGCGCCCACGCGGGCGAGGATCTTGCCGTGGCTCTGCGAGACGGCCTTGGCCCAGATCTGCGGCACCTTGAGGTCGACGAGGTTGGCGGTGATCAGCACGGATGCCTCGATCGAGGAGCCCGTCGCAACGATCGCGACCTGGAAGTCCTGCGCGCCGATCTGCTTGAGCGCCTCGATGTTGCGGGCGTCGGCCTGCACCGTGTGGGTGACCCGCTCCGACCACTTCTGCACGAGCTCGAGGTTCGCGTCGATCGCGAGCACCTCGCGGTCGAGGCGGTCGAGCTCGCCGGCGCAGGCCGCGCCGAACCGACCGAGGCCGATCACCAGGACGGGAGCGTCGCTCCGGATCTGCTCAACCAACGATGGGCCTTTCCACGGGCAGCGAGTAGTGCTGCGAACGGGACGTCGCGGCCACGGCCGCGGCGAGTGTCACTGTACCAACGCGGCCCATGAACATGGTCAGCGCCATGACGTAGACGGCGGGGTCGGGCAGGTCGGCCGTGATGCCGGTCGACAGCCCGACGGTTGCGAACCCCGAGATGACGTCGAACAGCACTTTCTCGACGGGTGCCTGGGTGAGTTGGGAGATCGTGATCGTCGACAGGGCGACGATCGTCGCGCCCCACGCGACGACCGAGAGGGCGACCCGCTGCACGTCGCTGGGGATGCGGCGTCCGAACGCCTGCACGCTCGGGCGACCCTTGGCCTCTGACCAGACGGCGAGGGCGAGGATCGCGAGGGTCGTCACCTTGATGCCGCCGGCGGTGGATGCCGAGCCTCCGCCGACGAACATCAGCATCGATCCGACGACGAGCGACGACCCGTGCAGCTGGTCGATGTCGACGATCGAGAAGCCGCCGGACCGGGTCATCGCCGACAGGAAGAACGCCTGGAACGTCGTGTCCCATGCGCCGAGCCCACCGAACGTCTTGGGATTGTCGTACTCGAGCAGGAGGAACACGAACGCGCCCAGGATGAACAGGGTCACGGTCGTGATGATCGTGAGCTTCGTGTGCAGCGTCCAGCGGCGCACGTGCAGGTGCTTGCGCCACAGCGTGAAGATGACGGGGAAGCCGATCGATCCGAGGAACACGCCCGCCATCAGCAGCGTCAGCACGAGGTAGTTCTGCGCGAACGGCTCGATGCCGCCGGCGTTGGGGGCGAAGCCCGTGTTGGTGAACGACATGGCCGCGTAGTACGGGGCCTCCCACAGCGCGCTCAGCGGGTCGACGCCGCTCAGCAGCAGCGACGGGTATAGCAGCACAGCCAGGACGGCCTCGATCACGAGGGTCGACAGGGCGACCGTCGCGAGCATCTGGCCGACCTCGCCCAGCAGCACGGTCTGCCCCTCGTTGACGGGACCGCCGTGCGCGCGCAGCGGGTTGGAGTCTCCCGCCGCGATGAGCTTGGCGCGCAGACCCAGGCGCTTGGAGATCACGAGCCCCAGGATCGAGGCGAGCGTCAGCACGCCGAGGGCGCCGACGTTGACGCCGATGTAGACGAGCACGTGTCCGAAGGGGCTCCAGTGGGTGCCCATGTCGACGGTCGACAGGCCCGTCACGCAGATCGTCGAGACGGCCGTGAACAGAGCGTCGACGAACGGCGTCGCGGTGCCGTCGGCGGATGCCGCGGGCAACGAGAACAGCGCCGTGAACAGCAGGATCAGGGTGAGGAAGACGAGGACGGCGAATCGCGAGGGGGATGCCGTGGTCAGCTCACGCAGCTTGCCCCACGCCTCGGATGCCGTCGTGCGGAGGCCGCCCCATGCCCGGGTCCCGACGGTGTCGCCCGCCATTGACCTGCCTCTCTCGCCGGAAGAATCGTTGTCATGGTACTCCGGCCGCGGCGCGGGCTAACCTAAGACAATGGCGGACATCTTCGACGTGATCGCCGACGGCACCCGTCGGGACATCCTGCAGCTGTTGCGCGAGCGCGCGGCATCCGGCGAACTCGGCACGAGCGTCTCGCACATCGTGACCGAGCTGCGGGTGAGCCAGCCCACCGTCTCCAAGCACCTCAAGGTGCTGCGCGAGGCTGAGCTCGTCTCGGTCCGCGAAGAGGGCCAGCACCGCTACTACAGTCTGTCGGTCGCGCCGCTGGACGAAGTGGACGACTGGCTGGTCCCGTTCTTCGACGACGGCCTGGCTGCGGCCGAAGCGGCCGCGTCGAACCTGCCCGAGTCGGCCGTGGCCGCGGCTGACCTGGTGGGCCGTGCCGCGGCATCCACGAAGCATGCCTTCGACAGCATGTTCAAGCGTATCCCGGGCCGCTGAGCACAGGTTCCCCACCTCGCACGCTGGTCACAGAGGTTTACACGAGTCCCACGCGCCCCCTACGCTATGTCTATGGCTCACCTGGGAGAGCCTGGCGTGAGTGATGTTGGGGGAGTAAGGGACTGATGACCGAGTTGTCCGATGTGCGTTTTCTGACCGTCGCTGAGGTGGCGGAGCTGATGCGCGTGTCCAAGATGACCGTGTACCGTCTCGTGCACTCCGGCGAGCTGCCGGCCGTCCGCTTCGGCCGCAGCTATCGCGTGCCGGAGTCGGCCGTGACCGACGCCCTGCAACGTCCTATCGCCGACGTCGGCTAGAATGTCCCAAGGGCATTTTTCGTGATGCCCGTTCCCGGACGCGAAAGATGCGCGTCCAGACCCCTGACATAGTGAGGTTTTCCGTGGGTTCTGTCATCAAGAAGCGCCGCAAGCGCATGGCGAAGAAGAAGCACCGCAAG
>NZ_MKTQ01000027.1 GCF_001898315.1 Microbacterium sp. 70-16 | reverse complement strand
GACTACGCTCGGCAATGCACCCATCAACTGGAAACCGACGACTCGCACAGCGACCGGACCGAATGAAGGGGGCGGCCCACGACAACGTTGTCACCGCATTGGTGACTGTATCCGAAGAGACCGCAGGACGTCAACGAATATGCGCCAGTACCCGACGATTCAGAATTTGATAACGCTGTCACGGATCGGATTCAGCGTTAGCCGCGGCTCGCGCTGCCGAACGGCCCTAGCGCTAGCGCTGTCGCGCGGCCTCGAAGGTGTGGCGGGAAGTCGAAGTTAGGAATCCACTGCACCGGCGCCCCCCCTGCTCGGGATGCACGTTGACCGGCTTGGATCCTCTTGCGTGCTCCTGCGAGGGACGGGCGCGGGCTCGCAGCTCCATCTGACTCGACCCGGAGGATGTCTTCTCGAACCGTCCGCGTGCAAGCAAACGGGGCGATGTCGCTGCCGGTGCCTACCGCGACGGTGATGTGCCAGGCGGACTGCCGAACAGCGAGTCCAGGCGTTCGGCACCGCGGCGAGCGGCGTCTGATCTCGCCCGACTGTATCTCTCGGTCATTTGAAGTGTGGAGTGGCCCATGATCGCCTGAACGTCGTTCGCGGATGCACCGCCATCGAACAGAAGCGTTGCGAGCGTGTGCCTGAGGTCGTGGATCCGGTAGTCGTCGCGGTCGAGGAGTTCTTTCATGGCATCCCACTTGACCGCTCGTCGCACGTTTGATCCGTTGATCCGTCCCCCGCGCGGACCGGTAAAGACGAGTGCAGAACGAGCTTTGCCCTCCATCGCCTCCAGCAGGTGCGGTACCAGTGCGGCGGGGATGGGCACATCGCGTTCCTTATGGCTCTTCGGCGTGTACTCCTGGATCTTCCCTTCGAGATTCGTGCTGAAGCTGCGGTGCACGTGAATCGATCTGGACGCGACGTCAACGTCGCCGACTTGGAGGGCGGCGGCCTCGTTGGCACGCATGCCGGTGTAGATGAGCCCCGCCAAGTAGTTCCGGTAAGGTCCGGGCGGCACCGCGGCGAGCACGGCAGGTACCTCCGCAGCGGTCAGCGCTCGCGAGCGCAAGTTGAGCTGCGGCTCCGGAACGGGGCGGCGCGCGAGCTGAGCTGGGTTCGCCGGGATGATCCGAGCCCTCACCGCGCCCTTCAGAAGCCTGCTCAGAACCGCGAGCGCGTCGATCTTCGTTGAGGCGCTTCCGTCCCACTCGCTGAGTGCCTGTTCGACGTCCCCTGCCGTGATCGACTCGAGCTTTCGGTGCCCAAGCCACGGCTGCACGCGGAGCCGCCACCCGCGTTCATACGCACGGACGGTCGACGGCCGGACGCTGTCTCGAATGATTGGCCAGTACCGCGTGTGCCAATCGTCGAGTTTCATTGAGCCTTCGGGAAATTGCTTCGCTGACTGGTCAGCGCGCAGCGCCTTTGCTTCCTTCAGGGTGCCGACGAGAGTCGTTCGCTCCCTCCACTCGCCGTCCCGGCCCACTCCCCACACGCGGACTTGGTATTTCCCTCCGCGGTCTGCGCGGTAGCGGATACCGTCGGGGAGCGACCGTCGCGTCCTCGGGTCGAGGCGAGATGTCTCCGGATCAATGGGCATTTCGGGTTCCGCCAGCCTCGAGGAAGTCTTCAAGCGTGGTGCGCTTCCAGAGCATGTGCTTCCCCATCTCCGCATCGGGGTGGGGGACCTGGTTGCGCCGCCGCAGCGAATCGAACGTCGACATCGGCACGCGGCAGTAGGCAGCAGCTTCGCGGCGGTCGAGATAGGCGGATCGGCCGGTGAAGTCCAGCACGTCGGGCAGCGGGTTTGCTTCGAGCGTCATTGCGGACTCCTCACGATCAGAGAACGCGGGAAGAGATCCCGCGGTGACTGCTGAGGGCGAAGGTCGGCGCAGAGAGAGCGCAGGTTCAGTGAGACGGAGGAGGCATGGCGCGCGTCAGTCATCCGCCTGTCGGCCGGCGGTGTAGCTCATGCCTTTGAGATAGCCCGCGGATCGAGCTTTGCCGATCCAGTCACTTGCGGTGCGGTGGGGTACGCCGAGTTCGACCTGCACGAACTTCGTCGGGGGGAGCCCGGCGAGGGCGGAGGCGCCGTAGAGGATCTGGATGACTTCCATGCGGTCCGTCTTCGACCCACGCTTGACGACTTCGGCAGCCAGCCATTCGGGGATGATGCGCCCCTCGGTGGCGGACAGCTCCGCGACGGTGAACCAGCCGTGCTCGAGGCGGACAGAGACGCAGTGCGGGATGGCTGCTTGCAGGATCGCTTGCGGCGCGGTGTGCCGGATCGCGATCTCGTCGAATCCTTTGCGGATGCCGCGGTTGACGATGGTCGAAACGATGTAGCGGCCCTCGTCGGCGTCGTACACGGCTTCGAGCGTCGTTTCGATGCCGGCATCGTCATCGACCGTGGTGGCGGTGAATCCGGGCGCGATCCGCAGTGCGGAACCGACGGGGCTTGGAGTAGATCGAGTCGACCAGCGCGTCGACCGCGGCGTGCGCCTCGCGCAGGTCGTCGGGCATCTTGTCCGGGTCGTAGAGCTCGGCGAGCGTTCGCTCGCAGTGGTACTCGCGCACATCCAGGATGCGGAACGCTGCGATCGTTAGCTGTTCCTTCACCGCATCCGACAGCGGCGGGACTGGGAAGTTGTTGTAGACGATGTAAGCGCCGTAGCGGTAGTCCGTCTTCATTCGGCCGCCGACTGCTGCGAGCCACGCGATGTGAATCTGAGACGTGAGGAGCGCGAAGATCCACGGTTCCGCGTCGTAAACGGCGTTAGCGGCATCGGAGATCACTGCGTTCTCTCCGAGATAGCCGATCGGTACATATTTGCGGCGCGCCGAAGACACCCGCGGCACGATGATCGATTCGGTTGCCTTGTACGCAACCTGCTTAAACCGGTTGGGGAACGAAGCGAATGCACGGACTCCGGCTTCATCGCGACCTGCTCGCCACTCGCTTACCGCATCGAGTCGAGTCGCGATCGGTCCGACCTGTCTCGCCGAGTTCAGTTCTGCGTCTGAGACCCAGACGCAGAACCGCTGGATGTCGTTGATGAACTCGGCTGATCCGACGTACTGCTTGAGGTACTTGTCCGACTCAGGGTCCGCCTCGAGCGAATGGTCGCGCTCTGCCGCGTCGAGGATTAGGTGCCCGCCATCCTTTGGCATTGACCCGAGGACCATGCGAGGTAGAGAGGGACTGAGCACTCCTGCCCGGCGATAGATGAATACCGAGGAAGCATCAGCCAGGTACCCGTTGATGTTTTTCGCTTCGATCTGCAGTCCGTCTGTGAAGATGAACTTCTGCCCTGGCCGCGCAGCGCGGAGGTTGATCACCGCAACCGTGACGCCAGCATTGTGTTTGGCGTTGTTCTCCCACTTGAAGGACGTGTACGCGTACCCGATTTCGAGGCCCTTGGCGAAGATCATCGGGAACATCAAGCCAACATGCTCGCCCTGGGCAACCGAGTTAGTTGTGACGAATGCCAGCTCCGCGCGCGTTCCTTCGATGTAGTCAGCACCTTTGATGAACCATAGCGCGATGTAGTCGAGGTCCTTCGAATAGGGTCGGGTCCCGAACACGAAGGGGTAGTCAGCCTTCATCTCCTTGCCCTGCGACTTGCCGCCCTTATACGGCGGATTGCCAATTAGGTAGATCTCACCGCCGTCGTTCGGGCAAACCTCGTCCCAGTCGTCGCGCGTCGCGTTGCCCTGCTTGACTTGGCCGGTTTCCTTCAGTGGGATCAGCGGGATTAAGACGCCGAACTTGTCCTTGAACTCAGAGTTCATCTGGTGCTTGGCGATCCACAGCGACAGGATCGCGACCTCGACGGCGAAGTCGTCGATCTCGATGCCGAAGAAGTTCTCAATGTTGATCTTCGAATCCGCGAACAGCACGCGGCGCCTCTCGTCCAGCTCGGTGAGGCGGTCGAGGATCGCGTGCTCGAGTCGGCGCAGCTCCTTGTACGCGATGACGAGGAAGTTCCCCGAGCCACATGCTGGGTCGAAGACCTTGATCGCGCTGATGCGCTCCAGGAGGGCTTCGAGCTTCTTCACCGAGTCGTGGCTGGCATCCAGTTCGTCTTTGAGCGCATCGAGGAACAGCGGCTCGATCGTCTTCAGAATGTTCGGCACCGAGGTGTAGTGCTGGCCGAGGTCACTGCGCTTTCCGGGGGTGACGATCGCCTGGAACATCGAGCCGAAGATGTCGGGGTTGATCTCGCGCCAGATGAGCTTGCCAGCGTTGATCAGTTCATCGCGGGCGACCTTCGTGAACTGAGGCACGACGAACCGGCTGTCCGTTCGGAAGAGCCGCCCGTTGACGTAGGGGAATGCCGCAAGGTGGTTCGGCTTGCCTGCAGTGCCCTCCGTGTCGAGCGCCAAGAACAAGTCGGCAAGGAACTCATTGGTGTCGGAACCGTCAGCCAGCGTGTGCGATCCAACGGCTTTGGTGAACTGGTTCTCCGCGAAGATCCCGGTGTCCTCGGCGAAGAAGCAGAACAGCAGACGCGTGAAGAAGAGGTTCAGCGCGTGTCGTCCGTGCGGCTCCTCCAGCAGGCCAGGGTTGGCGTGGAGCAGTTCGTCAAATAGCTTGCCCATACGCTCAGCGGCTTTGACGTCGGCGTGCGCTTCGGCGACGTACTGGGCCTTCTCCATGCCAGCCCAGGGGAGGAAGAACGTGAAGTGCTGGTTGATGTCGCGGATCGGGAAGCCGATCGTGTCGCCGGTCTGAGTGTCGTGCGCGACCAGCTCGCCGTAGTCGGTGACGATCACGAAGCGCGTGCTGAAGCGCACTACATCGGACGAGGTCTTCAGCGCCTCGAGCGCCTCGAGTGGGTCGCCGGTGGTCTCCTTGAAGTAGACAACCTTCTTCTGCGCGACCTCGGTCGCGGGGTCGGCAGCGACGTTGAGATCGCCGGTGCGGAGCCGCGTGACGCTGCTCTGCGGCTTCCCGTACGCAAGGAGCAGGTCGAAGATGAACTCGCGGTCGTAGCTCTCGCGACCAGCCAGGGGCGCGACGCGCTCCTCGACGGCCTTGAGATTGAGTCTCGCCATGACAATCCCCGCTCTCATGCCCACTGTCCCAGGGGAAGGCGAATCCCTGCATGAGACAACACCACCATCCTCGGGTTGCTCGCCAATCCTATCGACGCCCATCAACCCCGCCGAGCGTCGACGAGGCGTGCCGCCGATGACTCGGCGTGACTCGCGTTCTACCGGTCGTTTACATCGTGGGCGTGCGTCTCACACGGCGTCGTCAGACTGATCATGCTTGGTTGTCGTCCCTCAGCGTTGTCTGCCGTGCGAGGCGCGATCTCTTCGAGGCTGGAGGCGCTTGCTCTCGTCCCGTTTGTTCCGGGGCACGGTTCGGCGGTGCGTTCGCAGCGGTGCAGCCTACAAAGATGTCGTCAGCACCATCGATCGCTGAGGCCCTGGCTGAACGTCAAGCCCGTCGTGGAAGGTGGTGGGTCCTGAGGTCTCCCAGACCGACTGCAGTACCAGCCTCTGCCTCAGTTGCTGCGGAGATGTGCCTTGCTCAGCCGCGACTCGCACAGATAGAAATGCCCGCGCATCTGCGGGAATCGCGCTTGCTACACAGCCGGTGGACACTGCCAACCTATCGAGGAGGCGGGTAACCAACCCTCGCGGGAAGGGGTGAGTCCGCCGGAGGAGTGCCGGAACAAGGCGCGGAGCTGGCAAGAGCATCAGGACTCGGACACGAAGGAGGGGGAGGAGCCGATGGTTCCTCCCCCTCCCGACTTCGCGCGTCTTAGTGGCGCGGCGTCACCGCCGGCGGCGTTGCCGCGCGCCCCGCTTCGTCGGTAAGGTCGGCTTCGACCTCACGGGCCTCCGGCGTGTTCGTGGCGGCGGCGAGTGCCTTGTCTCGGGCGCGGAGCACGAACGTCAGCACGTACAGCACCGCCACCGAGGCGATGAGCCCGACGATGATGGCGACCTGACCACCGGCGGCCGACAGCCCGCCGAGGATGAGCCCGAAGACGCCGTAGTCGGCATCCGAGAATGTGGCGTTGGCGAGCCCGACATTTCCGAGGACGGGCAGGAGGAACAGCGGCAGGAAGCTGATTGCGACGCCGTTCGCGAACGCGCCGAGCATAGCGCCCCGGCGTCCGCCCGCGGCGTTGCCGATGACGCCAGATGCCGCGCCGGTCATGAAGTGTGCGACCACGCCCGGAATGATGACGGCCGTTCCCATTGCGACCATCGCCGCCATGCTGACGATGCCGCCGACAAAGCTCGCGAGGAAGCCGATGAGGACGGCGTTCGGCGCGAAGGTGAAAACGATCGGCACGTCGAGTGCGGGCTTAGCGTTCTTCACGAGCTTCTCCGAGATGCCCTTGAAGGCCGGGACGATCTCGGCAAGCACGACACGCACGCCGGCGAGGATGATGAAGACGCCGGCCGAGAAATTCGCGGCAAGCAGCAGCAGATAGACAATGAAGTTGTCACCGTTCGACAGTTCGTTCTCGATGTACGGTGCTCCCGCGAACAGACCGACGATCACGTAGATCACCGCCATGGACAGCGCGACGATTACGGTCGTATCGCGAAGGAATCCGAGACCCTTGGGGAAGTTCATCTCCTCGGTGGACTTGGACGTGCCCTTGCCACGCGTAATCAGCGCGACGAGGCCGCTGAGAGCGATTCCCGCTCCGCCGGTGTGGCCGAGGGCGACGTCGTCGGTGCCGGTCACGCGCCGCATGAACGGCTGGACGAGGGCGGGGGAGACCACCATGTATACGCCCTGTGCGATCGAGCCCCACAGGACGACGGCCCACGGTGCGAATCCGGCGACACCGAGGATGACGGCGAACATCGCGGCGATGTAGAACGCGACGTGCCCCGAGAGATAGATGTACTTGAAGCGTGTGGTCGCCGCGAGGGCAATGTTCACGATCATCCCGAAGAAGAAGATCAGCGCGGCCGCGGAACCGTAATCCAGGAGTACCTGCGCGACGATGGCCTCGTTGTTGGGGACGACGCCCTGCACGTTGAACGCGTGCTGGAACATCTCGCCGAAGGGGTTCAGTGCGGTGACGACGACCCCAGCGCCGGCGGCGAGCACGAGGAAGCCGACGAGTGTGCGAACGGTGCCCTTGAGCACGTCACTGAACGACTTGCTCTGCGCTGCGAGCCCGATCAGCGCGATGAGGGCGACGATGACCGCAGGTTTGGTGAAGATGTCCAGGAGGACATCGATGACAGCATCCATGATGGTTTCCTTTCAGTACCTTCGCCCTGAGGACTAGGCGGTGTGGCCGTGTCGGGCGGCAGCGTCGCTGACCTTGGCACGGAGTTCGTTGATGTCGATGATGTTTGTGAGGACGACGACGTCCCCGAGCCCTGCGGCGGCCTCGGCGAGGTCGCTGCCGACGAAGACGGCGTCGGCTGAACTCGGTGACACGGATCCGAGGTCGGCGTGATCGACCTCGATGCCCGAGATTCCGAGCTCCTTGAGGACCTTCTCGATGTTCATGTGGACCATGAAGCTGCTACCTAGTCCGGTGCTGCACACCGCGAGGAACTTCGTCATTCTTCGTCTCCTGTCTTGAGAACCGCCAATGCCTCGGCGGGGGTTCGGGCCGCGAGAAGGGATTCCCTCGTGGCGTCGTCGGAAAGCAGTTTGCCGAGTGCGGCGAGGGCTGCCAGGTGGCTGGAGCTGTCCGCTGCGGCGAGGCAGAAGAACAGGGAGATCGGATGGGCTGGTTCGTCGTTGAGCAGGACCTCTGGTTGAACCCATAGCGCGCTCAGGCCGGTGCGGTTCACACCGTTCTCCGGGCGCGCGTGCGCTAGCGCGATGCCAAATCCGAGATCGATGTAGGTGCCGCCGGCCGCGATGGATTCGAGCATCGCCTCGACGTAGCGGCGGGAGATCGCTCCCGAAGCGAGGAGCGGGGCGGCGACGTCCTCGATGGCATCACGCCATCCGGCGATGTTCGTCTCGAACAGCAGAGTGGCTTCGTTCAGGTGTTCGGTGAGCATGGCTTTCACGCTTCCTTCGGGGTGGGTCCCGCCATGCGCAGGCTCAGGTCGATCTCGCTGTTCTCAGGCGTATGGCGAGCGGTGCCAAACGCGACGGGGACGTCATCTTCGGTGAATACGGTCGATGCGATGCTGAGCAGTCGCAGTCCGGGCTCGACGGAGAGATTCATCGCGATCTCGGGTGACGCCTCCACGACCCGCACGGTGAGGTCGTTGCGGGCGAGGACAATGCCGTACTGATCGTGGAGGTAGTCGTAGAGCGAGCCCTCCGTCAGGTCGGTGGTTAGAGTCCCGGGGAAGCGCGCGTACGGGAGGTGTGTGACGACGTACTGATGGAGCTGGCCGTTGACGTAACGCAGCCGCACGAGTTCGACAACGCTGTCACCCATCGACAACTCGAGCAACCGTGCGACGTCCGCGGTTGCCGGTACCAGCTCCTGGCGGAGCACGCGAGTGGTGACTGTGTGGCCTGCCGACGTCTGCTGTCGGTGGAAGCCCGTCACCACGTCGGCGAACCGCTCGGGGTAGTGCACGCCCGGCTGGGGTGCGGAGACGAAGGTGCCCCGTCCGTGCTCGCGAGTAAGTCTGCCGTCCTGGACCAGTCCGTCAACGGCGTGGCGCAGCGTGATCCGGCTGACGCCGAACTCTTCGCACAGCACTGGCTCGGAGGGCAGCCGGTCGCCGACCTGCATCTCGGAGATCCGGCGAAGCAGACTGCTTCGCACGGCGACGTACTTGCTCGTCCCGGCGTCGATGCTCATGGCGGGGCCTCCATTCGTCTCTGAATAAGTCGTTATGACGACATGTTGACATTGATCTCGAGGGAGCGCAAGTACCTCAGGAAAACAGGCTCTTGGTCGACAAAGTCATCATGACGTTATAACCTGTTGGCGATCAAGGGAGCCCCATCATGTCATCCACGCAACCCGAAGTCCTGCTGCAGCACGCGTCCGAATCAGTCGATCACCGCGCGGTCGTCGCCGCCCGGCTGCTCGCCGCCGACGCTGTGGAGCGCGCGAGATCGGGCCACCCGGGAACGGCGATCGCCCTCGCTCCGGTGGCGACACTTCTGTTCCAGAAGCACCTCCGGCATGACCCGACCCGGCCGGACTGGGCTGGGCGAGACCGCTTCGTCCTGTCGTGCGGACACGCGAGCATTCTCCTGTACACGCAACTCTTCCTCACCGGCTACGACGTCACACTCGATGACCTGAAAGAGTTCCGCACCTTGGGCTCGCGTACGCCGGGGCACCCGGAGTACGGCCACACTGCGGGCGTCGAGACTACGACCGGTCCGCTCGGGCAGGGCCTCGCCACCGCGGTCGGGATGGCCATGGGCTTCGCCCACGAGCGGGCGACGTTTGACGCCGACGCCGCACAAGGTCAGTCGCCGTTCGACCGTCGCGTCTGGGTCCTCGCCTCCGATGGGGACCTGCAGGAGGGGCTCTCGTACGAGGCTGGCGCGCTCGCCGGCCGGTTCGGGCTGGACAACCTCACGGTCATCTACGACGACAACGACATCCAGATCGAAGGGGGCACGGCGCTCACGAGCGTCGAGGACGCGGCCGCGCGCTTCGGCGCTCAGGGCTGGCACGTCGATCGCGTTGAACTCGCAGCGGACGGAGACGTAGACGTCGACGGCCTCGATCGGGTACTGAGCGCCGGGGGGCCGGCGGGAAAGCCGCGCCTGGTGATCCTCAAGTCGCAGATCGCGTTCCCCGCGCCCACCGCGGTCGGCACGGCCGGCTCGCACGGCGCCCCACTGGGCGCGGCGGAGATCGCCGGGCTGCGCGATGCGATGGGCGTTACCGACGCTCCCTTCGAGATCGCAGACGAGGTGCTGTCATACACGAGGTCCGCAGTGGATCGTGGCGTGAGCGCGCGGCTGAGGTGGGAGGACAGGTTTGAGGAGTGGGCTTCGGCCGACGCCGACCGCGCGGACGCGCATCGCCGCTTCACGGAGCGGACGCTGCCCGAGGGCCTGCTGGCTCAGTTGCCCGTGTACAGCTCTGGCGCGTCGGTGGCCACGCGAGATGCCTCCGGTGCTGCCATCCAGGCCATCGCCGCTTCCGTCCCCGCGCTGTGGGGCGGATCGGCCGATCTGGCAGAACCCAACCGGACCGAGATCAAAAACGGTGGTTCATTCCTTCCGGAGATCTCAGGGCTCGGGGACCGCGCCGGGCGGAACATCCACTGGGGTGTTCGCGAGCACGCGATGGCATCGGCGATGAACGGGATTGCTCTGTCGGGCGGGTGGCGGATCTTCGCGGGAACCTTCCTCGTGTTCAGCGACTACCAGCGCCCCGCGATCCGCCTTGCGGCGTTGATGGGCCTACCCGTTACCTACATCTGGTCGCACGACTCGGTCGCCCTCGGGCAGGACGGTCCCACTCACCAGCCGATCGAGCACCTCGCCAGCCTTCGCGCGATTCCCGGCTTCTCCGTCGTGCGTCCCGCTGACGCCAATGAGACCGTCGCCGCGTGGCACGCGATCCTGCACAAGGATGGGCCGACGGGGCTCGTGCTCGGCCGACAGGGCGTCCCCGTGCTTCCATTACCGCTAGACCGCGTGCGAAGCGGCGTAGAACGCGGCGCGTACGCCGTGAACGACGTCGCCGACCCGGACGTGATCGTGATCGCCACCGGTAGTGAGCTGGCGCTCGCGCTCGAGGCGGCCACCGCCAAGGCTGCTGACGGACTCAAGGTGCGCGTCGTGTCCATGCCCAGCCGCGAATGGTTCGCGGCCCAAGATGCGGCGTACCGCGAAGAGGTGCTTCCGGAATCCGTCACGGCCCGCGTGATCGTCGAGGCCGCCGCGAGCTTCGGGTGGCACGACATCGCCGGACGCGACGGCCTCATTGTTGGCATCGACGAGTTTGGTGTATCTGCTCCAGCCGACCAGGCGCTCGTCGCGCGCGGGATGACACCAGCACGTGTTCTCGCCGCGATCGACGAGAGCGTCCGGCTCGCCGACCGGTAGCCGCGGGGGCTTGAGTGTGGCGCCCTTCTAGCGCGGACCGCGCAGGGGTTGCCGGCGTTTGTGGTGGCGGCACCGAGAAGTGCAAGGCACCCCGTCGCTAGACCACAGCGAGGGTTCGCGAGTCGAACAAATAGCCGACTAAATCAGCGTTTTGAGCGCCCGCGAGAGACGAGCTCGCCGACGGAAATTTCCGAGTTCCCGGCACATTCCCGGCACAAACGCCTCGCGGAGGGGCTTCGGCGGCATCCAGGACGGGCGTTTCGACTCGCTGCGCTCGCTCAACGGCCGGGCGGCCACAGGTCGGGGAGCGGTTTGGAAAACGCCTCTTACCTGGGAAAAAGCGAAACCCCCGCGAATAGAAGCTTCGCGAGGGTCTCTGGGATGACGTAATGATCATCCGTGTGGCTCCGACGGGCGTCGATCCCGTGACCTCACGATTTTCAGTCGTGCGCTCTACCAACTGAGCTACAGAGCCTCAGCGGCGAACCGCTGATTGTTCAAGAGCCTCTCCTTTCGGAAAGGCTCTCGACCAGCGACCCTGACGGGACTTGAACCCGCGACCTCCGCCGTGACAGGGCGGCACGCTAACCAACTGCGCTACAGGGCCATGCTTATTAAGTTGTGTGGTCGGAGTGTGACCCCAACGGGATTCGAACCCGTGCTACCGCCGTGAAAGGGCGGCGTCCTAGGCCGCTAAACGATGGGGCCGAGTGAACCCTGATCCGGAGACCCAGCGCTCACGCTTACCGACGCTCAAGCATACGAGATAGCCAGCTAAATCGGAAATCGAGGGCGTGGTGTCCTCGCGCGACGCGCCGGCGCGGGCGAAGATGGCAGGGCAGCGGATGCCCCCCGAACGCTGGGCGTCTGGGGTGAATGTTGTTAGTGTGACTGATGTTGTCAGTGTGACGGATGCCGCCGACCCGAAGGCGGACACGGAATTGAGGGCGTTTGTGATGGACGAGGCCGGCTCTCCGGAGGACTGCGGCTGCGCGCCCACCGAGCGCGAGCTGCGAAGCCTGCGCAGTCCGCTCTCGCGCCGCACGGCGCTGGGCCTCGGTGGCCTCGGCATCCTCGGTCTGAGCGCACTCGGCGCGGGCCTCGGCTCCGCCGCGTTCGCCGCCGACTATCCGTCGTGGGACGACGTCCAGCGTGCCAAGAACAACGAGTCGGCCAAAGCCGCCGAGGTCACGCGCATCGAAGGCCTCATCGCCGATCTGCAAGCCGACGTCGCCGCCAAGCAGGCCGAGGCCGAGCGCCTCGCCGGCGAGTACGCCGCAGCCCAGGAAGCCTACGAGACCGCCGCCGCCGACGCGGCATCCCTGCAGGATCAGGCCAACGCCGAAGACGCGCGCGCGAAGGAGACGGCCGAGAAGCTCGGTCGCCTCGCCGCGCAGCAGTACCGCACCGGCGGCGATGATGCCGCTCTCGAGCTGTTCTTCTCGGGTTCGGCGGCCACGGCCGACGACCTGCTCGCCAAGCTCGGCACGATGGACCGCCTCGTCGCCGCCAACCAGGGCGTCTACGCCGACGCGGTCGGCGCACGCGACAACGCGACGAACCTCAGCAAGCAGGCGCAGGTTGCGCGCGACGAGCGCGACCGTCTGCAGCAGGTCGCCGAGCAGAAGATGGTCGCCGCGCAGGATGCCGCCGTCGCCGCGCAGGCCGCGCTCGACACGCAGACGGCGAACCTCGACACCCTGCAGGCGCAGCTCGCCGCCCTCAAGGACACGACAGCGAAGACGATCGCCGACTACCAGACCGGAGTCGAGGTGCGCCGCCGCGAAGAAGAAGCGCGCAAGGCCGCCGCGGCCGCCGCCGCGAAGGCAGCCGCCGAAGCCGCCGCGAAGGCCGCGGCCGAGGCCGCCGCCAACGCCGGCAGCGGCAGCGGTTCGAGCTCAGGCGGCACCGGCGGGCAGGCGGGCAGCAGCGGATGGGTTCGCCCGGCATCCGGCTACATCAGCTCGTGGTTCGGCAACCGCGGCACGATCTGCGGCAACGGCTACTGCACGACCGGCCACCGCGGCATCGACTTCGCCACCAGCTGCTGGTCGCCCATCTACGCAGCCGCGGCCGGCACCGTCGTATTCGCCGCCTACGCGGACTCGTGGGGCAACTACATCAAGGTCGACCACGGCGGTGGCATCGTCACCGGCTACGCGCACATCGCCACCGGCGGCTACGTCGTCGGCTACGGCCAGTGGGTCAACGCCGGCCAGCTGATCGCCTACGTCGGCAACACCGGCGCATCCAGCGGATGCCACCTGCACTTCGAGGTCTACTCCGGCGGCGTGCGCATCGACCCCGCACCCTTCCTGCGGGCCCGCGGCATATCGGTCTGACGAAGGCCCACGCAACGCAGAAGAGCGGATGCCCGGGGCATCCGCTCTTCTGCGTGAGACGTGTGAGACGTCGTCTCAGATGGTCTTCGGGGCGTGGCCCTCACCCTGAGTCGCGGTCTGCGCGCCCTCAGCCTGGAAGCGCTCGAACGCTTCGGACACGAGGCGCTCGGCCTCCGCAGCATCCGCCCACTCGTCCACCTTGACCCACTTGCTCGGCTCGAGGTCCTTGTAGTGCTCGAAGAAGTGGCCGATCTCGCCGCGGGTCCACTCGTCGATGTCGTCGACGTCCTGGATGTGCGCCCAGCGCGGGTCCTTCGCGAGCACCGCAACGACCTTGTCATCGCCGCCGGCCTCGTCGCTCATCTTCAGGACCGCGACGGGGCGGACCTTGGCGATGATCCCGGGGTGCAGGTCGCGGTCGAGCAGCAGCAGCACGTCGAGCGGGTCGCCGTCTTCACCGAGCGTGTCCTCGAAGAAGCCGTAGTTGGCGGGGTAGCCCATCGGCGTGAACAGGATCCGGTCGAGGAAGACCCGGCCGGTGCCGTGGTCGACCTCGTACTTGACGCGGCTGCCCCGCGGGATCTCGATGACGGCGTCGTATGCGCCCATGCTGGTGCTCCTTCGGAAAGTCTGTGGAATGCCGCGGTCCAGCCTAGTCGCGCGCGGTTTGCGTTCACTATTCAGTCTGCGCGCGGGCACATGCGCTGCGGCTCCGCGTGTTTCCGCGGTCGGGGCCGAGGAGACGGCGCAACCAGACTGAATTACGAACGCACGCGGGCGCTAGCGTGGGGGTATGGAACCCCGGCCTGGCCTCGATCCCGCCGTCGCGGAGGTCCGCCGAGCCGTCCGGGCGGCGCTCGCGAGCGTCACCGGACCCGTTCTGGTCGGCCTCTCGGGCGGCGCAGACTCGCTCGCGCTCGCCGCCGCGGTCGCCTTCGAGGCACCCAAGGCGGGGGTCGCCGCGTCGGCTGTCGTGATCGACCACGGCCTGCAGCAGGGCTCAGACCGCGTCGCGGCCCGTGCCGCCGCAGCCGCCGAGAAACTGGGGCTGCCGGCGCGAGTCATCCGCGTCGAGGTCGGCACGGACGGCGGGCCCGAGGCCGCCGCGCGTGACGCCCGCCGCGCCGCGCTGCTCGAGGCGGCGCAGGATGCCGGGGCCGAAGCCGTCCTGCTCGCGCACACCCTCGACGACCAGGCCGAGACCGTCCTGATCGGCCTCGCCCGCGGGTCGGGTGCGGCCAGCCTCGGCGGCATGGCCGCCGATCGCGTCGAGGAGGGCATCCGCGTGCTGCGGCCTCTGCTGAGCATCCGCCGCGCCGAGACGCGCGCCGCCTGCGCGGCCGAAGGCCTGCCGCCGTGGGATGACCCGCACAACCTCGACCGACGCTTCCTGCGCGTGCGCGTGCGGCAGGACGTCATGCCGGTGCTCGAAGCCGAGCTCGGCCCCGGCATCGCCGAAGCCCTCGCGCGCACGAGCGATCAACTGCGAGAGGATGCCGCGGCATTCGCCGACATGATCGACGAGACGATCGAAGACATCGTCGAGCACGCCGAAGCCGGCATCGCCGTCTCGGTGCCCGCGCTCGCCGCCAATCCGCCGGCGCTGCGCCACCGCATCATCCGCCACGTCGTCGCGAGCGAGTTCGGCCAGAGCCTCACCCGCGCGCAGACCCTTGAGGTCGCGCGGCTCGTCACCGACTGGCGCGGGCAGGGCCCGATCGACTTGCCGGGATGCCAGGCGCGCCGCGCCGGTCAGCGGCTGGAGTTCACCGCGCGCTGAGCCGGCCACTCGAGAGTGCCCGTGCGGCGGCGATTGCCTAGACTCGTGGCATGCGCGCAGCCGAGATCGCGGACCAGCTCACCACCGTCCTCGTCACCGAGGAGGAGATCCACGCGAAGCTCGAAGAGCTCGCCCGTCAGGTCGAGGCCGACTACGAGGGCAAGGAACTGCTGCTCGTCGGCGTGCTCAAGGGTGCTGTCATGGTGATGGCCGACTTCTCGCGCCGTCTGTCGCGCGACGTGACGATCGACTGGATGGCCGTGTCGTCGTACGGCGCGGGCACCAAGTCGAGCGGCGTCGTGCAGATCCGCAAAGACCTCGACACCGACCTGCACGGCAAGCACGTGCTCATCGTCGAGGACATCATCGACTCGGGACTGACCCTCAGCTGGCTGCTCGAGAACTTCGCCTCGCGCGGCGCCGAGTCGATCGAGGTGCTCGCGCTGCTGCGCAAGCCCGAGGCGGCCAAGGTCGAGATCCGTTCGCGCTACGTCGGCTTCGACATCCCGACCGACTTCGTCGTCGGCTACGGACTGGACTACGACGAGCACTACCGCAACCTCCGCGACGTGGCGGTTCTTGCTCCGCACGTCTACAGCTGAGCGCCCTCGGTCTACAGCTGAGCGCCCGGCACTCGACCGCCCCACACGTATATAGCTGACGGCGAACGCACAGTACCTGCATAGTGACGGCGGGGTAGCCTGAGCGGACCATGGATTTCAAGAAGCTCACGCGCAACCCGTTCGTCTACGTGTTGCTCATCGGCGTCCTCCTCGTGGCCGGCATGTCGCTCATCTCGACGCTGACCGGCGCCAAGCAGATCACGACGCAAGAGGGCCTCGAGCTCCTCAAGGGCGGCACCGTCACCGAGGTGACCAACACCGACGGTGACCAGCGCGTGGACATGACCCTCAGCACGGCGTACGAGGGCTCGACCCAGGTGCAGTTCTACTACGTGGGCGCGCGTTCGTCTGAGGTCGTCTCGGCGATCGACGCCGCCGACCCGAAGGACGGCTTCAACGACGTCGTTCCGCGCACGAGCTTCTTCGAGAGCATGATCTCGCTGCTGCTCCCGCTGCTGCTGCTGGGTGTGCTGTTCTGGTTCTTCTTCTCGGCCGCGCAAGGCGGCAACAGCAAGGTGATGCAGTTCGGCAAGTCGCGCGCGAAGCTCGTGACGAAGGAGACCCCGACCGTCACGTTCGCCGACGTCGCCGGTGCCGATGAGGCCATCGAAGAGATGCAGGAGATCAAGGACTTCCTGAAGGACCCGGCCAAGTTCCAGGCCGTCGGTGCCCGCATCCCGAAGGGCGTGCTGCTGTACGGCCCTCCCGGAACCGGCAAGACTCTGCTCGCGCGCGCTGTCGCGGGTGAGGCGGGTGTGCCGTTCTACTCGATCTCGGGTTCTGACTTCGTCGAGATGTTCGTCGGCGTCGGCGCGAGCCGCGTGCGCGACCTGTTCAACCAGGCAAAAGAGAACGCCCCCGCGATCATCTTCATCGACGAGATCGACGCCGTCGGCCGCCACCGCGGCGCCGGCATGGGAGGCGGTCACGACGAGCGTGAGCAGACCCTCAACCAGATGCTCGTCGAGATGGACGGCTTCGACCCGAAGGTCTCGGTGCTCGTCATCGCGGCGACCAACCGCCCCGACATCCTCGACCCGGCCCTGCTGCGTCCGGGCCGCTTCGACCGGCAGATCGGGGTGGACGCCCCTGACCTCAAGGGCCGTCAGAAGATCCTCGAGGTGCACGGTCGCGGCAAGCCGCTATCGCCCTCGGTCGACCTCTCCGTCATCGCGCGCAAGACGCCTGGGTTCACCGGCGCCGACCTCGCGAACGTCCTCAACGAGGCGGCGCTGCTGACGGCTCGCTCGAACGCGCAGCTCATCGACATGCGCGCGCTCGACGAGGCGATCGACCGCGTCATCGCCGGTCCTCAGCGTCGCACGCGCGTCATGAAGGACAAGGAGAAGCTCATCACGGCCTACCACGAGGGTGGTCACGCCCTCGCCGCCGCCGCGATGAACAACACCGACCCGGTGACGAAGGTCACGATCCTCCCGCGCGGCAAGGCCCTCGGCTACACGATGGTGCTGCCCCTCGAAGACAAGTACTCCGTCACCCGCAATGAGCTGCAAGACCAGCTCACCTACGCGATGGGCGGACGCGTCGCCGAGGAGATCGTCTTCCACGACCCGACCACGGGCGCGAGCAACGACATCGAGAAGGCCACCGGCATCGCCCGCAAGATGGTCACCGAGTACGGCATGACGACCGAGGTCGGCCCGGTCAAGCTCGGCGCGGCATCCGGCGAGGTGTTCATGGGGCGCGACATGGGTCACGGCCGCGACTTCTCCGAGCGCATCGCCGAGCGCGTTGACCAGCAGGTGCGCCAGCTGATCGAGCAGGCTCACAATGAGGCATACGAGGTCATCAACGCGAACCGCGACGTGCTCGACCGCCTCGCGCTCGCGCTGCTCGAGAAGGAGACGCTCGACCACCTCGAGCTCGCCGAGATCTTCAAGGACGTCCAGAAGCTGCCGCCGCGCCCCCAGTGGCTCTCCAGCCAGGAGCGCCCCGTCTCGACTCGCCCGCCCGTCGACGTGCCGCGTCGTCAGGAGGACGCGGGACTTGCGGCATCCGTCCCCGTCGAGTCGGAGACGGCCGCCGAGAAGGCGCCCGCGCGTCGCGCGACCGGTCAAGCGCGGCCCGCGACGGCCTAAGCTCGGAGGGTGGCTGTCGATCGTGATCGCGTCGCCGCCGCCGTGCGGGAGATCCTCGAGGCGATCGGGGAAGACCCCGACCGTCCGGGGCTGAAGGCGACCCCGCAGCGCGTCGCCGACACCTACGCGGAGTTCTTCTCCGGCGTCGGTGAGGATGCCGCGTCGCCCCTCGCACACACGATCTCGGTGACGCGCGGGCCGGCCCCCGACACGCTGCCGTCGGGAGCCGTGCTGCTGCGCGACATCCGCTTCCGCTCGGTCTGCGAGCACCACCTGCTGCCGTTCGCGGGGCGCGCGCACATCGCGTATCTGCCCGGCGAGCAGGTCGTCGGTCTCGGCGCCCTGCCGAAGGTCGTCGACGTGCTCGCGTCGCGTCCGCAGGTGCAGGAGCGCCTCGGCGAGCAGATCGCCGACACGATCGCCGGGTCGCTGGATGCCCGCGGGGTGCTCGTCGTGCTGGATGCCGTGCACGAGTGCGTCACGATGCGCGGCGGCCGGCAGGGCGAGGCATCCACCGTCACGATCGCGGCGCGCGGTGAGCTGGCCGAGCCCGCGGCGCGGGCAGAGATCGTCATGCTCATGACCGGGGCCGGCTGACATGGTGCGCATCATGGGCATCGTCAACGTGACGCCCGACTCGTTCAGCGACGGCGGCCGCTATCTCGACGCGGATGCCGCGATCGCGCACGGTCGCGCGCTTCGGGCGGCGGGCGCCGACCTGCTCGACATCGGCGGCGAGTCCACCCGGCCCGGCGCGCAGCGCGTCGACCCCGCGCTCGAGCAGGAGCGCGTCGTGCCGGTGATCGCGGCGCTCGCGGCCGAGGGCGCCGTCATCAGCATCGACACGATGAACGCGTCGACGGCGGTCGCGGCGGTCACCGCCGGAGCCCGCATCGTCAACGACGTCTCGGGCGGCCTCGCCGACCCGGAGATGCTGCCTGCCGTCGCGGCATCGGGCGCCGACATCGTGCTGCAACACTGGCGCGGACCGTCCGCCGACATGTACGCGCAGGCGAGCTACGCCGACCTCGCCCGTGAACTCGTCGCTGAACTCGAGGCGCGCGTCGCGGCGGCGGCCGCGGCAGGCATCTCACCCGACCGCGTCATCGTCGACCCGGGCATCGGGTTCGGCAAGCGCGGCGCGCAGAACTGGCAGGCGCTACACGCGCTCGACCGCGTCGTCGCGCTCGGCGCGCGGGTGCTCGTCGGCACGAGTCGCAAGGGCTTCCTCGCCGAAGCGCTGCGCGGCGAAGGGTTGCGCGGCGAGGCAGGCGTGGCCGGCGAGGTCTCGACGCAGCGCCGCGATCTGGCGACGGCCGTCACGAGCGTGCTCGCGGCGCAAGCCGGTGTCTGGGCCGTGCGTGTGCACGATGTCGCAGCCACCCGCGACGCGCTAACCGTGTGGCGGCACTGGAACGACGCGGAGGACGCGACATGACCGACCGGATCGTGCTCACCGGCATCCGTGCCACCGGCCACCACGGCGTCTACCTGCACGAGCGCCGCGAGGGGCAGGTCTTCATCGCCGACGTGACGCTCGAGCTGTCGCTCGCCGACGCCGCACGCAGCGACGACGTCGCCGACACGGTGCACTACGGCGAACTCGCCGAAGCCGTCGCCGCCGTCCTGTCGGGCGAGCCCGTCGACCTGCTCGAGACCGTCGCCCAGCGCATCGCCGACGTCGCGCTGGGCTACGACCGAGTGGATGCCGTCGAGGTCACGATCCACAAGCCGCAGGCGCCCATCACGGTGCCGTTCGACGACGTCAGTGTGCAGATCCGCCGTGAGCGGAGCGGGCGATGAGCCGCCGGCTGGCACAGGGCTATCAGGGCGAGGCGACCACGCACACCCCCGTCGAGACCGTCGCCGTCGTCGCGCTCGGCGCGAACCTCGGCGACCGCGCCGCGACGATCGATGACGCCGTTCGCGCACTCGCGCGGCTGCCGCTGACGACCGACGTGCGTGCCGCGCCGCCGATCGAATCGGTCGCCGTGACGCTTGCGGGGCCGGATGCCTCGGCTCCCGCCTACCTCAACACCGTCGCGCTGGTCACGACGCGCCTCGCGCCGAGCGTGCTGCTGAGCTACCTGCACGCGATCGAGGCGCAGCACGGCCGCGAACGCCGCGAGCGCTGGGGCGACCGCACGCTCGACCTCGACCTCATCGCCTACGGTGACGTGCGCAGCGACGAGCCGGCGCTGCAGGTGCCGCACCCGCGCGCCGCCGAGCGCGACTTCGTGCTCGGGCCGTGGCTCGCGATCGACCCCGACGCCGTGCTGCCGGGGGTGGGCCGGGTCGCGGAGCTGCTCGCGCGGCTGCGCGGGGACGCCGGGCAGTCCGCCGACGGCGGCGACACCGCAGATGCCGGCGATAGCGGGGGTGCGACGACATGAAGCGCACGAGTGCGTCGGTTCTCGTGATCGCGGGCATCCTCGGTCTGATCGTCGGCTTCGGCGTTGATCAACTGCTCACCAGTGCCGGCCAGGCGACCTTCACGCCCTCGTTGCTGCTGCCGGTGCTGCTCGTGCTGCTGGCAGCGGCCGACATCTTGTTCGCGCTGCCGATCCGGCGGGCGATCACGGGCCGCGACCCGCAGCCGGTCGACCCGTTCCGCGCCGTGCGCGTCGCGATGCTCGCGAAGGCATCCAGCATCGTCGGCGCTATCGTCGCCGGCATCGCGGCGGGCCTGGTCGTGTTCCTGTTGACCCGGCCGGTCGCCCCCGTAGGCTCGGTTCTGGCCGCGATCGCGAGCCTTGTCGGCGGCATCGTGCTGCTTGCCGCCGCCCTCGTGGCCGAACATCTGTGCACCATCCGGAAGGACGATGATGACGAACAGCCCGGACCCGACGAGCCCGGCTTCGGATTCTCACACCACGACTGACGCCGCGGCGGATGCCGGGACGTACGACCGCATCCTCGAGCCGCGCAGCGCGAACCGCCTGCCGCTCGGCGACGGCGTCTGGCACCAGATCTCGCGCAAGTACGTGACGGTGCAGCTGATCTCCACGGGCGCGCTGCTCGCGCTCGTCCTCGCCGCGGCGCTCGTGCTCTGGCTCGTGACCGGGCTGTGGTGGCCGTGGGCGGCTGCGGGCGTCTTCGTCGTGATCCTCGGTTGGACGCTCGTGATCCTGCCGCGGCAGGCGCGCGCGTACGGGTACCAGTTGCGCACCGACGACCTCGTGTTCCGACGCGGCATCCTGTGGCAGCGGATGGTGGCCGTCCCGTACGGACGCATGCAGCTCGTCGACATCACACACGGGCCTCTCGATCGCGGCTTCGGCATCGCCCAGCTCAAGCTGGTAACGGCCGCCGCGACGACGGGGGTCACGATCCCCGGGCTCGGGCAGGAGGCCGCCGAGCGACTGCGCGACACGCTCATCGCGGTCGCCGAGACGCGACGGACCGGCCTGTGACCGATGCGGGCGGCCCCTCGACAGGCTCGGGGGCCACGGCGGGTGTCACGCGCTCGCCGTTGAGTGACGGGGAGTGGCACCGGCTGCATCCGCTGACGCCGGTGTTGCGCGGCGGGCTGTTCCTCCTGGTCGTGATCGGCATCGTCGTCACGAACCTGCGCGACCGCATCCTCGGCTGGTTCGTGCCGGGTTTCGCCGAGTGGCAGCAGTTCGAGGGCGGCGACCCCGTCGATTACGTGTGGGAGAACAACCTCTGGTTGCTCGCGGGCCTCGCCGTGCTCGCGGTGCTGATCGTGCTGCTCGTGGTCTTCTGGCTGCTGTGGCGCTTCCACACGTTCCGCATCACGGGCGACGACGTCGAAGTGCGCAGCGGCGTGCTGTTCCGCACGCACCGGCGCGCGCCGCTCGACCGTGTGCAGGGCGTCAACCTCACCCGCCCGATGATCGCGCGACTGCTCGGGGCCGCCAAGCTCGAAGTGGTCGGGGCGGGGCTGGATGCCAACGTCAAGCTCGAGTACCTCTCGACGGCCAATGCCGAGGCCGTCCGCGCCGACATCCTGCGGCTCGCCTCCGGCCGGCAGCTCGCCGAGGCGCGCGCCGCGCAAGAGAGCGGGCGGCCGCTGTCGCGCGCGACCGTCGATGCCGTGGCCGCGGGGCTGACGGGACTGATCGACGGTGTCGACCCGGCGACCGAGGAACCGGCATACGTCGTCACGATCCCGCCGGGGCGTCTGATCGCCTCGCACCTGCTGACCAGCTCAACGATCTGGCTGCTCGCGCTCATCGCCGCTGTCGTCGTGGGGTCGATCGTCGGCACACCATGGGTGCTGGTCACGATCGTCCCGACCGTCCTCGGTTTCGGCGCGTATTGGTTCCGTTCCATCACGCGGAGCCTGCGGTACTCGATTGCGCCGACGTCGGCGGGCGTGCGCATCACGTTCGGGCTCACCACGACGGTCACCGAGACGCTGCCGCCGGGGCGCGTGCACGCGGTCGAGATCCATCAGCCGCTGCTGTGGCGCCGGTTCGGCTGGTGGGGCATCCGTGTCAACCGGCTCTCGGGACGCTCGGGCGCCGACAGCCAGTCGCTGCAGCTCGCCGAGGTGCTGCCGGTCGGCGCGCGCGACGACGTCGAGCGCGTGCTGCGGCTGCTGCTGCCCGGGATCTCTGCCGAGGACTGGGCGGCGCTCGTCGAGCACGGTCTGCTGGGCACGGGCAAGACCGCCGGCGACCCCTTCACGACGACGCCCCGGCGCGCGCGCTGGCTGCGGCCGCTGTCGTGGCGCCGCAACGGCCTGCTGCTCACCCCCGGAGCGCTCCTGCTGCGGCGCGGCCGACTGAAGCGCGAGTTGGTCATCCTGCCGCTCGCCCGCCTGCAGTCCGTCCGCATCGCGCAAGGCCCGATCGACCGCGCGCTGCGCGTCGCGAACCTCACCGGCCACACGGTGCTCGGGCCCGTCTCGGGCGGCATCGGGATCATCGACCGCGACGACGCCCTCGCCGCGTGGCAGGCCACGGAGGACGCCGCCCTCGCGGCGGCGGCCGCCGACCGCTCGCACCGCTGGGATGAGGCCGCGCGATGACACACGAATCGACCCGCCCGAGCCGCCTCGGCGTCGGCATCATCGGCGCCGGCCGCGTCGGGCCCGTCCTCGGCGCCGCGCTCGCCGGCGTCGGGCACGCGCTCACCGGAATCACGGCGGGATCCGACCCCGACCGCGTCGAGGCGATCCTGCCGGGAGTGCCCGTGCTGCCCGCCGACGAGATCGTGCGCCGCAGCGAGCTCGTCGTCCTGGCGCTGCCGCGCGCCGAGCTCGCCGGCGTCGTCGCGGGGCTCGCCGAGCTCGGCGCATGGCAGATCGGCCAGCTCGTGCTGCACACCGATCCCGCCTTGGGTATCGAGGTGCTCGCCCCCGCGGCATCCCGCGGCGCGATTCCGCTCGCCGTGCATCCCGCGATCGCCTTCACGGGAACCTCGATCGACTTGCGACAGCTGCACGACGCGTTCGCCGCCGTGACGGCGCCCGCCGCCGTGCTCCCGATCGCGCAAGCGCTCGCCGTCGAGCTCGGATGCGAGCCGATCGTCGTGGCTGAGGCCGATCGCGCCGCGTACGGCGAGGCGATCGCGACGGCGACCGAGTTCTCGGCATCCGTCGTCAGGCAGTCCGCCGCGCTGCTGCGGCAGGTCGGCGTCGCCGAGCCGGGGACCTATCTGTCGAGCCTCGTGCACTCGACGATCGAGCGTGCGCTCGCCGACGCGGGCGAAGACCCGGACGCACGCGGGCTCTGACCGCGCCGACCCTGCTCGCGCCGGGCCTGCTCGCGTCGGCCCTGCTCGCGTCGGCTCTGCGGTCGCCGAGGCAGGCCTCGGTAGACTTGAACGTCACTTCCGAGGAGCCCGCTGCCATGACAGACACCACGCCCGCCGACCCGACGATCGACGACGCTGCGGAGGTCATCGAACAGAAGGCCGTCCGCCTCGCCAAGCGTGAGCGGTTGCTGGCGGAACGGGCGGATGCCGCGGGCGGCGCCTACCCGGTGACGGTGCCCGTCACCGATACGATCGCCGAGCTCCGCGAGCGCTACGCCGACCTCGAGGCGGGTGCCGAGACCGGCGTGACGGCGTCGGTCGCCGGCCGCGTCGTGTTCAGCCGCAACACCGGCAAGCTGTGCTTCGCGTCGCTGCAGGCCGGCGACGGCTCGCGCATCCAGGCCATGGTCTCGCTCGCCGAGGTCGGCGAACAGTCGCTGCAGGCGTGGAAGGATCTCGTCGACCTGGGTGACCACGTCTCGGTCACCGGTCAGGTCATCTCCAGCCGCCGCGGTGAGCTGTCGATCATGGTGAGTGACTGGGCGATCGCGTCGAAGGCGCTGCTGCCGCTGCCGAACCTGCACACCGACCTGTCTGACGAGGGCCGCGTGCGCTCGCGCTTCCTCGACCTCATCGTGCGCGACCAGGCGCGCGAGACCGTCATCGCGCGCGCGAAGGTCAACGCGTCGCTGCGCCAGACGTTCGCGAGCCACGGATTCCTCGAGGTCGAGACTCCGATGCTGCAGGTGCAGCACGGCGGTGCGGCCGCACGCCCGTTCATCACGAACTCGAACGCGTTCGACGCCGACCTGTACCTGCGCATCGCGCCGGAGCTGTTCCTCAAGCGCGCCGTGGTCGGCGGCATCGACCGGGTCTTCGAGATCAACCGGAACTTCCGCAACGAGGGTGCCGACTCGACGCACAGCCCCGAGTTCGCGATGCTCGAGGCCTACCAGTCGTACAGCGACTACAACGGCATCGCCGACCTGACGCAGGAGCTCATCCAGAACGCCGCGATCGCGGTGACGGGTTCGACGACCGTGACGTGGGCCGACGGCACCGAGTTCGACCTGGGCGGGCAGTGGGAGCGCCTGTCGATGTACGCGTCGCTGTCCGAGGCATCCGGTCGCACGATCACCCCCGACACGTCGCTCGCCGAGCTGCAGGCGCTCGCCGCCGAGGTCGGCGTCGCGGTGCCCGAGAAGGTCGCGACGCACGGCAAGTACGTCGAGGAGCTCTGGGAGCACTTCGTCAAGGACGGACTCGAGCGTCCGACGTTCGTCATGGACTTCCCGCTCGACACAAGCCCGCTCGTGCGCGAGCACCGCTCGATCCGCGGCGTCGTCGAGAAGTGGGACCTCTACGTCCGCGGGTTCGAGCTCGCGACCGGGTACTCCGAGCTCGTCGACCCCGTCATCCAGCGCGAGCGCTTCGTCGAGCAGGCGAAGCTCGCCGCGCGCGGCGACGACGAGGCGATGCGCGTCGACGAGGAGTTCCTGCGCGCGCTCGAGCACGGCATGCCGCCGACGGGTGGCATGGGCATGGGCATCGATCGCCTGCTGATGGCGATCACCGGCCTGGGCATCCGCGAGACGATCCTCTTCCCCCTGGTGAAGTAGCCCGGGCTCGCGCGCCCTGGCTCGGCGCCGGGTTTGCCGCCGAGCCGACGCGCGTTGTCGGTGGTCGGCGCCGCAACCGGCAGTTTGCGTCGGGTCGGGCTCTAGCTTTGGCGTCGAGCCGACGGGCGTTGTCGGTGGCCGGCGTCGCAACATGCGGTTTGCGTCGGGTCGGCGCCCCTGTCGCGGCTCGGGGCGCAGGCGCGGGTCAGGCGCGCTGGGGTTCGTCGAGCAGCTGGTACACCCGTCCGCGACTCACTCCGAGGACTCGCGCGGCGTCGATGGCGGAGAGCCCGTACGCATCTGTGAGCAGGTGCGCTGCTGCGCGGCGTTCGGACGCCGCGCGCGCCTGCGCGCTCAGCGCTTCACGCTCGAGGCCGGCGACTTCGTTGAGCTTCTCGAGGACGTCACTCGGCGTCGCGACGCGGACGTCGATGTCGAAGGCATCGAGCGGCACGTCGAGTGCCCCGGCGATCAGGTCGCGAGACATCTCATCGACGTCGGCAAGCGTGCGCGCCTGTGTACGGTAGTCGACGGCGGGCGCGTCGATGACCCACCATCGGCCTTGACGATGCACCTCGACGACGTATCGCTGGCGATTCACCTCAGCCTCACTTCCAGTCGGGCGGCACATGCCCGACGATCCTCTCGATGCTCCGCAGGACTCCCGGTGAGATCCTCGTATGGCGGGGAAGCGGCACTGACCGGGCGCCCTCCTTCGACCACCACGTATGTGGGCCGCTGTCGCGTGTCACGCGGTACCCCTCGCTGCGAAGAAATCGTTCGACGTCTGAGCGCTTCGCCTCCTTCATGAGAGTACTCCAGATCGCTATATACGTGCATGTCTAGGTCGGTCTATAAAGCGGGGTCATTCGAGGCGGAAGGCCCAGTCGGGCAGGTGGCCCGCCTGAGCGAAGGACCGCACGATGTCGGCCAGGCCGTGGCGGCGGTCGATCGCGAGAGCCATTCCGGCGTAGCGGTCGGCGTGCGAGGAGCGGCCGAGCGCCCACGACAGCCACGCGCACATCGCGAGCGGGCCGGGGCGCTGCTTCTTCGGCAGCAGGGCGGCGACCTCGCGCACGAGCCGCAGCGCAGACTCGAGGCGCTCCGCGTCGGGCCGCGGGCCTTCGCCCCACATGAGCGACGCGAGGTCGGCGGGGTAGTCCGCGCCGTCCTCCCACCGTCGCTGGGCCTCCATCGCGATGTCGCCGCCCGCGGAATCCGTCGCCCACTGCACGAGCGCGACGTCGCGCAGCGACGGCCGCGACAGGCACCAGCCCAGCATCGCGGTGTGCATCGGCGTTTCACTGGGTTGCCAGCGCAGCGCCTCCTCGAACAGGGCAGGCAGATCGTCCAGCTCACACGCGGCCTCGAGCGCAGCCGGGTCGATGCGAGAGTCAGCACCGGCGACCGAGGGGATGCCACAGATCACCTCGAGCGCCGAGCTGAGCGACCGCAGCGACTGCGCGACGGCGCGACGCGCGGTCTGACCGACCTGCGGCAGCGTCGCACCCGACGCCTGGTCTCCGCGGGACGCGTCGACACCTCCGGCGGCGAGGGCCGACGCATCCGCCCCGCGCACCTGCAGCGCATCCAGCGGATGCCCGCCGGGCGGCAGATCCGGTTCGAGGTGCGACCCCCAGCCGTCGGCGGCGACGGTCAGCGCGTCAACGAGGCGCAGCCCGCAGGCATCCGCCTTCGCGCCCAGCAGCGAGATGAGCGCGTCGCCGGGCAGCACGGCGGCTTCGGTGGCTGCGTCGCCGGGCAGCGCGGCTGCGCCGCCGGGCAGAGCGGCGGCCTCGCCAGGCGGCGTTGCGGCCCCGGCGATCGCCTCGTCGGTGTACACGACGGCGATCATCGCGTCGGCCTCGCCGATGCGGCACAGCATGCCGATCGCGCTGGAGGCCACGGCGTCGGCCAGATCATCGGGCGGAAGGTCGAGGCGCAGCGCGCCCAGGCTGCGGCCGGCGGCCATCGGGACGAGCACGAGGCTCTGCGTCGGCGTGCAGCCGAGCAGTTGCGGGACGAGGGACAGGAACTGTGCCGCATCGGCGGCTTTCACGGTGACGGACATGGAAGCGAGCCTGACGGTGCGCCCGCCCGCGTGGGAGCCGATCGGGGGCATCCGTGGACAGATTCGGAAAATCGCCGATTGTGGATAACTTCCGTACCATAGGGGGCATGGATTCGTACTGGGCCGCCGTCATCTGGTCGCTGCTGCCGACCGTGGTCGTGCTCGGGCTGTTCGTCTTCGTGCTGCGGTCGATCCTGCGGATGGATCGCACCGAGCGCCGCGCCTACGCGCAGATCGAGGCGGAAGAGCGCGCCAAGCGCGGACTGCCGCCGGCGGACGGCGACCGGCGCGCCGCATAGGTTCCCGCCCGATACGCTGAGCGGAGGCGATCAGCGGGGGAGGGCACGTGGATCAGAGCGGATGGACGCTGTTCTGGGTCGTCGTCGCCCTGCTCGTCGACCTCACGGTGAGAATCCTCGCGATCATCATCGTGCCGCGAAACCGGCGCCCCACGGCGGCGATGGCCTGGCTGCTGGCCATCTACTTCATCCCGTACATCGGCGTGCTGCTGTTCCTGATGATCGGGAACCCGCGGCTGCCGCGCGCGCGACGCAAGAAGCAGCAGCAGCTCAACGACTACATCCGGCGCACGAGCCACGGGCTCGATCTCGGGACGCTGCGCCCCGATGCCCCGCCGTGGTTCACGCAGCTGGTGCGGCTCAACCGCAACCTCGGTGCGATGCCCCTCTCCGGCGACAACGGCGCAAGGATCATCGCCGGCTATGAGGACAGCATCGCCGAGATGGCGGCGGCCATCCGCGCGGCTGAGACCTACGTGCACGTCGAGTTCTACATCCTGCAGTCCGACGCGACCACCGATGACTTCTTCCGCGCGCTCGAAGAGGTCGCCGCGCGCGGCGTGACCGTGCGCGTGCTGCTGGATCACTGGGCCAACCGCGGCAAGCCGTTCTACAAGCAGACGTGCCGGCGATTGGATGCCATGGGAGCCGATTGGCACCTCATGCTTCCGGTGAAACCCCTCCGCGGCCACTACCAGCGCCCCGACCTGCGCAACCACCGCAAGCTGCTGGTCGTCGACGGTCGCGTCGCGTTCACCGGCTCGCAGAACGTGACCGACTCGACGTACAACCTGCGCAAGAACATCAGGCGCGGACTGCACTGGGTCGACATGATGGCGCAGCTCGACGGGCCCGTCGTGGCATCCGTCAACGCCGTGTTTTTGTCTGACTGGTACAGCGAGACGGACGCGGTCGTCGAGGGCTTCGACGGGTTCGAACTGTTCAAGGTGGAGCCCGGCACAGGCGACCTCGACTGCCAGATCGTGCCGTCGGGGCCGGGGTTCGAGTTCCAGAACAACCTCAAGCTGTTCATGACCCTGCTGTTCGCGGCGCGCGAGAAGATCATCATCGTCTCGCCCTATTTCGTGCCCGACGAGGGGCTGCTGCTGGCGATCCAGACGGCCTGTCAGCGGGGCGTGCACGTCGAGCTGTTCGTCTCGGAAGAGGGCGACCAGGCGATCGTGTATCACGCGCAGCGCAGCTACTACGAGGCGCTGCTGCGCGCCGGGGTGAAGATCTGGATGTACCGGGCGCCGTATATCTTGCACTCGAAGTCGATGTCGATCGATGACGAGACGGCCGTCATCGGCTCGAGCAACATGGACATGCGCAGCTTCGGTCTCAACCTCGAGGTCTCGCTGCTCGTGCGCGGCGGCGAGTTCGTCGCGCAGCTGCGCGACGTCGAGGACACCTACCGGTCGCTCAGTCGCGAGCTCACCCTCGACGAGTGGATGCAGCAGCCCCTGCGCTCGACCGTGCTCGACAACCTCGCGCGGTTGACCTCGGCGCTGCAGTAGCGCGCCCCTGCGCTGGCCCGCGCTGCGCCGGCGCCCCTGCGCGGGTGCGCGCCGCGCCGAGAAGTTGGCGCATTCTGTCGCTTCCCGCGCTGCGAAACCGCAGTTCGCGCCAACTTCTCGCCGCGGGGGCGCTGCCGCGGGGTTTGCGTTGCTGTGCGTTCGCTGTGCACTCGAGACGAGCGTGGGCCCGAGGACACTGTCAGATGGGATGCCTCCTGGCATCCGTCCCGACTCTGCACAAGGATGACCACATGGCCGCCGCACCCCGTTCCCTGACTCTGCTCGCGCTGCTCGGCGCGGGCGCTCTACTGTTCGCGGGGTGCGCGACCGCGACGCCCACGAGTGAGGGCGTCTCAGAGTCGCCCGCGGCAACCGAGATCGAGATCGAGGCGGGCTGGCTCGACGGGGGACGCCAGATCGCGCTCGTGACCTGGGGTTCGTCGGGGTGCATCCCGACTGCGTCGGATGCCACGCTGCAGGCAGACGGCTCGGTCGCCGTCACACTCGACAATGGCCCCGACGACCAGGTGTGCACCGCCGACTACGCGCCGCGCGTGACCCTCGTGGGCGTGCCCGAAGGCGTCGACCCCACACAGATGGTCGGACTCGTCGTCACCGACAACGCGGGCGGCCGCGGCGAGACCGACCTGGGCGGCGTCCCGGGCCTCGCTGCCGGCGGTGCGACCGACTACGCGCCGAGTGCAGGCTGGGTGGATGCCGAGCTGATCGCGCTGCTGACCTGGGGTTCGTCGACGTGTGCGCCGCGGGTGGAGTCCGTCGAGGCATCCGACCCGTCGCACCTCGACGTGACCTTCGTCACGCCGCCCGCCGACCAGGCCTGCACGATGGACATGGCGCCGCGCGCGTTGCTGGTCAGCGTCGGCGATCTCGACGTTCTCGACCCGAGCGCCGGCGCGCTGACGCTGACGCTCACCGGCGGCGACGCGCAGTTCGCGACCCCGGTTGAGGTGGCCGTCGTCGGCTGAGCGGGGGTGCGGGCTCGTTCCCGCCGAGAAGTTGGCGCAAACTGTCGCTTCCCGCGCCGCGATACCGCGGGTAGCGCCAACTTCGCGCAGGTGCCCGGAGCGCACCCCCTACTCGGCGCGCACGAGCAGCTCGCCGACCTCGCAGTCGAGCACCCGGCAGATCGCCGACAGCGTCGAGTAGCGGATCGCCCGCGCCCGGTCATTCTTGAGGATTGACAGGTTGACGACCGATACGCCGACGAGCTCCGACAACCGCGTGAGGGTCATCCCACGCTCGGCGAGCAGCTCGTCGAGGCGGCAGCGGATGCCGGTGAGCTCGTCGTCCTCGGCGGGACTCACACGAGTCCCTCGGTGTCGCGGCGCAGCGCCTCGGTCTGGTGCTGCAGGGCAGAGCCGTAGCGGAACACCACGGCGAGTGCCGCGAGGGCGAGTGCGACGGCGGCGGGCCACAGCGGAACGGTCAAGTAGAAGATCCCCTGATTCGTCAGTTCGCCACCGCCTTCGGGAGTGGGAAGGACCTCGAACGCGGCGAGAGTGCGCCCGATGCCGACGACGAGGTCGGTGACTGTGCCGAGCACGAGGATGCCGACCGCCGCCCACGCGAACGACCGTGATGCGACGCGGGTGAACGGCGAGCCCTTGCGTGTCTGGTGCACCAACACGATGACGAGCACCGCGGGAATCGCCGCCAGCAGGACCCCGAGTAGCTGCCCGAGTGCCATCACGACGCGTGTGCCGAGCGTCAGGTGCGCCACCGTCGCGTCGACGGCGTCACCCGTGGCGCACAGGAGAACGGGAACGTCACCCCCGGTGTCGTCGCAGCCGGGGGTACCTGCTCCCGGCCAGTACGCGAGCGACACGGGCATCCCCGACACCGAAATCTCCGTCTGCGTGAACCACTGCCAGATCATCAGCCCGACGCCGAGGGCCATGAGGAAGAGCCATCCCTGTGCGACCGAGCTCGCGGCATCCAGCGCCACCGTCGTGCTGCCGCGGCGGCGGGCGATCCAAACGGTCACCACGCACAGCACGGCGACGACGGCGACGAAGACGCCGATCCACAGCAGCCCCTCACCGAGGTTCTGGGTTCCGATGCTCACGGCATCCTCCATATCGAGAATCGTTGTTATCGACAAACGATATGGATGCCTCCCTGGCGGTGTCAAGGGGCGCACGCTGCAGCCGAGAAGTTGGCGGATTCTGTCGCTTCCCGCGCCGCGAAACCGCGGGTCGCGCCAACTTCGCGCCGCGTTTCATCCCCGGCGACACCCCATCCATCACGCCGACGGCGAACACGGGCATACCGGCATCCATCCCTCGTTAGCCTCTACGTAGATGCCAGAAGTCTCGGCATCCGGAGGAGCTGACATGTTCGAGAGATTCACCGACCGCGCCCGGCGCGTCGTCGTCCTCGCCCAAGAAGAGGCGAAGATGCTCAACCACAACTACATCGGCACCGAGCACATCCTGCTCGGGCTGATCCACGAGGGTGAGGGTGTCGCGGCGAAGGCACTCGAGTCGCTCGGCATCTCGCTCGACGCTGTGCGCGAGCAGGTGCAAGACATCATCGGCCAGGGTCAGCAGCAGCCGACCGGCCACATCCCCTTCACGCCGCGCGCCAAGAAGGTGCTCGAGCTGTCGCTGCGCGAAGCGCTGCAGCTCGGCCACAACTACATCGGCACCGAGCACATCCTGCTCGGCCTCATCCGTGAGGGCGAGGGCGTCGCCGCCCAGGTGCTCGTCAAGCTCGGCGCCGACCTGAACAAGGTGCGCCAGCAGGTCATCCAGCTGCTGAGCGGCTACCAGGGCAAGGAGCCCGCGGGCGTCGCCGCCGGCGCCGGCGAGCAGAACCAGCAGTCCGCCCAGGGCGGCTCGGCGGTGCTCGACCAGTTCGGCCGCAACCTCACGCAGGCCGCGCGCGACAACAAGCTCGACCCGGTGATCGGGCGCGAGAAGGAGATCGAGCGCGTCATGCAGATCCTGTCGCGCCGCTCGAAGAACAACCCCGTCCTCATCGGCGAGCCCGGCGTCGGCAAGACCGCCGTCGTCGAGGGCCTCGCGCAGGCGATCGTCAAGAACGACGTGCCCGAGACGCTGAAGGACAAGCAGGTCTACTCGCTCGACCTCGGCTCGCTGATCGCCGGTTCCCGTTACCGCGGTGACTTCGAAGAGCGCCTCAAGAAGGTCACCAAGGAGATCCGCACGCGCGGCGACATCATCGTCTTCATCGACGAGATCCACACCCTCGTGGGTGCGGGCGCCGCCGAAGGTGCGATCGACGCGGCATCCATCCTGAAGCCGCTCCTCGCTCGCGGTGAGCTGCAGACGATCGGTGCCACGACGCTCGACGAGTACCGCAAGCACTTCGAGAAGGATGCCGCGCTCGAGCGCCGCTTCCAGCCGATCCAGGTCGCCGAGCCGAGCCTGCCCCACGCGATCAACATCCTGAAGGGCCTGCGCGACCGCTACGAGGCGCACCACAAGGTGCAGATCACCGACGGCGCGATCGTCGCTGCGGCGAACCTCGCCGACCGCTACATCAGCGACCGGTTCCTGCCCGACAAGGCGATCGACCTGATAGACGAGGCCGGCGCCCGCCTGCGCCTGTCGATCCTGTCGAGCCCGCCCGAGCTGCGCGAGTTCGA
>NZ_MKTQ01000026.1 GCF_001898315.1 Microbacterium sp. 70-16 | reverse complement strand
CATCTCCGCGGCTCCGCGCTCGGCTTCCGCAACCTCGCGAACTACACAGCCAGGAGCCTGCTCGAGGCCGGAGGTTTCAGACCCTCGCTACACCCTTGATTCCGAAGAGCCACATTCGTGTTGAATGCGCGAACGGATGCCTATTTCGTGGGCACGTCGGGCGACCCGTTCGACGAGACGCTGGTGCGCGCAGGCCGGTACCTCGAGGCCGGTGCGGACTGCATCTTCGTCCCGGGCGTTCGTGACGTCGAGACCATCCACCGCCTCACGGCGGCGATCGCGGCTCCCGTCAACATCGTCGCGGGGCTCACGATGCCCGTCCTCGACGTCGCGACTCTCCTTTCGCTAGGAGTCGCGCGCGTGAGTGTCGGCGGCAGCCTCGCACGCATCGCGTTCAGCGCGCTCGAGCGCGCGGGGCGTGAACTGCTCGAATCGGGAACGCTGAGCGCGCTCGACAGCGCGCGGTTATGCCGACCTGCAGCGACTCTTCAGCGCAGAGCTGTGAGGCCTGCCATCGCGCTCCGCTAGGGTGACGGGATGGATCTGCGTGTCGCCGCCTATGCCGTGGTCGAGGGCGAGCGTGGCATCCTGCTCGCCCATTGGAGTGAAGGCCGACGCGGCGCCTGGACGTTGCCGGGCGGCGGGCTCGAAGATGGCGAAGATCCGCTGGATGCCGTCCGCCGCGAAGTCAGCGAAGAGACCGGATACCAGGTCGAGGTTGACGAGCTGCTCGGCATCAACTCGCGCGTGATCCCCGCGAGGCAGCGCATCACGCCGGGTGCCGACCAGCCGCTGCACACCCTGAGGATCCTCTACCGGGCGCACATCATCGGCGGTCAGCTGACTGACGAAGTCGGCGGTTCCACCGACCACGCAGAGTGGTTCGCGCGCGACGCGATCGCCGACCTGCAGCACGTGCAGTTGATCGACATCGCACTCGAGATGGCGGATGCCACGGCGCGGTAACTCGGTGGTTGAGTAGCCGGCGAAGCCGGCGTATCGAAACCACAAGCGTCACGCCCTCCGCTGATCTCGATACACCGCCGCTGCGCGGCGGCACTCGATCACCGGGACCCTCCGGGGGTGCGCCGCGCGGCGGCACTCGATCACCGGGCCCTCCGGGGGTGCGCTGCGCGGCGGCACTCGATCACCGGGACCCTCCCGGGGGTGCGAGCTGCGGCGCCCCCATTCGGTGGTTGAGTAGCCGGCGAAGCCGGCGTATCGAAACCACAGACCCCACGTCCGAGGGCACGCGTCACGTCCGGAGGACGCGCTTCTTCAGGCGCAGCGGCGAGGTCGTCGTCGGTCGCCAACGCCTCGAGATGTCATGCCAGGGTGGGGCCAGCACTTCAGGCACGCCCTGGTTCATCCGGATCTTCCAGCCGATCCGGTCGAGGAAGCGGTGGTGATACCAGCAGAGCAGTACTCCGTTGTCGGTGTGGGTGGGCCCACCCTGTGCGTACTCGGTGACGTGATGGATCTCGCACCAGGCGGCGGGTGTCCCACACCCGGGAATGATGCACCCACCGTCGCGCAACGCGATGGCGCGCCGTTGCTGGCGATTGAACACGCGCTCTTCGGTGCCCAGACGGATGATCCGTCCGTCGTTGCGGCTGACGATCCGCTGGATCGAACCCGAGCACGCGATGTGCCGCGCGATTGCGATCGAGATCGGTTGGTCGCAGCCCTGTACGTGTGCGTAGCCGGTGCCGTCCACCAGGTCGTGCTCGTCGACTGACACCACCAGCACGGGAGCGTAGCCGCCGATCGTGGGAAGGAGTCCCGATGTCGCGGCAACACTGAGCGCGGCCGCGAAGGCATCGTGCTGCTTCTGCGCCCGCGTCCGATCATCCATTGCAGGCAGAGGAAGCAGGTCGCCGTCGGCGTCGACGGCGGTCGGGTCATCGAAGGCGACCTTCGGCGACGTCTGGGCATCCCAGATCGTCTGCAGTTGTGCGGCGACTTCGGGCACGAGCAGCCCGTGAATCGGAACACCCGCCGGCGTCGCGACCCCGAGTGTGAGTGCGCGGCGGCGTTCCGCGACCCGCTCGCGCGGCTCGGCGCCGTCGGGGTCGAGCGCCAGCGCCCACGCCTGCGCGTGGATCTTCAGCAGTTCGGCACACAGCGGCGGCGCCGCGGACGGACCTTCGCCGCGCGCCTCCGCGACGACCACATCGGCGGCCTCTTGACGCGCCGCCGCACTCACACGTGGTGCGGTTTCCTGCAAGGGCGCCGTGATCGCGAGGATGCCGTCGGTACCGAGAACACCGTCGAGCATCGCGTCGCGGACGGACGGGAACGCGGCATCGAGCCGCTCCCCTGTCGTGGCCGACACCTCTGGGCGCACGGCCTTCGCGGCGCGCTGCAATTTGGCCGCCGTACGCGGCTCGACGCGCGTGATCTGCTGAATCAGCTCGGTCACGTCGCGGCAGCCCAGGTGCGAGGTCATCCGCTCATCGCGCACGGCCGGCTCAGAGCGGCGCATCACCTCGCCGACCGCGTCGATCAAGAGCGCCTCGCCGAGGCGGTTCAGCTCGGCGATCATTCCCAGCTGCGCGGCAAGCTCGTGCTCGGTCGCCCGTTCAAGTGCGCGCTCGGAGGTGGCATCACGCAGCACCGCGGATGCCTGCGTCAGCAGGTCTCGCAGCGGCGACGTGAGGAGGTCCATACCCCCCATTCTGACGAGGGGGTCGGACATTCTCGGGGGAGGAACTCCTGGTCAGACGGGGATTGTGGATAAGTCGCGAGGGGTGGTGATTGTGGAGGAGGCGGCGCAGTCTGGGGGTGGAGGCGGCCCCTCGACGGGCTCGGGGGCCATGGATGGCGGGCTCGGAGGCCAGCCGCTGCACACCGCGCTGATCTCGATACACCGGCGCTTCGCGCCGGCACTCGATCACCGGGACCCTCCGGGGGGCGCTTCGCGCCGGCACTCGATCACCGATGAAGGTGGGCGGCCCCTCGACAAGCTCGGGGATCAGAGGGCGGTCAGCCGGCGGCGGGCTGGGAGATGTCGGCCACCGTCGCGTTGTAAGCGGTGATCAGGGCATCCGCGTCGACGAAGAGACTGTATCCGTGCGCGCCGGCGCCCATGGCGATGCGGCGCCCCACGATCGACTCGTCCGCGTAGACGGGCCAATCCGTCGAGCTGCCGATCGGCACGATCGTGCCGCGCTCGTATCCGGTCGCAGCGAGCGCCAGCTCAGGCTCGGGCAGGCGCAGCTTGTTCACTCCGACAAGCGCACGCAGCTTCGGCCACGAGATCGCCAGGTCGCCGGGGATCAGCGCGAACAGATACGTGTTGTCCGCGCGCTTGACCACGAGCGTCTTGACGATGTCCGCCGGTTGCAGTCCCAGCAGGGATGCCGCTTCGGTGAGACTGCGCGCCGCCGGCCGTTCGCGGATCTCGATCTCGAGCCCGCGCGCGGCAGCCGCGTCGCGGACGCGCGCCAGAGGATCAGCGGAGATCGCCATGGTCTCGATACACCGCGCCTTCGGCGCGGCACTCGACCAGCGGTGCTGCCGCCGTGCCTTCGGCGCGGCACTCGACCAGCGGTGGTGCGCTCACGCGTCCGGTGCGCGCAGCGGGTCGTCGGCGACCCACAGCTCGTCATCGGCGCGCAGCGTCTGCCATGCGGCGTAGAGCACACCGGCAGCCGCCGCGACACCCAGGATGATGGCGATGACGCCACCGGCGCCGATCCCCTTCTTCGCGGGGGCGGGAGCGGGAGCGGCGATCCGCTTCGCGGCCGTCTTGCCGTACTTCTGTGCCTTCGCCTGCAGTGCCGAAAGATCGACCGATCCGAACGCACGCCCGGCGGCGAGGTTGTCGCGCTTCTCGTTCGCGGCATCCCACACCGACAGCGCCGAGCCGATCACGGCACCGGCCGCGGGCACGAACTTGTCGTTGTAGACGCGACGCGACGTCTCGACGCCCTGGGTGACGTAGGGAGCGGCGTACTTCTCGTACGTGTGCTGCACCGTGGGCACGACCTGCTCGCGGTTGTAATTGCCGAGCTGGCGACCGGCCTCACGCGCGACGTCACCGGCCTGGCCGAGCAGAATCTGCTGCGACTCCCACAGCGTCGTCGCCTGGTCCTGAAGCTTGCGGAGTTCCTTCTTGCGCTTGCGGCTGAGGCTCACGGGGCCCTCCCTGATCGGGTCGTTTCTCCCATCTTGCCAGACAGCGCCGACCGCGGAAGGGCTGTGCAGGTGTGAGAATGGTGAGCATGACGATCCACAGCGCCGTTGCGACCATCCACACCAACCACGGAGACATCGTCGTGAACCTCTTCGGAGACCACGCGCCGCGCACCGTGCAGAACTTCACCGGCCTCGCCGACGGCTCGCAGGCCTGGACCGACCCCGCCACGGGCAAGCCCGGCGAGGGCCCGCTCTACACCGACGTCATCTTCCACCGCATCATCCCGAACTTCATGATCCAGGGCGGCGACCCGCTCGGTCAGGGCGTCGGCGGCCCGGGTTACAACTTCAACGACGAGATCCACCCCGAGCTCAACTTCAACGAGCCCTACATCCTCGCGATGGCCAACGCGGGCCTGCGCCGCAACGCCATCACGGGCAAGGCCGAGGGCACGAACGGCTCGCAGTTCTTCATCACGACCGACCCGACCCCGTGGCTGCAGGGCAAGCACACGATCTTCGGCGAGGTCGCCGACGAGGCATCCCGCGCCGTCGTCGACGCGATCGCCGCCGTCCCGACCGCCGCCGGTGACCGCCCGATCGAGCCTGTCGTCATCAGCTCGATCGACGTCGCGGCCGTCTGACCGACGCCGAGTGACCGACGCCGACTTCCGGACCAATCCGGACAACTACTGCTACCGGCATCCTGACCGTCAGAGCTTCGTGCTCTGCCAGCGCTGCCTGCGCACGATCTGCCCGGAATGTCAGACGCAGATGCCGGTCGGCGTCATCTGCCCAGAGTGCCTCGCTGAACAGAAGGGTGCGCAGCAGAGTCAGCGTGCCGCGACGGTGACACGGATGCCCCGGCGTCGCGCGGCCCAAAGCGACAAGCCGCTCGTGACGTACGGCCTCGTCATCGTAACGAGCGTCTTCTACCTGATCGGGCTCATCCCCGGTGTCGGCGCCGCCGTGCGCAGTGCGCTCGTGTTCTACGCGCCGCTCGCGTACACCGAGCCGTGGCGGCTGGTGACGGTGACGCTCGTGCACACGAGCATCTGGCACATCGTGCTGAACATGCTCGCGCTGTGGGCCCTCGGCCGCAGTCTCGAGCCGCTGCTCGGCCGCGGCCGGTTCCTCACGCTCTACCTGCTCAGTGCCCTCGGCGGATCGGTGCTCACGGCGCTGCTGGCGCCGACGAGCGTCGTCGCCGGGGCATCCGGTGCGGTGTGGGGCCTGCTCGGCGCGATGTTCGTCATCGGCCGACACATCGGCGCGAACGTCACGGCGATCGCCGTGTTGCTGGGCTTGAACCTGCTGATCACGTTCCTGCCCGGATCGAACATCGCCTGGCAGGCGCACATCGGCGGCGGGCTCGTCGGTGCGCTGATCGGGTTCATCTTCGCGCGCACGCGCGCGATCCGTCAGCGTCGCACACAAATATGGCTGCTGGTCGCGGTCGCCGCGGGACTACTCGCGCTGCTCGCGGTTCCGCTCCTGGTCTATCGCTGACGACGCGGGTTTCGACTCGCGGCTGACGCCGCTCGCTCAACCTTTGTGGACAGCCGCTGCGCGCCTGACCACAAACTTATCCACAGGTTCATCCACAGGTGGGGATGAATCACACCGGTGTAATTCACACCCGGGGATAGGTCTGTGGAGAGTGTCAGCGCCAGCGGGTCGTCATGAGGAACCCGACGAACGCGATGCCGAAGCCGATCACGAGGTTCCATCCGCCGATGCCGGGAATCGGGAACGCCTGGCTGCTCAGGTAGAAGACGATGACCCACAGCAACCCGAGGATCATGAGCCCCAGCATGATGGGCTTGAACCACACCGGGTTGGGGGCCGCGTCGCCCTCGTTGTGCTCGGTGAGCTGCTCGTCATCTCTGCCAGAACGTGCCATGCGGTGAGTCTACCTGCCAGCCGGGCCACAGCCGTGCTGTGCGAGAATCGCGGCATGGGTGATATCAGCGCGCCTGCCGAGACGCGACGAAACAGTCGGCCCCGGCGACGCACTTCGGTCATCGGCGTGCTGGGCGAAGTGCTCATCACCCTCGGTGTCGTCGCACTGCTCTACGTCTCGTGGCAGATGTGGATCGGCGACGCGATCATCGGTGCCGAGAAGCACGCGGAGGCCAGTGCGCTGTCGCAGAGCTGGACGACACCCGCGCCGACAGACGACACCACCCCGTCGCCCACCGACGACCCCGCCGCGACTCCGTCGGCGACCGATGAGCCGACCGACCCCGCGAACACCGTCATCCCGGTGTCGACGCAGCCCGCTCACGGCACGCAGTTCGGTGTCATGTTCATCCCGCGGTTCGGGTCGGACTGGCAGTTCACGATCGCGGCCGGCACCTCGCGCAAGGACATTCTCGACCAGGGCGAGATCGGCCACTACAAAGACACCGCGATGCCCGGCGAGATCGGCAACACCGTCTACGCCGCCCACCGCTGGACCTCGGGCGCGCCCTTCGACCCGATCGACCAGCTCGTGATCGGTGACGCGATCGTCATTCAGACCGCCGACGGGTGGTACACCTACCGCTTCCGCACGCTCGAGTATGTGCAGGACACCCAGGTCGAGGTGCTGCTGCCGGTCCCCCAGCAGGTCGGCGTCGCCGCCGACGGCCGCTACCTGACGCTCACCAGCTGCGCACCCAAGCTGAACATGCTCGAGCGCATCATCGCCTACGCCGTGTTCGAAGACTTCACCCCGACCGCTGACGGCCCGCCGGCATCGCTGGATGCCCCGACGCAAGGAGCATCCGCCTGATGTACGCCGCCCTCTGGCGCATTCTGCCCGGCCCCGCCTGGGTGCGCGTGCTGATCCTTCTCGTGCTCGCCGCCGCGGTGATCTACGGACTGTTCTGGTACGCATTCCCCTGGGTGTCGCAGTTCATCAACCCGCAGGAGTCCACCGTCGGTGGCTGACCACATCGTCGTCGTCGACAACCACGACAGCTTCGTCCACACGCTCATCGGGTACCTGCACGAGCTCGGCGCGACGACGACGATGATCGAAGCGGATGCCATCACCGACCCGACCGCGGCGATTGCCGCAGCCGCCGGCGTCGTGATCTCCCCCGGCCCCGGCACGCCCGAGAACGCCGGGGCATCCATAGACGTCGTCCGAGCCGCAGCGCACACCGGAACCCCCCTGCTCGGAGTGTGCCTGGGGCACCAAACACTCGCCGTCGCGTTCGGCGGAGCCGTTACCGAGGCCCCCGAACTCGTGCACGGGTCGACCAGCGCCGTGCTGCACGACGGCGACCCGCTCTTCGACGGCCTTCCTTCGCCGTTCACGGCGGCGCGCTATCACTCGCTGGCGGTCGAGCCCGGCGGCGTTCCGCCGCAGCTGCGCGTCACCGCGCACACGGCGACGGGCGTCGTGATGGGCCTCGCCCACCGCTCCCTGCCGCTGCGCGGAGTGCAGTTCCACCCCGAAGCAGTGCTCACCGAGGGTGGATACCGCCTGCTCGGCAACTGGCTGCAGAGCACCGGATGCCCCGCGTACGCGCAGGCCGCCGCGCGAGGGGCATCCCTTTCGCCGCACCGCGCCGTCGTCTGAACCGGCGCGGCACAAGCGGGGAGCCGGCGCGGCAGCACCGGCACCAGCGCCGCCGCCGGAGCTACGGCGTGCCGGTGCAGACCCTCAGCTCGACGGTCGAGTGGATCGGCACGTCGCCGGGGGCGAGCGACTGCGCAGCCACGATCTGGTCACCGGGCGTCGCGGGGCACCCCGCGTCTTCGACGATCGACGGCACAAGCTTGAGTAGGTCGGATGTCAGCGTGCGCTGCGCCGCCTCGGCGGTGTACCCGACGACGTCGACGAGCGTCACCATGCCGCTTGCGACGACGAGGTTGACCGACGTGCCGACGCCGACCTCCGACCCCTCCGTCTGATCGGCTGAGATCACGATGCCGGCTGCCAGATCGGGGTCGTTGCGCGTGATGACGGCGCCGAGCGCCAGCCCGGCATCCGTCAGTGCCTGCGTCGCCGCTTCGGTGCTCAGGCCTGTGAGCGTCGGGACGGTGCTCATCTCCTGGCCCGTCGACACGTACACTTTGACGGTCTGGCCCGGGGCCGCCGTGACACCCGCGAGGGGGTCGGTGCGGATGACGTTGCCCTCGGCGATCTTGTCGCTGCTCTCTTCGATGGGTTCGGCCTGCAGGTCGCGCTCGAGGATCATCTCCTGCGCGCGCTCCCACGACATGTCGATCACGTCGGGCACGACGCGCGCCGTGTCGGGGATCGTCGTGCCGGGGCGGCTGGTCAGCACCCAGAACAGCACCGAGATCAGCACGACCGCCAGCACCGCGACGCCGGCCCAGATCCACGCCGCCGGCGGACCCGACTGCGTGCGCCGCATCGTCGTGTCGGTCGACAGTTGACGCAGCGAGCGTGCGGTCTCGGCCGCCTGTCGTGGGTTGGCGCCATACAGCTCGCTCGTCAGCGCGCCCACCTGGCGCTTGCTCGGGGTGTGACCGTCGCGCGTCGCATCGAGCGCCTCGCGGAACGACGCGGCGTCCTGAAAACGCTGGAAGGGGTCTTTTGCGAGGGCGCGCAGCACGACGGCATCGAGCGAACGCGGCACGCTCTCGACGAGTTCGGAAGGGGCCAGCGGCGTCTCACTGACGTGCTGGTACGCGACGGCGACGGGCGACTCGCCGCGGAACGGCGTACGGCCCGTGAGCAGCTCGTACAGCACGACGCCCGCCGAATACACGTCGGCGCGCGCATCGACCGGCTCGCCCTTGGCCTGCTCGGGCGAGAAGTAGGCGGCGGTGCCGATGATCGCGGTTGTCTCGGCGACCGTCGACGACGAGTCCGAGACGGCGCGCGCGATGCCGAAGTCCATGACCTTGACCTGGCCGGCGGCGGTGACCATGACGTTGCCGGGCTTGATGTCGCGGTGCACGACGCCGGCGCGGTGCGAGTACTCGAGCGCCTCAAGGATCCCGTCTGTGTAGCGCAGCGCGTCGGCGATCGGCACGTCGCCGGCGGCGATGATGTTCTTCAGCAGCTTGCCGGTGACCAGCTCCATCACGATGTACGGGACGGGGTGCGTGATGCCGTCGGCGCCCGTCCGGGCATCCTCACCGGCGTCGTACACGCGCACGATCGCGGGATGCGACATGCGCGACGCGGCCTGCGCCTCGAGGCGGAACCGCGTGCGGAAGCCCGCGTCGCTGGCCAGTTCGCTCGCCAGGATCTTGATCGCGACCTCGCGGCCGAGGGTCAGGTCGCGACCGCGGTACACGCTCGCCATGCCGCCGCGCCCGATGAGCTCGCCGACCTCATAGCGATCGGACAGCACGCGCGGCTCTTCAGACACTTCACTCCCTGGCTGAGACACCAGCCAGCCTAATCGACCGGCGGATTACTCCGTGGGCTCCGGGGTGGGGGTTGCCTGCGCCGCGTTGATCGTGGCGACAGCCTTCGCCGACGAGGGCGACTGGCGGACGTTGCCGGTGCCGCTCTCGCACTCCACGATGTAGTCGACCACGACCGTGCCCGAGTCACCGGCGACGATCACGGCGGGCTGCTGGCTGACGAGGAAGGATGCCGTCGTGCCACCACCGGCCTGGAACGTGCCGCCCGCGACCGTGAAGATGTAGTTGGTCGGCGTGTACCCGGCCGGGCAACTGTAGCCCTGCCACGTGACGTTGATCGTGTCGCCGGCGTCGACGGTCGCCGCGCCGAGCGTCGGCAGCGACGGGTCACTCATCGGTGTGAGGTCGGCGTAGACCGTCAGAGTGATGACGGTGTCGGGAGCGACGTTGCCGGCGCTCGGGTTGGTGCGATAGACCAGCCCGACCTGGTCTTCGGTGGGTGCCGCGTCGCCGTCGACACAGGTCGCGGTCGACGTGAAGCCGGCCGCCGTGAGGGCGGCCTGCGCGTCGGCGCAGGTCTTGTCGAGCAGGGCGACATCACCGAGGTTGATGTCTTCGACGGTCGGGGTAGGTGTCGGGGTCTCGCTGGCCGTCGTCGTCGTCGTGTTCGACGGCGTGGGCTCGGGCTCAGAACCCTGGTTCGCGAACATCGCGATCAGCGTGCCGCCCAGCACGAGCAGCAGCAGGACGATGAGGGCGACGAGCGGCCACGTCCACGGGCTGCGCTTCTTCTTCGCAGGCGCCTCTTCGCCCGCGGCAGCGGCCGTGGGCGCCGCCGTCGGCATCAGACGCGTGGTCTCTTCGCCGCCCGGGGTGAGCAGCTGGGTTACCTCGTCGAGCGGCACGGAACCGGCGATCGCCGGCACGATCGCGACCGCGGCGGCGATGTCACCGCGGCGCAGCGCCGTCGCGGCGCGCGCGACGGCGGATGCCGTGGCGGGCCGGTCTTCGGGCTTCTTCGCGATCATGCTCATGACGAAGTTGCGGACGGGCTCGGCGATCGTCTCGGGCAGCGGCGGAGCCGTGTCGTTGATCTGCGCCATCGCGATGGCGACCTGCGACTCGCCCGTGAAGGGGCGCTTGCCGGCCAGGCACTCGTACGCGACGATGCCGAGCGAATAGATGTCGGTCGCCGGAGATGCGGGGTGACCGGATGCCTGCTCGGGCGAAAGGTATTGCACCGTGCCCATGACCTGACCGGTCGCCGTCAGCGGTACCTGGTCGGCGATGCGGGCGATGCCGAAGTCGGTGATCTTGACGCGCCCGTCGGGGGTGATCAGCAGGTTGCCGGGCTTGATGTCGCGGTGCACGAGGCCCGCCGCGTGCGCGGCCTGCAGGGCGGCGGCGGTCTGCGCGACGATGTCGAGCGTCTTGTCGGTCGACAGCGATGTCTCGCGCTCGAGGATCGTGGACAGTGCCTCACCGGGAACGAGCTCCATCACGAGGAAGGCCGAGCCGTTCTCCTCGCCGTAGTCGAAGACGCTCGCGATGCCCTCGTGGTTGACGAGTGCGGCGTGACGGGCCTCGGCGCGGAAGCGCTCGAGGAACCCCGGGTCGCCCATGTACTCGTCCTTGAGGATCTTGATCGCGACCGTGCGCCCGATCACGTGATCGGTGGCCTCCCAGACCTCGCCCATGCCGCCGATCGCGATCCGCGAATCGAGCTCGTAGCGTCCGCCGAAGCTCACACCCTGCGTCGGTCTCATCTACCCAGCACCGCCTCTATGACTCTCTTCGCGATGGGGGCCGCGATCCCGTTGCTCGTTCCGGACTGTCCGAGCCCTCCGCCGTTCTCGATCATCACCGCGACGGCGACCTGAGGGTCATCCGCCGGAGCGAATCCGGTGAACCAGAGGGTGTAAGGATCGCCGGGTCCGTGCTCCGCCGTGCCGGTCTTCCCGGCGACGTCGACTCCGTCTATTCTTGCACCGCTCGCTGCGCCATCACTGACATTGGCGATCATCATGGTGGTCATGGTCGCGGCATCCGCGGTGGTCAGGGCCCGGCGGAACTCGGTGTTCTCGAACGTCTGCTGCACCGTCAGGTCGGGCGCGACGACCTGGTCGACCATGCGCGGGTTCATCACCGAGCCGTCGTTCGCGATGCCGGCCGCGACCATCGCCATCTGCAGCGGGGATGCCAGGACGTTCTCCTGCCCGAAGCCGGTCAGCGCCGTCCTGTCGTCGGTGAGCGGCCCGGCCGGGTACGTCGACGCGATCGTGGTCAGCGGGATCTCGAAAGTGGTGTCGAACCCGTACTTCTCGGCCTCGGCACGGATGGCGTCATCGCCGAGCTGCACGGCGAGCTGCGCCATCGGGATGTTGCAGCTCAGACGCAGCGCCGTCGCGAGCGTCACCTGGTCGCCCGAGCCGCACGTGCCGCCGTCGAAGTTGCGGATGGTCGTCGTGGTGCCCGGCAGCACCCAGCTCGAGGGGTTGTCGAACGTCGAGTCGGGGGTGAAGTCGCCCGACGCCAGCGCGGCAGAGGCAACGACGAGCTTGAACGTCGAACCCGGCGGGTTCAGGCTGTCGCCGGTCGCGCGGTTCCACAGTGGGTCGTTCGCCGCGGCCAGCAGCTCGTTGTAGGTCGTGTTGACGGCATCCGCGTCGTGCGCCGCGAGGAGGTTCGTGTCGTAGCTGGGGCTCGTCACCATCGCCAGGATGCGGCCGGTCGACGGCTCGATCGCCACGACCGCGCCTTCGTAGTCGCCGAGCGCCTCGTATGCCGCCTGCTGCACGACGGGGTCGAGGGTCAGCAGCACGTTCGACCCGCGCTGCGGCTGCCCCGTGAGGATCTGATCGATGCGCGAGAAGAACTGCGAACCCGCCGAGCCCGACAGCTCGCGGTTCATCGCCTGCTCGATGCCGGTCGCCGATTGCAGCACCGGGTTGATGTACCCCGTCACGGGTGCCCACATCTGGGCATCCACATACTGGCGCTGCCAACTGTAGACGTCGCCGCTGGGCACCGACGTGGCGATGACCTGGTCGCCGGCGATGATCGATCCGCGTTGCACTTCGAACGAGTCGTAGAGCGCGCGGCGGTTCTCGGGGTTCTCGGCGAGGGCGTTCGCCTCGACGACCTGGATCCAGCTGGTCGCGCCGAACAGCGTGACGAACATGAGCAGCATGATGATGCTCAGGCGGCGGAGCTCTTTTGTCATGAGAGCGCCTCCTCGGAGGTGCGACCGGCTGCGGTCCCTGAGTGCGACGCCGAAGGCGGCGTGTATCGAAGGGTCGTCATGTCAGCCGATCACCACCCGGGGGCGCGAGCGCACGGCATCCGAGATGCGCAGCAGCAGCGCGACGATGATCCAGTTCGCGATGAGCGATGATCCACCGGCGGCGAGGAACGGGGTCGTGAGGCCCGTGAGCGGGATGACCCGTGTGACGCCGCCGACCATGATGAACACCTGCAGTGCGATCGTGAACGACAGTCCCGTCGCGAGCAGCTTTCCGAAGTCGTCCTGCCCCGCCATGCCGATGCGGATGCCACGGCTCGCGAACACCATGTACAGGCACAGGATCGCGAAGACGCCGATCAGACCCAGCTCTTCGCCCAGGCTCGGGAAGATGTAGTCGCTCTGCGACAGGGGCGTCAGCCCCGGGCGGCCACGACCGAGGCCCGTGCCGAGCAGTCCGCCGTGTGCGAGACCGAACAGTCCGCTCACCAGCTGGTAGCTCGAGTCGTTGACCGTGTCGGGGTCGAACGGGTACAGCCAGTTCGTGAAGCGCGCCTGCACATACGGCAGGATCGTCGTCGCGAAGGCGACGCCGATCGCGGCCAGCGTGAGGCCGATGACGACCCAGCTCGTCTTGCCCGTCGCGACGTAGAGCATCGCGACGAACATGCCGAAGATCAGCATTCCCGTGCCGAGGTCGCGCTGCAGCACGATGATCGCCATGGCACCCGCCCACAGCAGCAGCAGCGGACCGAGCTCGCGCGGCCGCGGCCACGTCATGCCGAGGAACCGCGTGCCGACCGAGGTGAGCGCTTCGCGCGTGCGCACAAGGTACCCCGCGAAGAAGATCGCGAGGCAGATCTTGGCGAGCTCACCGGGCTGGAACGAGACGATGCCGGCGATCGAGATCCACACGTCGGCCCCGGCATCCGTTCCCAGGCCCGGCACGAACGGCAACAGCAGCAGCAGGATGCCCGCGAAGCCGAAGACATACGTGTAGCGCAGCAGCACGCGGTAGTTGCGCAGGAAGATGACCAGGGCGACGGCGCACGCGATCGCGATGCCCAGCCACGCGAGCTGGCGGGTCGACAGGGCCGCCCAGCCGGTGATCTCGCGCCCGAGGTCGATGCGGTAGATCATCGCGAGGCCGAGACCCGACAGCACGGTCGCGATCGGCACGACGAACGGGTCGGCCTGCGGCGCCTTGTAGCGCAGGATCACGTGCAGAGCGAGCACGAGCACCGTGAGTGCGCCGCAGTAATAGAGGAACGTCCAGTCGATCGCGCCTTCGACGCCGAGCTGGACGAGCGCGACCGCGGCACCGTTGAGCAGGAACGCGAACAGCAGCAGTGCGAGCTCGCGATTGCGCTGCGTCTGCGGCAGGCGGATGCGCCGCAGCGCCTTCACGACGGTGGTGTCGGTGCCCACCTCTGCATTGACGGTGCCGGTCACGAGCCACCCTCCAGAGTGCGGCGCATCGTCTCGACGATCGCCTCCGCGTCGGCGAGCGAGCGCGCCGAGATCGTCTGCTGCACGGCGAGGCGCTGATAGAACGGCAGATCCGACAGCAGGATGCCCGTGTCTTCGTGCACCGACGAGAGTGAGATCGGCCCGATGTCCTGTTGGATGCCCCGGTAGATGACGACCGTGTCGTCGTCGGAGCCGACGAAGTAGCGCGACTGCGTCCAGCTGTAGGCGCCGATCGCGCTCGCCGTCAGCGCCGCGAGGATCACGACGAGGCCGACGATCCACCAGACGCGGCGGCGACGCGCGCGGCGTCGGTCTTCTTCGATGAGCTCTTCGAGGAACTCGGCGGCCGGCTCGAAGTGGGTCGGCTCGTTCGCCGCCTGACGGCCCGGGTGCAGCCAGCTTGTGCGCCCGGGTCGGGCCGCCGGCACCTCCACGCCCTGCGGGTTCGACGCCGAGCCCACGATCGTGGGGGTGCCGCTGAACATCGGGTGGTTGCCGCCGACGTCGACGATGACGACCGTGACGTTGTCGGGCGCACCGGCATCCAACGCCTGCTTCAGCAGCAGGTCGGCCGTGCGGCCGGGTGGCAGATGCTGGCCGAGGACCTTCGCCGTGTGCGCGTCGTCGACGACGCCCGACAGACCGTCCGAGCACAGCAGCCACCGGTCGCCGGGCTGGGTCGGCATGATGAACGTGTCGACGTCGGGGTCGGGGTCCATGTCGCCGAGCACGCGCATGAGCACCGAGCGGCGCGGGTGGTAGCGCGCCTCTTCCGGAGTGATGCGGCCCGAGTCGACGAGGCGCTGCACGAACGTGTGGTCGGTCGTGATCTGGGTGAGGGCGTCGTCGCGGTAGAGATAGATGCGCGAGTCGCCGATGTGCGCGATGACGGCGTAGTCGTCGACCATCGCCAGCGCGCTCACGGTCGTGCCCATGCCCGCGAGCTCGGGGCGCTCGGCGACGGTGTCGATCAGCAGGGTCGCGGTGGAGGTGATGGCCTCTTGCAGCTCTTGCTCGGCATCCCCCGTCGTCGCGAAGGGATGGTCGAGCTCTTGGAGGCGGTGCACGGCGAGGCTCGAGGCCACGTCACCACCGGCATGGCCGCCCATGCCGTCGGCGACGACGAACAGGTTCGAGCCGCTGTAGCCCGAATCCTGGTTGTTGGAGCGCACCTTCCCCGTATGGGAGATGGCGACGCTCGACCCCTCGAAGACCATGTGTGCGTCCGACTACTTCCGCAGCTCGAACGTCGTCGCGCCCACCTTGATCGGTGCGCCCACGCGCACCGGAACCGGCGTCGCGACGCGCTCGCCGTCGTGCCAGGTGCCGTTGGTCGAGTCGAGATCCTGCAGCATCCACTGGTCGCCCCACAGCAGCAGACGCGCGTGGTGGCTCGAGGTGTAGTCGTCGCGGATCACCAGGCCCGACTCGCTCGAGCGGCCGATCGTGAGGGGCTCGCCGGCGAGGGGCAACTCAAGGCCCGCCTTGGGTCCGCTCGTGATGACGATGCGCGACACGGCATCCTTCGTCGCCTTCTGCGGCCCGCTCGGAGTCACCGGGGCTGTCGCCCGTGCGGCAGCGGCCTTTGCGACGGGCGCGACGGGCGCCGTGGCCGCGCCGGCCCCCGAGCCCGCACCGGCCCCCGAGCCCGCACCAGTGGTCCCCGAGCTTGTCGAGGGGCCGGCCGCCGCCGGCTCGGGCAGCTTGCGCACCTTCACGCCGAACAGGTCGGCGCGCAGCGAGTAGACGACCGCGAAGACGAAGAACCACAGCAGGATCAGGAAGCCGATCTGCAGCAGCAGAAGCGTCAGTTCACTTCCGTTCACGACAGTCCGTCGATTCCGAAGGCGCGGGTCGCGTCGGATGCCGGGACCGTCGGCCGCGGCGGCGATGCCTGTGCGGTCACGTGGAACGCGATGTCGGTGCGGCCGATCGTGACGACCGAGTCGGGCGGCAGCGGAGCCTCGGTGACCTTGCGGCCGTCGAGCAGCGTGCCGTTGGTCGAGTTCAGGTCGCGCACCATGGCGCGCTCGCCGTCCCACAGGATCTCGACGTGGCGGCGACTGGTGCCGGCATCCGCGATCGTGATGTCGGCGTCGCTGCCGCGGCCGATGACGGTGCGGCTCTTGGTGAGCGGATGCCTCTTGCCTTCGATGTCGACGACGCCGCGCCAGCTCACGGTGCCGGCGGCGGTCTGCGACGCGACGCGCAGAGTGCCCGTCGACAGCTGGTCATCGGCGACGAGACTGATCGTGACGGGGCCGGCGAAGCTGAAGCCCTGCGAGGCTGCGTGCTTGTCGACGAGCGTGTGCAGCTCGGTGTCGAGGGTCGTGCCGAGCGACTGCATGCGCTCGGCGTCGGTCGGCGACATGCGCACCTCGAACAGGTTGGGTGCGAGGATGCGGTCGCGGCTGACGACGGCGGCCTTCGCGTCGAGTTCGGTCCGCAGTGCGGCGGCGATCTCGACCGGCTGAATGCCGCTGCGGAAGGACTTCGCGAACGCGCTGTTGACCGCGCGCTCGAGTCCCTTCTCGAAGCTGTCAAGTAGTCCCACGGGGCTCCTCAGGGCTTGGGCCGGTGCTCACATGCTAGTTGCACAGTCTGGATGACCGCGGTCAGAACGCCGTATCTGACGATTCTGCGCCGGGCCGCAGGCATGATATCCTCGGGAAGTTGAGTCTGCGGAATCCTCGGATGCCGCAGTTCGCGCGAGTGGCGGAATAGGCAGACGCGCTGGCTTCAGGTGCCAGTGCCCGAAAGGGCGTGGGGGTTCAACTCCCCCCTCGCGCACAGCGAAGAAACAACCCCCGACCTGGGATTTCCCGGGCGGGGGTTGTTTCGTTTCCCGGGTGATGTGCCGTCGTCGGGACCGCGCAGGTGCCATTGCGCCACCGATGGCTACACCACATCCCGTGGCCCCACCCGGGGTGCGGCCGATACCGGGATGGTCGATCTTTGCGCTCGCCACCCGCGGGCGGTCGCGTTCGCAGCGATGGCATCGACGATCTTCGCGATGGCAGGGTCGTCGCCGAGGACTGCCGTCGCGTCGGAGGCGTACAAAAGTGGGAAGTATCCCACTTCAATCTGCGTGGGTTTTATCCCACGCTTCTCCATGCGCGGCTGTGCGCGGTGGGGTCGAGGCAAACAGAGTCACAAGTTCACCACGGCTACTTCGTGGCTAGACGCTATGAGTGGAGGCCCCAGGCTCAACCACTCATAGCGTCTAGCTCCGAGGGATGCCCTGACAGTACATCCCTCGGCAGGGACTCCCACGGGTGAGGCCGACCGCGTTTGAATGGACACAACGACGCAGGATGCCGGTGCGTCACGCCGGCCGATAAAGGAGTGCACCTCATGCGCGGAGTGATCATGCGAGAGCCGGGCGACGTGCGGGTCGAAGACCGCGACATGCCGACGCTGCTGGCCCCGACCGACGCCATCATCAAGCTGGCCGCGACCTGCATCTGCGGATCAGACCTGTGGCCGTACCGCGGGGCCGAGGCCGTGCATGAGCGGCCGATGGGTCACGAATACGTCGGCACAGTCACCGAGGTCGGCGCAGATGTCACCTCGGTCAAGCCGGGCGACTTCGTGGTGGGCTCGTTCATGGCATCCGACAACACGTGCGAGATCTGCGCGGCGGGCTACCAGTCGCGCTGCGTGCACGGCGAGTTCGCCGGCGCAGGCGGGGCGCAGGCCGAGTACCTGCGGGTGCCGCTCGCCGACGGCACCCTCGTCGCGACGCCCGGTGTGCCCGATCCGAAGCTCATCCCGTCACTGCTGGCGGCCTCGGACGTGCTCGGCACGGGCTGGTTCGCCGCCGTCGCGGCTGAAGCCGGCCCGGGCAAGACGGTCGCGGTCGTCGGAGACGGCGCGGTCGGGCTGCTCGGCATCCTCGCCGCGCGCCAACTCGGTGCCGAGCGCATCATCGCGATGTCGCGTCACGCCGACCGGCAGGCACTGGCGACCGCGTTCGGTGCAACCGACATCGTCGAAGAGCGCGGAGACGCGGGTGTTGCCCGCATCAAGGAGCTCACCGGCGGCCTCGGTGCGCACAGTGTGATCGAAGCCGTCGGCACGCAAGAGGCAATGGAGCAGGCGATCCGCTCGACTCGCCCCGGCGGTCACATCGGCTTCGTCGGCGTCTCGCACGGCGTCAGCATCGAAGGACAGGGCCTGTTCTACTCCGAGGTGCATCTGCACGGAGGCCCCGCGCCCGTGCGACGCTTCCTGCCCGAGCTCATCCAGCTCATCTGGGACGGCGTCATCGACCCGGGCGTCGTCTTCGATCTGACCCTGCCCCTCGAAGACGCCGCCGAAGGCTACCGCGCGATGGACGAGCGCCGCGCCACCAAGGTGCTGCTGACCGTCTGACGCGTCCGACCCGGGCGCCGGCCTCAGGCGAGCCCGTGCAGGCGGCGCAGCGTCTGCTCGGCGCCGTCGGCGTCGCGCGCGGCGATGCAGTCGCGCAGGCGCACGTACGCGCCCGGGTCGGCGATGCCACCGGCGATGAAGGGATGCCAGCCGGAGAGATTCCGCTGGATCGCGAGCGCCGCCTCGCGGATCACGCCGATCAGCACCGAGTTGCCGGATGCCTTCGTCACCTGCTCGAACATCGTCGTCGACCGCAGGAAAAGCTCCAGGCCGTCGCCGCGCGGAGCGCTCTCGACCGTGGCATCCGCACATCTGACGATCTCGGCGAGCTCGTCGTCGCTGCACCGCTGCAGCGACATGCGCAGGGCGACACCCATGAGATAGGCGGTGAACTCCCCCGTGTCGTCGCGTTCCCGATTGCTCGGCGACGAGACGCGCGTGTAGCGGCCGACGGCGATCTCGACGAGCCCGAACCGCTCGAGTCGCTGCAGGGCTTCGCGCACCGGCGTGCGCGACACACCCAGCTGCTGAGCGAGGTCGACGTCGCGCAGGCGCGCGCCGGCGACGAGTCTGCCATCGAGGATGGCGGCGCCGATGACGGTGTACACCTCGTCGCCGAGGATCGTGCCGACGGTCAGCTCTATCGGGTGGAGTGTGACGGGCATCGACGGCCAGTGTACGAGGCTCACGGCGGATTCCCACCAACACCCCCCTCCCGAGTGCCGGATCGGGTGGGTACAGTTAGGCTCAGTCACGCACTGCGTGGCCTATCCGGGGGGATCCGTCGACGCCCGGGCGCACGCGAGAATCGCGAGACGCCCGGGCGTCGAATGGTTAACGGGTGACATCGGGGTGAACCTCTGTCGGCAATGTTGCAACGTTTATGTCACCATCCCCGCCCCGAGGGCGCCGGAAGCGCCCGTCAGCACTAGGTTGGTGCGTGTCGGCGCGATCGCGTCGACACCGCACGCAAGTAAGGCAGTTCATGGCAACGCAGGGCACCGTCAAGTGGTTCAACTCGGAGAAGGGCTTCGGGTTCATCGCTCCCGATGAAGGCGGCGCAGACGTCTTCGCCCACTACTCCGCGATCGAGTCGAGCGGCTACCGCTCGCTCGAGGAGAACCAGCGCGTCGAGTTCGAGATCGCCCAGGGCCCCAAGGGCCTGCAGGCGGAGAAGATCCGACCCCTCTGATCCACAAGTGACGGCCCGCGCTCGCGCGGGCCGTCACTTTCTCAGAACCGGGCGTCGTAGTCCGCGAGGGCGACGGCGTCTTCGGCGTGCCGCAGGGCACGCCGCGCGGCGTCGAGCGCATCGACGGGATTCGCGGCCCCGCGGGCTGCCGCCAGCTCGCGCTGCGCGGAACCGAGCCGCACCCGGGCATCCGCCCCCGCCGCAGGCATGCGCGGTTCAGCGCGCGCGATCTGGTCGCGCGCTGCCGCGAGTGCACCGGGCAGCGCAGACCGCGCGCCCTTGAGCCGTTGCTGCGCCGTGCGCGCATCGCCGACGGCGAGATCCAGCCGGTCACGCAGCCGGGCGATCGCCGTCACCGCCGCCGTCGGCCGCCGCGCAGCGTCGGCTTCGACGGCGTCGAGCGCGGCCGCGACCTCTGTCAGAACCGCGCCGAGCCGCGCGGCATCGTCGGACTCGAGTTCGCCCCGCACGGCGTTCGCCTCGCGCAGAGCACCCCGCGCGGCGCTGATCTCGCCGTCGACCGCTGCCGAGGCATCCGTCGCGAGCCGGTGCCGCTCTTCGAAGCGCCGCGACTCGGCCTGCGCGCCCCGCAGGGCCCGCTCGGCGTCCGCCAGCAACGGCAGCGCCGACCGAGTTGGATCCGCTGCCCGCGTCGCCGCCTCGTCGATGAGCCGCTCGGCGGCTGCGAGGGCTGCCGCGGCCGCGACGGCCGAACGCTCGGCGTCGACCCATTCGCTGCGGTCGTAGCGCTCAGCCAGCGTCGCCAGCAATGGCGCGGGGTCGCCGAGCTCGGCGTGCAGGGCGCGGGCGCGGGACCGCGCCGCCTCGACCTGCGCCGCTGCGCTGACGTTGCGGGTCATCCACGCCGTGTGCTCGGCACGCGCGGCGTCGATCGTCGCGAGCGCCGATTCCGTGCGCGCGCGGATGCCCCGCGCGACGCGACGCACCTCGTCGGGGTGCGTCTCGGGCGTGAGCGCGCGCAGTTGCTCGAACGAGGCATCCCGCGCGTGCTCGGCCGTCATGCGCGCGCGGCGCAGCGTGTCGGGAGCCGTCCCGTCGTAGAGGGCGCCCGACAGCCCCACCTCGAGAGCGAGCTCGTCTATCGCGTCGTCGAGCCGCACGAGCGCCGAGCCCGCCGCGGTGCGCTCGGCTTCGGCGGATGCCCGTGCCGCGGGCGAGCGCCGCGACCGGCGCAGCAGCCAGATCGCGACGGTAGCGAGCACCGCCGTGCCCCCGAAGACGACGAGCGCCGGGATGAGCCAGCGCCAGATCTCGGCCGCGAGCTCGTCCATCGTCAGTCCTCGATGAGCAGCAGCGCGCGCAGGTCGGCCACCGTGTCGACGACGGCCGCGGCGCCCTCGGACTCGTGCGGCCAGCTGAAGCCCCAGTTCACGAAGATGACCGGCACGTCGTTCGCGGCGCCGCCGTCGACATCGTGATGCCGGTCGCCGATCAGCACGGGGCGACTCGTGTCGAGGCCCGCCGCCTGCAGCCGTCGCAGCGCTTCGGCGACGATGTCAGCCTTCGTCGCGAGGGTCTTCTCGTCGGGCGTCGACCCCACGAGCGCCTGCAGGTGCGGCGAGAGGTCGAAGTGCTCCATGAGCGCCGTCACCTGCACTTCGGGCTTCGAGCTCGCGGTCGACTGGGCGATGCCGGCGGCATCGAGTTCGGCGATCAGTTCACCGACGCCGGGGTAGAGCCTCGCGCCGGTCGTGTAGCCGTCGTCCTTCGAGATTCCGCGGTAGTACGCGACCGCGACCGTCGACTCCTCGGGCGTCATCCCGACGTTCTTCTGGAACGACTCGAACATCGGCGGGCCAATCCAGTGCACGAGCTCTTCGCGCGTGGGAGCGGGCTTGCCGAAGTGCTCGAGGGCGATCGTCAGGCGCCGCAGGATGCCCTCCGAGGCATCCACGATCGTCCCGTCGACGTCCCACAGCACGCAGGTCCACGCAGATCTCAGTGACATGACCTCAGCCTATCCAGGCCGGTCGGCGGGCCGGCCGCCAGTTCACGCGGGGCCGCCAGCGCGGGCCTCAGAACAGGCGCGGCGCCCCTGACTCGATGCCCTTCATGCCCTCGTAGTCGAGGGTGACGCAGCGGATGCCCCGGTCGGCGGCCAGCACCTTCGCCTGTGCCTTGATCTCTTGCGCGGCGAAGACGCCGGTCACCGGCGCGAGGTGCGGGTCACGGCCCAGCAGCTCGAGGTAGCGGGTGAGCTGCTCGACCCCGTCGATGTCGCCGCGCCGCTTGACCTCGACGGCGATCGTGCCGCCGGAGGGGTTGCGCAGCAGCAGGTCGACCGGGCCGATCGCCGTCGGGAACTCGCGGCGCACGAGCGTGAGGCCATCGCCGATGACGTCGACCTGCTCGGCGAGCAGCCGCTGCAGGTCGGCCTCGACGCCGTCCTTCTGCAGACCGGGGTCGACGCCAAGGTCGTGCGACGAGTCGTGCAGCACCTCATAGATGCGCACGAGCAGGGCATCCCCCGTCTTCGCGTGCGTCACGCGCCAGTGCTCGACGACGCCCGCCGACGCCGACTCGTCATCGGGCTCTTCGACGGTGAGCGTGCACGGCGGGCTCATCCAGTTGAGCGGCTTGTAGCTGCCGCCGTCCGAGTGCACGAGCAGCGATCCGTCGGCCTTGTGCATCAGCACGCGGGTCGCGAGCGGCAGGTGCGCGTTGAGGCGACCCGTGTAGTCGACGGAGCAGCGGGCTATGACGAGACGCACCCGACGATCCTACGCACTCCGGGAAGCGCCGTCAGTGGTGTCCGGCGCCGACCTTCGACCCGGCGACGGGCTTGGCCGCGCCCGACGCGAACCCGCTCATGACGATCAGTCCGACGATGATCCACAGCGTCGGCAGGATGCCGATCTGGTGGCTGATCCAGCCGAGCACCGGCGGTCCGCACAGGAACGCGATGTACCCGATGGTCGCCGCCGCAGAGACGGATGCCGCGGCCTTCGTCGGGTCGTCGGCCGCCGCCGACATGCCCAGCGGGAAACCGAGCGACGCGCCCGCGCCCCACAGGGCGACACCGACGAAGGCGAGCGGCAGATTCGGCGCGAGGATGAACATCGCCAGGCCCACGCCGGCCGTCACCGCCAGCAGGCGCAGCGTCCACACGCGTCCCAGCCGGTCGGCGATCAGACCGCCCACCGCGCGGAACACCGTCATCGCGATCGAGAACACCGTGAGGGCGATCGCGCCGACCTCCTCGCGCTGCCCGTGGCCGTCGACGACCGCGATCGTCAACCAGTCGTTCGCACTGCCCTCGGCGAACGCCATGCCCAGGATGATGAGCCCGATCGCGTACGTGCGCGGGTCGCGCCAGACCGCCAGCGCGTCCGCCAACCGCTGCCGGCGGTCGCCCGTCGTGGCCTCCGGAACCTCTTCGGTTCCCGCCGCGTGTGCCGGGATGAAGCGCAGCGCGACGACCGTGATGACGAACCACACTGCCGCGACCGCGCCCAGGTGCCACGAGACCGTGACGCCCCACTGCGCCATGACCACGCCGATGCCAGCGCCCGCGACCGTGCCCAGGCTGAAGAACGCGTGGAACAGCGGCATGAGCGTGCGCCCCGACGCCTGCTCGACCGCCGCCGCTTCGACGTTGATCATGACGTCGGTCGCGCCGAAGCACAGCCCCATGACCGCGAGTCCGATGACGGCGAGCGCGTACGACGACAGCGCGTCGACGCCGAGTGCCGCCGCCAGCAGGCCCACCGCGACGCCCACGACCGTGACGGACAGCCCCTTCTTGGCACCCCAGCGCGCCACGATCACGTTCGCCGACATGACTCCGGCGAGCGAACCGGCGCCCATCGCGAACAGCAGCACGCCGACCTCGAAGTCGTCGATGCCGAGGTTCAGCTTCACCGCGGGAAGCCGCGACGCCCATGACGCGAACGTGAGCCCGCACATCAGGAACATCGTGAACACGGCGGTGCGCCAGTTGACGAGGTTGGTGCGCGAGAGGGTGGTGGTCGTGGTCACCACGAGAGTCTACCGAATCGATTCGATCCCAGCGACCACGGAGGGTTACCATGCAGAGATGACGAATCGACGTGCCACCATCTCGGACGTCGCCCGCGAGGCGAACGTCTCGCCGTCGACCGCGTCGGTCGTCTTCAGCGGAAAGACCCCCGTCTCCGACGCGACGCGCGAGCGCGTGCTCGCCGCCGCCGCTGCCCTCGGCTACGCCGGGCCCGACCCGCTCGCCGCGTCGCTGCGGCGCGGGCGCAGTGGCATCGTCGGCGTCGTCGTCGGTTCGAGCCTCAACTCGATCTTCATCGACCCTGTGCAGCGCCTGCTCATGGACGGCCTCGCCGAAGCCGTCGCCCCTCTCGGCGCGGGACTGCTGCTGCTGCGCAGCACGAGCGACATCGAGAACGCACCGACCCTCACGACGGCCCCCGTCGACGCCGCTGTCCTCATCGGTTGTGACGCCGAGCTGCGCGACTCGCTCGACGACGTCCGCGCGCGGGGCATCCCGATCGTCGTCATCGAAGGCGACGCCGGAGCGGGCGTGCCCCGCGTGCGCCTCGACAACCGCGAGGCCCAGCGCCTCGCCGCCGGGCACCTGCGTGAGCTCGGTCACACCGACGTCGCGATCGTGACGCTGCGCACCGACCCGAGCGGCACCCTGGGCCGCATCGAGCCCGGCCGCGACATCACGATCGATGTGACCCGCGAACGCCTCGAGGGTGCGCGCGACGTGTACCCGGATGCCATCGCTCTCGCGACCTCGGGCAGCACGATCGACGACGGTCTCGCCGCCGCGCGCACGCTCTTTGCCGACCCCAGGCACCGCCCCACCGCCGTCATCGCGCAGAGTGACCTGTTGGCGACGGGCGTCATCCGCGCCGCCGAAGAGGCCGGGCTGCGCGTTCCCGAAGACGTCAGCATCACGGGATTCGACGGCGTACCCGTCGACGGCCTCGCGCCATACCGGCTGACGACGCTCGTGCAGGCGGCGACCGAGAAGGGCCGCGCCGCGGGTGCCGCCGTCGCGGCGATGCTCGAGGGCGAAGAGCCGGCCTCCGTGCTGCTCACGTGCGAGTTCCGCCTGGGGAACACGTCCGGACCGGCCCCCGCGCCCCGTTAGACTGGAACCCGACCCCCCGCGCGACCGTCAGGAGGCCCGTTTTTGCTCGTCCTCCTGGCTGCGTTCGCGCTCACCCCGCTGACGCTGCCGTGGCTGACGAACAGGATCGGTCCGCGCGCATTCTTCCTCGCGGCCCTCGTTCCGCTCGCGGGTTTCGTGCACGCGGGCCTGCTCACGCCAGTGGTGCTGGCCGGCGAGACGGTGACCGAGACGTTCTCGTGGATCCCGCAGTTGGGTCTCAGCCTCTCGATGCGCATCGACACCCTGAGCTGGGTCATGACCCTCATCGTCACGGGCGTCGGGGCGCTCGTCATGATCTACTGCCGCTGGTACTTCGACGGCAAGACGAGCGGCGTCGGCATGTTCAGCGCGACCCTGCTCGCGTTCGCCGGGGCGATGTACGGACTCGTCCTGACCGACGACCTCATCCTGCTCGTGATGTTCTGGGAGATCACGAGCATCCTGTCCTACCTGCTCATCGGGTACTACCACGCGCGCGGTGCGAGCCGCCGTGCCGCCCTGCAGGCCCTGCTCGTGACGACGCTCGGCGGGCTCGTCATGTTCGTCGGCGCGGTGATCCTCGTCGTGCAGGCGGGTACGAACAGCATCTCGGGCATCCTTGCGGAATACGCCGACACGGCATCGGGACTCGCCGCCAGCCCGCTCATCGACACGGCGATCGTGCTGCTGCTGGTCGGCGCGCTGAGCAAGTCGGCGATCTTCCCGTTCCACTTCTGGCTGCCCGGTGCGATGGCCGCGCCGACCCCGGTGAGCGCGTACCTGCACGCGGCTGCGATGGTCAAGGCCGGCATCTACCTCATCGCGCGCGTCGCCCCGTTCTTCGCGGTCGCCGCGCCGTGGCGGCCGATCGTGCTCTCGCTCGGCATCTTCACGATGCTGCTGGGCGGGCTGCAGGCGCTGCGTGAGTCCGACCTCAAGCGCATCCTCGCCTTCGGCACCGTCAGTCAGCTCGGTCTGCTGACGGCCGTCATCGGCTACGGAGAGCGCAACACTGCCCTCGCGGGCCTCGCCCTGCTGATCGGCCACGCCCTGTTCAAGTCGGCGCTGTTCCTCGTCGTCGGCGTCATCGACCGTCAGCTCTCGACGCGTGACATCGGCGAGCTCAGTGGCGTGGGGCGCCAGGCCCCGACCCTCGCGGTGGCCTCGGCGCTCGCCGTGGCATCCATGATCGGGATCATCCCGATGGTGGGCTTCGTCGCGAAAGAAGCGGCGCTCACCTCGCTGCTCGAGGCGGCCGAGGAGCCGTGGGCGCTGGTCGCCCTCATCGGGATCGTGCTCGGGTCGGTGCTGACGACGGCGTACGGGCTGCGCTTCTTCTGGGGTGCGTTCGCGACGAAGAAGGATGCCTCGGGTGCGCGCAAGCCCGCGACGGCGTGGCCCGACCCGCCGATGGGCTTCCTCGCTGCTCCCATCGTCTTGGCGGTGCTGTCGCTCATCGCCGGATTCGCCGCACCCTGGCTCGACACCGCGCTGCGCGGCTACGCCGACACGGCGCCCGAGGTGGGCGACCCGTACCACCTCGCCCTCTGGCACGGACTCGAGCCGGCCCTGTTCCTCTCGCTCGGCTGCATCGCGGTCGGTGCCGTGCTCTTCGGCTTCGCCGTGCGCACGGGCAAGACACCGCGACGCCTGCTCACCTTCACTGCCGCCGACGTCTACAACCTGACGCTGCGCGGCATCGCGCGCCTCGCGGTATGGACCACCTCGCTCACCCAGCGCGGCTCGCTGCCGGTCTACGTCGGCACGATCTTCGTCGTGTTCGTCGCGAGCCAGGCGACGGCGCTGCTGGCCAGCCCCGATTGGAAGATCGAGCTGGATGCCTGGCAGACGCCGATCCAGGTCGTGGTCGCGCCGATCATGATCCTCGCCGGCATCGTCGCAGTGCGTGCCCGCAAGCGGTACACGGGCGTCGTGCTGGTGTCGGTCACGGGCCTCGGCATGGTCGTGCTGTTCGCGACGAGCGGTGCCCCAGACCTGGCGCTGACCCAGGTGCTCGTCGAGACCGTGACGCTCGTGACCTTCACCCTCGTGCTGCGCCGGATCCCGGCGCGCCTGGGCGAGCACAACGCCTCGGTGTGGCCCGTCGCCCGCGCCGTGCTCGCGGTCGCCGTCGGCGCCACGATGGCGATCGTCGCGATGGTCGCGACCGGAGCACGCATCGAAGACCCCATCTCCGATGCCTTCCCCGACCTCGCCTACGAGCTCGGCCACGGCAAGAACGTCGTCAACGTCGCCCTCGTCGACCTCCGCGGCTGGGACACGATGGGTGAGCTGTCGGTGCTGATCCTCGCCGCCACGGGCGTGGCATCCCTCGTGTTCGTGACCCACCGCTCCGACCTGCTCTCCAGCGCGATCTCGTCGCTGCCGACGGCCGCCGTGCGCACGCGTCGCCCGCTCGTCGAGACCGAAGAGGGGCCGCGCCCCCGGGCATCCGCCCCCGGCAGCACCCGCCAGGCGTGGCTTGTCGGCGGGCAGCGCATGCGCCCGGAGAACCGGTCGATCATGCTCGAGGTGATCGTCCGGATACTGTTCCACACGATCATCGTCGTGTCGATCTTCCTGTTGTTCTCGGGACACAACCTGCCCGGCGGCGGTTTCGCCGGGGGACTGGTCGCCGGCATGGCGCTGGTCATGCGCTACGTCGCGGGCGGCCGGTATGAGTTGGGTGCGGCGGCGCCGACGGATGCCGGGCGGCTGCTCGGCGCCGGCATGACGCTCGCGATCGCGTGCGCCCTCGTGCCGCTGCTGTTCGGTGAGGCGCCGCTGACTAGTCACTTCTGGGAGGCCGATCTGCCGATCCTCGGCCACGTCGAGTTCGTCACCTCGACCCTGTTCGACATCGGCGTGTACCTCGTCGTGATCGGCCTCGTGCTCGACGTGCTGCGCTCGCTCGGCGGCGAGGTCGATCGCCAGCTGCAGGCGCTGCGCGAGGCGCAATCGGCGCGCACCGCGGGAGGCATCTCGTGAGCGTCTCCCTCGTGCTGATCATCATCATGGGCATCCTGTTCGCCGCCGGCGTCTACGCGATGCTCGAGCGCAGCCTCACCCGCGTGCTGATCGGATTCCTGCTGCTCGGCAACGCCGCGAACCTGTTCCTGCTCGTCGTGATGGGCCAGCCGGGGGAGGCGCCGTTCTTCGGGGTGGGCTCGCCCGATGAGATGAGCGACCCGCTTCCGCAGGCGCTGACGCTGACGGCCATCGTCATCACGTTCGCGGTGTCGGCCTTCCTGCTCGCGCTCATCTATCGCTCCTGGCAACTCGGTCAGGCCGATACCGTCCACGACGATGAAGAGGATGTCGCGCTGCGCGAGCGCGTCCCTTCGGGCGAAGATGCCATGAACGACGAGACCTCCATCGAGGACCAAGACGACGAGGTCACGACCGACTTCGTCGGCACCGCCACGGCACCCATCACGGTGTTGCAGCACCGCGACATCGCCGGCATCCGCGACGATGCCCCGACCGATCGCCCGACCGACGGAGGCGCCACCGGCGGAGGTGAGCAGCGATGAACGCGCTCATCCCGCTCGTCGTGACCCTGCCGCTGCTCGGCGCGGGCGTTGCGCTCATCTTCGGTCGCCGTCGTCGCGTGCAGATCAGCGTCTCGGTGGTGACCCTCACCCTCGTGCTCGCGATCGCTGCGGTGCTGCTCTACACGGTCGACAGCTCGGGCCAGGCGCTCGCCGTCTCGGTCGGTGGGTGGCCGATCCCGTTCGGCATCGTGCTCTACGTCGACCGGCTCGCGGCGCTGCTGGTCGTGATCTCGAGCATCGTGCTGCTCGCGGTCCTCTTGTTCTCGGTCGGCCAGGGCGCCGCCGACGGCGACGACGACACCCCCGTCACGATCTTCCACCCGACCTACTTGATCCTCGCGGCGGGCATCTTCAACGCGTTCATCGCGGGCGACCTGTTCAACCTGTACGTCGGGTTCGAGATCCTGCTGGTCGCCTCGTACGTGCTGATCACGCTCGGCTCGACCGAGTCGCGCATCCGCACGGGCGTCGTCTACATCGTTGTCTCGCTCGTCTCGTCGATCCTCTTCCTCGCCGCGATCGCCGCGATCTACGGCGCCCTCGGCACCGTCAACATCGCCCAGATCTCCGAGCGCATGACCGAGCTGCCGCAGTCGACGCAACTCGTGCTGCATCTCATGCTGCTGCTGGCGTTCAGCATCAAGGCGGCCGTCTTCCCGCTGTCGTTCTGGCTGCCCGACTCGTACCCGACGGCGCCGGCACCGGTCACGGCCGTCTTCGCGGGATTGCTGACCAAGGTCGGCGTCTACGCGATGATCCGCACCGAGACGCAGATCTTCCGTGAGAACGACGTCAACACGCTGCTGCTGATCGTCGCGCTCGCCACGATGATCGTCGGCATTCTCGGAGCTCTCGCGCAGGCTGAGCTCAAGCGCATCCTCTCGTTCACGCTCGTCAGCCACGTCGGCTACCTCGTGTTCGGGCTCGCGATCGCCACCCCGCTCGCGCTCGGCGCGACGATCTACTACATGGTCCACCACATCATCGTGCAGACCACACTGTTCCTCGCCGTCGGACTCATCGAGCGCCGTGCGGGATCGACCTCGATCCTCAAAGTCAAGGGACTCATGCGCGCCGCGCCCGTGCTCGCCGTGCTCTACTTCATCCCCGCGGTCAACCTCGGTGGCCTGCCGCCGTTCTCGGGGTTCATCGGCAAGTTCGCCCTGTTCAACGCCGCCGCCGAAGTCGGCACACCGCTCATGTACGTGCTCATGATCGGGGGCATCCTCACGTCGCTGCTGACGCTGTACACGCTCATGCGTGCGTGGAACCTGTCGTTCTGGCGCGAAGACGACGACCACACCGAAGAGCAGTCGGTCGTCGAGCGGATCGAGTACCTGGGGGCTGCCCCCGCCGCCGACGAGCAGGGCGGACGCCGCGTCATCCCGCGCATCATGACCGCGACGACGGCCGGCATGGTCGCCGTGACGGTCGCGCTGACGGTGTTCGCCGGGCCGCTGTACCAGCTGTGCGCGAGCATCGGCGACGCGCTGCAAGAGCCGGTCACGCTCGTCCACCTCGAAGAGGAGGCCGCCCAATGAGCCCGACGCGCAAAGCCGTCCTCGCCGCGGTGTGGCGGCAGTTGCCCTTCTTCGTGTGGCTCGTCGCCGTGTGGATGCTGCTGTGGGCGCAGTTCACCGTGCTCGCCGCCGTCACCGGCATCATCGTCGCGATCGTCGTGACGCGCGTCTTCCGGCTGCCACCGGTCGAGCTGTCGGGCCGTGTGAACTTCTGGTGGGGTCTCGTCTTCGTCGTGGAGTTCCTCATCGCCCTCGTGCGCGGCTCGCTCACGGTCGCGTGGCAGACGCTCACGCCCGGCCAACCGGGGGCGGCGATCATCGGAGTATCGATGGTCAGCGACGACGACCTCATCATGACGCACGTCGCCGTCACGGCATCCCTCATCCCCGGCTCACTGATCGTCGACATCGACCGCGACCGGCGCATCCTGTACCTGCACATCATCGGCGTGAAGTCGGACGACGACGTCGAGGCGCAGCGCCGGTCGGTGCAGCATTGGGAAGAGCGCATCATCCGGGCCGTCGGGTCGCCGGCGCAGGTGGCAGCTCTGCGAGAAACCGAGGCGCACGCATGACGATCCTTCTGGTGCTCATCTTCGTCGTGTTCGGCATCGCCGCACTCCTCACGGTGTGGCGCATCATCACGGGGCCGTCGATCCTCGACCGCGCCGTGGCATCCGACGTTCTGCTGACGCTCGTGCTGTGCGTCCTCGGCGCCGAGATGGCCATCAACCATCACACCCGCTCGCTGCCGGTGCTGCTGATCGTCGCGGCCGTCGGCGTGTTCGGATCGATCTCCGTCGCGCGCTTCGTCGCGCGGCGGGACGGGGAGGGACGATGACCGAGATCATCGTGCTGGTGCTGATCCTCATCGGGGCGCTGCTGTGCCTGACGGCATCCATCGGTCTGTTGCGGTTCCGCGACGTCCCCACGCGTCTGCACGCCGCCACGAAGCCGCAGGTGCTGGGGCTGCTGATCATCTGCATCGCGATCGCGCTGGCCCTCGGATCGTGGCAGGTGGCCGCGTTCCTCGTGCCGGTGATGCTGATCCAGCTCGCAACGGCGCCGCTGTCGGCCCACATGGTGGGCAGGCAGGCCTACCGCAACGGCACGATCGACGAGCCGTCGCTGTACGTCGACGAGCTCGCCGAAGACAAGGCCACCCCACCCGCCGCGGGCGGGTGAGGCGGGCTCGGGCGGGTGCGCGGGGTCGCGCGCCGGCGCGCAAGTTGGCGCGACACGCGGTTATCCACCCGGTGAGGGGCAGGTTTGCGCCAACTTCGCCGCGCGGGGGTCGGGCCGTTTCGTCTCGCGGCTTCGCCGCTCGCTCAACGACCGGGGTGGGGCGGGCTCACGCGCGCGGGGGCCTCAAGTTGGCGCGACGCGCGGGTATCCAGGCTGTGAGGGGCAGGTTTGCGCCAACTGCGCGGGGCGGGGCCGCGCCCCAGACCATGAAGTTGGCGCGACGCGCGGGTATCCACCCGGTGAGGGGCAGGTTTGAGCCAACTTCGCCGCTCGCGGGGCGACCGGGGTGGGTAGCGCTCACGCGCCAGGCGTCAGCACCAGGGTGTCGATCGCGGCATCCTGCACCCTGTCGAGGGTGAACAACCAGGGGGTCTGCTCGAGGTGCTGCCACGCGTCGACCTGGTCGATGTAGTTCGGGTGGAAGGCGTGCCCACTCGTGCCGGTGAGCTGGTTCCAGCGCGACGCGTCGAGGTCTGACAGGTCGACCGTCATGCGCATCGAGGGCACCGTCCACGTCTCGAAGTCGCCGCTGCCGAGATCCCACCCCGTCGCATCGACGACCGAACCGCCGCCACCGACCGGGAACGGCCCCCGGTTGAACAGCCACTCGAGCGGCGCGATCCCGCTCGAGCCGTAGCTGCCGTGGTACAGCGTGATCGCGTGCAACCCGCCCCAGTTCCACGCGTTCGGATCGTCGCCCTGCAGCGACACGAGGCGCGTGTACGCGTCGGTCGCGGCCCGCGTCAGCATCTCGTCACGGCCCGTGACACCCAGTTGGTCATTCGTCCACCAGTCGGATGCCGGTTCGTCCAGCAGCGCGTCGACGACGACGAAGAACCTGCTCTGGCTGGTCAGCGGAATCGGGTCGTCGCGGCGTGTGAACAGGTCTTGCGCGAGCTCGTCCCACAGCACGTTCGCGTAGGCCGCGGCGGCCGAGTCGGCCGTGTTCTGCGCGTCCCAGTTCGCGAGCAGGTCGAGGCCGCGCTGGGCCGAGGCATCCGGCAGGGCCATGTCTGCGTAGACGGCCGCGAGTCGCTTGCCCATCCAGAACTCCTGATCGGACTGGATCGCGCTCATGTCGTCGGCCGTCAGCTTGCCGTTCGCGATGGCGCGCTCGAGCAGGTACGTGATGCGGGCGGCGCGCCAGCCGTAGTCCCAGTCCGAGCCGAGGAAGTACGGGTAATCGTCCGCGGCGACCTGGTTGTTCGCGGTGACGATGAACCCCGAGTCGGGGTTGTAGACCACCGGCAACTCGTCGAACGGGATGAACCCGGTCCAGTCGTAGGCCGAATCCCACCCCGGCTGCGGCATCGTGCCGTCGCCCGCGCCGCGCACGGGCAGCTTGCCGGGCGTCTGGTAGCCGATGTTGCCGTCGGTGTCGGCGTAGATGAGGTTCTGCGCGGGCACGTCGAACAGCGTCGCGGCGGCGCGGAACTCGTCGAAATCAGTGGCCGTGTTGAGCGCGAAGATGGCGGATGCCGTGGTGCCGGCATCCAACGCCGTCCAGCGCAGCGACACCGCGTAGTCGCCCGCGGGGGCGTCGCCGGGCGGAGCCACGGCATCCGTCGACCCCGTGTACGGATCGTCCGCGATGCTGTCGAAGTCGCTCGTCAGCCCCGACACGATCGGACCGTGCACGGTCGAGCGCACCTCGAGCGTGACGTCGTCGCCGCCCGCGACGTGGAACGTCTCGGTGCGGGTCTGCAGCGGCACGAGCTCACCGTCGCGCCAGTACTGGTCGCCCTCGACCTTCTCGAGGTACAGATCGGTGACGTCGACGGTGAGGTTCGTGAACCCCCACGCGATGTCGGCGTTGTGGCCGATGACGACGCCCGGCACACCCGAGAAGCCGAAGCCTGCGACGTCGAACGCGCACGCGGTGGTCACGACGCGGCAGCGGAGTCCGACCTGGTGCCACACGCTCGGCAGTGAAGCCCCCAGGTGCGGATCGTTGCTCAGCAACGGCAGCCCACTCTCGGTGAGCGCACCCGAGACGACCCACGAGTTCGAGCCGATGCTCTCGCCGACATCGCCCAGCAGTGCGGATGCCGCTTCGACGACCGAACTGACTTCGGTCCACGAGATCGACGCCGTCTGCGTCGCGGCGCTGACCGCGGCATCCGCAGACGCCGACGCCGTGTCCGCCGACGCCGTGTCCGCCTCCGCGCCCGCCACAGCCGACAACCCCGTCGTGATCGTCGGCACGATGACGGGGTGATCGGCGGGGTACGCGGGGTACAGCTCGGCGATCTGCTCGGCCGTGTACGACGGCGCGAGCAGAGCACGCGCGGTCTCTTCCTCGATGTTGCCGCGGAGGTCCCACGCCATCGCCTTGAGCCACGCGACCGAGTCGGCGGGCGTCCACTGCTCGATCGTGTAGTCGGGGTTCTGCAGTCCCATGATCGCGTACTCGAACGACGCGTCGGCCCCGTCGTGATCGGCGAGGTAGGCGTTCACGCCGTCGGCGTAGGCCTCGTAGTACGCGCGCGACGCGTCGTCGAACTGCGCGACCTCTTCTTCGGCGACGCGGTGCCAGCCGAGGGTGCGAAGGAACTCGTCGGTGGCCAGTTGCGACTCGCCGAACATCTCCGCGAGCCGCCCGCTCGTGACGTGGCGGCGGAAGTCCATCTCCCAGAACCGGTCCTGCGCGTGCACATAGCCCTGCGCGAAGAACAGGTCGTGCGTCGAGTCGGCGACGATCGTCGGGATGCCGAGCTCATCGCGGGCGACCGTCACGTCGCCCTCGAGCCCGGCGACGGCGAGCGTGCCACTCAACTGCGGGAACGACCGCTGGATCGTCCAGACGACGACGCCCGCGGCGATCAGCGCGATCACGGTGATCCCGGCGACAACCGAGAACACGATGACGCCGATGCGGCGGCCGATCGATCGGCGTGACGGAGCCGTCGACGCGTCGCCGGCCTGAGCCACAGTGCGGTTGGCGCCCGTGAGCGAGGGGAGATCTGACATCGTCGTCAAGCCTTCCGAGAAGGAGAGACCCGTGCCCCCAGTCGGACGGGCCGCATTCGCATCCTAGCCCGGACGGTCTGTCACAGCAGGTGAATGTCGACGCCGAGCGCGGCGTACGTCGGTGTAGCGCGCCGGTCGCACGTCACCAGCGTCACGCCCGCGCTGCGGGCAGCAAGCCCGACGAGGCCGTCGTAGACCGCGCCGCCGGCGACGCCCGCGTGGGCGAGCACCGAGACGGCAGACAACGCGTCCTTTGGGCCCAGCGGCACGGATGCGGGGAACTCCTGTGCGATGATGCGTGCAGCGCTGGTCGGGGTGACGCGCGCAGCGCCGGGCAGCCGCGTCAGTACCGAGTACACCTCGAGCATCGCGTGTCCCGAGAGGCCGAGCACTGCGCTACGGCAGAACTGCGTGACGGCGACGTGCTGGGCGTGGTCTTCCACCACCAGCGCGATCGCCGCGCTGGTGTCGAGCAGCCAGTCAGCGCTGGTCGGCAAGACGGAGCTCTCGCACGTCGTCGGAGGTGAGCGCGTGCCCCGACGCTGCGATCACGGCGCGGCCCTCGCGTTCGACGACGTTGTCGGGGGCTTCCACCTCGATGCGGACGCCGGTGCCATCGATGAACAGATCGACCGGGCCCGGGACAAGGCCGAGCCGCTCCCGCACGCTCGCCGGAATGACGACACGTCCGGCCTTGTCCATGCTCGCCTTCATGCCATCACGATACCATTCGGATGGCATGAGGCTCCGGTCAGTCGGCGCCGAAGTCGAACGATGCCGATTCGGATGCCTCGTCGACAGCCTCCGCGAGCTCTTCGCGCGCTGCGTCGAAGGGCGCCGCGTGCTCCGTGATCTCGGCCGCTTCGCCCGCGGCGAGCTCGCCGACCAGCTCGGCGGTCGCGCCGCCGATGAGGCCGAGGCCCGCGTACTGCTCGAGGCGCGCGCGCGAGTCGGCGATGTCGAGGTTGCGCATCGTGAGCTGCCCGATGCGGTCGACGGGGCCGAACGCGGCATCCCCGACCCGCTCCATCGAGAGCTTCTCGGGCGCGTAGGACAGGTTCGGCGAGGTCGTGTCGAGGATCGTGTAGTCCTCACCGCGGCGCAGTCGCAGCGTGACCGTGCCGGTGATCGCCGAGCCCACCCAGCGCTGGATCGACTCGCGTAGCATGAACGACTGCGGCTCGAGCCAGCGGCCTTCATACATGAGGCGGCCGAGGCGCCGGCCCTGCTCGTGATAGGTCGCGAGGGTGTCTTCGTTGAGGATGCCGTTGACGAGGCGCTCGTACGCGATGAACAGCAGCGCCATGCCGGGCGCCTCGTAGATGCCGCGCGACTTCGCCTCGATGATGCGGTTCTCGATCTGGTCGCTCATGCCCAGGCCGTGGCGGCCGCCGATCGCGTTGGCCTCCTGCACGAGCGCGACGGCGTCGGCGAACTCGACGCCGTTGATGGCGACCGGGCGGCCCGCCTCGAAGCTGATCGTCACGTCCTCGGTCGCGATCTCGACGGCCGGGTCCCAGAAGCGCACGCCCATGATGGGGTCGACGATCTCGAGCGAGACGTCGAGGTGCTCGAGGGTCTTGGCCTCGTGCGTGGCGCCCCAGATGTTGGCATCCGTCGAATACGCCTTCTCGACCGAGTCACGGTACGGGAAGTCGTGTGCGACGAGCCACTCGCTCATCTCCTTGCGGCCGCCGAGCTCGGTGACGAAGTCGGCGTCGAGCCACGGCTTGTAGATGCGCAGCGCGGGGTTGGCCAGCAACCCGTAGCGGTAGAACCGCTCGATGTCGTTGCCCTTGTAGGTCGAGCCGTCGCCCCAGATGTCGACGCCGTCCTCCTTCATGGCGCGCACGAGCAGCGTGCCCGTGACGGCGCGGCCGATCGGCGTCGTGTTGAAGTAGGTGCGCCCGCCCGAGCGGATGTGGAACGCGCCGCACGACAGTGCGACCAGGCCTTCTTCGACCAGCAGCGGCTTGCAGTCGATGAGGCGGGATGCCTCGGCGCCGTACTGCAGCGCCCGGCCGGGAATCGAAGCGATGTCGTCCTCGTCGTACTGACCCAGGTCGCCCGTGTAGGTGTACGGCACGGCGCCCTTGTCGCGCATCCACGCGACGGCGACCGACGTGTCAAGCCCTCCGGAGAAGGCGATGCCGACGCGCTCGCCGACGGGCAGGGACTGGAGGACCTTCGACATGGCATCAATCCTACTGACGACGCGCTGACGCCGACGGTCTCTGGTCGGCGACGCCGGCGGGTCCCCTGTCCCACCCTCGTCTGCGAGCCAGCGCGTGGTGATGCGGTGTGCAGGATGCCTCGTGCGTGTGTGCACCGTGCCGAGCGTGCTCCGTGTCCGGATGATCCGGCGGACCGGCTCGTCGGCCCTGCAGGGGCCACCGATTGCCCCCGGTGGCGTGGGGTGTGCGCTCGCACTCGCGGACTACCGACTTCACGCCGGCGTCGCCCGTTCAGCCAGTCAGATCAGATCGCTCTGCCAGTTCGCCTCCTGGATGCGCACGTCGAGCTCGCGCCACTGCTGCGAGAGCGCGTCGGCCTGTGCGCGCACGGCCGCGACATCGATCGCCGAGACGTAGCGGATCTCGGACTGGCTGTACCGGTCGGCGCGCGCGGCACCGGCATCCGCTGCCTGTGTGTACGCCTGCACGCGCAATCGCAGCACGTCGCGCTGGGCGAGGGCGTCGGTCAGCGTCGTGCCGTCGGCGAGCGTCGCCTGCAGGTTCGTGCGGTTGATGCGCGCGATCAGGTCGGTCAGCGCCGCCGCGACGCGGTCGTGCTCGGCGAGCAGGGCGTTCGGGTCTTCGACGGGCGGCTCGCCCTCTTGCACGCGCGCGTGCTGCGCGGCGCGCTGGGCGAGCTGGGCGAGGCGAGTGGACAGCGCGGCGCGCTCTGCGAGTGCTTCGGCGAGCTTCATCGCTCCAGGCTAGCCGCGTGGCGTGCGCCGCGGCGGCGGCGGACCCAGATGACGCCTGCGGCGACGAGCGCGATGCCGACGGCGATCGCGACGATGTAGGCGATGACGCCGCCGATCCCGCCCGTCATGGCCGAGTTCGGGTCGAGGAACGGATACGGATACCACGGCGTGGTGCCCGTCACCTGCGACGTTGTGAACGGCCCGCGCACCATCGTGTAGACGACCCACACGATCGGAAACGCGAGCACGACCCAGATCGCACGCCACCGCACCGACCGCACGTGCGGCGCGACCAGCAGGTCCAGCAGCAGGAAGAGGGGGCCTATCACGTGCAGGATCTCGTTCGTCCACTGCGCACCCGGCAGGGGAAACCCGCGCAGCAGCACGTTGTAGACGATGCCTGTGACGATCATGTAGGTCGTGACGGATGCCAGGGCCAGCGCGAGCGGCAGGGGTTCGCGGCGCGGCGCGCCCGCTGTCGTCAGACCGCGCCCGCGCGTCCAGAACCAGACCGCTGCCCAGGTGAGCACGATGACCGACAGGGCGTTGGAGAGGATCGTGAAGTAGCTGAAGAAGTTCGCGATCACCGTCGGCAGGTGCCAATCGTTCGCGACCGCGTTGTCGATCGAGGTCACCAGTTGCGTGAGGATCGTCGCGAGCAGCAGAGCGGCCATGGCGAGCCGCAGGGCGGCCCAGAGGTGTGCCCCAGTGGGAGTGCGCAGCATGGCTTCACGATAGCGAGCGGAGCGGGGCCGATAGGATGGGGTGTAACCGTCCGAACAACGGGGGAGTAGGCCATGCCAGGCATCGTGATCGTCGGCGTCCAGTGGGGAGACGAGGGCAAGGGCAAGGCCACTGACCTCCTCGGAGAGCGCACCGACTGGGTCGTCAAGTTCAACGGGGGCAACAACGCCGGTCACACGGTCGTGATCGGCGACGAGAAGTACGCCCTGCACCTCCTTCCCTCGGGCATCCTCTCGCCCGGTGTCAACGCCGTCATCGGCAACGGCGTCGTGATCGACCTCGAGGTGCTCTTCTATGAGCTCGAGGCGTTGCAGGCCCGGGGCCTGGACACGTCGCGCCTGCGCATCAGCGCCAACGCGCACGTCATCACGCAGTACCACCGCACGCTCGACAAGGTCACCGAGCGCTTCCTCGGCAAGCGCATGATCGGCACGACCGGCCGCGGCATCGGCCCGACCTACGCTGACAAGATCAACCGCGTCGGCATCCGCGTGCAAGACCTCTTCGACGAGAACATCCTGCGCCAGAAGGTCGAGGGCGCCCTCGATCAGAAGAACCACCTGCTTGTGAAGGTCTTCAATCGCCGCGCGATCACGGTCGACGAGATCGTCGACGACCTGCTGTCGTACGTCGAGCGGCTGCGCCCCATGGTGTGTGACACCGGCCTGTTGCTGAACGATGCGCTGGATGCCGGTGACATCGTCGTCTTCGAGGGCGGCCAGGCGACCATGCTCGACGTCGACCACGGCACCTACCCGTTCGTGACGTCGTCGTCGGCGACGGCCGGTGGCGCGTCGACGGGGTCGGGCGTCGGCCCCAACCGCCTCGACCGCATCGTCGGCATCGTCAAGGCGTACACGACGCGGGTCGGGTCGGGCCCGTTCCCGACCGAGCTGTTCGACGAGCAGGGCGAGTGGCTGCGCAAGCGCGGCTTCGAGTTCGGCACGACGACGGGGCGCCCGCGCCGCGTCGGGTGGTACGACGCCCCCGTCACGCGCTACGCGACGCGCGTCAACGGCATCACCGACCTCGTGCTGACCAAGCTCGACATCCTCACCGGTCTCGATCAGATCCCCGTGTGTGTCGCGTACGACGTCGACGGTGAGCGGTTCGACGAGGTGCCGGTCAACCAGAGTGACTTCCACCACGCGAAGCCGATCCTTGAGTACTTCCCCGGCTGGAACGAGGACATCTCGGGTGCGCGCACCTTCGAGGACCTGCCGCTCGAGGCGCAGGACTACGTGCTCGCACTCGAGGCGATGAGCGGCACCCGCATCTCGGTGATCGGCGTGGGCCCCGCCCGCGACGCCGTCATCGTGCGCCACGACCTCGTGGACTGAGATGCGAGCGCTCCTCGGCGGGTACACCGCCGACACGGGCGGGAACGCGTCCGGCATCGGGATGCTCGTGGCCGGCCTCGCCGACGATGCGTCCGCCGGCGGTGCCCTCGCGTTCACGGGCGAGGTCGCCACGGCCGATTCGCCGTCGTGGCTCGCGCCGCATCCGGGTTCGCTGACGGTGGCCCCGAGCGGTGTCGTCTATGCCGCGCTCGAGCACCGGGGTCAGGTGCAGGCGTTCCGGCGCACGGGCGAGGCGGCGTTCGCCCCGTTCGGCGATCCGATCGACGCGGGCGAAGCGGTGTGCCACGTCGCGGTGTCGCCCGACGGGCGGTTCCTGGTGGCCAGCTGCTGGGGCGACGGGCGCGTGGTCCGGATGACGCTGGATGCCTCGGGTCGTCCTTCGGCGCCGGTGATCGCGCCCGCGGCGGTGGATCCGCACGGCGATGAGGGTGCGCCTGTGGCCGACCGCGCCGGCGACATCGATCTCGCCGCCGCGGCGCGCGCACTGCGCGAAGCCGCAGGCGAGGAGTACGCCCACCTCGTGCCGGAGCACGACCGCGCGGAGTCGTCGCCGGCGGATGGCAATGCCGGCGGGGCTGACGCGGCATCCGATCTTCGTCCGTCGCGTGCACACGCAGCGGTGTTCCTGCCGGGCGGGCTCATCGCGACGACCGACCTCGGCTACGACCTGGTGCGATTCTGGCGCGATGGCGCGACGGGGCTGCGCGCGGTGGGGCAGGTCGCCCTGCCGGTCGGCAGCGGCCCGCGGCAGATGGTGTGGCATCCGAGTGGTCACCTGTACGTCGTGACCGAGCTCTCGTGCGAGCTGTTCGTGCTTGCGCCGGCATCCGACGGCACCTGGAAGCTCGTCGGCGGCACGCCGCTCGGCCCGACGCTCCCGGGCGACGCCGCGGCCGAACTCGCGACCTCGCGCGACGGCGAGTTCCTCTACGCCGGCGTGCGCGGCAGCAACACGATCGCGACGCTGCGCGTGCGCGGCGCGGGCGAGCTCGTCTCACCCGTCGCACTCGTCGACGCGGGCGTGGACTGGCCGCGCCACCACGTCGTGGTGCGCGACGTCCTGCTCGTCGCGGGGCAGCTCTCGAACGAGGTCGCCTCGCTCACGCTCGACGTGCGCACCGGCGTGCCGGGCCGCGTGCGCCACCGCGCGGAGGCGCCGTCGCCCACGTGCCTGCTGCCTGTGCGCTGAGGCGCGCGCAGTTCGGGAGGAGATTTCCGTTCGGGAGGATGCCTGGGCCCGAAAACTCCTCCCGAAGTGAAATCTCCTCCCGAGGCGCGACCTCGGGTGCTGACAAGCCAGGCGGTGGATGCCCCGCGGCTCAGACCGCGGCATCCTGCTTCGGAATGAAGACCTTCTTGATGATGAGCAGGATGGACGCCGTCACAGGGATCGCGACGAGCGCGCCGAGCAGGCCCATGAGCGTGCCACCGACGAGTGCGCCGATCACGACGAGCGACCCCGGCACCGAGATCGCCTTGTTCATGACGCGCGGCGTGAGGATATATGCCTCAATCTGCATGTAGACGAGGTAGGCCGCGGCGAAGATGAGTGCGGCGAGCGGGTTGGAGATCAGCGCGACGACCGATCCGATGCCCCAGAACAGGACGGTACCGACGAGCGGGATGATCGTGATACAAAACGCCACGACCGCCAGCAGCGCCGGGAATGGCAGCTGCAGCACGGTGTAGAGGATGAACGTGATCACCGCGTTGAAGAATGCGAGCACGACCATGCCGCCGAGGTAGCCGCCGACCGACTCGGTGATTTCCTCGGTGAGCTCAGCAGTCAGCGGGCGGGTGCGCGCCGGCACCATCCGGTAGAACGCCTTCTTCATCTCGGGCAGCGTCGCCAGGAAGTACAGGCTCAGCACGATGATGATGATGATCCCCGAGATCGTCGTGCCGATCGAGATGCCGAACTGCAGCACACCGCCGCCGATCGCGGCGAGGTTCGACGGGTCGGTCAGGAACGCCTGCAGATCAGACAGCAGCTGCGGAACCTGCGAGCCGAACTGTTCGTGCAACCACGCGTAGAGCTCGGTGCCTTGGAACGAGGTCACCATGCTCGGCAGATCGGTGATGAACTGCGCGATCTGGGTCACGACCGTCGGAACGATGAGCCAGAGGATGCCGATGAGCACGATCGCGAACACGAAGTAGACGATGACGATCGCCCACGCGCGCTTCGTGCCGCGGTTCTCGAGCCGCCGTACGAGCGGGTCGAGGCCGAGCGCCGCGAACAGGGCGAAGGCGATGTAGATCCAGATCGTGACGAGGTTCGTGATCGCGAGGCCGAGGGCGAACGCGGCAAGTCCACCGAACGTCAGGAAGAATCCGGCGACGAACGGACGGTTGACGTTCGCCAGCACCCGGCGATCGGCCGGGGTGACGGCGCCGGCCGGGGCGACCGCGCCGCCCGGCGTGACGGTCGGGGCCGCCGCGGCCGGCTCGGAAGCCGTGACGGCGGCGCCTGCGCGACGTTTACCGAAGCGACGGCGGGGCTCTTCGTTTCCGGATGCCATGCCCACACTCTATTGGCGCGCCGGCGCCCGGCGGGGACCCAGCGTGAACCCAGGCGTCGACCCCGACCTGGACCCAGCGGCGGAGGCGGTAGTCTCGGCGACGTGGAAGGAACGCACGAACCCGACCCGCAGGCCCAGTTGCTGCGCCTGCGCGGCAGCATCGACAACATCGACGCCGCCCTCATCCACCTGCTCGCGGAGCGCTTCAAGGCGACCCAGCAGGTGGGGCTGCTGAAGGCGGAGTATCGGATGCCGGCATCCGACCCTGCCCGTGAGGAACGCCAGATCGCGCGCCTGCGTCAGCTCGCCGACGACGCCGACCTTGACCCCGAGTTCGCCGAGAAGTGGTTCAACTTCGTGGTGGCGGAGGTCATCCGCCACCACACCGAGGCGGCCGACGGCCGCTGAGCCGCGCTCGGCCGAAGCCGCTGACGGTCAGGGGGTCGCGCGGCGCAGTGTCGCCCACGCGACCACGCCGAAGACAACCGTGGCCCCAGCCATGCCGAGCGCGAGCCCGCCTGCTCCGAGCGCGGCGAACCACTCGAAGACCGTTCCCCAGGCATCCAACTGCTGCACCAGGAACATCGCGATCACCAGCACCACGCCGAACGCCACGAGGGTGAGGGTGAGCCCGAGCGCGCCGAAGCGGCGGTACAGCGTTGCGCCCCAGAAGCCGATGACGAACAGCATCAGCGACAGGATGCCGAAGAACAGGCCAGCGACGAGCCAGCCCGACTGCCACACCCAGTCGAGGTAGAAGAAGTACCCGTTGACACCCCAGCCGCCGGTGGCGACCTCGATCGCCCCGCCGAGGACGAAGGCGACCGCGAGGATCAGCGCCGTGACGCCCGCCGCGAGCATCGTTCCGAAGAAGAACTCGCGGCGCGTGAGGCTGAGTGCCTGCGAGAACGGGAACGTGTAGCTGAGCGACGTGATGCCCAGCGCGAAGAAGTACCAGATCGGCGCCTGACTCCCGCCGCCGTACTTTCCCCCGTCGTACGGGATCATTGCGAAGATCAGAACCGACAGCGCGAGCGAGGCGCCGAGGATGATCAGCGGCAGCCAGACGAACGTGTACTTGTTGACGAACTGCATGCGCATGACCGAGAGGGTGCGGTTCATCGCCCTGCTCCTTCCGAGGTGGGGGCCGGTGTGGCTTGCGAGCCTGCGGCGGGGGCCGCGGCAGAGTGCTGCGTGAGGCGGACGACCAGTTGCTGCAGCGAGACCGGAGCCAGTTCGAGGCCCGCGGCGGCGAGTCGCGCGTGGTCGGCGGCATCCAGTTCGCCGAGCACCGTGACGCTGGCGACGCGGCCGAGGGATTCACGGTGGATGACCTCGCGTCCCGCGACGAACGCCTCGACCGCCGTGGCGTCGCCGACGACGGTCGACGCGCGGCCGCGCACGGCATCCGTCTCCTCGTCCAAGAGGATGCGGCCCTGATCGATCACGATGACGCGTTCGATGAGGTTCGCGACCTCGTCGATGAGGTGACTGGAGAGGATCACGGTGCGGGGATGCTCGGTGTAGTCCTGGATGAGCCGGTCGTAGAAGATCTGGCGCGCGACGGCATCCAGGCCGAGGTACGGCTCGTCGAAGAAGGTGATCTCGGCGCGCGAGGCGAGTCCGATGATGACGCCGACGGCCGACAACTGCCCCCGCGAGAGCTTCTTGATGCGCGTCTTCAGCGGCAGCTGGAACTGCACGATCAACTCGTCGGCGAGTTCCTGACTCCAGTTCGGGAAGAACAGACTCGCCATGTGGAAGGCGTGGCGCGGCAGTGCGTCTTCGGGGTAGCGCTGGCTCTCACGCACGAAGCAGATGCGCTGCAGCACGCGCGCGTTCTCGTACGGCTCCTCGCCGAACACGTGCGCCGTGCCCGAGGTCGCGAAGTTCTGCGCCGTCAGGATGGACATGAGCGTCGTCTTGCCGGCGCCGTTGCGCCCCAGCAATCCGTAGATCGTGTTCTGCTCGAGCGTCAGGTCGACGTCGTCGAGCGCCAGGGTTTCCTTGTAGCGCTTGGTGAGGTGACTCACTTCGATCACGGCGGTCATCGTGCGTTCCCTTCCAGAGTGTCGGATGCCGCGGCGCGCTCACGCACAAGCCGGGCGAGGTCGTCGGGGCTCAGCCCGAGGGTGCGCGCCTCTGCCAGCAGGGGCTGAATGAAGCGGTCGGCGAACGCCGTGCGGCGCTCGGTGCGCAGCTGCTCGCGCGCGCCGGGCGCGACGAACATCCCGATGCCCCGGCGCTTGACGAGAACGCCCTTGTCGACGAGCATGTTCACTCCCTTCGCGGCGGTGGCGGGGTTGATGCGGTAGAAGGCGGCGAGCTCATTGGTCGACGGGGCGCGGGTGTCTTCCGCGAGCGATCCGTCGACGATCGAGTCCTCCACGCTCTCTGCGATCTGCAGAAAGAGTGCTCTGCCTTCTTCGATCACACCGTCTCCTGGTCCATGGGTTAGTTACATGACTAAGTAACCACAGAACCTCGCGATGCGCAAGACCCCGTTCTTAGCCCACCGCGCGCACGCGTGATAGCCCAGTCCCCGCGAGATCGCGAATTTGCCATCGCCGCCCGCGGCTGGAACCGTGGTGGAGGCCTTTCACGAGGCCCCACGACCAGTCCGCGGTCGCTGGTGGCGCCCCGCGTCAGACCGGCGAGCGTACGGTCGGTGGCCTGTTGCGCGGACCCGATGTCCGTAGCCGGAGCGCTCGCACAGCACCAGTGAGCGCCGGTGGCCGCCACCCGGGCGTGACCGATGCAGCCCCTTGCACCGGGCTGCCGAGGTGTCCTGTGCCGGATCATTCCGCCACCGCGCCCGCACTTGAGGCGCGCAATCTTTTCAAGGTCTTCGGCCGCAATCCGAAGGATGCCGTCGCGCGCCTGCGCGCCGGTGCGTCTCGCGCAGAGGTGACGGATGCCGGCACGGCAGCCGTCATCGACGCGAGCTTCACCGTGCAGCCCGGCGAGATCTTCGTCATCATGGGCCTGTCCGGCTCGGGCAAGTCGACGATCATCCGCATGCTCAACGGCCTGTTGACCCCGACGGCGGGCGAGGTGCTCGTCGAGGGCCGCAACGTCACGACCGCGAACCCGACCGAGCTGCGCACGATCCGCCGCGAGTCGGTGTCGATGGTCTTCCAGCACTTCGCACTGCTGCCGCACTTGACGGTGCTCGACAACGCCGCCTATGCGCTCGAGATCCAGGGCGTCGGCAAGGCCGAGCGCCGCGCGCAGGCGATGGAGATCCTCGAGCGCGTCGGCCTCGGCGACCGCGCGCTCGCCATGCCCGACGAGCTCTCCGGCGGCATGCGCCAACGCGTCGGCATCGCTCGCGCGCTGACCGCAGGCACGGGCATCCTGCTCATGGACGAAGCGTTCTCGGCGCTCGACCCGCTCATCCGCCGCGAGATGCAGGAGCAGCTCGTCGAGCTGCAGCGCGAACTGGGCCGCACGATCGTCTTCATCACGCACGACCTCAACGAGGCGATGTTCCTCGGCGACCGCATCGCCGTCATGCGTGACGGCCGCATCGTGCAGAACGGCACGCCCGAAGAGATCCTCACCGACCCCGCCAATGACTACGTCGCGCAGTTCGTGCAGGACGTCGACCGCGCGCGGGTGCTCACGGCATCCGCCGTCATGGAGCCCCCCGCCGCGACGACTCCGCTCAGCGCCGGCGTGCGCGGCGCGCTGCGCACGATGCGGGCGCAGCAGGCCGGGTCGCTGTTCGCGGTCGAGAACCGCCGCCTCGTCGGCGTCGTCACCGATCGCGCCGTCATCCGTGCCGTCAAGGCGGGCCAGACCGATCTGCGACAGGTCGTGGATGCCTCGGTGCCCACGGTCGGCCCCGACGACCTGCTGACCGACATCGTCGAGACGGCCGTCGAGGCGACCGTGCCCCTCGCCGTCGTCGACGAGAGCCGGCGGCTGCTCGGGGTCATCCCGCGCGTGACGCTGCTCGCGGCACTCGGCAACGTGCCCGCGACGACCCGTGAGATGCCCGTCATCCAGACGCCCATCGACATGGTGGCCGAGTTCACGTCGCTCGTCGACGAGGCGACGGCCGCCGTGCCGGGCGCTGCCGCGGCAGAGGGGAGCGTGCGCTGATGGAGTTCCGCATTCCCCTCGGCGACTGGATCGCCGCTCTCGTCGACATCATCGCCGACGTGTTCGGCGGGTTGCTCGACGTCGTCGCCGACCTGCTCGGCGGCGTGTACGACGGGCTCGAATGGGCCCTGCGCACCCCGCCGTTCTGGGTGATCATCCTCGTGTTCGCCACGCTCGCGTACTGGGCGAAGGGGTGGAAGCTCGCCGCCGGCACGGCGCTCGGACTGCTGCTGATCGTAGGCGTCGACATGTGGGATGCCGCGATGGACACCCTCGCACTCGTCGTCGTCGCCTCGGTCGTCGCGATCGTGATCGCGATCCCCGTCGGCATCTGGGCGGCGCGCAGCGCGCGCGTCTCGCGCGTCGTGCGCCCGATCCTCGACTTCCTGCAGACGATGCCCGCGTTCGTCTACCTCATCCCCGCGATCATCTTCTTCGGTGTCGGCGCCGTGCCCGGCATGATCGCGACGATCATGTTCGCCGTCGCTCCCGGCGTGCGGCTGACCGAGCTCGGCATCCGCGGCGTCGACTCTGAGGTCGTCGAAGCAGGGCAGGCGTTCGGCGCGACGCCCGCACGCGTGCTGCGCCAGATCCAGATCCCGCTGGCGCTGCCGTCGATCATGGCGGGTGTCAACCAGGTGATCATGCTGAGCCTGTCGATGGTCGTCATCGCCGGCATGGTCGGCGCCGGCGGACTCGGCGGCGAGATCGTCCGCGCCATCGGACGCATCAACGTCGGCCTCGGCTTCGAGGCGGGTATCTCGGTCGTCATCATCGCGATGATCCTCGACCGCCTCACGGCATCCCTCGGCACGCGCCGCCCCGCGCGCCGTGCCACCACAGACCAATCCGCACACAGCACACAGATGGAGAGGACCCCATGAACATCACCCGAACCAAGCTCTTGAGCAGCATCGCCCTCGCGGGTGCCGCGTCGCTCGCGCTCGGCGGCTGCGCGTCGAACTCCTCGAACGCCGCAGCCGATGGCCCCGCCGACCGCGCGATCGAGATCGCCGTGTTCAACGGCTGGGACGAAGGCATCGCCGCGTCGTACCTGTGGCAGGCGATCCTCGAATCCAAGGGGTATGACGTCGAGCTCACCTACGCCGACGTCGCGCCCGTCTACCAGGGCCTCGCCGGCGGCGACTTCGACGTCGTGCTCGACACGTGGCTGCCCACGACGCACGCCGACTACATGGAGACCTACGGCGACGACGTCGAAGACCTCGGCGCGTGGAATGACGAGGCGAGCCTGACGATCGCCGTCAATGAGGATGCCCCCATCGACTCGCTCGACGAGCTCGCCGACAACGCTGACCTGTTCGGCGACCGAATCGTCGGCATCGAGCCGGGTTCGGGCCTCATGCGCATCACCGGCGACGACGTCGTGCCCGGGTACGGCCTGGACGGCCTCGAGCTCGTCGAGTCGTCGACGCCGGCCATGCTCTCGGAGCTGAAGAAGGCGACGGATGCCGGGCAGAACATCGCCGTGACGCTGTGGCGCCCGCACTGGGCGTACAACGCGTTCCCGATCAAGGACCTCGCAGACCCGCAGGGTCTGCTCGGCGAGGCCGAGGAGATCCACTCGATCGCCGCGTCGTCGTTCCAGACCGACTTCCCCGAGGTGCACGGCTGGCTGCAGGACTTCACGATGCCCAGTGACACCCTGTACTCGCTCGAGGATGCCATGTTCAACGCGTACTCGGGGGACGACTACGGCCCCGTCGTCGAGCAGTGGATCGCCGACAACCAGGATTGGGTCGACTCGCTGACCTCGTGACCTGGGCCCGCTCGCGCGGGAACTGGGTGGCGCCCCGGCCTATCTCACACGCGTTGAGGTGGTCCGGGGCGCCACCCGTTTCTGGGCATGCAGAAGTGGGTGGCGCTGCGGACCAGCTCGCGGCGCTTGAGATGGTCCGGGGCGCCACCTGTCTGCGGGTGCGCAGTTACCACGTGGGCGGCGCGTCTGGGTCTGCGGGCGACCCGCCGGCATCCGACACCCGCGCCTGGGCGGGCAACTCGAGGGCGACCTTCTTCTCCAGGATCGTGATCGCCTCGTCGGAGACCACGATGAGGCCATCGAGCTCTTCGCGCACGCGCTTGTAGGCGACCTGGCGCTCGGCGGAGGTCGCGGCCTCGTCGACGGCGACGGCGAGCAGCTGCCGCGCCGTCGCGAGGCGCTTGCGCTCGGTGTCGTTGAAGTCCGAGTCCTTCAGTCGCCGCGCTTCGCGCTCGGCGACGTCGAACGCCACCTCGAAGTCGGTCACGGCGTTGGCGTAGTCGGTGAGCTCCTGGTCGGTCAGGTTCGCCTTCGCCGACGCGGGCCGCAGCCGGTCGGCGTGCTTCTTCGCCCGCAGGAACGCCGCAGTCAGCGGCTGGCGCCCGTCGCTGATCGTCGGGAACGCGATGAGCTTCGCGACGTCGAGCTCGTAGTCGAGCCAGCGTGCGGTCACGGCGTCGTGCGCGACGAACAGCCGCTCGAGCTGTGGTTGAGCCGGTGAGGGCTTCGTGATCGGTTTGGGCTCGGTCGCCGAGGCGACCTGCTTCGGCGGCGTCGCCGCCTTCAGCGCGGCCTTGGCCTGCAGGATCTCGAGGCGACGCTTGTGGCGCGAGCGAGCACCGAGCTCCCAGCGGCGCGCGAAGCCACCGACGATGCCCGCGATCGGGAACGCGAGCCACCAGTAGCTGCCGACGAACTGCCAAAAGTCCACGGTGCCACCCTATGCGGTCGAGGTCAGCAGCGAGGTGAACGCGGGCTCCGTGACGGCACCGGCCAGACCGGCGGGGTGGGCGGTGGCGGAGTGGTCGATGGACCGGCGCCGGAGTGCGAGGCATCCTCTCCGGAGTCCGCGGATGCCCCGGACGCTCCAGACGCCCCGGATGGCCCGGGCTCGCCGTACGCCGCGGGCTTCCGCGGCGCGGCCTGCGCCGGCGGCGCGGCCTGATCCGCTGTCTGGCGCGGCGCCGTCGCACGGGCGAGCGCCTCGGCGCCGCGGGCGATGACAGTCTGCGTGAGGTTCTGTGCGATCTCCTGCGCCGAGATCACCCAGGCGCTCGTCGTGGTCGTGTCTGGGCCGGGCCCCGCGGGGGCGGTTCCGGCGCCGCGCGCCCGGCGCCACGCTTCGGCTTCGGCCGCGTCGAATGCGTGCGTCGCGCGGGCGATGGCGTCGCGGTACGCCCCGAACTGGGCGGGGGTGATGCGTGCCGCCGCGGATGCCGGGCGCAGGGCGCGCGCGGTGCGTTGCTCAGCGAGGAACGCGGCCGTCTCGGGCACGCGTGCGTCGCTCATCGCGGGGAACGCGATCAACTTCGCGGCATCCGTCTCGTAGTCCATCCAGCGCGCGGTGACGGCGTCGTCCGCGGCGATCAGCCGCGCGAGTGGCAGTTGCGCCGGATCGGTGGGGCGAGCACCGAGGGCAGCACGATCGGCCGACAGCCCGGCGCGCCGCGCCCGCACGGCGGCGCTCGCTGCCTTGAGCTCACGCTGCGCGACGTCCACCGCGCGGCGCGCCGCAGCGACGGCAGCCGAGCTCACACGCCCCGCCGCGCGCTCGGCCTGAGCCCGCGCGAGTTCAGCCCGGGCGACGCGTGCCGCGATGCGGGCGGCCGTGGCATCCTGCCGCGCCGTGCGCAGCGCCTCGCGCGATGCGTCGTAGGCGAGGCGTCGCGCTTTCGCTGACCGCTGGCCGCGCAGCCCGAGCCAGCCGACGGTGCCCGCGCCGACCACGGCCGGCCCGATCCACCAGAACTCGGCGAGCGCCACCCAGAGCGGATCCACATCGCCATGCTATCCAGCATGCCTGAAAGGTGAGCGGGAATGGTGCCGGGGCGAAACCAGGCCGATGTCAGCCGAAGATGAGGGCGAGAACCGTTGCGCCGCCACCGACGAGGATCAGCGAGACGATCACGGTCCACGCGACGATCCGCGTGCGGCGCGTGCGCGCGGCGTTCATGCCCTGGTACTCGTCCTCGACGGTCATGTCGATCAGCCTACGGTGTCACAGGCTCGGTGACGGTCGCGCCGAACGCGGCCGGCAGCGTGCCCTGCGACACAGCGCGCAGTTCGGATGCCGTGAGGGTGAAGACATCCTGCACCTCGAGCGCCGCCTCGTCGCCGTCTGCTGCGGGATCGGTCACGCCGATGCGCAGCACGGGGTAGCCGCGTCCTTCGCACAGACCCCGGAACTTGACGTCCTCTTCGCGCGGGACCGACACGATGACGCGACCGGTCGACTCGCTGAACAGTGCGGTCGCGGCGTCGACGCCGTCGCGCTCCATGATCTCGCGCAGCCACACGCGGGCGCCGACACCGAAGCGCATGACCGCCTCGGCGAGGGCCTGTACGAGGCCGCCCGATGACAGATCGTGCGCGCTGGAGACGAGCTCCTGCTGCGAGGCGGCGTGGATGAGCTCGGCGAGACGCTTCTCCTGGCCGAGGTCGACCGCGGGTGGGCGCCCGCCCAGGTGACCGTGCACGGTGCCGGCCCACTGCGAGCCGGACAGTTCGGTCGAAGTCACCCCGAGGAGGTAGATGTTCTCGCCGGCATCCTGCCAGCCGCTGGGAATGCGGCGCGCGACGTCGTCGATGATGCCGAGCACGCCGACGACGGGCGTCGGGTGGATCGGCACGTCACCGGTCTGGTTGTAGAAGCTGACGTTGCCGCCCGTGACCGGCACGCCCAGTTCGAGGCACGCCTCGGCGAGACCGTCGACGGCCTGGCCGAACTGCCACATGACCTCGGGGTTCTCGGGGCTGCCGAAGTTCAGGCAGTCGGTGACGGCGGTGGGTATCGCGCCTGTGACGGCGACGTTGCGGTACGCCTCAGCGAGGGCGAGCTGCGCGCCCGCGTACGGGTCGAGCTGGCAGAACCGGCCGTTGCAGTCGGTCGCGATCGCGAAGCCGAGGCCCGACTCTTCGTCGACGCGGATCATGCCCGCGTCGTCGGGGAAGCTCAGCGCCGTGTTGCCCATGACGTAGTAGTCATACTGGTTGGTGATCCAGCTCGTGTCGGCAAGGTTCGGGCTGCCCAGCAGCTGCAGGAACTGGTCCTTCAGCACGGCGGGGTCGTCGGTGCGGGGGAGCGCCGCCGCCGAGTCGAGCTGCAGGGCGTCGAGCCAGGCCGGGTAGGCGACCGGGCGGTCGTAGACGGGGCCGTCGACCGCGACCGTGGAGGGGTCGACGTCGACGATCTGCTCGCCGTGCCAGAAGATCTGCAGGCGTCCGTCGCCGGTGACTTCGCCCAGGACGCTCGTCTCGACGTCCCACTTGGCCGTCACCGCGAGGAAGGCATCCAGCTTCTCGGGCGCCACGATCGCCATCATGCGCTCCTGACTCTCGCTCATGAGGATCTCCTCGGGCGTGAGCGAGGGGTCGCGCAGCAGGACGTTCTCGAGGTCGACGCGCATGCCGCTGCCGCCGTTGGCGGCCAGCTCGCTCGTCGCGCACGAGATGCCGGCGGCACCGAGGTCTTGGATCGCCTCGACGAGCTCGCCCTTGTAGAGCTCGAGGCAGCACTCGATGAGCACCTTCTCAGCGAACGGGTCGCCGACCTGCACGGCCGGGCGCTTGGTCGGACCGCCATCGGCGAAGGTGTCGGATGCCAGGATCGACGCGCCGCCGATGCCGTCGCCGCCGGTGCGCGCGCCGAACAGCACGACCTGGTTGCCGGCGCCGGTCGCGTTGGCGAGCTTGATGTCTTCGTGGCGCATGACGCCGACCGCGAGGGCGTTGACGAGCGGGTTGCCCTGGTAGACGGCGTCGAAGACGGTCTCGCCGCCGATGTTCGGCAGGCCCAGGCAGTTCGCGTAGAAGCTGATGCCGCTCGTGACGCCGTGCACGACGCGGGCCGTGTCGGGGTGGTCGATCGCGCCGAAGCGCAGCTGGTCCATGACGGCGACCGGGCGTGCGCCCATCGAGATGATGTCGCGGACGATGCCGCCGACGCCCGTCGCGGCGCCCTGGAACGGCTCGATGTAGCTCGGGTGGTTGTGCGACTCGACCTTGAAGGTGACCGCCCAACCCTCGCCGACGTCGACGACGCCGGCGTTCTGGCCCATGCCCACCATGAGGCGGGTCTTCATCTGTTCGCTGACCTTCTGGCCGAAGCGACGCAGGTAGTTCTTGGACGACTTGTACGAGCAGTGCTCGCTCCACATGACCGAGTACATCGCCAGCTCGCCGCTGGTCGGACGCCGCCCGAGGATCACCTTGATCTGCTCGTACTCGTCGGGCTTGAGGCCCAGCGCCGCGTACGGCTGCTCCTTCTGCGGCGTGGCCAGGGCGTTTTCGACGGTGTCGGCGACGGGGGAGGTGGTGGGGGTGCTCACGCGGCTGGACTCCAAGACTCGGGTGCCGGGGATGGCGTCCAGTCTAGTTGGGTGGTGCGACGGCGCGGGGTGTCCCTTGGGGGTGGGGAGTCGTAGAGTCGGGCGCATGACCGGGCTCACCCCTTATCTCCACTTCGACGGCGACGCGCGTGGCGCGCTGGAGTTCTACCGCGACGTGTTCGGCGGCGAGCTCGTCATCAACTCGTATGCCGACTTCGGGCGCGAGGACGGACCCGCGGATGCCGTCGCGCACGGCATGCTGCAGGGTCCCGTCGAGCTGTTCGCGGCGGATGCCGCGCCGGGGGAGGCCACGCTCGCGCTCCGGGGCATCCTGTTCTCGCTGCTCGGCACGGCCGAACCCGCCGAGCTGGAGCGCTGGTTCGCGGCGCTCGCGGAGGGCGGCGAGGTCGTCGATCTGCTGACACTCAAGCCGTGGGGCGACCACGACGGTCAGGTGCGCGACCGCTTCGGGGTGACCTGGCTGATCGGATACCAGGGATGACGGGGGGCGGGGCCGGGGCGGGTGCGGGCGGCGTGGTCGGTGCCGTGGCGGTCGTTGCGGTCGCGGCGTTGCGCGAGCGCGCGGCCGAGCTCGACGCACTGCTCGCGCGGCTCGACGCCGATGAAGCGGCCGTCCGCGAAGACCGGGCGGATGCCACGGCCGACGACGAGCACGATCCCGAGGGATCGACCCTCTCGGGCGAGTGGCAGCGCATCGAGGCCCTGCGCCGGGCGACGGCGTCCGAGCGAGCGGAGGTTGAAGCGGCTCTCGCCCGCGTCGCCGACGGGACGTACGGCGTCTGCGCCGTGTGCGGGCGGGCGATCCCGCCCGAGCGCCTTGAAGTGCGCCCGATGGCGACGACGTGCGTGGCGTGCGCCGCGAGGCGCGCGGGCTGAGGCAGCCTGCGCGGCGCCGGGGCGGCGCGGCCGTCAGCGCGCGGGTCAGGCGGTCTGCCCGGCGGCGCGCGCGGGCCAGCGGGTCAGCGCGCGCGGGTCGAGCCCGCGCCTGCGAGGGCAGGCAGGGCGACGCCGTGCAGGGCGTCGACGAGCGGAGCGAGCTCGGGCTGATCCGCGGCATCCGCCAGCGCACGCTCGAGGGCGTCGTCGTGCAGGGGGAGCGCGCGGTCGTACAGCTTGTGTCCGCTGGGCGTGAGCTCGGTGTAGATGCCGCGACGGTCGTCGGCGCAGAGGATGCGGGTGAGCAGGCCGCGGTCTTCGAGTCGCGTCACGAGGCGCGTCGTGGCGCTCGGGCTGAGTGCGGCGGCGCGGGCGAGTTGCTGCATGCGCATGTGCCAGCCGTCTTGCCGGTTGAGCGCGTCGAGCACGGTGAACTCGACGACCGACAGGTCGACCTCGGTGAGGGCGCGCTCGAGCTCGGACTCGATCAGGCCGTGCAGCGCCGCGAGGGTGCGCCACCCCTGTGCTCGCACCTCAACAGCGTCGTCGCCGATGCCCATGTCACCACTCCTGGAGCCTTCTGAAAAATAGTTGCTTGCGCTGGATGCTTGCGTGTGCAAAGATCTTGTTTGCTCGTGCAGTATCCCGCGCGTGCAACTATCTTAAGCCCTCACCAGTATTTCTCACAAGGAGATCGACATGCCCTTGGGTCTCATCGCCCTCGCCATCGGCGCTTTCGGCATCGGACTGACCGAGTTCGTCATCATGGGCCTGCTGCCCGAGGTCGCCGCCGATTTCGGCGTCACCGAGGCATCCGCCGGCTGGCTCATCTCGGGCTATGCGCTCGCCGTCGCCGTCGGTGCCCTCGGGCTCACCGCCGCGACCACGCGGCTGCCGCGCAAGCCGGTCCTTCTCGGACTCATGGTCCTCTTCATCGCGGGCAACGTGCTCACCGCGGTCGCAGATGACTACAGCATCGCGATGATCGGCCGGATCCTCGCGGCCCTGTGCCACGGCGCGTTCTTCGGCATCGGCTCGGTCGTCGCGGCGGGCCTCGTCGCGCCCGAGAAGCGCGCCGGCGCGATCGCCTTCATGTTCACGGGGCTGACGGTTGCGAACGTGCTGGGAGTGCCGTTCGGCACCTTCCTCGGCCAGCAGTTCGGCTGGCGGTCGACGTTCTGGGTGATCTCCGCGATCGGGGTGTTCGCGCTGCTCGGCATCCTGGCCCTTGTGCCCACCCTGCGCTCCGCGGCGCAGCGCATCAGCCTGCGCAGCGAGCTGCGCGCGTTCCGCTCGGGCCAGGTGTGGCTCTCGCTCGTCGTGACGGTACTCGGCTTCGGCGGCATGTTCGGCGCCTTCACCTACATCGCGTACACGCTCACCGAGGTCACCGGTTTCGCCGCGAGCGCCGTGCCATGGCTGCTCGTGCTGTTCGGCGCGGGACTCGTGCTCGGCAACTGGCTCGGCGGCAAGCTCGCCGACCGCTCGATCGACGCGACGCTCGTCGGATTCATCGCCGCGCTCGCCGTGGTGCTCGTGGCATTCGGTCTCGTCGCGGGATCGCAGCCCGCCGTCATCGTCGTGCTGTTCCTGATGGGCGGATTCGGGTTCGGCACCGTCCCGGGGTTGCAGAGCCGCATCATGAACTACGCGGGCGGCGCGCCCACGCTCGCCTCGGGCGCCAACATCGGCGCGTTCAACCTCGGCAACGCGCTGGGCGCGTGGGCGGGCGGCCTCGGCATCGCCGCGGGTCTCGGCTACACCTCACCCATCTGGATCGGCGCCGCCATCACCGTCGCCGGCCTCGCCGTGATGGTCTTCGCCGCGGCATCCGCCCGTCGGCGGGGTGTGGTGGGGGCTGCTGCCGTGGTGGGGGATGCCTCGGTGCGCGATGGCGCACAGGGTGCGGTGGGGGATGCCTCGGCGCAGGATGCACCGGTGGCGGTCACCCCGTAGGGCGCGGCCCGCGCCGCGGGGGATCCAGGTGGCGCGCCGGACTACCTCAGCCCTCGCGAGATGGTCGGCGGCGCCACCTGCCTTGGGGCCGCGAAATCTGGGTGGCGCGCCGGACCAGTTGCGTGGCACCCAACTGGTCTGCAGCGCCACCTCGATCGCGCGGCCCGAGATAGTGGGCGCAAATGACCCCCTCGCACTGTCTGAGGGGCACATTTGCGCCCACCATTTTGCAGGCAGCAGAAATGGATGCCCCACATGAGGGGGTCATCCAGGTTGAGGGGCGCATTCGCGCCATCCATTTCACTGGACCTCACACTCTCCGGGCCGCTCGCGCCCGGCCCCCCACCCCAAACATGGTCCCGGGCCGGGCCCGCTTCACGTACAGCGGACCCGGCCCGGAGCGGCGCGCGGGGGGCTACGCCGCGGCGAGCGCTTCCGCGGTGGGGGCCACGGAGGTCGCCAGCAGGTCACCCAGCACCCGGTCGATCTGCGGGATGTAGCCCGGGTCGACGGCGAACAGGCCGAGGTGCCCGTGCACGTCGTCGATCACGCGCAGCTCGCTCCCCGGGATCAGCGCCTGCTCGGCGGCGCAGTCGCGCACGGGGAAGAACATGTCCTCGCTGATCGGCATCACGAACACCTTCGCCGTGATGCGACCGAGCGCCGCCGCGAGGTCGCCGCCGGTGTGTCGCGAGACGTCACCGCGCTGCCATTTCCACGCCATCGTCAGCAGATCGTTCGGGTCCATCGCCGTGAAGTACGGCTCGAGGAAGCCGGTCATGAAGGCATCCGCCGACTCGAAGCCGAGCGCCGACCACTTCTCCTGCTTCCAGAACTCCGTCGAGAAGCCCATCGTGCCCCACAGATGCGCCTGGCGCTTCAGCCCCTCGACGACGTCGGCGTTCGACGTGTACTCGCCGCCGTACCAGCCCGGGTCAGACCAGGTCTGCTCGTTGAGCGTCTCGGCGAACAGGAAGTCGTGGGGCGTGTTCTTCGCCGTGCCCGCGATCGGAGCCGCGCGCAGCACCTTCTCGGGGAACCGCACCGCCCATTCATAGGTCTGCTGGGCGCCCATCGACCCGCCGGTGACGAGGGCGAGGCGATGGATGCCGAAGTGCTCGCGCAACAGGCGCTCCTGCGCCACGACGTCGTCGCCGATGCGCACATTCGGGAACCGCGACATCGAGATCGAGTCGTCGTCGGTGTTGTGCGGCGACGTCGACAGCCCGTTGCCGATCTGGTTGACGCACACGATGAAGTAGCGCGAGGGGTCGAGGGCGTGGCCTTCACCGACATAGGTATCCGCCCAGATCTGGTGCGTGCCGGAGTACCACGTCGGGATGAGGATCGCGTTGTCGCGCGCCTCGTTGAGCGTGCCCCAGGTGCGCACCGCGAGCTTCAGGTCGGGGATCGCCCCGCCCTCCTCGAGCTCGAGCCTGCCCACCGAGATGAGCTCGTAGTCCTTGTGCACGGCGTCGGTGTAATACGGGTTGTCGATCATGTTCCACTCCATCGTGGGTCGGGGATCGGGGTGCAGCCAGCATCCGCCGAGGCGCACCCGCGGCGGCACCGACGATGCGGCGCAATCCGCGCGCAGGCACCCGACGAATGGCGGGTCGGGGTGGCGCCGCGGGCGTGACAGCGGGCCGGCGTCAGCGCGCCGCGGGCGCCGCCGCGGGCGCGGGCAATTCGAGCACGTGCGAGTTGCGCAGGCGCCAGCGCAGGAAGGCGATCCCGAGACGCGTGCGACCGAGCCCGCCGAGCGGGTCGAATCCGAGCACGCCCTGCACCGTCTCGACGCGCGTCGTCATCGTCGAATGATGGATGCCGGCGGCCCGCGCCGCCTCGCGCACGGTCGACGTGCGCACGAGTGCGTCGACCGTCGCGGGACCCCACGAGTGCTCCATGATGGCGTTCATGCCCGCGGCATCCCGGTCTGCAGGTTCGTGCTCGGGCAGGTCGGCGAGAAGCTCGGCGAGACCGCCCAGGTCGTCGGCGCGGACGGGCGCGGCGGCGCGGTCGTCGTGCAGGCGCAGCGCGATGAGCGCCGTGCGGAACGATCGCGGCAGGTCGTCGATCGTCGCGATGCCGCCGACGCCGAGCGGCGCGCCGTCGACCTCCGCGTCGGCGAGGATGACGGCGACGTGCACGGGCCCGAACGGGGTCGACACGACGTCCTCGGGTCCCTCGGGGTGGCGTCGCCACGTCGCGAACAACGGGGCGACGGTCACGCGGTACGAGGCACCGGAGGTGAGGCGCAGGCGCGACGCGGCATCCATTCGTTCGATGTGCGGACGCGCGGGATCGACCGCCGTGGCGAAGTCGCGCTGCACGGCGACGCGGTCGAGGCTCGGGTCGAGGCGCAGCCGTAGCGCGAGCGCGAGGCGCTCGAGGATGAGGGCGTCGTTGGCACGTGGATGCCCCGGATCGCGCTCGATCCACGCGACCGCGCCGGAGGTGACCTCGGCCGTCGCGCACTCCGCGGGAGCAGCGCCGGCGAGGGTCTCGCCGCGCGGATCGACCCGCACCGTCACGCCGCCGCGGCGCATGCCGGTCGCCGTTCCCGCGAGGGCGGCCGCCGCGGCGAGCAGGCCGTGCGCGGCGACGCCGCCCGCCATGAGCTCGTCGAAGCACGCGATGACGCGCAGCCCCTCGCTCGCTTCGGGGTCGAGGGCGCGAAGCCGACCGAGCAGTTCCTGCATCCCGCCTCCTTCGCCGTTGTTCGATTATCCGCCGCGGGGCCGCGTCAGTCCACGAGGATGCGCCGCAGCCAGTCGGTGCGCGCCCGGATCATGCCCCGCGAGACCGCCGCATGCGGGGCGAAGATGTCGCACGCGTGGAAGGCGCCGGGCCACACGTGCAGCTCGACGTCGACCCCGACATCCCACAATCGCGCCGCGTAGTCGGCGGTCTCGTCGCGGAAGATCTCGGCCGTGCCGACGTCGAGGAACGTCGGCGGCAGCCCCGCGAGGTCGGTGGCGCGGGCCGGTGCGGCGTACGGCGAGACGTCGTCGGTGCCGACGCGGTCGCCGAGCAGGGCGCGCCAGCCGGTCTCGTTGCTGATCCGGTCCCACACGCCGATGCCGTCGAACGCGCGCGTCGACGCGGTGCGGCCGCGGTCGTCGAGCATGGGGTAGTCGAGCAGCTGCCCGACGAGTGCAGGGCCGCCGCGGTCGCGCGCGGCGAGGGCGACGCCCGCCGCGAGTCCGGCGCCGGCGCTCGCGCCCGCGAGCAGGAGCCGGTCGGCGCGCACGCCGAGCTGCGTCGCGTGCGCGGCGACCCACTCGAGCGAGGCGTAGCAGTCCTCGAACGGGACGGGGTCGGGATGCTCCGGCGCAAGCCGGTATTCGACGGTGATCAGGCGGATGCCGAGGTCGGGCACCCAGGCGAGCGCCGTGTCGAGGCCGCTGAACCGGTCGCCGAACATCATGCCGCCCGAGTGGAACACGAGCACGGTCGGCAGCGGCTGCGCATCGGGGGCGCCTGTCGGCGAGACGACGGATGCCCCGATGCGCGCGCCCCGGTATCCCGCAAACTCGAGGTCGACGGCGTGCAGACGCTGGTCGGCGAGCACCTGCTCGCGCGGCGGAGAGGCATACGACTGGCGCATGAAGGGGACGAGCTCGGGCGTGACCGTCGGCGGAAACACGCCCCCGACGACAGCGAGCGCCGCCTTGAGCTCGGGGTCGATCCGCACGGAGGCCATGGAGCCATTGTGCGGGGTGCGGCGCGTGCGCGGCCAGGGATGGTGGGGGTGGGGGCGGTGGGGTGGGTGCGGTGGTGGGTGGGCGCCGGGTGGGAATGTTGGCGCAAGTGACCCCTCGCCGTGAGGGAGGGGCGCACTTGCGCCATCTTTTCTGGTGGGTCAGGAAAGTGTTGGCGCAAATGAGGGGATGCCTGGGGCTGAGGGGCGCATTTGGGGCATCCATTCTGCGCACGCACGATCCAGGTGGCGCGCCCGACCAGCTCGGGCCTCGTGAGGTGGTCCGTGGTGCCACCTGCTTTCCACCCCGCCGATTCAGGTGGCGCGCCGGACTACCTCGGGCCGCGTGAGATGGTCCGCAGCGCCACCCCGATCGCGCGCCCCGAGATAGTTGGCGCAAGTGAACCCCTCGGCGGGCGGGAGGGGCGCACTTGCGCCATCTTTTCTGGTGGGTCAGGAAAGTGTTGGCGCAAATGAGGGGAGGCCTGGGGATGAGGGGCGCATTTGGGGCATCCATTCTGCGGGTGCCGAATCCAGGTGGCGCGCGCGACCAGCTCAGCGCTCGCGAGCTGGTCCGCAGTGCCACCTGCTTTTCACCCCGCGAATCCGGGTGGCGCGTCGGACCAGCTCAGCACCCGCGAGGTGGTCCGTAGCGCCACCTCGATCGCGCTGAGCGACCCGGCCCAGCGCCGCGCGCCCCCTACGCCGCGCCGCGGGGGCGCACCGTGAGGGTCTGCTGCAGCGTTCCCAGGGGACCTGCGGCATCGTGCAGGATGCTGTGGGTCAGGCCATGGCCGTGCGGGCCGAAGCTGACGGTGGTGTCGAACCCGATCCAGCCGTCGCCGGGCGCGCGGAACAGGTGCGCCGTCAGGTCGAGGTTCGGGAAGTGCACATCCCCGGGTGCGACGCGCGGGGTGATGCCGTTCGCGATGTCGACCACGCCCAGCAGACGCGCCGTCGGGCTCACGGGCTCGTCCAGCAGCAGCGGGATGCCGGGGCGCAGCCAGAATCGCGCGCGGCCGGGCTCCGTCTCGTCCCGCCGGATCTCGACCGTCGTGACGAACCGCCCCGGCCACACCTCTGCCGCCGACCACGCGGGCAGGGTGGAAGGCTCGGGCATCCGCACCAGCGCTGTGCCCGCGACGGCCGCCGTGTCGATGTCGCGTGAGAACCAGGCGCGCGCGATGACGGCGGGTCGGCCTCCGTGGCTCAGGGTGGCTTCGGCCAGCTCGATCGTGCGGCCGGGCCGGATGACCCGCGTCGTGATCTCGACCGTGTCGATCGGCAGCACTCCGAGGATGTCGAACGAGACCCGCGACATCGTCAGCGGATGCCCGTGCCGCGCGCCGTGGTCGCGCTCGAGCACGTGCGTCAGCAGACCGAGCGCCGGGGCGATGTGCTGCTCGTCGGTGTTCCAGGCGCCCTGCACGGCATCCGTCGCGGTGAAGTGGCTGTCATCGAGGCGGCGGAAGTACGCGGTCATGTTCGGATCGTCCGGGGTCATGCGAGGTGTGGCATGCGCCCGACATAAAGGAGCACGAGCAAGAACAGGAGCAGGAGCACGAACAGGAACAGCCCGACCGGATGCCCCGCCTCAGCGGCCGAGCACAGCGCGCGTGCTCGCTTCGGGGGTGAGGTCGATGCGCCGCAGCAGTTGCGCGTTGAGGGCGACGACGACGGTCGACAGCGACATCAGGATCGCCCCGACCGACATCGGCAGCACGAACCCAATGGGGGCGAGTACGCCGGCGGCGAGCGGCACGGAGATGAGGTTGTACCCGGCTGCCCACCAGAGGTTCTGCTTCATCTTGCGGTAGGCGGCGCGCGACAGCTCGATGACCGACAGCACCGATCGCGGGTCGGAGCTCGCGAGGATCACGCCGGCGGAGGCGATCGCCACGTCGGTTCCGGCGCCGATCGCGATGCCGACGTCGGCCTGCGCGAGCGCGGGCGCGTCGTTGACGCCGTCGCCGACCATCGCGACCTTGCGGCCCTCGCGCTGCAGTTCGGCGACCGTGTGCGACTTGTCCTCGGGGCGCACCTGCGCGTAGACGCGGTCGATGCCGAGCTCGTCGCCGACGGCGCGCGCGACGGCATCCGCGTCGCCGGTGATCATGACGACCTGCACGCCGAGCTTGTGCAGTGCCGCGACCGCGTCACGCGATTCGGGGCGGATCTCGTCGGTGAGCTTCAGCCCACCGATCACGACGCCGTCGCGGACGACGTGCAGGATGATCGCGCCCTCGCCGCGCCAGGCGTCGGCAAGGTCGACTTCGCGGGCGCCGACCTCTTCGAGCAGGCGCGGCCCGCCGACGCGGATCTCGGCACCGTCGACCGTGGCGGTGACGCCGACGGCGGGCGACGACGTGAAGCCGGATGCCGAGGGCACGGCCAGTCCCTGCGCCGCACGCACGATGGCCTTCGCGAGCGGGTGCTCGCTGTCGGCCTCCGCCGCGGCGGCGAGGGCGAGGACCTCGTCGGCATCCAGGTCGCCGATCGGTTCGACGGCGGTGACGGTGGGTTCGCCCTTCGTGAGCGTGCCGGTCTTGTCGAACAGGACGGTGTCGACGGTGCGCATGCTCTCCAGGGCGAGGCGGTCCTTCACGAGGACGCCGCCGCGGGCGGCGCGCTCGGTCGCGATCGACACGACGAGCGGGATCGCGAGGCCCAGCGCATGCGGGCACGCGATCACCAGGACCGTGATGGTGCGGACGACCGCGTCGTCGGGGCTGCCGACGAGCGTCCACACGACGGCAGTGATGGCGGCAGCGATCAGCGCGAACCAGAACAGCAGGGCGGCGGCGCGGTCGGCGATCCGCTGCGCACGCGAAGAGGAGTTCTGCGCCTCGGTGACGAGGCGCTGGATGCCCGCGAGGGTCGTGTCGTCGCCGGTCGCGGTGACCTCGACGCGCAGGCCCGAGTCGGTCGCGACGGTGCCCGCCGTGACGGAGTCGCCGACGGTGCGGGCGACGGTACGGGACTCACCGGTGACCATGGACTCGTCGATGTCGGCACGGCCGTCGACGATGGTGCCGTCGGCGGGGACGCTGCCGCCGGGACGCACGACGACGACATCGCCGACGCGCAGGTCGGCGGGTGCGACCGTGACGATCTGATCGCCCTCGACCCGCTCGGCCTCGTCGGGCAGCAGCGCCGCGAGGGAGTCGAGCGCGGAACTCGTCTGCGCGAGCGACCGCATCTCGATCCAGTGGCCGAGCAGCATGATGACGATCAGCAGGGCGAGCTCCCACCAGAACTCGAGTTCGTGATCCAGGATGCCGAGGGTCGCGCCCCACGACGCGAAGAACGCGACCGTGATCGCGAGGCCGATCAGGAGCATCATCCCCGGCCTGCGGGTGCGCAACTCGCTGACCGCTCCGGTGAGGAACGGCCAGCCGCCCCACACGTACATGACGGTGCCGAGCAGCGGCGCGATCCACGTCGCCCAGCCCGGGACCTCGTAGCCGAGGATCATCGCGAACATCGGCGACAGCGCGACCACCGGGATGCCGATGATCAGGTTGATCCAGAACAGCCGACGGAACTGCCCGACGTGATCCCCGTGGCCGCCGCGGCCGCCGTGCCCGCCGTGACCCATGGCCGAGTGGTCCATCCCCGCCATCCCCGCGTGCGCGGAGTGGTCCATGCCCGCGTGGGCGGAATGGTCCATCCCTGCGTGCGCGGAGTGGTCCATCCCCGCGTGCGCGGAGTGGTCCATCCCCGCGTGCGCGGAGTGGTCCTCAGGCATCCGATGGTGTGCGTGCGGGTCGGTCATCGCCGTACTCCTCTCAACAGACGCGGTCAGCAGCAGACGCGGTCAGCGCGCGGTGCTGCGGAAGGTCCGCAGTCGCAGGCTGTTGCCCACGACGAACACGCTCGACAGCGCCATCGCAGCACCCGCGAGCATGGGGTTCAGAAGCCCCAGCGCGGCGATCGGGATCGCGGCCGTGTTGTATGCGAACGCCCAGAACAGGTTGGTCTTGATCGTGCCGAGCGTCTTGCGTGACAGGCGGATCGCATCGACCGCGCTGCGCAGGTCTCCGCGCACGAGGGTGATATCGGATGCCTCGATCGCGACGTCGGTGCCCGTGCCCATCGCGAGGCCCAGGTCGGCCTGCGCGAGAGCGGGGGCGTCGTTGACACCGTCGCCGACCATCGCGACGACCTTGCCCTCGCCCTGCAGTCGGGTGATGACGTCGAGCTTGTCCTTCGGCAGCACCTCGGCGATCACCTGATCGATCCCGACCTCAGTGGCGATCCGGCGGGCGACCGTCTCGTTGTCACCGGTGAGCAGTACAGGCGTGAGGCCGAGCGCCTTGAGCTGCGCGATCGCCTCGGCGCTCGTCGGCTTGACCGTGTCGGCGACGATCAGGATGCCGCGTGCGGCCCCGTCCCATCCGACGGCGACGACGGTCTTGCCCTCGCCCTCGGCCTGCGCCTTCGTGGCGGCGATCTCGGGGGTCAAGTGCAGCGACCACTCGGCGAGCAGCGACTCGCGGCCGACGAGCACGGCGTGGCCGTCGACGACGCCCTGCACGCCCTTGCCCTCGAGGTTGGTGAACCCCTCGACGGCCGGGAGCGTTTCGTCTCGGGCCTGCGGCCCTCGCTCAACGACCGGGGGGAGGCTGTTGTTCGCGGTGCGGGCGGAGCGCTCTCGGGCCGCGCGCGCGATCGCCTGGGCGATCGGGTGCTCTGAGGCATCCTCGAGTGCGCCGGCAAGGCGCAGCAGCTCTTCGCGATCCACACCGGGCTCGGCGATGACGTCGACCAGAGTCATCTTGCCGGTGGTCACGGTGCCGGTCTTGTCGAGCACGACGGTGTCGACCTTGCGGGTGGACTCCAGGACCTCGGGGCCCTTGATCAGGATGCCCAGCTGCGCGCCGCGGCCCGTGCCGACGAGCAGCGCCGTCGGGGTCGCGAGTCCCAGGGCGCACGGGCACGCGATCACGAGCACCGCGACGGCGGCCGTGAACGCGGCCGAGGCCGGGAACCCGGCGATCAGCCACGCGGCGAGCGTGACGAGGGCGATGCCGATCGCGATCGGGACGAAGACGCCCGAGATCCGGTCGGCGAGGCGCTGCACGTCGGCCTTGCCTGACTGGGCATCCTCGACAAGCTTCGCCATCTGGGCGAGCTGCGTGTCGGAGCCGACGCGCGTCGCGCGCACCACGAGGCGGCCGCCCGCGTTGACGGTGGCGCCCGTGACGGCATCCCCTTCGGCAACCTCGACCGGCACCGACTCGCCCGTCAGCATCGAGGCGTCGACGGCGGACGTGCCCGAGACGACGACGCCATCGGTCGCGATCTTCTCGCCGGGGCGCACGACGAACTCGTCGCCGACGCGCAGGTCATCGATCGAGATCCTGGTCTCGACACCGCCGCGCAGGACCGCGACCTCCTTCGCCCCGAGCTCGAGGAGGGCCCGCAGGGCGGCCCCCGCGTGCCGCTTCGCGCGCTTCTCGAAGTAGCGGCCCGCAAGGATGAACATCGTCACGCCGGCGGCGACCTCGAGGTAGATGTTCGCCGTGCCGTCCGACGGCGCGAGGGTGAGCTCGAACTCGTGGGTCATGCCGGGCATGCCCGCCGTTCCGAAGAAGAGGGCGTACAGCGACCACAGGAAGGCGGCGCCCGTGCCCATCGAGATGAGCGTGTCCATCGTCGCGGCGCCGTGGCGCAGGTTGATCCACGCGGCGCGGTGGAACGGCCATGCGCCCCACACAACGACGGGCGCCGCGAGGGTGAGCGACGCCCACTGCCAGTAGGTGAACTGGAGCGCGGGGATCATCGCCATGAGGATCACCGGCACCGACAGGACGGTCGAGACGATCAGGCGCGTGCGCAGGCTCTTGAGCTCGGGGTCTTCGGGGTCGGCGCTGTCTGAGGCATCCTGCTTCGTGACCTTCGGCGCAGGCAGGGCTGCCGTGTAGCCGGTCTTCTCGACCTCGGCGATGAGCGCGGCGGGGTCGTAGCCCGCGGGGACGGTGACCTTCGCCTTCTCGGTGGCGTAGTTGACGGATGCCGCGACGCCGTCGAGCTTGTTCAGCTTGCGCTCGATGCGGTTCGCGCACGACGCGCAGGTCATCCCGCCGATCTCAAGCTCGTAGCTCGCGTCTGCAGTGGATGCCGGGGTGCTCATCACAGTCCTTCCTCGGGGGTGCTGGGTGGTCGGGATGGTGGGGTCGCGGCGCGGGCCCCGCGGGGCTTAGACGCGTACGGCCGAGTATCCCGCTTCGGTGACGGCTGCCAGCACGGCGGCGTCGTCAAGGTCGGATGCCGCGGTCACGACGAGCTTGCCGCTCTGCGCGCTGACCTGGATGTCCTCCACACCGGCGATCTGCTCGACCTCTTCGCGCACCGACATCTCGCAGTGTCCGCACGTCATCCCGGTCACCTGGTACTCGGTCGTCGTCATGTCATGTTCCTCTCATCGGGGTACCCCTGGCAGGTATCTACAGGGCACAACTCTAGTACCCCCCAGGGGTATTCCCGCAGGTGCGAAACCGTGTCTATTCGGCGGTGCCTGCAGGAGGGAGGTGGTGCGCCGGACCAGCTCGATGCGCGTGAGTCGGTCCGCAGCGCCACCGGGATGGGTGGCGGGCGCAATTCCGTTCACAAGACCCCTTGACACGCGGCATCCGTCGTCGTAACGTACAACCAAATGGTTGTACAAAATGAGTTGAGCGACGATGAGATCGACCGTGTGTTCCACGCCCTGGCGCAGGCCACGCGGCGCGACATCGTGCGGCGCACCCTGGCGGGCGAACAGTCCGTCTCGGCGCTCGCCGCGGAATACGACATGTCGTTCGCGGCGGTACAGAAGCACGTGGCCGTCCTCGAAGCCGCTCAGCTCATCGTCAAGCGCGCCGAGGGCCGGGAACGCCTCGTCCGCGCGGATCCTGTCATGATCGCCCGCGCCCGCGCACTGCTGGCGCGCTACGAGGACCTCTGGCGAGCACGCATCGACCGCCTCGATGCGCTGCTGGCTGAGCCCGACCCTGGCCCCTCGACGGGGACGAAAGACCCACACAAAGGAGAGTGACATGCCTGTCACCGACATCACGACCGACGCCGACAACCTCACGATGACCCTCACCGCCGACTTCGACGCCCCCGTCGAGCGGCTCTGGAAGGCCTTCACCGACCCGCGCCAGCTCGAGCGATTCTGGGGCCCTCCCGGCTGGCCGGCGACATTCACCCAGTTCGACTTCGCGGTCGGCGGGCGCGCGCGGTACCACATGACGAGCCCGCAGGGCGAGCCGTCGCGCGGCGCATGGGAGTTCCTCGCGATCAGCGAGCCGACCGGCTTCGAGGTGCTCGACAACTTCACCGACGCCGACGGCACCGTGTTCGAGGACTTCCCCTCGATGCGCATGGTGTTCCGGTTCGAGGCGACGGGTGCGGGGTCGCGCCTGCTCAACACGACGTACTTCGCGTCGCTCGAGGGCCTCGAGCAGGCCGTCGCGATGGGCGCCGTCGAAGGCTCGCGCATGGCGATGGACCAGTTGGATGCCGTGCTGCAGGACCTCCGCGCGTACGCGCAGGGCAAGGGCACCCGCACCGAGGTCCTCGACGACCAGCACGTGCGTATCACCCGCCTCATCGACGGCCCGCAGGAGCTCGTCTGGCGCGCGCACCACGAGCCCGAGCTGCTCAAGACGTGGCTCCTCGGACCCGACGGCTGGACGATGATCGAGTGCGAGGTCGGCGACACGTATCGCTACGTCTGGCAGCGCGGCGACGATGAGGCGACCCGCTTCGGTTTCGAGGGCGAGACCGTGCTGAGCGACCCCATCCGGCGCTCGGTCTCGACCGAGAAGATGATCGGCACCGACGGGCCCGCGACGGTCAACGACCTGATGCTCTATGAAGAGGACGGCGCGACCCTGCTGACCCTCATCATCGAGTACCCGGATGCCGCGACCCGCGACGCCATCCTCGCCACCGGCATGACCGACGGCATGGAAGCCTCGTACGCGCGGCTGGAGGCGACCGTCCTCGCGGGGGTGTGAGCTGCGGCATCCTCTCGCTTCGGGCGTCTCGCTGGAACGCAACTGCAAGGCCTGACGGCCGACACGCCGCCCCACACGCGCTGTGGGGCGGCGTGTCGCGTGCGCGGCCTTGCAGTTCGGGTGGGCGTTCGGCGGGGCTTCGACCCCAGCTGACGCCATCGCCTCCTCCACAATCGGCCCTCGCAGAAGTTGTCCACAATCTGCCGTTGACCTGGGATTCGTCGACTCACAGTGTCGGAGGCCCTCGGCAGAATCGAGGGTATGGACCTCCTCGCACAGCACCTCGAAGACCTGCGGTCGCAGGCGCTCGCGGTGCTGCGCGTGGCGGATGCCGAGCGCGCATTCGAGCGCGCCAGTGAGGGCGAACTCGCGCTGCAGCTCGGGGCGATCGCCGAGATCGGGCGCCTCACCGAAGCGTTGCTGATTGACGCCGTCGGCGAGGTGGCCCGGCGGTCCGGGGCGGCGGTGCGTGACGACCGGATGACGTCACATCTGGGATGCCGCGACGTCGTCGAGCTCGTGCAGCAGATCACGCGTGTCGCGCCGCACACCGCGGCACGGCTGCAGCGCGCGGCGCTGACGGTGCGCCCCGAGATCAGCGACACGACGGGCGAGAAGCTGGCAGCGCCCTTCCCCTCGGTGCGTGCCGCGATGCTCGACGGAGTCGTCGGTGCCGACGGCATCCTTGCGATCACGGGTCCGCTGCAGGCCACCGCTCCGCGCGTCCCGGCGTCGGCGCGGGCGGAGGCTGCCGAGATCGTCGTCGCCGAAGCGCGCGGTGAGGGCCCTGGCGGCGCGCCACCCGCGTGCGCCGAGCTGCTGAAGATCCATGCGCAGACGTGGGCACTCGCACTCGACCCGGACGGGGCCGAGCCCCGCGAGCGCGTCGCGGAGCGCAAGCGCGCCCTCATCCTCGGAGTCGCGACACCCGCCGGCGTTCCCGTGCGCGGTCACCTGGTACCCGAGGTCGCGGCGCAACTGCAGCTGATCTTCGATGCGCACCAGGCCCCGACGGTCGTCTTCACCGACCCGTACGCCGAAGCTGACGATGCGACCGATGCCCCGCTCGATCTGCGCACGAGAGCGCAGAAACAGCACGACGCGTTCGCGGCCGCGCTGGGCGTCGCCGCCTCGAGCGGGCTGCTGCCCACGATCGGCGGGTACGCCCCGACGCTTGTCGTATCGGTGGATGCCGCGGACATGGCATCCGGCACCGGCTACGCGCACCTGCAGGGGTGCGACCAGCCGATCTCGATCGCCGTCGCCCGCCACATCGCCTGCTCGGGGACGATCCAGCGGATCACGAGCCGCGACGACGGTCGGCACCGAAGAGCGCATCTTCAACCGTTACCAGCGCCGCGCGATCGCGCTGCGCGACGGCGGGTGCATCATTCCGGGCTGCGGAGTGCCGGCCGGGTGGTGCGAGATCCACCACGTCACCGAGTACGCCCGCGGCGGTCCGACGCATACGGACAACGGCGTGATGCTCTGCTGGTATCACCACCGCTTCCTCGAACGGATCGGCTGGAAGATCCGCATGAATGGCGGCGTGCCCGAGGTGCAGGCACCCGTTTGGTACGACACCTCATTGCGGTGGCGAAGGACGACGACCTCGCCGGTGAGGCTCAAGAAGCAGGTGCTGCGGACGTGAGTGCGCGGGGTCGCGGTTCGTCGCGAGGGAATGCGATCGCCGTGTGTTCATCGCTTCCTCCACAGGTGCCTGATTTTCGCGATCCGGGCTGTGGGCCTGTGGATAACGGATTTCCGGCGTGCGTGGCCGTCAATCTGGGCGCATGAAAACGTACGAAGAAACCCCGCCCATGACCGACGACATCGTGCTGCAGGAGTGGCTCGGCGAGATGCTCGAGCGCGCGCTCGTGCATCGAGTCTGGCTCTTTTTCCTCGACGGTGACGACCGTGTGCAGCGGACGATGATGCCGATCGACGACTACCCGGCCGACCCGAACCGGGCGTGCGTCACTCCTGACCTGGGCATGTGCACGCACGCCGAGGTGTTCGCGAGCCGCTTCGCCGACATGATGGGAGTGCTCGATGCCACCCAGATCGTCCTCGTCTGGGAGCGGCGTGGCAAAGCGGCGCTCAGCACGCGTGACGCGAAGTGGCCGACGGCGCTCGGGCGAGCCCTGCGGGCAGAGGGTGTGCAAGTGCGGGGGCAGTTCCTGCTGCACAGCCGCGGCGTGCGCCAGCTCACGCCCGACGACCTGCCCGAGCTGATCGGGTAGACCTGCCCTCGCCACACCGCCGCCCTGACGGCCGAACGAGAGCGGGTCGAGCATCCGATCACGGTGCAGGATGCCCAGACCGCGGGCATCGCGCGGTCGCGAGCTTTCGCGCTCGCCACCCGCAACACGCGTGACTTCGCAGACACCGGAGTCGAGCTCGTCGCCCCGTGGCGCTCCTAGCGGATCAGCTCTCCGCGGCGCCGGCGGCGCCCGTAGCGTCGGTCGTCGCCGCAGCGTCCGTGCCGGCCGCCGGGGCATCCGCCGGCGCGGCACCCGCCGACGCGGCATCCGCACTCGCGGCACCCGCACTCGCGGCACCCGCACCCGCGGCATCCGCCCGCTTCTTGCGCTGCGCCTTCGCGGGGCGGATCGCTGGCACGTCGCCCACGATCGGCACGGGCGTGCGGTGCAGGCGGAACCCATACCGGGCGAGCAGGCCGACCATCACCTGCAGGCGGTTGCGGGGCCCGAGCAGGCTCGCGATGTGCACGAACAGCCACGTCGACCACGCCGTGAATCCCGTGAGCGGGATGATCGCGCGCAGGAACGGCACCTTCTGCAGGATGCCGATGTAGTGCAGCACCGGCAGGTTCGCGATGCCGGGCACCTCGCCGACGGCGGCGCGGCGCCCGATGATCGCCAGCTGACCCTTGTCGTAGTACGAGAATGACTGCGTCGCCTGCCCGTCGATCAGACGCCGGATCTGCCGGGCGACGTGCTCACCACCCTGGATCGCGGGCTGCGCGAGCTGCGGGAAATCCTGCGGCGCGATCGCGACGTCACCGGCGGCGAAGACTCCCGGCAGGCCCACGACCTGCAGGTCTTCGCCCACGCGGATCCGGTTGCCGCCGTCAAGTGGCAGGCTCCACTCGCGCACCTCCTCGTGCGGTGCGACACCCGTCGCCCAGATCGTAAGATCTGCGGGCAGCACCGTGCCGTCGCTGAGCCGAACCGAATCGGGGCAGACCTCTTCGACGCCGGCGCCCAGGCGCACCTCGACGTGGCGCTTTCGCAACTGCTCGGTCGCGTACTTCCGCAGCTTCGGCAGGAAGGGCTTGAGGATCTCGCTGCGCTGCACGAGCGTGATGCGGAACGCCCCGCCCTGCAGCTCCGGATACGCGGGCGCGAGGCCCTGATCGCGCAGCTCGGCGAGCGATCCCGCCATCTCGACGCCCGTCGGGCCACCGCCGATCACGACGACCGACAGCCCCCGATCACGATCCGGCTGGGCCGCCGCCTTCTCGAGGCGCGTGAACAGCGTGTCGCGAATCGCGATCGCTTGCGACCGCGAGTACACCGCGAACGAGTTCTCCTTCGCGCCGGGCGTGCCGTGGTACGCCGTCGTCACTCCCGTGGCGATGAGCAGGTAGTCGTAGGCGAGTTCCTGCCCGTCGAGCAGGCGGATGGTGCGGGCATCCGTATCGATCTCCATGAGGTGCTCGTGCACGACGTCGAGATTCGGCTGGTGCACGCGCAGGCTGCGCAGGAAGTGCGTCACATCGCCCGGGTTCAGGCCGCCCGTCGCCACCTGGTACAGCAGCGGCTGGAACGTGTTGTACACCCGGCGGTCGATGAGCGTCACGCGCACCGGCGCGTTCTTCAGCGCCCGTGCGGCACTGACACCGGCGAAGCCTCCGCCGATGATGACGACGTGCGCGGTCATGCTTTGGCGAGGGCGTCTTCGAGGGCGACCCATGCGAGCATGGCGCACTTGACCCGGGCGGAGAACTTCGAGACGCCGGTCAGCGCGGCGGCGTCTCCGTAGACGTCTTCGTCCAGTTCGATCTGGCCGCGTGAGCGCAGCGCCTCGCGGAAGCCCTCGATGAGCGTGATCGCCTCACCACGGCTGAGGTCCTCTTCGCCGACGAGGTCGGCGAGCATCGAAGCGGATGCCTGCGAGATCGAGCAGCCCCGACCTTCCCAGGTCACATCCGCGATCTGCTCGCCGTCGACGCGGGCGCGCAACGTGATCTCGTCACCGCACACGGGGTTCTTCTGGTGCGAAGTCCCGGTGTGGTCGGCGTCGGGCGCGAGCCCGAAGTGCTGCGGGTGCTTCGAGTGATCGAGGATCAACTCGCGATAGAGGGCGTCCAGATCGTCGCTCATGTCAGACTCCGAAGTAGGGGCGTATGCCGGTGACGGCATCGAGGAAAGTATCGACGTCGTCGACGGTGTTGTACAAGGCCGCGCTCGCCCGAACGGATGCCGTGACGCCGTACCGGCTGTGCAACGGCGCCGCGCAGTGGTGACCGACCCGCACCGCGATGCCGCGCGCGTCGAGGAACTGGCCCGCGTCGTGCGCGTGCACTCCCTCGACATCGAACGCCCACAGCCCGACCCGCTCTGCGGCAGCATCGCCCAGCAGCCGGATGCCCGGGATCTCGACGAGTCCCGCGCGCATGCGCGCCGCAAGCATGCTCTCGTGCACATGGATGCGCTCGAGACCCACCGCGTCGAGGTAGCGCACGGCGGCGGCGAGTCCGATCGCGGGGCCGATCGGCTGCGTTCCCGCCTCGAACCGCTGCGGCGGCGGCAGGAACTCGGCCCCATCGAGCGTCACCGTCGTGATCATCGAGCCGCCGGTGAGGAATGGCGGCATCGCCTCGAGCACCTCCGCGCGGCCGTACAGTCCGCCCACGCCGTAGGGGCCGAGCATCTTGTGGCCGCTGAACACGGCGAGGTCGACGCCGAGCGCCGGCAAGTCCAGGCGCAGGTGCGGAGCAGACTGGCAGGCATCCATCACCGTCAGTGCGCCGACGCCGCGGGCGAGCGCGATGAGGTCGGCGACCGGGTTGACGATGCCGAGCACGTTCGAGACGTGCGTGAACGCGACGACCCGGGTGCGCTCGCGGATGAGGTCGGCGGCCGCCTCGAGGTCGAGCGTGCCGTCGCCGTGCGCCGGGATGTGCCGCAGCACCGCGCCGGTGCGCGCGGCGAGTTCCTGCCACGGGATGAGGTTCGCGTGGTGCTCGATCTCGGTCGTGACGATCTCATCGCCCGGGCGCAGTGCGAGCGAAGCGGATGCCGGTGCCCCGCGCCCGACCGACGCGTTGCCGATCGAGTACGCGACGAGGTTGAGCCCCATCGTCGCGCCGCTGGTCCAGACGAGTTGTTCGGGTTCTGCGCCGACGAAGCCGGCGACGGTGGCCCGGGCATCCTCGAACAGCTCCGTCGCCTCAGCGGCGAGCGTATGCGCGCCGCGGTGCACGGCGGCGTTGGTGTGTGTGAGGAACTCGCGCTCGGCGTCCAGCACGGCCAGCGGACGTTGACTGGTCGCGGCCGAGTCGAGATACACGAGGCGGTGCCCGTTCACCTGTTCGCTGAGGATCGGGAAGTCCTCGCGCAGGTGGGCCGCGTCCAGGGGTGTCGCGTCCGCCTGGGTCGCCTCGGTGGTCGCTGTAGTCACGCTTCTAGGCTACGCCCCGGCAGAGAGGCGGGGCCCGTCAGCCCTGCTCGTCGTCGGTGTGTGACACCAGCCCGTACGTCGGGATGCGCCCGGCACGGTCGTCACCCGGCAGCGGCCGCGACCGGCGGCCGTAGATGAGCTCCGACGAGTCGAGCAGCCACGGCACGAGCGTGATCTGCACGCCGTGCACGAGCATGAGCTGCTGCGCGATGCGCCGGGCGCGGCGGTTGTGCAGCATGGTCTCCCACCAGTGGCCGACGATGTACTGCGGCAGGTAGACCGTCATGAGTGAGGGCCCGTGCTTCGCGCGATACTGCGCGATGAACTGCGCGAGCGGAGCCGCGTACTGCCGGTACGGCGACTCGATGACGAGCAGCGGCGCGGGCATCCGGTAGAACTCCCAATCGTCCTGCACGGCGCGCGCCGCATCGGCCGAGACCGCGATGTGCACCGCGATCGTCTTGTCGTGCTTGGCCGCGAGCGCGTAGTCGATCGCCTTCGCGACGGGCTTCTGCAGCGTGCCGACGAGGACGATCGCGACATCGCCGGATGCCCCGAAGTGCACGTCGTCGTCCATCGTGATCTCGTGCTCGACGTCGCGGTAATACCGATGCACGCCGATCATCAGGAACGACAGCACGGGAATCGCCAGGAACACCAGCCACGCCCCGTGGGTGAACTTCGTGATCGTCACGATCACCAGCACGACGATCGTGAAGGTCGCGCCGAGCGCGTTGATGAGCAGGCCGGCGTATGCCCCGCGCCGCTCGGCGGACTTCGAGCGCGCGAGCAGCCGCAGCTCACGCCGCCAGTGCTTGACCATGCCGAGCTGCCCGAGCGAGAACGAGACGAACACTCCGATGATGTACAGCTGGATGAGCGTCGTCAGGCGCGCCTGGAACACGATCAGCACGAGTGCGGCCGCCAGGCCCAGGATGATCATGCCGTTCGAGTACACGAGCCGGTCGCCGCGCGTGTTGAGCGCCTTCGGCGCGTAGCCGTCACGCGCGAGCACCGATCCCAGCAGCGGGAACCCGTTGAACGCCGTGTTCGCGGCCAGCAGCAGCACGGCCGCCGTCGCCGCCTGGATGATGAAGAACAGCACGCTGCCGCCGCCGAACGTCGCGGCGGCGACCTGCGCCATGAGGCTCGGCTGCACCGCCGCCGCGCAGTCGAACCCGACGAGATGGCACGGGTCTTCGGCGTAGTGCACGCCCGCGACGAGCGCGAGCATCGTCAGCCCCGCGAACATGAGGATCGCGATCGACCCCATCATGACGAGCGTCGTCTGCGCGTTGCGCACCTTCGGCCGGCGGAAGGCAGGGACCCCGTTCGACACCGCCTCGACGCCGGTCAGCGCCGAGCAGCCGCTCGAGAACGCGCGCAGGATGAGCAGGATCACCGCCACCTGGCTGAGGTCTTCGGCCTGCACGGCATACTGCGCGCTGTCGGCGATCGGGGCATCCCCCAGCGCCCAGCGCACGAGACCGGTGACGATCATCACGAGCACCGAGCCGATGAACAGGTACGTCGGGATCGCGAACGCGGTGGATGCCTCGCGCACGCCGCGCAGGTTCACGAGGATGATCAGCACGACGAACCCGACCGCCAGTTCGACCCGCCACGCGTCGAGTGCCGGCAGCGCTGAGATGATGTTGTCGACGCCGGATGCCACCGAGACGGCGACCGTGAGGATGTAGTCGACCAGCAGTGCCGCCGCGACGACGACCCCGGCGCGCTCGCCGAGGTTCGTGCGGGCGACCTCGTAGTCGCCGCCGCCGGACGGATATGCCTTGATGAGCTGGCGGTAGCTCAGCACGACGACGATCAGGAGGGCCACGACGGCCGCAGCGACCCACGGACTGAACGCGAGGAACGCGGTGCCGCCCAGCAGCAGGATCATCAGCAGTTCCTGCGGTGCGTAGGCCACCGACGACAGCGCGTCGGAGGCGAAGATCGGCAGCGCCATCCTCTTCGGGAGCAGCTGTCCCTCGAGCTCCTCACTGGTCAGCGGTTCGCCGATGAGGATGCGCTTGGCGATCGGGGTCTCGTCGGATCCCGTACGCGCGTTGTCAGTCACGGCGGGCGACATTACGCCGTGCAGCGCCCGCGCGCAATCGGTGGAGCCGGGTCAAGCCGTGGGTGCGTGCGGGCGCCGGTCGCGCACGGGCGTCTGACGGTCAGAGCGCCGAGTAGCGGAAATACAGAATCGACGTCACAGCGGTGCCGTCGGTGTCGGCGAACATGCTGTACTGCGGCGCGCCCTCGGCGCTGGAGCGCTCCTGGTCGAACACGAACCGCGTCGCCCCGACGTTGCCGCGCGGGATCTCCTGGTCGGGTCCCAGCGCCCGGACGCCGGAGACCGACATGCCGATCTCAAGGCCCTGCTCGGCGACCATCTCGATGCCGCCGACCTCGTTGCGCGAGAACAGCGTGTACGACGGCTGCGCATACTCGGCGCGCGGCGTCCCCCCTGCGGTCTCGATCATGTCGAACAGCATGAAGCCGTCCCACTGGTAAACCGTGTAGTCGGGGTAGTGGGTACCGTCGCCGGCCTCGACGCGCTGCGTGGGCTCGGCGCCGAAGGCGTCGGTGAGCGCGGCCACGGCATCCGCCGCGTCATCGGCCCACCCGTAGGTGAAGACCTCTTCGTCCGCCGCGTCGACGAGCGCGAACCCGGTGCCGGAGAACTGCAGCGCGACCGGCTCGCCGGTGGCATCCGGAGTCTCGGACGGAGAGCTTGTCGGCGTCGTTGTCTCGGCCGTGGTCTCGGTCTGCGTCGGGGTGGGCGCCGCGCCGTTGTCGCGCGTGAGCGCGATCGCGAGCGTCACGATGACGGCGATCAGCAGGATGCCCGCGATGACACCCAGCACGATCGGCGTGCGCGACCCCTGCGTGTCGCCGGTCTCCTCATCCCAGCCGCCGCTCACGCGAGGAACTCCCGTGCCGCCACGACGAGCGCATCGACGCCGTGCTCGATCGTCGGGTGCAGGACCGGTGCGAAGTACGGCGAGTGGTTCGTCGGGATCTCTTCGTTGACGGCTCCGCGTGCGAGCGCGTCGGCGTACTGCTGCGGGTCGAGACCGCCCCAGAACCAGAAGACGAGCGGCACACCGGCTTCGCGCGCGAACCACGAGACGTCCTCGCTGCCCGTGAACATGCCCGGGTCGATGACGGTGCCCTCGCCGAAGGCGCGATCGAACGCCGCGGTCAGGCGCGCCGTGGCATCCCGATCGTTGATCGTCGGCGGCAGCGAGTGATCGATCGTGATGACCGGCTCGGCCTCGGCGCCGGATGCCGCAGCCTCGGCCCGCACGATGCGCTCGACGCGCGCCATGACGTCGACCCGCGCGGCGTCGTCGGGGTAGCGCAGGCTCAACTCGAGCGTCGCGTCGGCGGGGATGATGTTGTTCTTCAGGCCCGCGTGGATCGATCCGACGGTCACGACCGCCATTTCGCGCGGGTCGACCTCGCGCGAGACGACCGTCTGCAGGCGCATGACGGTCGCCGCCGCCATCACGACGGGGTCGATCGTGGCGTGCGGCCGCGAGCCGTGGCCGCCGCGGCCGAGCAGCTTCACCGTCAGGCCGTCGCTGGCCGCCATCTGTGTGCCGGGACGCACGCCGATCGTTCCGGCAGGCAGCGGGGTGAGGTGCTGGCCGAGCACGATGTCGGGCTTCGGGAAGGCATCCAGCACACCGTCTGCGATCATCGCCTGCGAGCCGGCGCCGTACTCCTCGGCGGGCTGGAAGACCGCGACGACGGTGCCCGACCACTCGTCGCGCGTAGCGAGCAACTTCTCGAGTGCGCCCAGCATCGCGGTCACGTGCATGTCGTGGCCGCACGCGTGCATGACGGGGACGTCGGTGCCGGCCGGGTCGACTCCGCGCGCCGTGCTCGCGTAGGCGAGCCCGGTCTGCTCTTGCACGGGCAGGCCGTCCATGTCTGCGCGCAGCCACACGACGGGGCCGTCGCCGGTCCCTCCTGTGCCTGTCGAAGGGTTGCTGATGCTCGTCACGACGCCGGTGCGGCCGAGGCCCTCGACGTAGGACAGGCCCAGCGCGTCGAGCTCGCGCGTGATGACGCCGGCCGTCCGTGTCTCCTGGAACGACAGTTCGGGGTGTCGATGCAGGTCGATGTACAGGGCCTCGAGATCGATGCTCATGCCCTCGACCTTACGGGGAACCACCGCGCTCGCTCGGTTTTCGCTACGACGAGCGCGGTGGCGCGGTCGTGCCGCGCACGACGAGCTCGAAGGGGAGGGATGCCGGGGCATCCGGCACCGGGGCCAGCACGTGGGCATCCTGTGACGTGCCGTCGAGGGCCGCCAGGATCGCCTCGCCCGCGCGCTGCCCCTGTGTGTGCGGGAACTGGTCGATCGTCGTGAGGTCGAACAGCTCCGCGAGATCGTGCCCGTCGACGCCGATGACCGACAGGTCGGTGGGCACGGCGAGGCCCAGCTCACGCGCCGCGGCGAGCACGCCGTAGGCCATCTCGTCCGACGCGGCGAAGATCGCCGTCGGCGGGTGCGGCCCGGTGAGCAGGTCGTGTGCGACGCGCTGAGCGCCCGCCACCGTGAAGTCGGCGTCGGCGAAGGGAGCGGATGGCAACCCGGCATCCGCCATCGCCTGCTCGAAGCCGCGGCGCCGCCGCGTGGGGATGTCGAGCACGGTGTCGGCGCCGGCCGGAGGCGTGTTGCCGATGAGGGCGATCTCGCGATGTCCGAGCGCGAGCAGGTGCTCGGTCGCAACCCGGCCGACGGCGGTGTCGTCGACCCGCAGCGCCGCGATCTCGGCGCGCGGCACACCGAGACCCAGCACCGGGATCGGCAGCGCGCGCAGGTGCGCGACCTCGGCATCCGCCAGCAGGATCGACAGCACGATCAGTCCGTCGACGCGGCCGCGCCGCAGCGACGTCTCGAACAGGTGCGCCCGCTGCGCCGGGTCGTCGGTCACGTTGTACAGCGTGAGGTCGTAGCCGCGCGCCGCGAGCGTCGCCGAGATGCCGTCGAGCACCGTTGCGAAGAACCAGCGGTCCATGAGCGGCACCACGACGCCGACGTTCTCGGCACGACCGGATGCCAGCGACGACGCGGTCGCCGATGCGACGTACCCGAGCTCGTCGGCGGCGCGCCGCACTCGTTCGCGCGTCGCGGCCGAGATCCGACCGCGCCCGCTCAGAGCCCGCGACGCCGTCGCCGTCGAGACCCCAGCCGTGCGGGCGACGTCATCGAGGCTCGTCACGTCGGTCCTCCGCTGGTCGGTCTGCGTCCCTCAGGTCTCGTCAGCTCTCGTCAGCTCTCGAGCAGCCAGACAGCGGTGTCGACCGGCAGCTCGGCCCCTTCGAAGGGCTCGCTCGCCACGAGGACCGTGCCCGCGTCCTGCAAGGGTAGCGGCACCGGCGTCGTGCCGACGTTGGCCACCACGATGACGCGGCCGTTGCGGAACGCCAGCACGTCGTCGCCGTAGCCGTCGAGCCACGTGAGCGCGCCCGCACCGAGGTTCTCGCTGCGACGGGTTGCCAGCAGCGTGCGGTACAGCCACAGCGTCGACTCGGGGTCGTCCTCCTGCGCGTCGCGAGCGAGCGTCGCCCACTCGGCGGGCTGCGGCAGCCAGCTCTCGCCCGTCGCGTTGAAGCCGTAGGCGGGGGCATCGGCCGTCCAGGGGAGCGGCACGCGGCATCCGTCACGGCCATAGCGCTCGCCGTCGGTGCGGAACCAGGTCGGATCCTGCCGCGACTCGGCGGGCAGGTCGATGACCTCGGGCAGCCCGAGCTCTTCGCCCTGGTAGAGGTAGGCCGAACCGGGCAGCGCGAGCATGACGGCCGTCGCGGCGCGGGCGCGGCGCAGCCCCACCTCGGGGATCGGCTGGCCGGGCGAGTCCGGTCCGATGCCGTGACCCTGCGGGTTCTCGGCCGTCAGCGCGAGGCGCGACGCGTGCCGGACGACGTCGTGGTTGGACAGGACCCACGTCGCGGGGGCGCCGACGGCGGGGAAGGCGCGCAGCGACTCGGAGATCACCTCGCGGATCGCGGGGGCATCCCACTCGGTCATGAGGTACGGAAAGTTGAACGCCTGGTGCATCTCGTCGGAGCGCACCCACTCGGCGGTGCGGTCGACGGTGGGAAGCCATGCCTCGGCGCACAGGGCGCGGTCACCGTCGTACTCGGCGAGCACGCGGTGCCAGTCGCGGTAGATCTCGTGCACGCCCTCCTGTCCCCAGTACGGGACGTCGTCGTCGGAGCCGCCCATACTGTCGGCATCCACCGCGGGAAGGTGGTCGGGCAGACCATCGGTCTTGACGAGGCCGTGCGCGACATCGACACGGAAGCCGTCGACGCCGCGGTCGAGCCAGAACCGCAGGATGCCGCGGAACTCCTCCTGCACCTCGGGGTTGGACCAGTCGAAGTCGGGCTGGCTCGTGTCGAACAGGTGCAGGTACCACTGCCCCGGCGTGCCATCGGGGTTCGTCGTGCGCGTCCACGCGGGGCCGCCGAAGACCGACTCCCAGTTGTTCGGGGCCTCGTTGCCCGCGGGGCCGCGGCCGTCGCGGAACAGGTAGCGCGCGCGGGCGGCGCTGTCGGGGGCGGATGCCAAGGCTTCTTGGAACCACACGTGCTGGTCGGAGCTGTGGTTGGGGACGAGGTCGACGATGATGCGGATGCCCCGGGCGTGCGCCGCCGCGAGCATCTCGTCGAAGTCGGCGAGCGTGCCGAACAGGGGGTCGACGTCGCAGTAGTCGGCAACGTCGTAGCCGGCATCCTTCTGCGGAGAGCGGTAGAAGGGGCTCAGCCACACGGCGTCGACGCCCAGGGCGCGCAGGTCGTCGAGGTGCGCGGTGACGCCGGGCAGGTCGCCGATGCCGTCGCCGGACGCGTCGGCGAACGACCGGGGGTAGATCTGGTAGATCACGGCGGTGCGCCACCACTCGGAACCCGGGTGGGTCTCGCTGAGCTCTGGCACGGGGGAAGGCTGGGGGGAAGTCAGCTGCGACGTCATGCGCTCCAGCGTAGCGCAAGCGCTTGCGCATCGGGTGTTCTCTTCTCGTGAACTTCGCTTCTTTGCTCGCGGCGTAGGGTGGGGCGGTGACCTCAGAGGCCCTCGCGCGCGCCGAATCCCTCATCGCGACCATTCCCGATTTCCCCGAACCGGGCATCCTGTTCCGCGACATCTCGCCCCTGCTGGCCGACGCGGCGGCCCTGCGCGCGGTCGTGGATGCGCTCGTCGAACCCTTCGCCGACTCGTTCGACGTCGTCGCGGGCGTCGAAGCGCGCGGCTTCATGCTCGCCGGTGCCGTCGCGATCGCCGCGGGAGTCGGCATGGCCCCGATCCGCAAGGCCGGAAAGTTGCCGCGCCCTGCGGCATCCGTCGAATACGCCCTCGAGTACGGCACCGCCGCGATCGAGATGAGCGACGACCTTCCGCGCGGCACGCGCGTGCTGCTCGTCGACGACATCCTCGCGACCGGCGGCACCCTGCGCGCCGGTCAGCGCCTGCTCGAGCAGCTCGGACTCGTGCCCGCCGGCACCGCCGTGCTCATGGAGCTCGCCGACCTCGGCGGCCAGGCCGTCTGCGGCCCCGTCCACGCGGTCTTCCGCATCTAGACAGCTCACACGCGCGCGCCGCTGCGGCGCGGCACGGCGCGGGATGCCGGGTCGGCAACCGCCCCGATGCGATACTCAAAACGCTTCGCGCATCCGCCGATCGCGCCCGATCGCGCCCGATCGCGCCCGAGAACGCCCGGCACCACGCGCCAACGCTTGACACCGCCCGACAGAAAGGGTCCCGTGGGAACCGCCACCTTCGAACCCACCGTGCACTTCACCTCGAACACCGTGGCCCAGATCCACGTCGCGGGAGAGGTCGACGAGGTCTTCGCCTCGACCGAGGAAGGCCTGCGCGAGCGCATCGTCGAGTCGATCCGGCTACTCGCCGCGTCGGCGGGCGAACCGGTGACGGCCACCGTCGTCGAGGGCGACCTGCGCTGGCCGCTGATCGTGCACCCGGATGGCAGCTTCATCGAGGCCACCGTGCTCGCCGAGACCGAAGGCGGCGAGCCCGCGTCGGCGCCGCGCCGCATCCGCACGGGTGAAGTGCCGATCATCACGCAGAGCGAGCAGGATGCCCCTGTCGCGGCCGACCCGGCGCCGGCCGCCGTCGCCGAGTCGGCACCGGTCGCCGCCACGCCCGCGCCCGTCGCCGCCACCCCGGCCCCCACCCCCGAGCCGACCCCGGCCCCGCTGCGCAGCGACCCGGCCCGCAGTGACCTCGCGCGTCGCGAGAGCGCGCACCGCGATCCGATCCAGCGCGTCACGCCGACCGTCGAGGATCTGCTCAACTCGCGCACCGACCGCGCCAAGCCCCGTGCCACAGAGGGCTGGCAGGGCACCGTGCGCCGCGCGACGGGCGGAGCGATCTCGCCGCGTCCCGGCAAGGCCGAGCAGTCGCGGCTCGATCGCGAACGCATCGTGCAGCGCCGGCTCGACGCTCCGCGCACGATCGTCGTGCTCAATCCGAAGGGCGGTGCGCATAAGACGACGTCGACGCTCCTGCTCGCGGCCACTTTCGGAACGCAGCGCGGCGGGGCGACCCTCGCGTGGGACAACAACGAGACCCGCGGAACGCTCGGCTGGCGCGCGCAGAACGCGCCGCACCACAGCACTGCGGTCGACCTGCTCGAGCACCTCGACCAGTTCACCGAGCCGAGCCAGGCGAGCCTCGCCGCCCTCGACACATACGTGCGCACGCAGGTCGATGCGCGATTCGACGTGCTGGCATCCGATGAGGATGCCGCGGCATCCTCTACGATCGACGCCGCCGCTTTCGACCGTCTGCACGGTGTGCTCTCGCGCTACTACCGCCTGCTGATCGTCGACACCGGCAACAACATGCGCGCCTCGAACTGGGTCGCCGCCGTCGCGGCGGCCGATCAACTCGTGATCGTCTCGACGGTGCGCGAAGACACCGCGGCGAGTGCCGCCTGGCTGCTCGACGGACTGCGCGAGAAGGGCTTCGACCGCAAGATCGATGAGGCCGTCACGATCCTCGCGGCGCCCTCGGCCAAACCCGACCGCAAGCTCGCCGAGCGCCTGGAGCGTCACTTCGCGCAGGTCACCGCCGGCGTGGTGCACGTCCCGTTCGACCCCGCTCTCGTCGACGGCGGCCCGATCGACTTCGACGCACTCTCGCCGCAGACGCGGGATGCCTGGCTCACCGTCGCCGCGGCGATCGCGCAGCGGCTGTAGTTCGCGCCGGCGTTCGGCGGCTGTAGCTCGCGCCCGCGTTCATCCGTCCCATGTTGTCGCTGCCGCGTGCATGCAGCGACACTTTCGGCCGGGTGAACGCGCCCGCGCGCGGTTTTCGGGCTTGTTTCGGCCGGTAAAAGCTGTGCGACAGGCGCGCGCGGCTCCTTCCGCGCGCTGACCCGGCACCCCTAGAGTCACGGCAACAGCGACGGCGCGAGCGCGTCGGTGCGGCGCCTCCGCTTCGAACGAGAGGGATGCCGATGACCGACACCGCTGAGAAGTCCGCCCCCGCGACAGCGCGCGGAGAGAACACCGTCGACACGATCCCGCCGCTCGCGCGGCTGTTCCCGCTCGGCCTGCAGCACGTGCTCGCCCTGTACGCAGGCGCCGTCGCCGTGCCGCTCATCGTCGGCGGCGCGCTCGGGTACAGCTCGGCCGACTTGGCGTTCCTCATCAGCGCCGACCTGTTCATCGCCGGCATCGCGACGATCGTGCAGTCGGTCGGGTTCTGGCGGTTCGGCGTGCGCCTGCCGCTCATGCAGGGCGTCACCTTCGCTGCGGTGGGCCCGATGATCGCGATCGGGCAGCAGCACGGCATCACGACGATCTTCGGATCGGTGATCGCCGTCGGCCTGTTCATGATCCTGATCGCGCCGTTTTTCGCGCAGCTGCTGCGCTTCTTTCCGCCGATCGTGACCGGCACGGTCATCCTCATCATCGGTCTGTCGCTCATGCGGGTCGCCGCCGGCTGGATCATGACCGGCTCGACAGCCGACGCGCCCGGGGCCCCGCCGCTGAACGTCGCGTTCGCGTTCGGCACCCTGCTGTTCATCGTGCTCGTCGAGCGGTTCGCGCCTGCGGCCCTCGCCCGCGTCTCGGTGCTGCTCGGCCTCGTCGTCGGAACGGTCGTCGCTCTCTTCGTCCCCGGCATGGTCGATTGGTCGGGGGTGACGGATGCCGCATGGTTCGCGGTCGTGACACCGTTCCACTTCGGGCTGCCGACCTTCGAGGTCTTCTCGATCCTGTCGATGCTCGTGGTCGGCATCGTCATCATGACCGAGACGACGGGTGACATGATCGCCGTCGGCGAGATCGTGGACAAGCCCGTCACGCGTCGTCAGCTCGCCGACGGCCTGCGGGCCGATGGCCTCGGCACGCTGCTCGGCGGGATATTCAACACGTTCCCGTACACGGCGTTCGCGCAGAACGTGGGGCTCGTCTCGCTCACGGGCGTGCGATCGCGCTACGTCGCGACGATGGCGGGCGCGATCCTCGTGGTGCTCGGGCTCATCCCGAAGGTCGCGGCTCTCGTCGAGGGCGTGCCGCGCGCCGTACTCGGCGGTGCCGGCATCGCGCTGTTCGGGATGGTCGCCGCCAGTGGCATCCGCACCTTGACCAAGGTCAAGTTCAACAACAAGAACGTGCTCGTCGTCGCGCTGTCGGTCGGCATCGCGCTGCTGCCGACCGTCACCCCCACGATCTACGACGAGTTCCCGGACTGGTTCCAGCTGATCTTCGATTCCGGCATCTCGGCGGGCGCGATCGTCGCGATCCTGCTCAACCTCGTCCTCAACAGTGACGAAGTGCGGGCCACGCAAGCGAACGAGCCGGCCCTCGGCGCCTACGACGCCGTGCGCGGGCCGGCCGCTGCGGCGCTCACGCACCCGGATGCGCAGGGCACCGGGCTGATCCCGACCCACGTGCTGGAGGAGGATGCCGCAGGGAAGTTCGACGAGCTCGACGAGAAGCCGTAGCGACCCGCGTCACACCTCGAGGTCGCGTCGCACGGCCGCCGCGATGCGCTCCGCGGCAGCCGGGTGCGCCGCCGCGAGCGCGGGGAGGCCCGCGATCGGATAGCCCGCGTGCAGCCACGCACGTGCCGTGTCGTCGATCGACAGCGCCGCGGGCGCCGCCTCATCCCCGGGCGCGGGATCGTGTGCGGCGCCGCTCGAAGCGCCGCGCCCGGTGCCCGACAGCACGGCCCTGGCGTCACGCACCGCGGTCAGCGCACGCTCGCGGCGCAACGGGTCGCGCACGTGGGCGGCGCGCAGCGCGTGCTCCACGAGTTCCGCGGCGCGGACGGCATCGCCGTGGCGTGCGGCCAGGTCGGCCAACATGGTGAGCGACGGGGCATGCTCGCCGCGGCGCAGGTCGAGGATGCCCGTGTCGAGGATTTCGCGCTGCGCGGGCGAACGCTCACGGGGCTCGATGCGCAGCACGGCCGCCACCAGCAGTGCGGGAGCCGCGGCATCCCAGCGCCCGATCGTGCCCGCGCGCTCCTCCCGCGCGGCCGCCTCTGCGACCGCTCGCACGTCGGCGTCGCGGGCGCCCAGCAGCACGGCAGCAACCTCTGCGATTGGCCGGGCGCGCGCTGCGGCGGGAACGCGCGACACCGCATCGCGGGCCGCGTGTGCGGCCGCCCGTGCCGTGGCTTCGACGCCCGCCGCGTCGAAGACGGCTGCCGCTTCGGCCAGCGCGACCGATTCGCCGCGAGCGCGCGTGCGGCGTTCGAGCGAGCTCGCGTGGTGTGCGGTCCGCGCCCGCTCGAACGTGCCGCGCGCCGCGCGGACGGCGAGCGGGGCATCCGGAGAGACGACACGCGCCGCGCTGAGCAAGGCGCCCCGCGGCGGAATCGCGTCGTCCGCGGCGATGCGATCCAGCGCGCGCCCCGCCGCCAGCGTCGCATGCTCCAGGTCGGCTACGGCAGGTGGCTCGGCATTGTCGCCGTCGCGTTCGGCACCGCCCGCCAGCAGCCGTGCGATCGCAGCGAGGGCCGCCACATCGTCAGTCGTTGCGAGCGCGTCCACGGCGGCGTCGCCTGCAACCGAGTCGAGCACGAGGGCGGACCACCGCGAACACTCCGCAGTGCGCACCGCGAGCCGGGCCGCGGTGTCGGCGAGCCCGACCGCGCGATGCGCGGCATCTGCCACCGCTGCCAGTTGCGTGCGGGCATCGCGCGCCGCGGCCACCGCACCGCGGTGGTCGCCGGCCTGCGCGCAGGCGACGGCGATCGTGGCGTAGGTCGTCGCGGCGAGGACCTGCTCGTGCTCGCGTGCCGACCGGAACTGTCGCGACCTCAACCCCTCGACGCTCGTCGGTCCCGGTGGCGCGGCGAAGGCCCGCTCGATCAGCGCCCGCGCCTGCCCGGCCCGCGCGAGGGCGGACTCGGGCGAAAGGTACAGGGCCGTGCCGGCGACCGCCTGCGCCGTGCGCAGCAGGGCCCCGACGGGGGCGTCGGGCGCAGCAGACCCTGCAGGCACGACGGCCGTCGCCGCGACGCCGGCGTCGATCGCGGCGCCGGCCCCGGCCGCAGCAACGGCGGCAGCGACAGCACTAGCCCCGGCTGCAGCAACGGCGGCAGCGACAGCCCCGGCGCCAGCGTCAGGACCGTCCGGGCCTGCCGGGCCGATCTGCACCAGGGCATCCGTCACGATCTCGTCCGCGCGGGCGTCGCCGATCGCCGCAGCGGCGCGCGCGACGTAGGCGAGTTCGATCGCGACATCGGTGCGCACGCCGCGGGCCAGCGCGACGGCTCGTTCGGTGTCGCCGAGCAGGGCGACGACGGGGGCAAGTCGCCGCGGCACCGCGCCGTCGCCGGCGTCGAGGCGGCTCGCCGCGATCAGCAGCGCGGCCAGATCCTCGAGGTCTCGAGCCGAGCGCGCGCTCGCGGCGACGACGGCGGCACCAGCCCACAGCTGATCCCGAGCGGCATCCGGATGCCGCGACTCGAGCGTCCGCGCGCGCCGGGCATCCGTCAGCAGCCGCACGGCGGCGCGTCGCTCTGACCGTCGTGACAGCATGCGCACGGCGAAGTCCTGCGACAGCGCGTACTCGGGCGCGCGATCCCAGCCCCACTCGATCCGCGCCGCCCAGATCGCCGCGTCGAGCGCCGACCGGAACGGTGCGAGCGCGCGTTCGCGCACGCGCGTCTTGCGCTCGGCGCCGTCGGCGAGTGGCCCGACGTGCAGATTGCGGACGACGCGGGCGCGCGCGTCATCGCCGCGCAGCTCCCACGAAGCGGCGCCGACAGCGATGTCGGGGGTGCTGGCCGCCGGCAGCAGCGCCGTGACCTTCGCGACCGAGCGCCCGATGAGGCGGGCAAGATCGGATGCCGAGAGCGGAGCCCCCGCAGCAGCCAGCAGCCCCGCCAGGTGCGCGCCCGTGCGCGTGCGCATCAGGGCGTCGAGTGCCTCGTGCGCGCGTGGTGCAGACGCGCGGGAGGGAGCGGGGGGTACCGTGGCTCTTCCGTTCAGCTGGTGCGCAAACCGCCGCCGAGATCGACGGGGGTGCCGTCGATGTTACCGACGATCCCGCGGATGATGCCCACACCGTCGGCGCCGCGCAGACTCTCGTACCAGGCCTCGGTCGCCGCGACGTCGAACGCGTGCGTCTCGTAGCCGCGCTTGCGCGCCCGCAGCACGAGGTCGCCCGCGCGCTCCGCGCGCACCTGTTCATAGCGCTTCAGGGTGTCTTCGACGCTCACGGTGTTCGTCGCGAAGGCGATGCCGAGCGCGAAGGCATCCTCGAGCGCCGAGCACGCGCCCTGCCCGATGTCGGGCGCCGTGTTGTGCGCGGCATCGCCGAGGATCGCGACGCGCCCCTTCGCCCACGTCGGGAACGGTGTGATGTCCCAGATCTCGACGCGATTGAGGGATGCCTCGGGATCGATGGCATCCAGCAGTGCCTGCACGCCGGGCGCCCAGCCGTCGAACGCCGCCCGCAGCGGTGCGACGCCGTCGGCGCGGTCGTGGGCGAGCCCTGCCGGCTGCGGCACGTCGAACCAGAAGTAGAACCGGTCGCCTGCGACGGGCATGACCGCCGCGCGCTTGCCGTCGGCGACGTAGGTGGTCCACGCGGTGGCGCGGCCGATCGCGGCATCCGCCGGGATCAGCCCGTTGAAGTTGGTGTATCCGGAGTACTCGCGCACGATCTCGGGCGCCCCCTCGGGCTGCACGTAGTCGCGCGTGATCGAGCGAGCGCCATCGGCGCCGATCAGCAGGTCGCCCGTGTCGGTCGTGCCGTCGGCGAAGGTCACGGTGACGTGCGCGCCGTCGTCGGCGATCGCCACGACCTGGCGCCCGAGGTGGATGCGGTCCATCCCGACGCGCTCCATCAGCAGCGCCTGCAGGTCGGCGCGCGCGACGGGGTAGGGCTTCTGCCCCGACATCGCCGTGACCGGCGCGAGCGAGAAGTCGCACATCGTCTCACCGGTGTGCCCGTCGAGGTAGACCATGTCGGCCATGTCGCCGCCGAGCGCCGCGACTTCCGCGCCGACGCCCAGCCAGTTGAGCACCTTGACGCCGTTGGACCACAGCGACAGCGCCGCGCCGACCGGCTTGTTCTCACGCATCCGGTCGTAGATCACGACCTCGTGTCCGAGTCGTGCCAGCGCGATGCCCGCGCTCGTCCCGCCGATGCCCGCGCCCACGATGATGACCTTCACATCCGCAGGCTACGGATGCTGTGTCACCGTCAGGTTTCGTCGCGCTACCGGGGCGTTACGCCGTCACGACCCGCGATACGTCGAGTACGCGAACGGGCTCAGCAGCAGCGGCACATGGTAGTGCGGACGGTCTGCGACGGTGAACGCGACCGTCACCGACGGGTAGAAGGCCTCGATGCCCTGCGCCGCGAAGTACGGCCCGGTGGCGAACGTCAGCGTGTAGTCGCCCGACTCCAGGGCATCCGGACCGAGCGCGAGCCGGCCGTCGGCGTCGGTCTGCCCCGACGCAAGGGCGGCGCCGTCGGGGCCCGCCAAAGTCACCGCGACACCCGTCGCGGGCACACCCGCGGTCGCGTCGAGGATGTGAGTCGTCAGGTGGCTCATGTGTCAGTCCTCCAGGCTCGCGCGCAGGCGCAGCAGCGCGATCTGGCGCAGCTGATCGCGCGCCTCGGCGGCTTCGGCGGCTTCGTCGTTGCCGAGGCGGCGGCGCACTTCGGACAGCATCTCGTCGGCGCTGCGGCCCGCGGCGCGGATGAGGAACACCCGCCCGAACCGGGCCTCGTAGTCGGCGTTGGCCTGCGCCATGGCATCCGTCGTCGACGCGGATGCCGTCGCCATCGCCGCCTGCTCGCGGGTGCTCGCGGCAGCTTCGGCCCCCGACCCCGCGGGCTTCTGCCCGATCCGCGGGTGGTGGGCGAGCGCGGCATCGAGGTCGGCGTCGGTCCAGCCGCGGGCGAGTGCGTCGGCGCGCGCGGTGACCTCGTCGACCGAGGCGTACGGACGCGCCGCGACGATCGCGTCGACCCACGCGGGAACCGCCGCCCACACCGCGGCCGTCGCAGCGGCCGTCTCGCGATCGGCCGCGTTGAACTCGTCGAGCTGCATGGACCGAACGTACCCCCGCCGCGTTTCCGGGCCGTAACAGCCGCGAGCGAAACACGCGGGAAACGCGGGCTGGGTACCGTCGTGATCCACAGCCCGAACCGGGGCTGCAGCGCACCGGGAGGTCCACGTGTCGGAACTGGTGGTCCGTGCCGCGCGGGCCTGGATCGACGGCGCCTTCCGTCCGGCCGAGGTCGTCGTACAGGGCGGCGTCATCGTCGACGTGCGGATGCCCAGCGGTGCCCCGCGCGGCGCCGTCGAAGTGCCCGAAGACGCGGCCCTGCTCCCCGGTCTCGTCGACTCGCACGTGCACGTCAACGAACCCGGCCGCACCGAATGGGAGGGCTTCCGGTCGGCGACGCTCGCCGCGGCCGCGGGCGGCGTGACGACCCTCGTCGACATGCCGCTCAATTCGATCCCGCCGACGACGACGACGGAGGCCCTCGAGATCAAGCGGGCGGCGGCCGCGGCATCCGCCTATGTCGACATCGGGTTCTGGGGCGGCGCCGTCCCGGAGAACCTCGGTGCGCTCGGGCCGGTCCACGACGCGGGCGTGTACGGGTTCAAGAGCTTCCTCGCGCCGAGCGGCGTCGACGAGTTCGGGCACCTCGACCGCGACCAGCTCGACCGGGCGATGGCCGAGGTCGCGGCGATCGGCTCGCGCCTGATCGTCCACGCGGAAGACCCCGACCTCCTTTCCGGCGACGGGTCGCTCGGGCGCGGCTACGCGGCCTTCCTCGCGTCGCGCCCGCCGGCGAGCGAAGAGGCCGCGATCGACGCCGTCATCGCCGCCGCGCGGCGCCACGGCGCACGCGCCCACATCCTGCACCTGAGTGACGCGCGCGCTCTTCCCGCGATCGCCGCCGCCAAGGCCGACGGCGTCGACCTCACCGTCGAGACCTGCCCGCACTACCTGACGATCACCGCCGAGCAGATCCCCGACGGCGCGAGCGAGTTCAAATGCTGTCCGCCGATCCGTGAAGCGGGCAACCAGGACCTGCTGTGGCAGGGCATCCTCGACGGCACGATCGACGCGATCGTGAGCGACCACTCGCCCTCCACCGTCGACCTCAAGCGGTCGGGCAACGGCGACTTCGGCCTCGCATGGGGCGGCATCGCGGGCCTGCAGGTGGGGCTCTCGGCCGTCTGGACCGAGGCGCGCCGCCGCGGCATCCCGCTCGACACACTCGTGCCGCTGTTCACGACCGGTCCCGCGCGCGTCGCGGGGCTGACGGGCGTCGGCGAGATCGTCGTCGGCGCGCCCGCGCACCTCACGGTGTTCGGCCTCGACGACACCCTGCGCATCGAGGCGCGCGCCCTACAGCACCGCAACCCCATCTCGGCCTACGACGGCAAGGTCCTCACCGGACGCGTGCGCCGCACGTGGCTGCGCGGGCAGAGTGTGTACGACGCGAGCGAAGGCGGCGCCGGCGAGGCGCCGTGGCTGAGGCGCCCACCGGCGGGCCGCCTCCTGTCGAGAGGAACGGCGTGAGCGAGATCCTGCAACCCGGAATCGGGCCCATCCCCGGTGATCACTACGTCGCCGCGTCGCCGCAGACGGTGCTGTGGGGAAGGCTTCCGTGCGAGACGGATGCCCCGGTGCTGGCCGTTCCGGCCGGGGCGACCGTCACGTTCGACACCGTCAGCCACGAAGGCATGCTCCCTGATCAGGGGCAGGATCCGCTCGGCTACTTCACGGGTCATGGGGTCGCCGCCGAGGCGGTGCTCACCGATGCGATCGAGATCGCGGCATCCGTCCCCCGTGACGCGGTCGCCGACGGGCCGCACGTCGTCACGGGTCCCGTCTTCGTTGAGGGAGCGGCACCCGGCGACCTGCTCAAGATCACGGTCATCGAGCTCGCGCCGCGCGTGCCGTACGGCGTCATCTCGAACCGGCACGGCAAGGGGGCGCTGCCCGGCACGCTGCCGCGCGGCCCCGAGAACGTCAGCGTCTTCACGCCGGTGGCCGGCGGCGCGGGACGCCTGCCGCTCGTCGAGTGTGGCGAGCGCGTCGTGGGCTTTCCGCTCGCGCCGTTCCTCGGCACGATGGGCGTCGCCGTCGCGGGGCCGGAGCGTCCGCACTCGGTGCCGCCCGGCTCGCACGGCGGCAACATCGACATCAACCTTCTCGTGGAGGGCGCGGTCCTGTACCTGCCCGTGCAGGTGCCGGGCGCCCTCGCGTATGTCGGCGACCCGCACTTCGCACAGGGTGACGGCGAAGTCGCGCTGACGGCGCTCGAGGCGTCCCTGCGCGCGACACTGCGCTTCGAGGTCGTGCCGCGCGACGAGGCTCTCGCCGCCTTCGGCGAGGTCACCGGTCCCCTCGTGCGGACCGGCGAGTACCTCGTGCCGACGGGGCTCGACCCTGACCTCAACGAGGCGATGCGCAAGGCCGTGCGCGCGGCGCTCGACCTGCTCGCCGCCCGGTACGGCATGGCCGAGCACCTCGCCTACGCGTACCTGTCGGCGGCCACCGACTTCGACATCTCGCAGGTCGTCGACATCGTGTGCGGCGTGCACGCCCGCATCCGCGAGGCCGATTTCGCCGACGTCGCGAGGGCGGGCGACGCGTGACCGAGATCCCCGCCGACCTGCGGGCGGCCTTCGACGCGTACGAGGCCGCCATTCTCGCGAACGACCTCGATGCGCTGGATGCCGCGTTTGCGCCCGGCGCCGACACGATGCGCGGCGACGGAGCGGGCCTGCTCGTCGGGCACGACACGATCAGCGCGTTCCGCGGCCTGCGCGGCGGAGTTCCGCCTCGCACGATCGAGCGCATCGAGTACCGCCCGCTGGCAGACGACGTCGCGCTGCTCGTGTCGGTCTCGCGCTTCCGCGGTGGCGGCACGGGACTGCAGACGCAGGTCTGGGAACGCCTCGACGGGCGCTGGCTCATCACAGCCGCCCACGTCACGCCGCGCGCGCAGGCCCTCGACCGGTCGGTCTGGCGGTCGGTCGGCGACCCGCTGTTCCAGGGCGCGTGGGACGGTCCGCTGGAAGGTCTCACCGTCGCCGTCAAGGACCTCTTCGCCATCAAGGGCTACCGCATCGGCGCGGGCAACCCCACCTACCTCGACTCGGCGCGTGCCGAAACGACGACGGCTCCGGCGGTGGCCGACCTGCTCCGCGGCGGAGCGTCGCTGCGCGGCATCGCTCGCACCGACGAGTTCGCCTACTCGATCGCGGGCGACAACGCGCACTACGGCACCCCGCCGAACGCAGCCCTCCCGGGCGCGCTGCCCGGCGGCTCCTCGAGCGGACCGGCGACGGCCGTCGCGACGGGCCAGGCTGACGTCGGCCTCGCGACCGACACCGCCGGCAGCGTGCGCGTGCCCGCGTCGTACCAGGGGCTGTGGGGTCTGCGCACGACGCACGGGCTCGTGCCGAGGCAGGGCCTGCTGCCCCTTGCGCAGAGCTTCGACACCGTCGGCTGGCTCACGCGCGATGGCGCGACCCTGCAGCGCGTCGCAGACTGGTGCCTCAGCTACGACGGGTCGGACTCGACCGAGTCGGTCTTCGGCGAGTCCGGCGCCGACCTGCCGTGGCGCTTCGTCATGCCGGCCGAGGCCCTGGATGTCGCGGATCCCGCCACGCGCGCCGCGTTCGAAACCTTCGTCGCGGCATCCGCTCTGCCCGTCGAGACCGCCTCGATCGGCGACCTCGATGATTACCTCGTGCCGTTCCGCACGGTGCAGGGCGCGGAGGCTTGGCGCAACAACGGCGACTGGCTGCGCGCGCATCCGGGCGCCACGGGCCCGGCCGTCGCCGAGCGTTTCCGTGCGGCCGCCGCCGTCACGGCGGCCGACGAGGCCGCCGCCCGCGCCGCCCTCGCTCCGCTGCGCGCGCGGCTCACCGACCTCGTGACGGATGCCGTGCTGATCCTGCCGACCGCGCCTGGCCCCGCCCCCGCGCGGACGGCCGGCGGCGAGGGCATCGACGCCGTACGTCAGGCCACGCTGCGGCTCACGACTCCCGCCGCCGTCGCGGGGCTGCCCGCCCTGTCGGTGCCGCTGCTGACGGTCGCCTCGCCCCTTGGCCCCGCCCCCGTCGGCGTCTGCCTCATCGCACGTGCCGGGACTGACATCGCCCTCGTGCGGCAGGGCCTCGCCCTGCACGCCCTCACCACCGGAACGGAAGCACCATGACCACCGTCATCCCCGGCCCTGCAATCCCCGGCCCTGCTATCCCCGGCCCTGTGGACCCGCCCGCACGCCTGCTGATGGGCCCTGGCCCCATCTCGGCCTACCCCAGCGTCCTGCGCGCGATGTCGGCACCGCTCGTCGGGCAGTACGACCCGTTCATGACGACCGCGATGGCCGAGACGCAGGAGCTCTACCGGGGCGTCTGGAACACCGCCAACGACGCGACCCTGCTCATCGACGGAACGAGCCGCGCCGGCATCGAAGCCGCCATCGTCTCGCTCGTGCGGCCCGGCGATCGTGTGCTCGTGCCCGTCTTCGGGCGGTTCGGGCACCTGCTCGCCGAGATCGCCGAGCGCGCGCAGGCCGAGGTGCACACGATCGAAACGGAGTGGGGGCAGGTGTTCCCGGCATCCGTCATAGAAGAGGCGATCATCCGCGTGAAGCCGACCCTGCTCGCCCTCGTGCAGGGCGACACGTCCACGACGATGAACCAGCCGCTCGAGGACATCGGCGCGATCTGCGCCCGCCACGGAGTCCTGTTCTACTCCGACGCGACCGCGTCCCTCGGTGGCAACGCGTTCGACGCGGATGCGTGGGGACTGGATGCCGCGACCGCCGGCCTGCAGAAGTGCCTCGGTGGGCCGTCGGGCTCGTCGCCGATCACGCTGTCGGAGCGCGCGGTCGACGTCATCCGCTCGCGCGGGCGCGTCGAGGCGGGCATCCGCGAGGCGGGCGACGTCGCGGCATCCGACTTCGTGCTCTCGAACTACTTCGACCTCGGCATGATCCTCGACTACTGGGGGCCGCGGCGGCTCAACCATCACACCGAGGCGACGAGCATGCTGTACGCGGCGCGCGAGTGCGCGCGCGTGCTGCTGCTCGAGGGGCGCGACGAGGTCATCGCCCGGCACGAGCTCGCCGGGCGCGCGATGCTCGCGGGTGTGCGGGGCCTCGGCCTCGGCGTCTTCGGCGACGTCGCGCACAAGATGAACAACGTCGTCGCTGTCGAGATCCCGGAGGGCGTGCCGGGGGATGCCGCGCGTTCGGCACTGCTGGAGGACTTCGGCATCGAGATCGGAACCTCGTTCGGGCCCCTGCACGGACGCGTCTGGCGCATCGGGACGATGGGCTACAACGCCCGCAAGGACGCCGTGCTCACGACGCTCGCGGCGCTCGAGGCCGTGCTGCGGCGGTTCGGGGCAGCCGTGCCCGCGGGCGGCGGTGTCGAGGCGGCCGCAGACATCTACGCGGCGGCCGCGTGAGCGCGTCATCTCGCCTGCTCACCGCGTCGCCGGACGCCGTCGCGGCAGCCGCGCGCCGCGTCATGGCGCGGTGCGACGAGCTCGCCCGCGTCACCGCGACGCCCGGGCGCATCGAGCGCGTCTACCTCTCGCCCGAGCACGCCCGCGTCAACCGCCTCGCCGCCGAGTGGATGCGCGAGGTCGGCATGCGCACGTGGCAGGATGCCGCGGGCAACCAGGTCGGGCGGATCGACGCCGTCGGTGACGACGCTTCCGGTGGTCGAGTGCCGTCGCGCAGCGACGCCTCCCCCGGTGGTCGAGTGCCGTCGCGCGGCGACGGTGTATCGAGACCATCCGACGCCCCCGCGCTGCTGCTCGGGTCGCACCTCGACACGGTCATCGACGCGGGCCGGTTCGACGGCATCGCGGGCGTGCTCATCGCGCTCGAGGTCGTACGGCTGCTGCGGGTGCCGACCGAAAACGGCTGGGCCTTGCCACTGCTGTTCCCGATCGAGGTCGTCGCCTTCTCTGATGAGGAGGGCACCCGGTTCGGCAAGGCGCTGCTGGGCTCGTCGGCGGTCGCCGGCTCGTGGAACGACGCGTGGTGGACGCTGACGGATGCCGAAGGGGTGAGCCTGCGGCAGGCGTTCCTTGAGTTCGGGCTCGACCCCGCGCGTATCGGCGAGGCGGCCCGCCGCCCCGACGAGCTCGTCGCCTACCTCGAGGCCCACATCGAACAGGGACCCGCGCTCGACCGCGCCGGGGAGCCCCTCGCGGTCGTGTCGTCGATCGCGTCGGCGCGCCGGTTCCAGCTCGTCGTCGAGGGTGAGGCGCGGCACGCCGGTGGCACTCCCTACGACATGCGCCACGATGCCCTGCTGGGCGCAAGCGAGGCGGCGCTCGCCGTCGAGCGCGTCTGCGCCGCGGAGCACCACATCATCGGCACGGTCGGCCGGTTCGAGGCCTTCCCCGGTGCCGTCAACGTGATCCCCGGCGAGGTGCGGTTCTCGCTCGATCTGCGCGGCGAGTTCGACGGCGAACGCGACCGCGTGTGGGACGTGCTCTCGCGCGACCTCGACGAGATCATGGGCCGCCGCGGACTGCGCTGGTCGGCCCGCGAGGTGCACAGCGCCCCGGCGGTGTTCTGCGCCCCTCTGCTGCAGGACGTCGTGGCCGCCGGCATCCGTGCGACCCTGCCCGTGCGCTCCGACGCGGCGCCCGTGCTGTTCAGCCCGGCCGGCCACGACGGCATGGCGCTCGGTGCGATCACCGATGTGGGGATGCTGTTCCTGCGCAACCCCGACGGCATCAGCCATCACCCCGACGAGTTCGTGTCGGCGGGCGATGTGGCCCACGGCATCCGCGCCCTCGCCGAGTCGATCCTGCACCTCGCCGCCGAGCCGCGCTGACCCGCCGCGCCGCGCTGACCCGCCGCGCCGCGCTGACCCGCCGCGCCGCGCCGCTGCGTCAGGGACGCACGGGAAGCGACAGCGCGCCGGTCATCTCGGCGCCGGGCGAGGCCTCGCTGCGCGCCGGGGGCACGTAGTCGCGCAGCCGCGCGAGGGCCTCGCCGGCCTCCGTCGCCACGACGAGCATGTCGGTGTAGCGCGGGTGGGTGAAGCCGCGGTCGCGCATGTTCCCGACGAACGCGAGCAGCGGGTCGAAGTAGCCGTCGATGTTGAGCAGGCCGACGGGCTTGGTGTGGATGCCCAGCTGCGCCCACGTCCACTGCTCGGTGAGCTCCTCGAGCGTGCCCGGCCCGCCCGGCAGGGCCAGGAACGCGTCCGCCCGGTCGGCCATCATCATCTTGCGCTCGTGCATCGTGTCGACGATGACGAGCTCGGCGATGTTGTGGTTGACGGCCTCGCGCGCCTGCAGTGCGCGCGGGATGACGCCCGTGACGTGTGCGCCGGCTGCCACCGCGGCATCCGCCACCGTTCCCATGAGCCCGACATGCCCGCCGCCGTAGACGAGATTCATGCCGGCGCGACCGATCGCGGTGCCGACCGCGCGCGCGGCGTCGACGTAGATCGGGTCGAACCCCGGCGAGGATCCGCAGAAGACCGTGACTGTGAACCGTCCCATGCACCGACGCTAGAACCCTCGTGTTTCCGGGGTGTGCCTGCGTGTTTCCAGGCCGTGACAGCGCGGAAACATCGCCCGGATACCGTGACGAGCATGTCTCTCCTCGTCACCCACGCGCGTCTCATCACGATCCCCACCGGCACCGCCGACCCCGGGTACATCGAAGACGGCTGGATGCTGATCGAAGACGGCCGCATCGCCGCGATCGGCTCGGGAACGCCGGATGCCACGGCCGACGAGACCCTCGATGTCGCGGGCGCCTTCGTCGCGCCCGGCTTCGTCTCGAGCCATTCGCACCTGTTCACCAGCGGCCTGCGCGGCCTCGGCGTCGCCGACACGCTCTACGGCTGGTGCGACGCGATGCTAGGCACGACCGCCCACATGACGCCCGAGCAGCTGTACTGGTCGACGCTGCACGGATCGCTCGACTTCCTGTCCAACGGCGTCACGACGGCGTACAACTTCACCGACCCGCTGCAGGCGTGGGAGTCGATGGTCGACGGTAAGCGCACGGGCACCGCGGGCATCCGCGGACTCGAGTACCACTACCGGCAGGCCGACGGGACGCTCGACGCGGGCATCCGCTTCGTGGATGCCTCGGGCATGGACGTCACGGTCGGCAGCTCCGACGAGGTGTTCGACCGCTTCGCCGCCGAGGTCGCGCACACCCGCGCGATGGACGCCGACTTCGCCCTCGGATCGTCGATCATGGGCCAGGTGCAGTGGTCGCCGCATCCTGAGGCCGCCGAGTTCGAGGTCGAGGCGATGCGTCGCTACGGCGTGACGAACCAGGCGCACTTCCTCGAGTCGCCCGAGGCGGTCGAGCACCAGCAGTCCAAGTTCGCGCTGTATCGGGATGCCGGGGCGCTGGGCCTCGGGCTCATGTTCGGCCATTTCATCCAGACGACCCCCGAGATCATCGCCGAGTCGGTCTCAGGTGGCGCCTCGATGTCGTGGCAGCCGGCATCCAACGGTCGCCTCGCGTCGGGCGTCGCGCTGGTGCCCGAGATGCTCGAGATGGGCATGAAGGTCGGTGTCGGGCTCGACGATCAGGCGTGCACCGACGTGAGTGACCCGTGGCAGAACATGCGCATGGGCATCTACATGCAGCGGGCACGCACGAAGGATCCGTTGTCGATGATGCCCGAGCTCATGCTGCGCCTGCACACCCTCGGCGGAGCCGAGATCATGGGCGTCGACGACCGCGTCGGATCGCTCGAGGTGGGCAAGTTCGCCGACTTCGTCGTCGTCGACCCGCGGATGCCGGATGTCGGGCCGCTGTGGCATCCCGTCCGCTCGTACGTGCTCGCGATGAGCCCCCGCAACCTCAAGGCCGTCTACGTCGGCGGCCGCCTCGTGAGCGAGAACGGGGTGTCGACCAACCCGCTGGCCGCCGAGGCGTCGGCGAAGGTGCACGAGCTGCCCGCATCCGTGATCCCCCTCCGCGGCCACCCGCACTGAGCGGCGCCGCGGCTCGCGCGGCTGGCGCTCGGGGCTGGCGCGGGGGCGCCCGCGGCATCCGTCCGCCCGCGCTGGGTGGCTCCGCGGCATCCGCCCCGCCCCGCCCCGCCCCGCCCCACCGTGTCCCACTTACGGCAGAGCATGTCCCACTTTCTGCTGGCTCAGGGCGGCAGAAACGACCATAAGTGGGACATGCTTCAGGCTAACCGCGCATCCACCGGGGTCCGCTCCAGCATCCGCCCGCAGAACCATGTCCCAAAAAATGCTGGTTCAGCGAGCCGAACCCAACCATTTTTGGGACATGGTCTGCGATAAGTGGGACATGCCCGGCTATAAGAGGGGCCAGGGGGCAAGGCAAACAAAGGGGCAGGGGCGAAGGGGGACCAGGGTCAGCGCGCCATGCCCATGCGGGTCAGGATGATGTTCTCGACGATCTGCACGAGGTTGTACAGCAGCAGCGTGATGATCGTGATCAGCGCGATCGACGACCACAGCTGCGCGAACTGCGCCTGCGCGTTGAACTTCAGGATCGACCCGCCGATCCCGGCGCCCGTCGACAGCCACTCGGCGAGCAGAGCACCGGTCACCGCGCCCGGCACCGACACGCGTGCGGCCGCGAAGATCGACGGCAGCGCTCCAGGCAGGTTGACCTTGCGCAGCGCCATGAAGCGTCCCCCGCCGAACACGTGCACGACGTCGAGGCTCTGTCGGCTCGCGCGGCTCAGCCCGAACAGCACGTTCGCGAGGGCGGGGAACAGCACGACGATGGTGCCGATGACGGCGACGGATGCCGTGGTGCCGCGCCCCGTCATGAGGATGATCACCGGCGCGATCGACACGAGGGGGATCGTCCGCAACAGCAGGACGAGCGGCATGACGCCCGCCTCGACCGCCTTCGACAGGCTGAATGCCACGGCCAGCACGATCGCGACGATCATGCCGACGACGAACCCGAGTGACGAGTCCGCGAGCGTCTGCCCGACGAGCGGGAACAGCTGCGCGCGGTTCGCCTCGGCGTTCGGCGATGTGAAGAGGAACTCCCACACATCCAGCGGGCCCTTCGCGATGTACGGCGAGATCCCTGTGAGGCTGACGACCGCCTGCCACAGGAGCAGCAGCACGACGATCGTGATCCCGGCGTTGCCGAGCGAGCGCAGCACCGTCTTGCGCAGCGCGCGCCGGCGTTCGATGCGCAGACGCGCCTGCGCCGCGGCATCCGCTGCCACGGCCAGCTGGACGGTGGCTCCGGCGGTGACCGGATCGAGAGTCGCACGCGGAGACATCAGGCCGCCTTCCCCGCCACGCCCGCAACCCAGGGAGTGACGAGCTTGATCACGAGGCCGAACAGGCCGTACGCGGCGAGGGCGAATACGGCGCACAGCAGGAACACCGACCACACACCCGCCGAGTCGAGCTGACCCTGCAGGCGGATGAGCGTCGGCCCGACCCCCGCCGTGATCGAGCCGAGGTACTCGCCCAGCACGGCGCCGAGGAACGCGGTCGGCACGGCGATCTGCAGGGCGTTGAGGATCGCCGGCAGCGCCGCGATCAGCCGCACTTTGCGCAGCTGCGTCCAGGCGCCGCCGCCGTAGACGCGGACGACGTCGAGGGATGCCTTGTCGGCGGAGGTGAAGCCGAGGATCGCCCCGACGACCGTCGTGAACACGCAGACGAGCGCCGCGAGGAAGATCGCCGTCGCCGACGGGTCACCGGGGTTCTTCGCGCCACCCAGCACGACGACCGAGATGCCGCCGACCGCGACGATCGGCAGGCAGTAGGTCACGACGGCGATCTGGGTGACGACGGTCTCGGTGCGCGGGAAGACGAGCACGAACGTCGCGAGCACGAGCGCGATGCCGTTGCCCCACAGATACCCGATCGCGGCGGCCGTGATCGTCGGCTGGAACACGCTCCACGCGCCCGCGATGTTGCCCTGGATGAACAGCCAGTCGAAGACCGCGTACGGCGAGGGGACGGGCGTGAAGGTCGTGCCCTCCTGCTGCTGGAACGCGAGCAGCGAGAACAGCCACCACGCGATGATCAGCCCGACGCCGCCGAGTGTCGCGGCGAGCCAGCCGGGAATGCGAGCCTTGGTCACCTCACGCCTCCGCTTCGGCGTGCCCGTCCGCACCGAACAGCAGCTCGGATGCCCGGTCGACGAGCGCGTGGAACTCGGGCGTGCGCATCATCTCGGGCGTGCGCGGGCGCGGCAGGTCGACCTCGATGATCTCTTTGACCCGGCCGGGACGCGGCGACATGACGGCGACGCGGTCGGCGAGGAAGATGGCCTCGCTGATGCCGTGGGTGACCAGCAGCGTCGTCGCGGGCTTCTCGGTCCAGATGCGCAGCAGCTCGAGGTTGAGGTTCTGGCGGGTCATGTCGTCGAGCGCGCCGAACGGCTCGTCGAGCAGCAGCACCGAGGGCTTGAGCACGAGGGCGCGCGCGATCGAGGCGCGCTGGCGCATGCCGCCCGACAGCTGCGCGGGCTTCGCGTTCGCGAAATCACGCAGGCCCACGAGGTCGATGAGCTCGTCGACGTACGCCTTGTCGACGGGGCGACCGGCGACCTCGAACGGCAGCTCGATGTTCTTGCGAATGCTGCGCCAGGGCAGCAGCGCGTGGTCTTGGAAGGCGATGCCCAGCTCGCTCTTCGCGCGCAGCTGATCGGGCGTCTCGCCGTCGACGAGCGCCGTGCCGTCGGACGGGTGGTCGAGAGCCGCGAGGATGCGCAGGATCGTGGACTTGCCGCACCCCGACGGGCCGAGCAGGGCCAGGAACGACCCCTTATCGGTGTGCAGGTCGGTGTTCTGCAGCGCCTGCAGCGACCTGCCCCCGCGCAGTGTGAACGACTTCGATACTCCGGAGATCTGGATGCCGGTGCCCGCGAGAGCACCGGCATCCAGGGTTTCTGCCATGGTCATGTTGTTACGGGAGGTACGACTTCAGGTCGGGGTTCTCGGCGTAGATCTCGTCGATGATCGTCGTGTCGAACAGCTGGTCGGCCGTGAGGTCCCAGCCCGAGGCGGCGAGCGACGCGAGGGTCTGCGTCTTCAGGTCGTCCGAGATCGTGAACAGGCCGTTCGCCTCGGTCTCCTCCGTCGAGATCAGCTTCGCCTGGGCCTCGACGCCGGCCGCGACCTTGTCGGGGTCGAGGTCGCCGAAGGTGAGGTCACCGGCAGAAGCCGACTCGTTGTAGTACTTCGTCACGAGCGCGACGGTGTCGTCGACGGGCTGCGTGAAGGCATCCGTCCAGCCCTTGATCTCGGCCGTCAGGAACGCCTTGATGAGGTCCTTGTTGTTCGCGAGGTAGTCGTCGGTGACGGCGTACGACTCGGCCACGTAGGGCAGGCCGTTCTCGGCGTAGGCGAGGTTCGTGACCTCGTAACCGGCCATCTCGACCGTGATGGCCTCGTTGGTCAGGTACGCCATGAAGCCGTCGACGTCACCGTTCATGAGCGGCGTCGGGTCGAAGTCGACCGGGACGATCGTGAGCTGGTCCTCGCTGATGCCGTTGGCGGCGAGCAGGGCCTTGAAGACCGAGGCGTTCGAGTCCTGCACGCCGATCTTCTTGCCGATGAGGTCTTCGGGCGTCGCGATGTTCGCGCCGTCCTTCAGCGACAGGATCGTGAACGGGTTCTTCTGGAACGTCGTCGCGATGATCTTCAGCGGGGCATCCTGCTCGGCCACTGCAGCGCCGACGGAGGCGGCGTCGCTGAGGGCGAACTGGACCGATCCGGAGAGCAGCTTCGCCACGCCTGTGTCGGGGCCGGCGACGCCGAGGACGTCGGAGAAGCCCGCCTCGTCGTAGTAGCCGTTCTCGTAGGCGTAGAACTCGCCGGCGAACTCCTCGTTCTTGATCCAGGAGTACTGGACGCTGATCTCACCGAAGTCGGCGGAGGCGCCCGCGTCGCCCGAGGACGACGCGGCGGGGTCGGCCGACGTGGATGAGCAGGCGGACAGGGCGAGCGCGGCGGCGGCCGCCAGCGCGAGGACGATTCCGCCGCGGCGGCGGATGGTGTGAGGTGCGGGCATCGGGTCTCCTTGAGTGCTGTTGGTGCTCTCGTGACCCTAGGTCGCTCACGTTTCGGGCGGCCGTTCGGTGGTGTTTCCGGGATGTGACGCCTTCCCGAGACGCCACACGCGGTCGCGGCTGAAGGGCTGCGTGAAGGGGCGGATGCCCAGGGCGCGGGCGATCGCGTTGCCGATCGCGGGCGCCACCGGGTTGTACGGCGACTCGCTCATCGACTTCGCGCCGAAGGGGCCCAGGTCGTCGCTCGTGTCGGCGAAGTACACCTCGGTCTCGGGCACGTCGGCGAACTGCGGCACGCGATACGTGCGGAAGATGGGCGTCGTGACCTTGCCCTGGGGCGAGACCATGACCTCTTCGTACAGCGCGCTGCCGATGCCCTGCGCGACGCCGCCCTCGATCTGGCCGCGGCACTGCGCGGGGTTCATGACGAACCCGGCATCCGCCGACTGGATCGACTGCAGGATGCGCACCGTGCCGGTCGTCGGATCGACCGCAACACGCACGGCGTGCACGTTGAACGCGAGTGAGCGCTGCTCGCCGAGCTCGCTGCCGTCGGCCGTCAGCTCGCCGTCGGCGCACAGCTCGGCGAAGCCGACGACCCCTGCGGGCGTCTCGACCCCCGTCGAGGTGAGCGAAGCGGATGCCTCGTCGGTGCCGGTCAGGGCTGCCGCGCGCTCGCGCATCCGCCGCGCGAGCGTCAGGCACGCGGCATGCAGGGCCTTGCCGGCGACGGTGATGCCGGCAGAGGCGAACGCGCCGGTGTCGTGCGCGACGGCATCCGTATCGGCGTGCCACAGCTCGATGCGGTCGAAGTCGGCGGCGAGATCGGTCGCCCCGATCTGGCGCAGGACGGTCGTTGTGCCGTTGCCGAACTCGGCCGTGCCGGCCCGCAGCAGGTACGTGCCGTCGGCGCGCAGCGTCGCGGTGGTGTGCGCGATGTGGCCGAACGGCGCCATCGTCGCGATCATCGCGGCGGCCACGCCCTCGCCGACGAGCCAGCCGTCGGGGGCGACGGCGCCGTTGCCGCGCGCCAGGGCGTCCTGCGCGAGGTCGAGGCACTGGTCGAAGCCGTAGCTGCCCCACACGAGGTCGTCGTGCCCGGGATCGTCGCCAGGGCGGATCGCGTTGATCCGCCGCAGGTCGAAGGGATCGATCCCGAGCCGCTCGGCCAGCATATCCATCGCTGATTCGACGCCGAGCACGACCTGCCCGAGGCCGTATCCGCGGAACGCGCCGGACGGGATGTTGTTCGTGTAGACGACCTCGGCATCCACGCGCTTGAGCGGCACGCGGTAGATCGTCGTCGACTCGGCGAGCGAGTGGAACATGACGCCGCGCGAGTGGTTGCCGTAGGCGCCGGTGTCGCTCAGCAGGTCGATCTGCATCGCGGTGAGCGTGCCATCGGCATCCGCCCCGAGCGTGACGGCGACGCGCATCGGGTGCCGCACGGCGGCGCGCAAGAACTCGTCGCTGCGGGTGAACTCGTACGCGACCGGGCGCCCCGTGCGCAGCACCGCGAGGGCGACGAGGTCTTCCGTGAAGATCTCCTGCTTGCCGCCGAAACCGCCGCCGAGCCTGGCCGCGTGCACGCGCACGCGGTCACGCTCGAGGTCGAACAGGCGCGCGATCTCGTCGCGCGCGAGGAACGGCACCTGCGTCGACGAGCGGATGACCAGGCGCCCCTCGTCGTCGAGCCAGCCGACCGAGCCGTGCGTCTCGAGCTGCGCGTGCGTCACGCGTGAGGTCTGCCACGTGCCGGTGACGGTCACGGCGCTTGCGGCGAGGGCGGATGCCACGTCGGGCCCATCGTGCACGCTCGCGATGACGTTGCGGTGCGCCTCGTCGACGCGGTCGTCCGGCGTGCGGTCGGGGTGGATGAGGGGCGCGCCCGGCATCCGCGCCTCGTCGGGGTCGAAGACGGCCGGGAGCACGTCGTAGGTGATGTCGACGAGGCGGCACGCGGCATCCGCGGCTTCGGCCGTCTCGGCGACGACCGCGACGACGCGCTGGCCGATGTAGCGCACGACGTCGTCGAGCATGCGGGTGTCGTCGGGGTCGTCGGTGCGGTGCTCGTGGCGACCCGACGAGTAGCGCACCTGCGGGACGTCCTCGTGCGTGAAGACGGCGACGACGCCGGGCACCGCGCGGGCGGCAGTGGTGTCAATCGCGGTGATGCGCGCGTGCGCGTGCGGGCTCGCGACGACGCGCAGCACGAGCGCATCCGTCGCGGGGTGATCCGGCGGCAGATCGAACGTGAACGGCTCGCGGCCCTGCACGATGCGGCGCGCGGCCTCGGGGCGGGCGGAGGTGCCGACGCGCTGCGGGGCCGCCGTGGCCGGCGTCGTCGTCGCCGGTTCGACCCGCGGCCCCGTCTCGCGCACCTCGCCGAGCACCGACGCGCGGATCGCCTCACGGATCGGCCGATAGCCCGTGCAGCGGCAGAGGTTGCCCTTCATGCGGCGGTCGAGGTCGTCGAGATCATCGCCGCACAGGGTCGAGGCGGTCACGGTCATGCCGGGGGTGCAGAATCCGCACTGGAAGCCGAAACCGTCGGCGATCGCCTCTTGCACGGGGTGCAGCTCGTCGGCGGGTGCGAGGCCGGCGGCCGTCGTGACGGCGTGGCCCTCAACGCGCACGGCGGGGATGAGGCACGAGTGCACGGGCACCCCGTCGAGCAGCACCGAGCATGCGCCGCAGTCGCCCGCGTCGCAGCCCTTCTTGACCTCCGTGTGGCCCGTCTCACGCAGCAGGGTCCGCAGGCACTGGCCCGCGCGCGGGTCGGCCTCGACCGGCTCACCGTCGACGTCGAAGATCATGCGAGCTCCGCCCGGATGCGTCTTGCGAGCTCGACGCTGACCGCCCGCCGCCAGTCCGCCGCCCCCAGCGGGTCGGTGTAGTAGCCGGGGGCGGATGCCACGGCATCCGCCAGTTCTGCTTCGGCAGGCAGTTGCGCGAACCGCAGCACCGTCGGCGTCGCCGTTGCGGCGGTGACGGTGAACACGCTGGCGCCGTCGGGGTCGACGCGGCCCGTCACGACGGCGCCGGAGCGGCCGTGCTCGGCGAGGGCGATCTTGCGCAGCAGGGCGCGCGAGGCGAGTGCGTGCGCGGGGATCTCGACGGCGCGCAGCACTTCGCCGGGGGTCAGGAGGGTGGTGCCGTTGCCCGTGATGAGGTCCGCTACGGGCATCCGCTTCTCGCCGTCGCCTGACCAGACGACGGCGTCGGCGTCGAGCGCGACGCACAGCGAGACCATCGCTGCGGCGGCGAAGGCGCGGCAGATGTTGCCGCCGACGGTCGCGGTGTTCCAGATCTTGAAGGATGCCAGGAGGGCGTTCGCGGCGGCCGGCACGAGTTGGGCGGCGGGCCAGTGCGCGGGTGCGTGCGCGGCCCACGCGACGAGGTTCGCGATCGTGCAGGTCGCCGCGATGCGCAGTCCGTCGGGGGTCTCTTCGAGGTCGCGCCAGCCGAGACCGGTGACGTCGACGAGACCCGTCGTGGCGGGCTGCGGCTCGCTCATGATCCACGTGCCCCCGGCAAGGAAGGCCTCGCCGGGGGCCAGCCGCAGATCCTCACGAGAGCGGGCGACGCGGTACGCCTGCACCGACGTGATGTCCATGTCGCCTTGCCTCCGGATCGCAGTCTTGCTCGCTGTCGCGCCCGATCGAGTGAAACAGGCCCCCGTTTCGAGGGTGTTTCACGGGCGCAACACGGCCGCAATCCGCGGCGCATACCGTGAGGGACATGCGCGAGATCCTGCCTGTTGCGTCGCGGTGGGCCCGCGACGGGCGCCCGTTCGCGATGGCGACGGTCGTCGGTGTCGCCGGCAGCGGACCGCGCGAAGTCGGCGCGAGCATGGTCGTCTCAGCGGACGGCGAGGTGTTCGGCACGGTCTCGGGCGGATGCGTCGAGGGTGCCGTCTACGAGCGCTGCCTCGAGGTGCTCGCGGGCGCCCCCGCTCTCGTGGACCGCTTCTCGTACAGCGACGCTGACGCCTTCGCGGTCGGGCTCACGTGTGGCGGCACGATCGATGTGCTCGTCCGCGCCGTGCCGCCGGGCAGCGCCACGGCGGCAGATGTGCAGCTGCTTGCGGCGCGCGAAGAGGCGGCGATCCCCACGCGGTACACGCTCGTCACGGCGGGGGATGACCTCGGCCGGGGGAGCGTCGCCGACGGCGAGGCGGGCGAGAGCGTGCGCGGCGATGCGGTGCAGCCCGTGAAGGATGCCGTGACGGTGCACGTCGGCGTTCCCGGCCAGCTCATCATCGTCGGTGCGGTCGAGTTCGCCGTCGCGCTTGCGCGCCTGGGCACGGCGATGGGGATGAAGGTCGCCGTCGTCGACCCCCGCCCGGTGTTCGCGACCGCCGCGCGCTTTCCGACCGCGGAGGTCATCGTCGACTGGCCCGATCGCTATCTGAAGACGCAACCGCTCGGCGCACGGACGGCTGTATGCGTCTTGACGCATGATCCGAAGTTCGACGTGCCCGCGCTGCGTGCCGCGCTCGCCGCACCCGTCGGCTACGTCGGTGCGATGGGCAGCAGGCGCACGCACGACGACCGCCTGCGGAGACTCGCCGCGGCTGGCGTCCCCGAGACCGCCGTCGCGCGACTGCGCTCGCCGATCGGACTCGATCTCGGCGGTCGCACGCCGGAAGAGACTGCACTGTCGATCCTCGCTGAGATCGTGGCCGACCGCCACGGCGCCAGCGGTGGTCGCCTGTCGGGGTTGCCGGGGGCTGTGCACGCCGATGCGGCCGAGCGGGCCGCCGCCGCGCGCGCCGGGGCATCCGACGCTGCCACGGTGGCCGCGCTCGCGTCCGCACCCGCAGCGCCCGCCGCACCTGGACACGCGACCGCCGCGCCCGTCCCCGCCGACGTCGCAGCGGCGGAGGATGTGAACATGCCGTCCGCGGCATGCGCCTGGATGTCCGACGCTCCGGCGCTGCCGTGACGGTCTGCGGCATCGTCCTCGCCGCCGGCGCGGGGACGCGCTACGGCGGGCCGAAAGCGCTCGCGCGAAATGCGGAGGGCACACCGTGGGTGGCCCGCGCCGTCGACACGCTTGTCGAGGCCGGGTGTGCACCCGTGTTCGTCGTCCTGGGCGCGCGCCGCGACGAGGCAACGTCGCTGGTGCCGCGCGTGGCGACGATTGTCGCGGCCCCGGAGTGGGCCGATGGCCTGTCGGCGTCCGTGCGAGCGGGGCTCGCCGCGGCATCCGCCACCGCTGCGCGGGCGGCACTCGTCATCCCCGTGGATGTGCCCGAGCTGCCGGCATCCGCCTGTGCGCGTGTCATGGCGGCGCCGACCGCGGATGCCCTGCGCCAGGCCGTCTACGACGGCGGGGTCGGGCACCCCGCGCTCATCGGCCGCGACCACTGGCAGCCGGTCGCCGCGCAGGTGAGTGGCGACCGCGGCGCGGGAGCGTACCTGCGCGCGCATGGCGCGACGCCCGTCGAGTGCGGCGACCTGTGGCACGGCCGCGACGTCGATCGCGCCGAACCACAGATCGCCTCGTGTCAGTAGTCTGAAGTCATGACGGGACTGGCCACGCTCGATCGTGAGGCGATCGCGCGCGCCTGCGAACAGCACGGTGTCGCCCGTCTGCGCGTGTTCGGGTCGGCGACAACGGATCGCTTTGACTCAGCGACGAGCGACCTGGACTTCCTCGTTGACTTCCTCCCGGGCGCCCGGCGAGGCATCCGCCCCTACCTCGCTCTGAAAGAGGATCTGGAACGTATCTCTGGGCGGCCCGTCGACCTGTTGGAAGCACCGGCTGTGCGCAATCCCTACTTCGCTCGACGCGCGTTCAGTGAGGCCGTCGACGTCTATGCGGCCTGAGACGGCAGCCCTTCTCTGGGATGCGCTGGACGCGGCACGGTCCGCGATCGGTTTCCTCGACGGGATCACGAGGGATGCATACATCGCCGACCTGATGCGCCGACGCGCTGTGGAACGCGAGTGTGAAATCACCGGCGAGGCGCTCGGCAAGCTCCGTCAGACTGACCCCGCGTCGGCCTCGCGGGTGCCGGGGCTGAAAGAAGCCGTGGGCCTGCGCAACGTCCTCATCCATGGGTATGCCGAGATCGTCGACGAGCGCATCTACGACACCGCTGTCGAGGACCTGCCTGAACTGATAGCGGTGCTCGCGAGTCTGTTGGCTGAAGCAGATCGGTAGTCGCCGCCCGGCCCGGTGACGCCACCCGCGGGCGCTGCGCCGGCTGATCCCTGGCGCAGCCTCGCCTGATGAGCTTGTCCCACTTTGCGCAGAGCATGTCCCAAAAGTGGTCGCTCCGGTGCCCCAGAACCAGCCATAAGTGGGACATGGTTCTGGCATCCGGTCTGCGCTCACGGGTAGCCTCAGCGCAGGAGGCCACGATGATTCCCGAGATCAACTACTGGGCTGTGCTGATCGCGACGATCGCCGCGATCGTGATCGGCTCGATCTGGTACACGCCGAAGGTGTTCGGCGACCGCTGGAAGCGCTGGGCTGACGTGAAGGACCCGCAGACCTCCGCCGAGGCGTGGCTGCCGATCCTCGTGTCGATCGCGCTCGCATTCCTGCTCGCGTGGGTGCTCGCCGGCTCGGTCGCGATCGCGTGGCACTTCTACGGCGGCAGCTACTTCTCGTCGGCGATCGTGACGGGACTCACCCTGTGGGCGGGCTTCACCGCCGGCCGCCTCATCACGCACGAGGTCTTCATGGGTCGCCCGTCGCAGCTGACGATCCTCAACGTGAGTTACGAACTCGTGCTCGTCGTGGTGATGTCGGTCATCATCGGCGTCTGGCCGCCCGCCGGCACCGTCTGAACTCCGGATGCCCGGGCGAGCGCCGACTGCGCGTTCGCGCCGAGCGGCCGCGGCGCTTGCCGACTGCGCCGGTTCGCGCCGAGCGCGCCGGTTATCGCGCGGGCATAGCCGGCGCGCTCGGCACCAAGCAGCGCACTCGACGCGGATACCCGGGCGAGCCCGGCCCGCGCCGCCCCGGGGTCAGGCCGCGGCGGCGGCGAGCGAGGCGATCGCCGAGCTGAAGAACGGCAGGCCGTCCACACCCGAGCGCATCGCGGCGGCCGTGTTCGGGCCGAAGCCCGGCTCGACGGCGTGCTCGGGGTGCGGCATGAGACCCACGACGTTGCCTGCCGGGTTGGTGAGGCCCGCAATGTCGTCGAGCGAGCCGTTCGGGTTCACCCCGACATAGCGGAAGGCCACGAGCCCCTCGCCCTCGATCTGCGCGAGCGTCTCGGCCGAGCAGATGTAGCCGCCGTCCGCGTTCTTCAGCGGGATCGTGATCTCCTGCCCGACCTCGAACTGCGAGGTCCATACCGTCGACGCGTTCTCGACGCGCAGGCGCTGGTCGCGGCGGATGAACTGCTGGTGCGCGTTGCGGATCAGGCCGCCCGGCAGCAGATGCGCCTCGACGAGCATCTGGAAGCCGTTGCAGATGCCGAGCACGGGCATGCCCTTCGCGGCGGCATCCTTCACTTCGGTCATGATCGGCGACAGCGCCGCGATCGCGCCGGCACGCAGGTAGTCGCCGTAGCTGAAGCCGCCCGGCAGCACGAGCGCATCGACACCCTCGAGGTCGTGCGAGCCATGCCACAGCGCGACCGGCTCGGCGCCCGCGAGACGGATCGCGCGCTGCGCGTCGCCGTCGTCGAGGGAACCGGGAAAGGTGATGACGCCGATGCGGGCGGTCACTCGACGACCTCGATGCCCACGACGTCCTCGATGACCGAGTTCGACAGGATCTCGTCCGCGAGGGTCTTGACGGCGGCGAGGGTCTCTTCCGAGGCATCCGCAACCGTCAGTTCGAACCGCTTGCCGATGCGGACGCCCTCGAAGCCCGCGTGACCCAGGCGCGCCAGCGCGCCGGCGACGGCCTTCCCCTGCGGGTCCAGCAGCTCGGCCTTGGGCATGACGTCGACGACGATGGTGGGCATGTGAGGCTCCGGTCAAGCGGGAAAAGGATGCCGCACCAGTCTACGGGGCGGCCGAGGGGGATGCCCGATCGGCCGGTCGCGGCGGCGCGAAACTCTCGTTATCGAAGCGTGACCTTTTCGTGGGAGCGCTCCCTTGCATTCGTGGGAGCGATCCCATAGCGTGAGTCATGTTCGGTGAGAGCGCTCCCATGGGAGGGGGCGCAGTCCTGGCCGAACCTCGCACCCACGCACCACACACCACAAAGGAGTGACACGTGAACACACGCGCACTGCGTCGCATCGGCCTCATCGCCGGCGTCGCCACCACCTCCGCCCTCGTGCTCGCCGGCTGCGGCGGCACCAGCGGCGGCGAAGCGACGACCGACCCGAACGAAAAGGTCGAGCTCACCATCGCGACGTTCAACGACTTCGGCTACACCGACGCGCTGCTGGCGGAGTACACCAAGCTCCACCCGAACGTGACGATCGTCCACAACAAGGCTGCGACGTCCAACGACGCGCGCGCCAACTACTTCCAGAAGCTCGGCAAGACGGGCCTGGCCGACATCGAGGCGATCGAGATCGACTGGATGCCCGAGGTCATGAAGTACGCCGACCTGCTCGCTCCCGTGCCCGACGACCTCAAGGGCCGCTGGCTCGATTGGAAGGAAGAGGGCGCGACCGACGCCGACGGCAACCTCATCGGCTACGGCACCGACATCGGGCCCGAGGGCGTCTGCTACCGCTCCGACCTGTTCGCTGCTGCGGGCCTGCCCACCGACCGCGACGAGGTCGCCGCTCTTCTCGAGGGCGACTGGTCGACCTACTTCGAGCTGGGTGACAAGTACACCGCAGCCACCGGCAAGGCCTTCTTCGACTCGGCCGGCGGCACCTACCAGGGCATGGTGAATCAGCTCAAGGCGGCATACGAAGACCCGTCGACGGGTGAGATCACCGCGACGACCAACAGCGACGTCGAGGACATCTACAACGAGGTCCTGGATGCCAGTGCCACGCAGTCGGCCCACCTCGGTCAGTGGTCGGACGACTGGTTCGCGGGTCTGTCGAACGGCGCCTTCGCCACGATGCTGTGCCCGGGCTGGATGCTCGGCGTCATCTCGGGCAACGCGCCCGACGTGACCGGTTGGGACATCGCCAACGTGTTCCCGAACGGCGGCGGCAACTGGGGTGGTTCGTACCTGACCGTTCCCGCCAACGGCGCGAACGTCGCGGCGGCCCAGGAGCTCGCCGACTGGCTGACCAGCCCCGAGACGCAGATCATGGCGTTCGAGAACGCGGGCACCTTCCCGAGCCAGAACGACGCTCTGACCTCCGACACGCTGCTGAGCTCGACCAACGAGTACTTCAACAACGCACCGGTGGGCCAGATCCTGACCGACCGCGCCAACGCGGTCACGGTCTCGCCGTTCAAGGGTGAGTTCTACTTCCAGATCAACGACGCCATGCAGAAGGCTCTGACCCGCGTCGAAGACGGAACGCAGGACAAGGCGACGTCGTGGGCCCAGTGGGTCTCCGAGGTCGACGCCATCAAGTAACCGGCCGACAGGACGATGAGTGCGGGCCCGGGGGACCCCGGGCCCGCACACTGTCCCGACTGCGATGATCCAAGGAGAAAGAGTGAACACCTCCAGCACCACCCCGGCAAGCCGGAGCAGCGCTGCGAACGGGGCGGAACGGCGCACCCGACGCATCGGATTCGGCGGCGGGCTCAGCTCGTGGGACCTCAAGCTCTCCCCGTACCTCTACATCTCGCCGTTCTTCATCCTGTTCCTGATCGTGGGACTATTCCCGATCGGGTACACCGCGGTCATCTCCTTCATGGACTGGGACCTGGTCCGCAACTCGGGCACTTTCATCGGGTTCGACCAGTACGCGACCGTCATCAGTGACCCGAAGTTCTGGGTCGCGCTGCGCAACACGTTCAGCATCTTCCTGCTGTCGTCGGTTCCGCAGCTGATCGCCGCGATCTTCATCGCCGCGATGCTCGACCAGAACATCCGCGCGAAGACGTTCTGGCGCATGGGCGTGCTGCTGCCCTACGTCATGGCGCCCGTCGCCGTCGCGCTGATCTTCTCGAACATGTTCGGTGACCAGTACGGCATCATCAACACCTGGCTCGGCGCGATCGGCATCGAGCCGATCAAGTGGCACTCCAACGCGTTCGCGAGCCACATCGCGATCGCCACGATGGTCAACTTCCGCTGGACGGGCTACAACACCCTGATCCTGCTGGCCGCGATGCAGGCCATCCCGCGCGACTACTACGAAGCGGCGACTGTCGACGGTGCCGGCAAGGTGCGCCAGTTCTTCGCCATCACGCTGCCGAGCCTGCGACCCACCCTCATCTTCGTCATCATCACCTCGACGATCGGCGGTCTGCAGATCTTCGACGAGCCGCGCATGTACGACCAGTTCGGCACGGGCGGCGCCAACTATCAGTGGCTGACCATCACCCTGTGGCTCTACGACATCGGTTGGGGCCAGTGGAACTTCGGTCGGGCCGCCGCGCTCGCGTGGATCCTGTTCCTCATCATCCTCGCCATCGGGCTGATCAACCTGCTCATCACCCGTCGCCTCGTCCGCGACGAAGGATCTCGCAGCAGCCTCACCCGCGCGCAGATGCGTGCCGCGCGACGGGATGCCAAGGCATCCGTCGACGCCGATCGGGCTGCGCTGCGCACCAACAATCCCGCCCGTACCAACGAGACGACGGAGGCAGTGCGATGAGCGTCCTCACCGAACGACCCGCGGCAGCCGAACCCGAAGCCCGCAGCGCAGCGCGCAAGCGCCCCCGGCACGTGAAGGGCACCCGCCCCGGCTGGTTCGTGTACGCGTGCCTGGGCGTCGTGATGCTCGCGAGCGTCTTCCCGTTCTACTGGTCGCTGCTGATCGGGTCGGGCGACTCGTCCACGATCCGCGACCCCAACATGTCGTGGATCCCCGGCGGCAACTTCTTCGCCAACGCCGCGAAGGTCATCAATGATCCCGCCGTCAATTTCTGGGTTGCGCTCTGGAACTCGATCGTCAGCTCGGGCCTGATCGCCCTGTCTGTGGTCTTCTTCTCCACACTCGCCGGCTGGGCGTTCGCGAAGCTCAAGTTCAAGGGATCCAACGTGCTGCTGGTCTTCGTCATCGCGACGATGGCCGTGCCGATGCAGCTCGGTGTCGTTCCGCTGTACATCCTGTTCAGCGACCTCGGCTGGACCGGTCAGCTCGGTGCGATCATCGTTCCCGCGCTCGTCAGCGCCTTCGGCGTGTTCTGGATGACGCAGTATCTGCGTCAGGCCGTGCCCGATGAACTCATCGAGGCCGCGCGCGTCGACGGTGCCAGCTCGTTCCGCACGTTCCTGACAGTGGGTCTGCCGGCCGCGCGTCCCGCGGCGGCGATGCTCGCGCTGTTCACGTTCGTCTCGGCGTGGAACAACTTCTTCTGGCCGTTCATCGTGCTCGACCGCCAGAACCCCACGCTTCCGGTCGCACTGTCGCTGCTGCAGTCGAACTACTTCGTGGATTACTCGATCGTCCTCGCGGGCGTACTGCTGGCCACCGTGCCGCTACTGATCCTGTTCGTGTTCGCAGGAAAGCAGCTGGTCAGCGGCATCATGCAGGGCGCAGTCAAGGGCTGACGCCCGGCTGCGGTACGGAAGGACCACCATGTCTCAGACGCCTCGCCCGTTCGGCTCCGACTTCCTGTTCGGAGCAGCCACCGCGGCGTACCAGATCGAGGGCGCCGCCTTCGAAGACGGACGCACCGCCTCCATCTGGGACGCGTTCAGCCGCGTTCCCGGCGCCGTCATCAACGCCGACAACGGCGATGTCGCGTGCGACCACTATCACCGCTACGCCGACGACGTGGCGCTCATGGAAGACCTCGGGCTCGACACGTACCGCTTCTCGGTGTCGTGGTCGCGCGTGCGCCCCGATGGCGGTGCGGTCAACCAGAAGGGCCTCGACTTCTACAAGCGGCTCGTCGACGAGCTTCGTGATGCCGACATCCTGCCGTGGCTCACGCTCTATCACTGGGACATGCCGCAGGCGATCGAAGAGCGCGGCGGCTGGACCGTGCGCTCGACCGCCGAGCAGTTCGTCGAGTACGCGCTCTCGGTGCACGACGCGCTGGGTGACCGCGTCACGAACTGGACGACACTCAACGAGCCGTGGTGCTCGTCGTTCCTGAGCTACACCGCCGGCATCCACGCTCCCGGCCGCTACAGCGTGACCGACGGCGTGCTCGCCGCCCACCACCTGCTGCTCGGGCACGGCACGACGGTGCGCGAGCTGCGCGCACGTGACGCGGCGCTTGACCTCGGCATCACGCTGAACCTCACGGTTGCCGAACCCGTCGATGCGGCTGTGCCTGCCGACCTCGACGCGGCCCGCCGCATCGACGGCCAGTTCAACCGCTGGTTCCTCGACCCGATCTTCCGCGGTGCGTACCCGGCTGACACGATCGAGGACATCCGTGCCGTCGCCCCCGAGGCGATCGAGGCGCTGGATGCCGCGACGCTGCCCGGCGACCTCGAGACCATCTCGACGCCGCTCGATGCACTCGGCGTGAACTACTACCACGGCGAGTACGTCGGCGGTACGCCCGACGCGAACCCGCCGCTGCCGGGCGACGCGCCGACCGACCGGCCGGCGAACTCGCCGTTCCCGTCGCACGAAGGCATCCACTGGCACGAACGCGGCCTGCCGCGCACCAACATGCACTGGGAGGTCGACCCCGGTGGTCTGACGACCCTGCTGGAGCGCGTGTGGCACGACTACGCGAAGGACGCCGGCACCTCGCTGTACGTCACCGAGAACGGTGCTGCCTACGACGACGTGCTGGTCGGAGAAGGGTCGGATGCCCGAGTCCACGATGTCGATCGCGTCGCGTTCCTGCGTGGCCACCTCGGCGCGATCCTCGACGCGGCCGATGCCGGCGTCGACGTGCGCGGCTACTTCTACTGGTCGCTGCTGGACAACTTCGAGTGGGCCTGGGGCTACGAGAAGCGGTTCGGCATCGTGCACGTCGACTACGACACTCAGCAGCGCACGCTCAAGGACAGTGCGGTGGAGTATCGTCGGGTCATCGCCGCGCGCGCGATCGACGTGCCTGAGGCATCCGTCGCCCTGGAAGACGCTCAGAGTTAGGCCGCCGCTGTGACCATCGACACGCCGCGCACGACAGCGACGATCGAAGAGGTCGCAGCTGCCGCGGGGGTTTCGCGCTCCACCGTGTCGCGCGTCGTCAACGGCTCGACCTCGGTCAGCCCGGCGGCCCTCGAGGCGGTGCAGCGTGCGATCGCCGACCTCAACTATGTGCCCAACCGCGCGGCACGCTCCCTCGCGAGTCGGGCGACGATGGCGATCGCGCTCGTCGTACCCGAAGACACCACCAGGTTCTTCGGCGACCCGTTCTTCGCGGCCGTCGTGTCGGGCATCAACGCGCGGCTGAGCCGCTCGGACTACGTGCTGAACCTGATCATCGCGAGCGACGACCCGCGCGACAAGGCGGGCGCGTACGTGCGCAGCGGCGCCGTCGACGGTGCTGTCGTGGTCAGCCACCACACGAGCGACACGTTCATCGATCGCATCGCCGCTGCCGTGCCCGTCGTCTACGGCGGTCGCCCCGTGCGCGAGCGCGAGCGCGACTACTACGTCGACGTCGACAACGAGGCCGGCGCGTACCTCGGGACCAAGCACCTCATCGACCAGGGTCGCCGCCGCATCGCGAGCATCTGCGGGCCGCTCAGCATGCCCGCCGGCGTCGACCGCGTCGACGGCTACCGCCGGGCGCTCGCCGAGGCGGGGCTCGAGTCCGGCCCGATCGAAGACGGCAACTTCACCGCCGACGGCGGGTCGGCGGCGATGCAGCGGATCCTCGACACGGGCATCCCCTTCGACGGACTGTTCGTCGCGAGCGACCTCATGGCACGCGGCGCACTCGCCGTGCTCGGGCGCGCCGGCATCCGCGTGCCCGAGGATGCCGCGATCGTCGGCTTCGACGACTCACCCGTGGCCACCGCGGTGCGGCCGAACCTGACGACGGTGCGCCAGCCCTCGCACGAGCAGGGCGAGAGGATGGCCGACGTGCTGCTGTCGCTGCTCGCCGGCGGCGACCCGCCGCACGTGACGGTACTCGACACGTCGCTCGTGGTCCGCGACTCCGCCTGAGGCTGGCTAGACGACCGCGGCGTGCAGGGCGTTGTTCCACGGGTCGGCGAAGCTGACCGTGCGACCGTCGTCGCGCACCTGGATGCCATGGTGCGCAAGCCGCTCCGACAGGGCGCCGAGCCCGTCGGCATCCGGCAGGGTCAGATCGACACGGCCCAGGCCGAGCGCGGGCATCCGCGGACCTGCACCGCGCGAGTTCCAGACGTTCATCGCCATGTGGTGGTGGTATCCGCCGGCGCTGACGAACAGGGCCGAACTGCCGAGGGATGCCGTGGCGTCGAACCCCAGCGCGTCGACGTAGAAGGCGCGGGCGGTGGCCACATCGCCCACCGACAGGTGCACGTGGCCGATTGAGGCGGCATCGGCTGCGAGCGCACCGGCGAGCGTCTGCTCGCTGAGGTGCTCGCTGAGGAACGCGTTCGGGTCGAGGTAGAGCGTGCCCATCTCGACCTGGCCGTGCGTCCACGACCACTGTGAGCGGTCGCGATCCCAATACAGCTCGATGCCGTTGCCCTCCGGATCGGTCAGGTAGAACGCCTGGCTGACGAGGTGGTCGGCGCTGCCGGTAAAGGTCTGCGGAGCGCGCTGCGCGACGCTGTACAGCGCCGCCGCGAGCGCCGACTGCGACTCGAACAGGATCGCGGTGTGGAACAGTCCCGCCGACCCCGGCACGGCGTGGCGCAGCGCGGGCTCGTGCTGCAGGATCACGAGCGGGCGGCCGGCGCGGCCGAGCGTGACGGTGCTGCCCGTGGCATCCAGGATCTGCAACGTCACGACGTCACGGTAGAACGCCGTCTGCGCGTCGAGGTCGCCGACGAGCAGCGTCACGGCGCCCATCGTGGTGGCCGGGGCAAGGCGGGCGGATGCCGGTGCGGGAGCATTCATGTGTAGCTACAACTAAATTGTGGAGCGTTCTGTTCCCGCACCCGCACGCGGCTCAGCCGACGTTCTCGGGGTCGCCGCCGAGGGCGCCGATCGGGACGATGGGGCCGCCGTCGTCGGCGCCGGTCTTGCGCGCTCGCGCGATCGCGTTGCCCGCGTGGTAGATCACGAGCGCCGCGACCGTCGCGAGCACGATCGCGCCGAAGCTCAGGTCACCGAGGTTCATCGTGAAGCCCGCGATCGCGATGACGAACGCGACGGCGACGGTGTACTGGTTGACGGGCCGCGAGAAGTCGACCTGGTTGTCGACCCAGATCTTGATGCCGATGACGCCGATGAGGCCGTACAGCGCCGTCGTCACGCCGCCGAGCACGCCGCCGGGCATCGCGAAGATGACGGCGCCGACCTTCGGCGAGAACGCGAGCAGGATCGCGAACGTGCCCGCCACCCAGTACGCGGCGGTCGAGTACACGCGCGTCGCCGCCATGACGCCGATGTTCTCGCCGTAGGTCGTCGTGCCCGATCCGCCGCCGAGGCCCGCGAGGGTCGTCGCGACGCCGTCGGCGAGCAGCGCGCGGCCGGTGCGCTTGTTGATCGAGGCGTCGCCGGTCATCGTCGCGACGCCGCGCACGTGGCCGACGTTCTCGGCGATCAGCACGAGGATGACGGGCAGGAACATCGGCAGCGCACCCCACGCCGCCGCGTCACCGAACGCCGGCAGGTGGAACTCGGGCAGGCCCACCCACGCGGCATCCGCCACACCGCTCCAGTCGATGCGACCCGTGAAGGCGGCGACGAGATAGCCGACGACGACCCCGAGGAAGATCGAGACGCGGCCGAGGAATCCGCGGAACAGCACCGCGAACAGGATCGTCGCGACGAGCGTGATGGTGCCGAGCAGGGCATCCTGCTGGAAGTTCTGCCACGCGACGGGCGCGAGATTGAGGCCGATCAGTGCCACGATCGCACCGGAGACGACCGGCGGCATGAGCTTCTCGATCCAGCCCGTGCCGGTCGCCTGCACGAGGAAGCCGACGCCGGCCAGCAGGATGCCCGTGACGAAGACGCCGAGCAGCGCACGCGAGATCTGCTCGGGGGAGTCGAGCGGGGCGCCGCCGCCGGGGCCGAGCGCGAGGATCGGCGCGATGAACGCGAACGACGACCCGAGGTAGCTGGGCAGGCGGTTGCCGGTCAGGATCAGGAACAGCAGCGTGCCCAGGCCCGAGAACAGCAGTGTCGTCGACACGGGGAAGCCCGTCAGCAGCGGCACGAGGAAGGTCGCGCCGAACATCGCGACGACGTGCTGCGCGCCGATCGCGATCGTCGACGGCCAGCCGAGCCGCTCGTGCGGCTTGACGACGGCGCCGGGTGCGACGGTGCGGCCGTCTCCGTGCTGGGTCCAGATGGGCATGCGGGTGCTCCTCGACGTTCGTGGGATGACTGGCGTCAGCGTAGCTGGGAGTCACCTGTGTGCGCGGGATGCGCGCCGGGGTCGGGCGTGCGCGGGCGCGTCGGCTCCGCGGCGGGTGCCTGCGACGGCCGGGGCTCAGGCCGTGAGCTTCTCGAGCAGCTCGCGGTACTTGTCGGCGGTGCGGGTGACGATCTCGGTGGGCAGCTCGGGCGGGGTGCCCTGCTTTTCCCAATTCGCGGCGAGCCAGTCGCGGACGATCTGCTTGTCGAAGCTCGCCATGCGCTCGGCGGGAGTGGTTCCGGATGCCCACGCCGTGGCATCCCAGTACCGCGACGAATCGCTCGTGAGCACCTCATCGGCGAGGGTCAGCACGCCGTCGGCGTCGATGCCGAACTCGAACTTCGTGTCGGCGAGGATGAGCCCCGCCTTCTCGGCGGTCGCGGCGGCGCGGCGGTAGATCTCGAGCGACAGGTCGCGCAGCTCGGCCGCGCGCTCGGCTCCGACGAGCTCTTCGGTCTGCGCGAACGAGATGTTCTCGTCGTGCTCGCCCATCGGGGCCTTGTACGCGGGCGTGAAGATCGGATCGGGCAGACGGCCGCCATCGTTCAGCCCGGCCGGCAGCGGGATGCCGCAGACCGTCCCGGACGACTGGTACTCCTTCCAACCCGACCCGGTCAGGTAACCGCGCACGACGCACTCGACCGGCAGCATCTCGAGGCTGCGCACGACCATCGCACGACCGACGACGGATGCCGGGATGAGATCGCCCGCGAGCGTGTGCGACGCCGCGAGGTGATTCGGGATGCGCCGGCCCCCGTCGGCGCCGGCGAGCTGGTCGAACCACCACAGGCTGAGCGTCGTCAACAGCTCGCCCTTGCCCGGGATGCCGGGGGACAGCACGTAGTCGAACGCGCTGACGCGGTCGCTCGCGACGACCAGCATCCGCCCCTCGACGGGCTCGAGGGTCGCCTCGACAGCCTCGGGGGTCGCGGGCGCGGGGGGCACTGCGGGCTCGGGCGTCGCGGGCCGGTAGAGGTCGCGCACCTTGCCGGAGTACACGTGGGTCCAGCCGGGCAGGTCGAGAGCAGCATCCGTCACCCGTCCATTATCCGCGAGACCGCAGCGGTGCACCGAGACTGCACCCCGGCTCAGCAGTCTCGGTGCACCACTGAAGTTTCGCGGTCGGGGCGGCGGGGTGGCGCTCAGCCGCGCGGGGTGATCGCGTCGACGAACGCGAGGGCTTCGCGCATGAGCGAGTCCCACTGGGATGCCTCGGCCATTCCCACGAACGCCCACTCCTTCATCGGGCGCTCACGCATCACGACGCGGCGCGCGGCCCCGCTCGCCTCGAGCTCGTCGACTCGCTCGCGGGGGAGTTTGAGCATGAGCGCGGACTCGTATCCGACGCACGCGAAGACCTTCCCGCGCACGCGCACGCCCTCGACGCCGAACATCGGGCCGAGGTCGACGTCGTCGCGTGAGGCGAGCAGCCGCTGCACGATCGGATCGAAGACCGCGTGAGCGCGCGCTTGAGCGTCGGCATCCATGCGAACACGCTAGTGCTCGAGGGCCCGCGGGCGTATAGTCCATCTGGACTAATCGAGCCGGAGTAAATGATGAAGGATGCCGCCTGCCGCCTCACGCCGCTCGGCGCGATGGTGCTCGCGCTGCTGCGCGAAGACGACATGCATCCCTACGAGATGATCCGCCTGCTGCGCCAGCGCCGCGACGACCGCATCGTCCCGATCACGAACGGCACGATGTACCACACGGTCGCGCGGCTCGAGAAGCAGGGCCTGCTCGCCGAGGTCGGCGTCGACCGCGACGGCAATCGCCCCGAGCGCACGACGTACACGCTGACGGATGCCGGTGATGCGGCACTCGTCGACTGGGTGCGCCGTGAGTTGGCGACCACGGATCACCCCGCCGAGTTCCGCGTCGCGCTCGCCGAAGCGCACAACCTGCCGCGCGAAGACGTGCTCGAGTTGCTGCGCGAGCGGCTCGCAGGCGTCGCCGCCGACCGTGACGCCCACGGCGCGGCGCTCGCCGGCGCGCTCGCCGGTGGCGTCTTTCCGCAGTACCTCATCGAGGTCGACCGCCAGCACGCGCTGCTGGAGGCCGATCACACCTGGCTCGCCGCGTTCATCGAGCGGCTCACCGACCCGGCGTTCGTGTGGGGATCCCACGCGGCGACCGACCGTTATCTGGCACACAGAGAGGCCGCACGGCAATGACTGACCCTTCGACCACCCCCTCGACAGGCTCGGGGACCAGTCCGACAAACTCGGGGACCACCACGACGAGCGAGCGCAGCCCGTGGCCGGCGCTGTGGGCGCTCGTCATCGGGTTCTTCATGATCCTCGTCGACACGACGATCGTCTCGGTCGCGAACCCCGCGGTCAAAGCGGCGCTCGACCCGAACACCAACAACCTCGACAACGTCGTGTGGGTCACCTCGGCGTACCTGCTCGCCTACGCCGTGCCGCTGCTGATCACGGGACGCCTCGGCGACCGGTTCGGCCCCAAGCGCGTCTACCTCGTGGGCCTCGTGATCTTCACGCTGGCATCCCTCGGATGTGGTCTGTCGGGCACGCTCGAGATGCTCATCGTGTGGCGCGCGGTGCAGGGCCTCGGGGCATCCCTCATGACTCCGCAGACGATGGCCGTCATCACCCGTACCTTCCCGGCGACCCGCCGCGGCGCCGCGATGGGACTGTGGGGTGCGACAGCGGGCGTCGCCTCGCTCGTCGGCCCGCTCGCCGGCGGCCTGCTCGTGGACGGCTTCGGCTGGGAGTGGATCTTCTTCATCAACCTTCCGGTCGGTGTCATCGGCTTCGTGCTCGCCTGGATCCTCGTCCCCAACCTCGAAACGCACCCGCACCGCTTCGACGTCGTCGGCGTCTTCCTCAGCGCGGTCGCGCTGTTTCTCATCGTCTTCGGGCTGCAGGAGGGCGAGCACTACGACTGGGCGCCCTGGGTGTGGACGATGATCGCGGGCGGTGTCGTCGTCATGGCCGCATTCATCTGGCAGCAGGCGAAGACGAAGAGCGAGCCGCTCGTGCCGCTCGAGCTGTTCCGCGACCGCAACTTCTCCGTCGCCAACATCGGCATCACCACGGTCGGCTTCGCCGTCACGAGCATGTCGCTGCCGCTCATGTTCTTCACGCAGTTGGCGCGCGGACTGACGCCGACCGAGTCGGCGCTGCTGCTGATCCCGATGGCGGTGCTCTCGGGCGTCCTCGCGCCGCTCGCCGGCAAGCTGCTCGACCGCGTCGACCCGCGCGTTCTGCTCGTGCCCGGACTGCTGCTGACCGCGATCTCGCTGCTCTGGTACGTGCTGCTGATGAACCCCGACACCGAGATCTGGATGTTCCTGCTGCCGTCGGCGCTCATGGGAATCGGCCAGGCGGGCATGTGGGGTCCGCTCGCGACGACCGCGACCCGCAACCTCGGTCCGCGCCAGGCGGGAGCCGGCGCCGGCATCTACAACACGACCCGCACGATGGGGTCGGTGCTCGGCTCGGCGGCGATCGCCGCGTTCATGCAGAGCCGGCTCGAGGCGAACCTGCCCGGCGCCGCAGACGCCGGCGGCGACTTCGGATCGGGTCAGCTGCCCGATTTCGTCGTGAGCGGGTTCTCGGATGCCATGGCGCAGGCGACCCTGCTGCCCGCCGCCGTCCTGCTCGTCGGCGTCGTCGCGGTGCTGTTCATGCAGCGGCCCGCGCACCTGGTGCGCTGACGCGGGCGGGCTGGCGGCCGCTGGCGCGGCGGGCCGCTGGCGCGGCGGGCGCGACTGCGGCGCGCTGGCACGCGCTGGCGCGGCGAGAAACCACTTCTGCGCGAGAAACCACGGGAGCGCGCGTTTCTCACGCAAGATGTGGTTTCTCGCGGCGCGCGGAGGTGCGGCCGCGCGGGCGCCGCGGGCGCGGGCGGCCTCAGCCCGCGACGCGGGCGGCGATGTCGGTGCGGAAGTGGCCGCCCTCGAGGGTGATCTCGCCCAGCGCGGCATAGGCGCGCTCGCGGGCCTGCGCGAACGTGTCGCCGACCGCGACGACGTTGAGCACGCGGCCGCCCGTTGCGATGAGGTCGCCGTCCGGGGCATCCGGCCCCGCCGTTGCCGCGTGCGCCAGGTGCACGCCGGGGACGGATGCCGCGGCACGCAGCCCCTCGATGGGTCGGCCGGTCTGCGGAGCCTCGGGGTATCCCTCGCTGGCGAGCACGACCGTGACGGCGGCGGTGTCGGCGAAGGTTGGGGCCGGCTCGTCCTCGAGGTAGCCGCCCGCGGCGGCCAGCAGCAGCCGCGACAGCGGCGTCGTCAGCCGCGGCAGGACGACCTGGGTCTCGGGGTCACCGAAACGGGCGTTGAACTCGATGACCTTCACGCCCTGCTCGGTGAGGATGAGTCCGGCGTAGAGCAGTCCGATGAAAGGTGTGCCCTCGGCATCCAACTGCTTGATGACCGGCTCGGCGACCGTGCGCGTCACCTCGTCGACGAACGCCTGTTCGCTGCCAAAGCGGTCGGCCAGCCACGGCAGCGGCGAGTAGGCGCCCATGCCGCCGGTGTTCGGGCCCGCGTCGCCGTCATAGGCGCGCTTGAAGTCCTGCGCGGGGCTGAGTGCGCGGACGGTGTCGCCGTCGCTCACGAAGAAGAGCGACACCTCCGGGCCGGAGAGGAACTCCTCGACGAGCACCGGGCCGGTCGGCAGGTAGGCGTCGGCGTGCGCGAGCGCGGCGCCGCGGTCGTCGGTGACGACGACGCCCTTGCCGGCGGCGAGACCGTCGGCCTTGACCACGTAGGTGGCGCCGTACTCGTCGAGCGCGGCCGCGACCTCGGCGCGCGTCGTGGCGCGCGTCGCGCGGCCGGTGGGCACGCCCGCGGCATCCATGATGCGCTTGGCGAAGGCCTTCGAGCCTTCGAGCTGCGCCGCGGCGCGCCCCGGGCCAAACACGGGGATGCCGCGCTCGCGCAGTGCGTCTGCGACGCCCGCGACGAGCGGAGCCTCGGGGCCGATGATCACGAGGTCGATGTTCTCGTCGTTGGCGTAGTCGGTGACCTGCGTGGGGTCATTGGCGTCGAGCCGCGCGACGAGCGTCGCGTCGGCGGCGATGCCGGCGTTGCCGGGGGCAGCGAACAGCTCGTGCGAGGCATCCTCCGCCTTCAGCGCGAGGAGGATGGCGTGCTCGCGAGCACCGGAACCGAGGACGAGAATGCGCACGCCGCCAGCCTACCGACGGCGGCCGCGCCCTGCCCGGCTGTGCCCGCCCTGCCCGCGCTGCCGGGCGCCCTACCCGCGCTGCCGGGCCCATCTCCGCGCTGCCGGCGCATAACTCAGGCAGATCGGGGGTGCAACGCCCGTTTCTGGGCCCGCGGGGCCCGTTCTGCCTGAGTTATGGTCCGGCGGGCGTTCGCAATTCAGTCTCGTTGCCGGCGCCGGCGGCGCTCCGCAGCGGAATTCCGCGGGGCGCCGCCGCCGCACAGCTCGCACAGACTGAATTACGGACGGGCGAGGCGGGAGACGGCTCGCGCTAGCGTGGAGGCATGGCGCGCAACATCTCCACCGAGGACGGCCGCGCGTCCCTCGCCGCCGTCGCCGCCGCGCGCGGGTCCGACGCCGCGCCGGCGCGCACCGACCTTGCGACCGCCGTGCGGTACCTGCTGCAGCTGCTCGCCGAGAAGGCGCCGGGCAACACCGTCGAGGTGCGGGTGCCGCCGTTCGGCGCGGTCCAGGTCGTCGAAGGCCCGCGGCACACCCGCGGCACGCCGCCGAACGTCGTCGAGACCGACGCCGCGACCTGGATCGCCCTCGCCACCGGCGAACAAACCTGGTCGGATGCCCTGGCCGCCGGCCGCATCCTCGCGTCGGGCACCCGCGCAGACCTTGAGTCGCTCCTGCCGCTGCGCCCGTGACGCCTCCGGGCCCGCGACGCGGCCGCGCCCATGACGCCGCCGCACGCGTGACGTTGCGGCGCCCGCGTGGCACAGCGTCCCGCAGGCTTCGCGGGACGCTGTCCGGTTCCCACAGTGGGACAATGGGAGTGTGAGCGAGTCGACCCAGCACCACATCGAGTCCGCGCAGCTGCGGCGCAGTCCGCGCTACGCGATCTTCTTCGTGCTGGGCGCAGCCCTCGGCATCCTGGCCGCGCTGATCCTCACGTTCGCGTTCGACGGCACGGCCGAGAAGAGCCCCTCGACGCAGGTGCTGTACTCGACCTCGCAGGTGTTCGGGTTCCTGTGCCTCGTGTGCATCCCGATCGGACTCGCCCTCGGCGGCGTCGTCGCGCTGATCCTGGACCGCCGGTTCGCGCGCCGCGCGCGCGAGGTGCGCGTCGACCACGAGCGCATCGAGGTCGACTACCCCGCCGATGCGGCTGCCCCCGCACCGGCGGCTTCGCCCGACGAGGCGTGAGCCGGGGCATCCCCCTGCGTCACAGCAAGTGGGCGCACTGAGGGGCATCCCCTGCGCGCCACAGAACTGCGCCACAGAAGTAGGTGGCGCAAATGACCACTTGGGATGCTCTGAACTAGGCATTTGCGCCACCTGTTTCTGAGAGCCGCAAAGAAGTTGGCGCAAACAGTGGTTTGGGATGCCTGGAAGCACCTGTTTGCGCCAACTTCTCGGCGCCCGCCGCGCGCGCAACCTGCCCCGCGGCGCGCCCCACCACGCACAGCCGCGCGCGCCGCGCGCCCCACCCCTCAGGCGATGTCAGCGATGACGGGCGCGATGGCCGCGTCGAAGGCCACCACGTCGCTGCGCAGGCTGTCGGTGACGGCGACGGTGAGCGCGCCGATCCACCAGATCCCGCGCTGGGTCAGCGGCAGCACCTGCACGTTCAGCTCGAACGAGTGCGCGCGCCGCCCGGCCTTGCGCTCATGCTGCGCGATCGCGCTGGCGTAGGCACGGTACGACGCGCCCGTCCCGAGGCTTGCGCGGTAGCGCTCGTGCGCAGAGCGCGCGTACTCCACGGCGGCGTCGCCGTGCGGGGCGATCTCGGCGGCGAGCTCGTCGAACCCCTCGACCGGAAGGGCTACCACCATGTCGAAGCCGTCGATCAGCTCGAGCGGCACGGGCGAGGGGTGCGCCTGCGGCTCGACCGTCATGTCCCAGTACGCGCGCCACTGGCGCTCGAGCGTCGGGCGGTCGGCCCACTCGCCCGCGGCGCCGACGGGAGCTCCGCGCAGCGCGGGCAGCTCTTCGGGCTGACGGACATCGAGCGCCTGGCGCAGGTACAGCGCCACCAGGACAGGCAGGCCGGCGTCCTCACGCACGACCCACTCCGGCCCTCCCGCTGACATGTCGCCCATCCTAGGGAACCCGGGCGCGCCCGCGCCGGGCAGAACCCCGCGCGCGGGCCGGTAGGCTGTCGGTGTGGCCCAGTCCCCACAGAATCCCTATACCGAAGCCGGCGTCGACACCGCGGCGGGAGATCTCGCCGTCGAGTTGATGAAGTCGGCCGTCCGGCGCACCCACGGTCCTGAGGTCCTCGGCGGCGTCGGCGGCTTCGCCGGGCTGTTCGACGCCTCGGCGCTGCGCGCGTACGCGAAGCCGCTGCTGGCGACCTCCACCGACGGTGTCGGCACGAAGGTCGCGATCGCGCAGGCGATCGACAAGCACGACACGATCGGCCAGGACCTCGTCGGCATGGTCGTCGACGACATCGTCGTGGTCGGTGCGCGTCCCCTGTTCATGACCGACTACATCGCGTGCGGCAAGGTCTTCCCCGAGCGCATCGCCGACATCGTCCGCGGCATCGCGACGGGCTGCGAGCTCACCGGCACGGCCTTGGTCGGCGGCGAGACCGCCGAGCACCCGGGCCTGCTCGGCGTGAACGACTACGACGTCGCGGGCGCTGCGACGGGCGTCGTCGAGGCGGACGCCGTGCTCGGCGCCGAGCGGGTGAACGAGGGCGACGTCGTCCTTGCCCTGGCATCCAGCGGCCCCCACTCGAACGGCTACTCGCTCATCCGCCACATCGTCAGCGGCAACGGCATCACCTACGGGGCGGATGCCGCGGACTTCGGCCGCACCTGGGGCGAAGAACTCCTCGAGCCGACACGCCTGTACACGCGTCCGCTGCTGCGCCTGCTGTCGCAGGTTCCGGATGCCGTGCACGCGCTCAGTCACGTCACCGGCGGAGGCATCGCGGCGAACCTCGCGCGCGTGCTGCCGCAGGGCACCTGGGTCGACCTCGACCGCTCGACCTGGTCGCCGCCGCCCGTGTTCCGCGTGCTCGCTGACCTCGGCTCGCTGCAGCTCGAGCAGACCGAGGGCACCTGGAACCTCGGCATCGGCTTCCTCGCGGTCGTCTCGGCAGCGCAGGCGGATGCCGCGGCATCCGCCCTCACAGCCGAAGGCATCGCGACCTGGCAGGTCGGCGTCGTGCACACCGGCACCCTGCCGGTCGACGCGCACGGGCACTATGAGCAGGGCGCGAAGGGCGTCGACGGCGGCGCCGTCCGCCTGGTCGGCAGCTACGCCGCGGGCAACTGAGCGCAGAAACGGAACAAGCAACACCAATGTGCGGAATCGTCGGCGTCGTCGGTCACGGGAACGTCAACCAGGAGATCTACGACTCCCTCCTGCTGCTGCAGCATCGCGGGCAGGACTCGACCGGCATCGCGACCGCCGAGCGCGGCGGGGTGTTCCACATGTTCAAGGCCAAGGGCCAGGTGCGCGAAGCGGTCCGCACGCGCGACATGCGGGCGCTGCTGGGCAACATCGGCCTCGGCCACGTGCGCTACGCGACGAAGGGCACCGCGTCGAGCGAAGAAGAGGCGCAGCCCTTCTACGTCAACGCGCCGTACGGCATCGTGCTCGTGCACAACGGCAACCTCACCAACACGCGTGAGCTCACCGAAGAGCTCTTCAGCAAGGATCGCCGCCACCTCAACACGAGCTCTGACACCGAGCTGCTCGTGAACGTCCTGGCGAACGAGCTGCAGGCATCCATCTCGGGCCTCGATCTCGACTCCGACCAGATCTTCCAGGCGGTCTCGCGCGTGCACGAGCGCGTCGAGGGCTCGTACGCCGCGATCGCCCTCATCGCCGGTTACGGCCTGCTCGCGTTCCGCGACCCCTTCGGCATCCGCCCGCTGATCCTAGGCACGCGTGCGGCGGTCGACGAGGAAGGCGCGCCGACCGGCCGCTATGAGTGGACCGTTGCATCGGAGTCGCTCGTGCTCGAGAACGGTGGGTTCGAAGTCGTCCGCGACGTCGAGCCCGGCGAGGCCGTCTTCATCGACCTCGACGGCACCCTGCACACGCGACAGTGTGCGACGGATGCCAAGCTCGTGCCGTGCTCGTTCGAGTACGTGTACCTGGCCCGCCCCGACTCGATCATGAACGGCATCTCGGTGTACGAGGCGCGGCTGCGCATGGGCGAGCGCCTCGCCGACACGATCGCGAAGTACACGCCTTCGGGGGCGATCGACGTCGTCATGCCGATCCCGGATTCATCGCGGCCCGCCGCGATGCAGGTCGCGCGCAAACTCGGCATCGAGTACCGCGAGGGCTTCTACAAGAACCGCTACGTCGGCCGCACCTTCATCATGCCGGGGCAGGCGGTGCGCAAGAAGAGCGTGCGCCAGAAGCTCAACGCGATGTCGAGCGAGTTCAAGGGCAAGAACGTGCTGCTGATCGACGACTCGATCGTCCGGGGTACGACCTCGAAGGAGATCATCCAGATGGCGCGGGATGCCGGGGCGCTCTCGGTCACCTTCGCCTCGGCCGCTCCGCCGGTGCGTTACCCGCACGTGTACGGCATCAACATGCCCTCGCGCCACGAGCTCGTCGCCCACGGTCGGACGATCCCCGAGATCGCGAAGGAGCTCGGCGCCGACTACATGGTCTACCAGGAGATCGACGACCTGAAGGCGGCGATCCTCGAGGGCGCCCCCGACGTCGAGGACCTCGACATGAGCTGCTTCGACGGCCGCTACGTCACCGGTACCGTCACCGACGAGTACCTCGCCTGGGTCGAGGGCACCCAGGAGAGCTGACCCCCGCGGGCCCCGCCCGGCCGACCCCGCGCTCCGCGCCCGCCCCGCACCATGTCCCACTCGCGGCAGACCATGTCCCAAAAATGGTTGTTCCCGGGGCATCCAACCAGCGTTTTTTGGGACATGGTTCTGTGAGGGCGGGCTGGCGGCGTGGGGGCGTCATTTGGGCGGGCTGCGCGGGCCTAGGCTGGTGAGAGTGACTGACACCCGCTCCCTGTGGCGCGGCAGATCCCTCGCGTTCGTCGGCATCGTTCTGGTGGCGTTCTCGCTGCGGTCCGCCGTCGCGTCGCTCTCGCCGATCCTTGCCGAGGTGCGCGCCGACTTCGACGTCCCGACGGGCATCGTCGGCCTGATCGGGGCGGCTCCACCTGTCTGCTTCGCCGTCTTCGGAATCGTCACCCCCGCGCTCGAACGACGCTTCGGACTCGAAGCCCTCGCGACCGCCTCGATGGTCGTCGCCGCAGCGACGATGGTCGTGCGAGCGCTCGCGGGCGACGCGATCGTTCTGCTGATCTCGACGGCCGTGCTGTTCGCAGCGGTCGGTGTCGGCAACGTCGTGCTGCCGCCGCTGATCAAGAAGTACTTCCCCGACCGCATCGGCATGATGACCGGCCTCTACTCGAGCCTGCTGGCGGTTGCGGCGTTCGTGCCGCCGCTGGTCGCGGTACCGGTGGCGGATGCCGCCGGCTGGCGCTTCTCGCTGGGGCTGTGGGCCGTCTTCGCGATCGCGGCGATCGTCCCGTGGGTGGCGCAGATCGCGGTGTTGCGGCGGCCGGCAGACGGGCCGACTGACACGTCGGCGGCCGCCGCGGGTGCGGGGGCGACCACCGGGGCATCCGTCACCGGCGATGCACCCGACGACGCGCCCGCCGGCGACGCCACCGGCACCGACCCCGACCTCACCCCGCACGCCCCCGGCGTCGAAGAGCCCGCACCCCAGGTGCTCGGGCGCCTGTTGCGCATCCCGCTGGCGTGGGCGCTCGCAATGACGTTCGCGATCTCGTCGGCGAGTGTGTACGCGTGCTTCGCGTGGCTGCCGGTCGTGCTCGTCGACATGTCGGGCGTCTCGCACGCCGCCGCTGGAGCCCTGCTGTCCCTGTTCGGCGCGATGGGGCTGCCGTGGTCGATCCTCGTGCCGATCGCGATCACGCGCAGCGACCGCATCGGCTACATCTACCTCATCGCTGTGGTCACGGGCCTCGTCGGCGTCGTCGGGATGGTGTTCTTCCCGACGACGGCGACGGTGCTCTGGGTCGTCCTGCTGGGCGTTCCGCAGGGACTGTTCCCCGCCGTGCTCGTCCTGATCCAACGCCGCACGCGCACGCACGAGGGCGCCGTTGCGCTGTCGAGCTTCAGCCAGAGCGGCGGCTACGCCATCGCGGCGATCTTCCCGATCGCCTTCGCCGCGCTGCACGAGGCGACCGGCGGCTGGGAGGCGGCGATCGGCTCGTTCGGGCTGCTGTTCCTGCTCGCGATCCCCGCCGGCATCATCGTCGCACGGACGAAGACCCTCGAAGAGGAGTGGGAGAAGCGCCACGGCGCCTGGTGAGCCGACCCGCCGCAGACGGACCAAGGTGGCGGATGCCCGGGGCATCCGCCACCCCCCCCTCACCACCGGGGTCGTGCCGCGGTCAGGGCTCAGGCGGGAACTTTCGCTGCCTCGAGCACCTCGAGGAACGCCTTCATCCACGTGCCGTTGTCGGGCCACGCGCGCGCCGTGACGAGGTTGCCGTCGACGACGCCGCCACCGCCCTCGAAGACGCCGCCGACCGTCGTGACGTCCACCGCGAGGGCGGGGTAGGCCGACGACGTGCGGCCCTCGAGGACGCCCGCCGCGGCCAACAGTAGCGGTCCGTGGCAGGTCGCCGCGACGGGGCTGTTCTCGGAGAAGAAGTGGCGCACGATCCGCTGGGCATCGGCGTCATTGCGGATGTACTCGGGGGCGCGGCCGCCGGGCACGACGATCGCGACGTAGTCCGCCGGATCCACGTCGGCGAACGCGACATCGGCATCCCACGTGTGCCCGAGCTTCTCGGTGTACGTGTCGAAGCCGTCGACGAAGTCGTGCACGACGAACTGCAGCTTCTTCTTGCTCGGGGCGCCGATGTGCACCTCGTATCCCGCCTCCTGCAGGCGGTGATAGGGGTAGAAGACCTCGAGGGTCTCGGCGGCGTCTCCGGTGAGGATGAGGATCTTGTCGGCCATGACGGGTTCCCTTCTGAAGCGGATCCGACGGCGATGTCGGATGCCACGAGCATGCGCCGCGGCGCGCGGCGGCGACCAGCGCGGTTCTCACGATGTGCGAAACACGCGCCGTGTTTAGACTGACGGCATGGCCTCAGAGCCCCGCGACGCGGCGGGCATCCGATCGGCGGAGCGGACGCTCCGCATCCTCGACGAGGTCGGCGGCGCGCCTGCGGGACTCACCGCGGCAGAGCTCGCCCGCACGCTCGCGCTGTCACCCGCGACGGTCTACCGACTGCTGTCGACGCTGCAGCGGCACGACTACCTCGCACGCACGGGCGATGCCCGCTACGTCTTGGGTCGCGCCGTCGACGGGCTCGGCCGCGCCGTGCGTGCACAGCTGGTCGCGACCGCCGATGTGCGCGCGGTGCTGGCGGGCATGCGCGACGCGGCGCACGCGCCCGCCTACCTGACGGTGTTCCGCGGCGACGACATCGCCGTCGCGCACGTCGCCGACTCGGCGGCGCATCCGCGGATCGGTCAGCTGCACGTCGGCTTCGCCGACGCCGTCCACGTGACCGCGTTCGGCAAGCTCATGCTCGCAGCGCGCGACGACGAAGGAGTGCGCCGCTACCTCGACCGGCACGGTGCGCCGGCGGTTGCGCGCGATTCCGTCACGGGAGAGCGCGAACTGCTCGAGCAGCTCGACGACGTCCGCGCCCTGCAACTGGCGGTCGAGGTCGAGGAGTACATGCCCAAGCTCGCGTGCATCGCCGCGCCCGTGCGCTCGCGCAGCGGCCGCGCGGTCGGCGCGGTGTCGCTGTCGACGAGCGCGGACGACTTCCGCTCGCGCGCGCACGAACTCGAGCGCATCGTGCGACGCGGCGCGTGGCACGTGTCGAGCACGCTCGAGGGCTGACGCGAGGTACGAGGGGCGGACGCTTACGCGGTTTCGAGCTTGTCCTCGTCCTCGTCGGCGTACTGGTCGGCCCACTTGTCGACGTACGGGTCCTCGTCGTGATGACCGAGCTCCTTCTCGAGAGCCGAGTAGTTCACGTTGTAGGTGTCGTACTTCAGTTCGCGAGCGATCTTGGTGTGCTTCGCCTTCTGACGGCCACGCCCCATGCGAGACCCCCTCATTTCTGAGTCACGGGCGGTGCGGCTGCGGTTGCGCACTCACCCGGTGCATTCACAATGCGTTTGCGAGCCGGCCTGAGGCCGGGAAGAGTAGCATTCAGGATAACACGGTGCCCTCGGAGCCTCGCGGATTCGGGTCGCACCGGCACCGAGCCAGTGGAGGATGTCATGGCGGACACCGAGCCCGATGCGGTCCCCGAGCACGCCGTCATCGTCGGCGCCGTGCCTGATCAGCCGGCACGCGTTCTGAAGGAAGCGGCCCGCTACGCCCGTCTGTTCGCCGCGCCGCTGATCGTCGCCCACGTCGACGTGACGCGCTTCGTCACGTACGAAGACCCCGACGGATACGTGCACTCCGCCCCGATCGACATCGACATCGCGGCCGGTGAAGCGCAACTGCGCGTCGTGACGGATGCCGCCGAAACGACCCTGGGCGCCATCGCGGGCCTGGAGTGGTCGATCGTCCAACTGGTGGGCGACCCGGCGCTGGCCATCAAGCAGCTCGCCGAGCGGTCGCAGGCCCGCCTGATCGTGGTCGGCACGCGCCGCCGCGGACTCGGTGAGTCGATCCGCGAGTTCTTCACGGGGTCGGTCGCCGCGCGCCTCGCGCACCGCCAGTCGCGCCCCGTGCTGGTCGTGCCGCTCGAAGAGCCCGCCGCCGACGACGAGTCCCTCTGGCCCGAGGGCTGACGCCGCGCGCGGCGCCCGCCCGGCGCGTTCATCCGTCCGGTTGTGTGGGGTGGGGGCATCCTGTGCCGCATGTTGGGACGGATGACGGCGTGGGTGCGGATGCCTGGCGGCGTTCATCCGTCCCGTTGTGTGGGGTGGGGCATCCGACCCCGCAGTTAGGGACGGATGAAGCGCCGGCGGCGAGCGGCCCCCCGGCGTCAGCCGCGCAAGGCGCGGGTGAGCGCGCGGGCTGCGTCGTCGAGCGTGCGGCTGAGGTCGTCGACGACGGATGCCGCGAGGGTGCCCCCGTGCGCGAGGTGCGTGCGCAGGTCGGCCCGCACGTTCGCGCGGAACTCGCCCACGAGCGCTTCGGCCCGGCGCAGCTGCTCGCGCGAGTCGGCGCGCGTCGCGTCCTCGGCCGCGGTCGCGGTGCGGGCGTGCGATTCCGACGTCACGCGGTCGGTCTGGGCGGCCGCGGCCAGGTCGGCGCGCAGGCTCTTCATCGCCTCGCGCACGCTGCCGCGCACTTCGTCGGCGATGAGCCGCACGCTGTCGGCGAGGCCCGCCTCGATGCCCTCGAGGTCGCCCGCGCGGGCGGCGACTTCGGCGCGCCCGGCATCCGTGATCTCGTAGACGGTCTTGCGGCCGTCGACGGTCTTGGTGACGAGGCCCTCTTCTTCGAGCTTCGCCAGCCGCGGATAGATCGTGCCGGCGCTCGGCGTGTACGTGCCGCCCGTGCGGTCGGACAGCGCCTGCATCAGGTCGTAGCCGTGCCTCGGCGACTCGTCGAGCAGGTTCAGCAGGTACAGGCGCAGGTCGCCGTGGGAGAAGACCGGGGCCATGTTCACGCCTCCTCAGACGGGAACTCGGCCGGGAACTCCGCCGCCAGCTCGCTGGGCGCCTCGGCCGGGACCTCGGGCGCCGCATCGACCGTGCGCCGCAGCACCGTCAGCGCTCCCGACACCGAGTTGGCGCGCACGTCGGCGAAGCTGCCGCTGAGCTCGCCCACCGAATCGACCCAGTTGGTCGGGCCGCTGCTCGAACGCTTCACGCCGTCGACGAGAACCCGGCCGCTGACGCTGCGTAGCACATAGTTGGCCGGCAGCCCCTCGTCGAGGCGCACGGTGCTCTCGCCCGAGACGGTGTTGAGGTTGATGGCATCCACGCGCCCCGTCGTGTCGACGAGCAGATCGCCGGAGACGGTGTCGATGGATGCCTTTCGGATCTGCCCCGTCGCCGCGACGTCGCCCGACACGGAGTTCGCGCCGAACGTGCCGTCCAGCCCGCGGATCTGCACGTCGCCCGAGACGGCGTTGACCGACAGGTCGCCCGCGATGCCGTCGACGATGATGTCGCCCGACACGGTGTTCAGGCGCGCGCCGGACTGCAGCCCCGCGACGAACGCGCTCGCCGAGACGACGCCGAGGTTCAGGGCGATGCCGCGGGGGACCGCGACCGAGATCTCGGCCTTGGGGCCGGAGGTGCCGAAGTTGCGGAACACCTCGAGGAAGTTGTCCCAGCGCAGTTGCGGGTGGTCGATTTCGACGACGTCGCCGGATGCCTCGATGCGCAGATCCTTGATGGTCACACCGTGCACCTCGATGCGCACGCCCGGTTCGTCGTGCGCGACGACGTCGATCTGGCCGCCGACCATGCCGACCTTGAGCTTGCGGATGCCTTCGAGGTCGATCACCCGGGTCTCGCCCGGCTTGATGAGCCACTTCTCGAGTGTCATGGGTCCTTCTCCTGGGTTGATGCGGCGCGAATCGAGATATATCGCGTTTCACGACAATAACACGATATATCGCGAGTTGGAACCCCGCCCGGTCGTTGAGCGAGCGAAGCGAGACGAAACGTCGTGACCACAGCGCTTGACCTTGACGTGACGTCAACCTTTACCGTTGCTGTCATGAACGATTGGTCGATCCAGCAGATCGCGAAGCTCGCCGGAACCACGAGCCGGACCCTCCGGCACTACGACGACATCGGGCTGCTGACCCCCTCAAGCGTCGGCGCGAACGGCTACCGCCGCTACGACAGCACCGCCCTCGTGCGCCTGCAGCGCATCCTGCTGCTACGCGAACTGGGGCTCGGGCTGCCGCAGATCGGCGAGATCCTCGCCCGCCCGACGGCCGAAGAGGATGCCCTCGCGCACCATCTCGAGTGGCTGCGCGCCGAGCAAGACCGCCTCGCCCGGCAGATCGCCGCCGTGGCGTCGACCATCACCGCACTCAAGAAGGGAGAAGAGCCCATGGCCAAAGACATGTTCGACGGGTTCGATCACACGCAGTACCAGGACGAAGTCACCGAGAAGTGGGGAGAGCAGGCGTACGCCGACTCCGACCGCTGGTGGCGGGGGATGGATGCCGCCGAGCAGGCCGACTGGAAGGCCCAGGTCGCGGCCCTCAACGCAGCGTGGCAGGATGCGTCGTCCCGCGGCATCCTGCCCGACTCGGACGAGGGGCAGCAGCTCGCCGCCCGCCACGTCGCGTGGTTGCGCGGGATCCCGGGCACGCCGGCAACCCAACCCGACCAGCTCGCCGGGTACGTCCGCGGTCTCGGCGACATGTATGTCGCCGATCCCCGCTTCGCTGCGAACTACGGCGGCGCCGCCGGCGCGAGGCTCGTCCGCGATGCGCTCGCCGCCTACGCCGACGCGCACCTCTGAGCGTGACGACGATGCCCCTGCCGACCCGTCGGCAGGGGCATCGTCGTGGCGGGGACGGCGACTATGCCCGTCCGCCGCGGACGACGCGCAACAGGAACGCGATGAGGGCGATGACACCCACGATGACCGCAACCCAGAGCAGCCAGTTGAGCGCCGAGCTGAGGCCGCCGACGATGGCGAGCACGATGGCGACCACGATGATGATGATCAGGGCGATGTTCATGATTGTCTTCCCTTCCCCGGCTGGTGCGCCGGAAGCGATTTCAGAAACTACTCCTTGATGCGGCATCCGTCAGCCCCCTTGCGTGTGAGCGTGGGCGGGGGTAAGACACGCCCGCGCGAAGCGCCGTCGGGTGCACGGGGAATTCACAGGCGCGGCTCTACGGTGGGGGGATGACGGCGCCTCGCTGGTTCTCTCCGGCCGCGCTGCTGCTCGTGATGGCGGGCGGTGCGGCGGGCGTCGCGGCGCGCGCGCTGCTCACGGTTCCGCTGACCGGCCAGAGCCACCCGCTTGTGATCCCCGCGGTGACACTGGGGATCAACCTGCTCGGATCGTTGCTGCTCGGCGTCGTGATCGGCTGGCTGGATGACAGGCATCCGCGGGCTCGCCTGTTCCTCGGCACGGGGATGATGGGCGGCTTCACGACCTACAGCGCCTTCGCCGTGCAGTCCGTGACCGTCTCGACCGCATCGCCGCTGGTCGGCCTGACCTTGATCGCCCTCTCGCTGTTCGGTGGAGCGCTCGCCGCCGCCGTCGGACTCGGCCTGGGGCGACGCATCGTCGATCGCCCCGGCGAGATCGAACGAGCGGAGGATGCCGAATGAGCGGGCTCGACTGGGCGCTGCTGATCGTCGGTGGCGGACTCGGCGCGGGCGGGCGGTATGTGCTGGACGGCGTCATCATGCGGGGGCGCACGGGGGTCTTCCCCCTCGGCATCCTCATCGTCAACATCACCGGATCGTTCCTGCTGGGACTGCTCACGGGGCTCGGCATGGCGATCGCGCCGACGTGGGTGTCGATCATCGGCGTCGGTGTGCTCGGCGGGTTCACGACCTTCAGCACCGTCTCGGCCGAGACGGTGCTGCTCGCGCAGCGCGGCCGGCGCGATTGGGCCTGGCTCAATCTGCTCGGAACCCTCGTCGTGTGCGTCGTCGCGGCGGCGCTCGGGCTGATGATCGGCGGGCTGTTCCCGCGCTGAACACCGGGCCGAACAGCGGGCTGAACGGGGTGCGCACCCCGCGCTGGGCACCGGGCTCACCCGCGCTGGACACCCGGGTTCCCCGCAGGGAAATGCCGGGATAACCCCCTGTCGGGGCGGCACGGCCACCGTGGCAGAATGGCCTGGATACACGCGTGTATCGGACCTCGCACAGCACCCGCGCTCGCGCGGACCCCCACAGCAAAGGCCCTCCGTGTCGAACCTCGCCGTCCTGAGTCTGCGCAACCGCGCCCTGATCGCCCTCATCACGATCGTCGCCGCCGTCTTCGGCGGCATCGCGCTCACGAGCCTCAAGCAGGAGCTCATCCCCTCGATCGAGTTCCCGCAGCTGTCGATCGTCACGACCTACCCGGGCGCCTCGCCCGACGTTGTGAACAACGACGTGTCGACGCCGATCGAGACGGCGATCCAGGGGATCCCGGGGCTCGAGTCGACGACGGCGACCTCGACGACTAACGCGTCGATCATCCAGGCATCCTTCACGTACGGCACCGACCTCGCGACGGCCGAGCAGAAGATCCTGCAGTCGATAAACCGCATCAAATCCACCCTGCCCGACAGCGTCGAGCCGAACGTCGTGTCGTTCTCGATCGACGACCTCCCTGTCATCGCCCTCGCCGTGACGGGCTACGACGACGCCGCGACGATCCAGGCGCAGCTCGAGGCGAGCGTCGTCCCCGAGATCGAGGATGTCGACGGTGTCGCCGCCGCCGCGATCGTCGGCGGTCAGGGTGAGCGCGTCACGATCACCCCCGACCCCGCGAAGCTCGCGGCCGCAGGCTTTGCGCAGAGCGCCATCACTGACGCGCTCGACCAGAACGGCGTGCTGTTCCCCGGCGGGTCGGTCACCGAGGGCGACCAGACCCTGACGGTGCAGACCGGCACGAAGCTCACGAGCGTCGACGAGCTCGCGGCGCTGCCGCTCGTGCCGACGGATGCCACGCAGCTCGCCGCCGGACAGGTCACGATCGGCGACGTCGCGACGGTCGCGCTCGGCCAAGACCCGGTGACCTCGATCTCGCGCGTCAACGGCGAGCCGGCCCTGACGATCTCGATCACGAAGCTGCCCGCCGCCAACACGGTCGACGTCTCGCGCGCCATCACCGACCTGCTGCCGCAGCTGCAGGATGCCATCGGCGCGAGCGCCGAGTTCACGGTCGTCTTCGACCAGGCGCCGTTCATCGAGCAGTCGATCGAGGCGCTCGCGCAGGAGGGCCTGCTCGGCCTCGTCTTCGCGGTGCTCGTGATCTTCCTGTTCCTGCTGTCGGTGCGCTCGACGTTCGTCGCGGCGATCTCGATCCCGACGAGCGTGCTGATCACGTTCGTGGGCATCCAGGCGTTCGGCTATTCGCTGAACATCCTCACGCTCGGCGCGCTGACGATCGCGATCGGACGCGTCGTCGACGACTCGATCGTCGTGATCGAGAACATCAAGCGGCACTACGTCGGCGATGCTGACAAGAAGACCTCGATCCTGCTGGCCGTGCGCGAAGTGGCGGCGGCGATCACGGCATCCACCATCACGACCGTCGCGGTGTTCCTGCCGATCGCCTTCGTCGGTGACATGACCGGCGAGCTGTTCCGGCCGTTCGCGCTGACGGTCACGATCGCGATGGCGGCTTCGCTGTTCGTCGCGCTGACGATCGTGCCGGTGCTGGCGTACTGGTTCCTGAAGCCCGGCAAGCCGCTGCTGGGCGCAGACGGCAACCCCATCGATCCTGAGCACGAGGATGCCCCGCCGTCTCGCCTACAGAAGGGTTACCTGCCGATTCTGCGCTGGACGCTGCGCAACTCGTGGGTGACGCTGCTGATCGCCGTGCTCGTGCTCGGCGGGACGATCGCCGCAGCACCCCTGATGAAGACGAACTTCCTGGGTGACAGCGGGCAGAACACGTTCACCGTCACGCAAGAGCTCGGTGCCGCCGCCTCGCTGGATGCCGAGGACGCCGCTGCGCAGACGGTCGAGGCGGCCCTGCTCGGCGTCGACGGGATCACGACGGTGCAGACCTCGATCGGGTCGAGCGGGTCGGCGATCCGCGACGCGTTCGCGGGCGGGTCCGCCGGGATCACCTACTCGATCACGACCGATCCGTCGGCCGGTCAGGAGCAGGTGCGGGCCGACGTGCAGGATGCCGTCTCCGGGCTCACGGACGTCGGCACGATCACGGTGTCGGCCGGCCAGGGCGGGTTCGGCGGCAGTGACATCGAGGTCGACGTCACCGCCCCCGACGCCTCCACGCTGCAGGCCGCGACCGACGAGGTCGTGTCGGCGCTCGACGGGCAGGCCGACATCGGTCAGGTGACGTCGAACCTCGCGGCATCCCTGCCGTACGTCGCGGTGACGGTCGACCGCGACAAGGACGCCTCGCTCGGACTCTCGGAAGTCACCGTCGGCGCGCTCGTCGCGAACACGATGCAGCCGCGTCAGGTGAGCACCGTCGAGCTCGACGGCACCGGCGTCGCCGTGTACCTGCAGGCCGAGTCGGTGCCCGACACGATCGACGAACTGAAGGCCCTGCAGATCCCGACGGCGGCCGGGCCCCTCGCGCTCGATCAGGTCGCGACGGTCGAAGAGAGTCAGGGCCCGACCTCGATCACGACGCAGCGCGGTCAGCGCACGGCGACTGTCACGGTGACGCCCTCGACCGATGACCTCAACACGGCATCCGCGACCGTCACCACGGCACTCGCGGACCTCGACCTGCCGACGGGCGCGAACGCCGAGATCGGCGGCGTGCTGACGCAGCAGCAGGATGCCTTCGGGCAGCTCGGTCTCGCGATGCTCGCGGCGATCCTGATCGTCTACATCGTGATGGTCGCGACGTTCCGGTCGCTGCGCCAGCCGCTGCTGCTGCTGATCTCGGTGCCGTTCGCGGCGACGGGCGCGATCCTGCTGCAGATCGCGACGGGCGTGCCGCTGGGTGTGGCATCCCTCATCGGTGTGCTGATGCTGATCGGCATCGTCGTCACGAACGCGATCGTGCTCGTCGACCTCGTCAATCAGTACCGCGAGAAGGGGCTGTCGGCGCATGACGCGACGATCGCCGGTGGTTCGCGGCGTCTGCGCCCCATTCTCATGACGGCGCTCGCGACGATCTTCGCACTGACGCCGATGGCGCTCGGCATTACGGGCCACGGCGGCTTCATCTCCCAGCCGCTCGCGATCGTCGTGATAGGCGGCCTCATCTCGTCGACGGTGCTGACTCTGCTCGTGCTGCCGACGCTGTACAACCTCGTCGAGGGAGCGCGCGAGCGCCGCGTGGCGCGGCGTGCTGGTGCTGCGGCGGGTGGTGGCGCGGTCGGTGGCGGCGGCGCGGCGGGTGGTGACGCGGTCGGTAGCGGCGCGGTCGACCTCACGCCGGTGGACACGTCCGACCTGCACCCGCGCCGCGCGCTGCGCGAAGCGCACGAGGACTGAGGCCCGCGCGCGGGGAGTGCGGCGGGTGCGCACCGAATGCGCCCGTTCAGGCCGAGCGCGCCCCCTCTTGTCCCGCACCAGGCGGCGCACTCGGCAACAGCCGGCGCAGTCGCGCGCGGGTCGCGGCCGGGCGGTCTCCCAGGGTCACCCGGTAGAGTTGTGCGGTCGGCTCTGGACACTGCGCTGTGCGCGGGTGGGTTTGTGAGTCCAAGGGGCCGATGGTGAGTGCCGTTCGGCACGCATGAACCATCACTGTGAATGGCCCCCGGCCGACGGATGTCCGGGTTGCTCGCCGCGCGATCGCGCCGGCGGGCGCTGTTCTCGTTCGAGACAACCCAGAAGGATCTCCCATGCCCAAGAACAAGAAGCCGGCCGGCGGCCGCGCTCAGAACTTCGAGCCCCGCTACGGCTCGAAGACGAACTATCAGGACGCGAAGCGTCGCCCCGGTCAGTCCTCCGCCGGCAAGCCCGGCAGCAAGAGCCCCGGCCACCGCGGATACCGACCCGAAGCCGAGGATGCCCCCGCCAAGAAGCAGCGCTGGGGTGCGCAGGAGCGTGCCGGACGCGACGAGGCCCGGGGCATCCGCACGCATGCGCGCGACGACCGCCCGCGTCGCGACGACCGTCCGTCGTATCGTGACGACCGTCCCGCCCGGTCGTACGACGACCGCCCGCGTCGCGATGACCGCCCCTCGTACCGCGACGACCGTCCGTCCCGCAGCGGCGACCGCCCCGCTCGCTCGTCCGACGACCGGGGCCGCTCGTACGACGCCCGCCCCCGTCGCGACGACCGTCCGTCGTACCGTGATGACCGTCCGGCGCGCAGCGGCGACCGCCCCGCACGCTCGTACGATGACCGCCCGCGCGGCGAGCGTCAGCCCCGCGACGACCGCCGCACCTTCGGTGATGCGCGGCCGTCCTTCCGTGAGGACCGTCCCCGTCGCGACGACCGTCCCGCGCGCTCGTACGACGACCGTCCCTCGCGCTCGTACGATGACCGTCCTCGTCGTGACGTTCGTCCCGCCCGCTCGTTCGACGACCGCCCGCGTCGCGATGACCGTCCCGCTCGCTCGTACGACGACCGTCCCCGCCGTGACGACCGCCCCGCGCGTTCGTTCGACGACCGTCCCCGCCGTGACGACCGCCCCGCCTACGGCGGCAACCGCTCCGACTGGCACCAGGACGCGAAGGATGCCGCGAAGCGCAAAGCTTACGAAGAGCACGCCGACACCGTCCACGAGAAGCTGCAGGCTCAGGCCGTGCAGGCCGAAGCGGTCGCCGATGTGACGTTCGGAAGCCTCGGGCTCGGTGACAACATCGTCCGCACGCTGGCCGACCTCGGCGCGGCGTCCCCGTTCCCGATCCAGGCCGCGACGATCGCGCCGATCCTCGAGGGCAAGGACGTGCTCGCGCGCGGTCGCACCGGTTCGGGCAAGACGATCGCCTTCGGCGCGCCGCTGGTCGAGTCCGTCCTGCGGAGCCAGGCCGGCAAGCGCCGTGAGTTCGGCCGCAGCCCGAAGGCCCTCATCCTCGCGCCGACGCGCGAGCTCGCGCTGCAGATCGACCGCACGATCCAGCCGATCGCGCGCAGCGTGGGCCTGTTCACGACGCAGATCTACGGCGGCGTGCCCCAGGCGCGTCAGGTCGGTGCCCTCAAGAAGGGCGTCGACATCATCATCGGTACGCCGGGCCGCATCGAAGACCTGCAGAACCAGGGCAAGCTCGATCTGTCCGAGATCCGCATCGTCGTGCTCGACGAGGCCGACCACATGAGCGAGCTGGGCTTCCTCGAGCCGATGCAGCGCATTCTGCGCCTCGTTGCCGACGACGCGCAGAAGCTGCTGTTCTCGGCGACGCTCGACCGTGAGGTCGCGGCGCTCGTCGACGAGTTCCTCGTCGAGCCGGCCGTCTACGAGGTCGCCGGCGAAGATCAGGATTCCGGCACGATCGATCACCGCGTGCTCGTGATCGACCACCGCGACAAGGCCGAGATCCTCACGAGCCTCGTCGACCGCGAGGGCAAGACGCTCGTCTTCGCCCGCACCCGCGCGTACGCCGAGATGCTCGCCGAGCAGTTCGACGACGCGGGCATCCACGCCGTGGCCCTGCACGGTGACCTCAACCAGGCCAAGCGCACGCGCAACCTCGAGCGCCTCACGTCGGGCCGGGTCAATGTGCTCGTCGCGACGGATGTCGCTGCGCGTGGCATCCACGTCGACGACATCGATCTGGTCATCCAGGCGGATGCCCCGGACGAGTACAAGACCTACCTGCACCGCTCGGGCCGCACGGGCCGCGCGGGTCGCAGCGGCACGGTCGTGACGCTCATCACGCGCCAGCGTCGCCGCCGCATGACCGAGATGCTCGAGCGCGCCGAGATCGACGCACCCTTCGAGGACGCGCGCCCCGGCGACGACCTCATCGAAGAGCTGGCCGGTCGCCAGCTCGCCGACGTCGACGCCTGACCCGCCTCAGCCTCGACCCGACGCAAAACGCCGCTTCCGCCGCCGCGGGGCGGCGTTTTGCGTCGGGTCGGCGCGCGCCGGCGTGACCTCGCGCGAACGCCGCGGTCAGAACAGCCTGGCCGGCTCCGCCGGGCGCCCGGTCGTGCGCACCGGACCCGGCCGGGTCGGGCGCGTCTCGGCATCCTCTTCCGCCCCGCCGGCGAGCCGGTGCTTGCGCAGCAGCGGGCGCACGCGTGCCGACAGCAGCTTGCGATACCCGACGGGCGCGTACGCCGAGACGCCCGGGTACAACCCGCGGTAGGCCGGCACCAGCTCCGGATGCTCGCGCTCGAGCCACTGCCAGAACCACTCCTTCGCCCCCGGACGCAGGTGCAGCGCGCCGAACACGACGCGGGCCGCACCGGCCTCACGGATGCGCGCGAGCGCGTGGTCGAGCATCGCGGTCGAGTCGGTCAGGTGCGGCAGGATCGGCATCAGGAACACCGTCACGCGGAAGCCCGCGTCGGTCGCCGCGCGCACGGTCGCGAGCCGCGCGGCCGCCGTCGGCGTGCCCGGTTCGATGGAGTCTTGCAGGGCGTCGTCGAACACGGCGATCGACATCGCGATCGAAATCGGGACGGATGCCGCGGCATCCGCCAGCAGCGGCAGGTCGCGTCGCAACAGCGTGCCCTTCGTGAGGATCGACAGTGGCGTGCCCGACTCGGCGAGGGCGGAGATGATGCCCGGCATGAGCCGGTAGCGGCCCTCCGCGCGCTGATACGGGTCGGTGTTCGTGCCGAGTGCGACGGGCTCGTGCACCCAGCCCGGCCGCGCGAGTTCGCGCCGCAGCACATCGGCGACGTTGACCTTCACGACGACCTGGCTGTCGAAGTCGCGCCCCGCGTCGAGGTCGAGGTAGGTGTGCGTGTTGCGCGCGAAGCAGTAGCCACATGCATGAGAACAGCCCCGGTACGGGTTGACCGTCCAGTCGAAGGGCATCGCCGAGGCGGACGGCACGTGGTTGAGCGCCGACTTCGCGTGCACCTCGTGGAAGGTCATGCCGGCGAACTCGGGCGTCGTGACGCTGCGCACGAGACCGCCGAGCGACTCGAGGCCGGGCAGGGCGGAGGCATCCGTTTCTCCGAGAGTCTGACCCTGCCATCGCATTCCGATATTAGAACATAGATACGAGACTTGTGACAAGGGCACAATGAACTCGGTTGACCGCGATTGAAACGCCGTATCATTGTTCGTGGGATGCAATCCCATCCACTTCACACTCGACGACGAGACACGAGAGGCAGGGCCGCACCATGGAGCGCGACATCTACGACGAGGACCACGAGGCGTTCCGCGACGTCGTCAAGGAGTTCCTTAAGCGCTACGCGACCGAAGAGAAGCGCAAGCAGTGGGAGGCCGACGGTGAGATCGACCGCGCCACGATGCTCGCGGCCGGCGAGTCGGGAATCATCGGTCTGAGCGTTCCCGAAGAGTTCGGCGGCGCCGGCATGCTGCAGGACTACCGCTTCCGCGCGATCGTGCTCGAAGAGACGATCATGGCCGGGCACGGCTCGCTGGCCGGCGCCTTCGGCATCCAGGATGACCTCGCCGTCCCCTACATCGTCCACATGGGCACGCAGGCGCAGAAGGAGAAGTGGCTGCCCGGCATGGCGACCGGCGAGATCCTCGGTGCGCTCGCGATGACCGAGCCGGGCGCCGGATCGGACCTGCGCGGCATCAAGACGACCGCCAAGAAGGTCGACGGCGGCTACATCGTCAACGGCGCGAAGACGTTCATCTCGTCGGGCAAGACCGCCGACATCGTCGTCACCTTCGTCAAGACCGGCGAGGGCAACCGGCCCGACGCCTTCAGCCTGCTCATCCTCGAGAACGGCATGGAGGGCTTCGACCACGGCAAGAAGCTCGAGAAGATGGGCTTCCACGGATGGGACACCGCCGAGCTCTCGTTCACCGACGTCTTCGTCCCCGAAGAGAACCTCATCGGCGGCAAGGAAGGCCTCGGCTTCATCCAGCTCATGATGAACCTGCCGCTCGAGCGCCTCTCGATCGGCGTCGCCGCAGCCGCCGCCTGCGAGGCCGCGTTCCACTGGACGCGCGACTACGTCATCAGCCGCGAGGCATTCGGTGAGCGCATCGCCGACTTCCAGAACACGCGCTTCAAGCTCGCCGACATGGCCACCACCGTCGACGTCACGTGGGTCTACAACGACCGCGCCATGATGCTCTACAAGGACCAGAAGCTCACGGCCGAAGAGGCCGCGAAGGTCAAGTTCTGGTCGACCGACCGCGAGGCCGAGGTGCTCGACATCGGCGTCCAGCTGCACGGCGGCTACGGCTACATCACCGAGTACCCGATCGCCCGCGCCTACCTCGACGCCCGCGTGCACCGCATCTACGGCGGCACGAACGAGATCATGCGCGACATCGTTTCGCGCCAGATCGTCGGCAAGCGCTGATTCAGACGACGGATGCCGCGACCAGCCCGATCGGGCGGTCGCGGCATCCGTCGTTTTGGTTGTACCGCGCGGCTCAGTGCGCGCCTGCGGCGGGCTGGGCCTGCTGGGACTTCGGCGCGGGCGATGCCGCGCCGACCCGCCAGTAGCCGACGAAGCTGATGCGGTCCTTGTCATGGCCCTGCGCGACCAGGTGGCGCCGCGCGGCGGTCGGCAGCGACTGCTCGCCGACGATGAAGGCATGCGTGTCGGATGCCGGTGCGGGCAGCGCCTGCAGAGCCTCGAGCGCCATCGTTCCGGGCTTTGTGCCCTCCGGCCGCACGATCCAGCGCACCTCGACGCCCGCGGGGTGGTCGAACTCGAGGATGTCGTCGGCGGACGGCGCCTCGATGATCGCCAGACCCGTTGCGGACGACGGCACGCTGTTGCAGATGCTCGCTACGGCGGGCGCACCCGTCTCATCAGCCACAAGCAGCAGTTTTTCGGTACCGCGATCCGGGTTGAAGCTCAGTCCCTCGTCGATCACGACGACCGACTCGCCCGGCACCACGGCATCCGCCCACCGTGACGCGGGCCCCGCCTCAGGACCCGACCCGTGCAGCACGAAGTCGACGTCGATCTCGGACCCGCCCGACGCGCCCGCCGCCCGGTACGCGCGCACCGAGTAGTTGCGCATGACCGGCCGCATGCCGTCGGGGATGCGCAGGTACTTGAGGTACCCGAAGATCTTGTTGGCCTTCGCGGGGATCCGCTCGAGCCCCTCGTCACTGCCGGCCCCCGTGTTCGACAGGAAGATGCGGAACCACTGGTCGTACCCGAGCGGCGCGAACTTCGCGATCTCGCCCCCACCGAGCGTGACGCGCACCCACCGAGGGCTGAGCCGCTCGGTGCGCAGCACCTCGAGGTGGATGAGGTCTTGCGACGCGGGCTTGACCAGGCGGCTGGCGCGTGCCATACGGGGTCCTTTCGATCAGGATGCCGCGGGCACAGCCCACGGGAAGAAGTACCAGAGGATCGCGGCCGAGACCGCCCAGAAGACGAGGACGAACACGGTGTCGCGCGCCCGCCACGGCACGAGATGCCGTTCGGTGCGGTCGGGGTGCGCGCCGAAGGCGCGGGCATCCATCGCCAGCGCGACGCGCTCGGCATGCCGGATCGCTCCCGCCAGCAGCGGCACGATGTAGCCCCACCAGCGAGCGATCGCTGCGAACGGGCCGCGCCCGCCGTGCGCCCCGCGCACGCGGTGCGCCTGGCGGATGACGTCGAGTTCGTAGCCGAACCGCGGCACGAATCGGAACGCCGCGAGCGCGGTGTAGCCGATGCGGTACGGCACCCGCAGCTGCTGCACGAGCGACCGCACGAGGTCGGGTCCGTTCGTGCTGATGCCCGCGATGAGCGCGAGCGCGACGATCGCGGCGAGGCGCACGCCGGTCGCCATGCCGGTCGCCACGGCGCCGCCGTAGAGCGTCCAGCCGCCGATCTGCAGGATCGTGACGGAGGTGTCGACGCGTGCGGCATCCGCCCACAGCGACATTCCGAGGCCGACCAGCAGTGCGGCGGCGGGGATCGCGATCAGCAGCACGAGAACGAGGCGGCCGGTCATGCGGGCACCCGCGAGCAGCACGGCATACGCCAGGGCGAGGAAGGCGAGCGGCGTCGCGAGATCGCGTGCGAACACCAGCAGGACGATGGCGGGCAGTGGAGCGGCGATCTTCGCGAGCGGATTGAGCGCGAACAGGAAGCGCCCCGGCGCCACCACACGGGCGTAGGGGTCGAACGTCGTCGCGGTCACGAGGCGCCCTCCGTGTGCACGTCCGCCACGCGTGCGGCGCTGTGCGGCAGGTCGGCGAGGCGCGTGACCCCGGCAAGCGACGGATGCCTCGTCAGTCCCGCGAACGCGCGACGCAGCGGCGGCTGGCGCAGACCGGCCGCCTGCAGCAGCGCCTCGTCGGCGAAGATCTCGGAGGTCGGGGCATCCGCCAGGATCGTTCCGTCGCCGACGACGATCGTGCGGTGCGCGTACTCGGTGACCAACTGCATGTCGTGCGTCACGACGAGGATCGTGGTGCCCGCCTCGCTGAGCCCGCGCAGCAGGTGCATGAGCTCGTCGGCGCGGGCGCGGTCCTGCCCGAAAGTCGGCTCGTCCAGCGCCAGTACGGGGGCACCGGCGACGAGCGCCGTGCCGACCGAGAGTCGGCGCTTCTGACCGCCCGAGAGAAGGAACGGGTGGACGTCGGCCTTGTCTTCGAGGCCGAACCGGCGCAGCACCTCGAGGGTGCGCTCGCGCACCTCATCGGCCGGGAGCTTCTGCAGCCGCAGGCCGTGCGCGAGCTCGTCGAAGACCGTGTGGGCGATGAACTGGTGCTCGGGGTTCTGGAACACGAACCCGATGCGCCGCGACAGCGAGCGCAGGTCGATGCGCGCGACGTCGACCCCGTCGACCCGCACCTGGCCGCGCGGAACCCGCACCACCCCCGCGATCGACTGCAGCAGCGTCGTCTTGCCCGCGCCGTTCGCGCCGACGATCGCGACGAACTCGCCCGCGGCGACGTCGAGGTCGACTCCGTGCAGGACCTCGGTGCGCCCGCGGCGCGTGCGCAGCCCCCGCACCCGGATCAGCGGCTCGGTCGCGGCGGCCGTGTGTTCGGTATTCAGTCTCGACGCTGCGGAATCAGCTGAAATCGGGTCTTGGGGCCCGCTGAATGGCGTGGAGACTGAATTACGAACGGCGGATGCCGGCGCCTCGGCCGCCTCGAGGCCCGCGCGCAGCTCGGCGGGGTCGAGCGGCAGCGGGTCGAGCGACCAGCCCGCGGCGCGCAGGCGCAGCGCGGCGATCGTCGCGACGGGCAGCCACACGCCCATCGCGTGCAGCTCGTCCGCCCGGCCACGCAGCACGTCGTCGACCGTCCCGTCGGCGACCGTGTGGCCGTCGTGGTCGAGCACGACGACGCGGTCGGTGATCGCCGTCGCCGCGTCGAGGTTGTGCTCGACGAGCACGATCGCGCGGTCGCCCGCGGCGACGAGATCGCCCAGGGCGGCGTAGACCTCGTCGATCCCCTGGGGGTCGAGGTTCGCGGTCGGTTCGTCCAAGACGAGCAGGGGGGAGCCCATCGCGAGCGCGCACGCGATCGCGAGGCGCTGACGGCCGCCGCCGGACAGGCGGTCGGGGTTCTCGTGACGGCGGTCCCACAGTCCGACGCGGCGCAGCGCATCCTCGCTGCGCGCGAGGACCTCGTCAACGGGCATCCGCAGGTTCTCCGGACCGAAGGCGACCTCGTCGAGCAGCGTGCCGGTCACGAGCTGGGCATCCGGGTCTTGGAACACCATCCCGACGTGCGTGCTCAGCGTCGCCACCGGCGTCGTCCGCGTGTCGAGGCCGTCGACGAGCACGGTGCCGTCGATCGTCGCGGGCACCGCGTGCGGGATGAGCCCGTTGAGGGCCAGCGCGAGCGTCGACTTGCCCGCGCCGCTCGGGCCGAGCAGCAGAACGACCTCGCCGCGGGCGACCGAGAACGTCGCGCTCGCGGGTGTCGCCGTCGCCGATCCGTCGTGGCGGATGCCGAGGTCACGGACCTGCAGGAGCGGAACCGGGCGTGGCGCGGCCGCTCCAGATGCGGCAGAGGTCACGGGTGGTCCCAGCGGTCAGGAGAAGGAAGTCCCTCCTAACTTAGCCGACCCTAACCTCACTGGCCAGAATCGCGTCAGCGCCCGGCCGCCGAACGTGCCGTCAGCGCCCGACCGGGTCGCATCGTCAGCGCTTGACTGTCGCCCGAGCGACGCCCGCGCGCCGCAGCGCGGTGCCGATCGCGAGCCCCACCGCTGTCCAGGCGACCGGGCCGAGGACGAACGCGACGACGAACGTGATCCCGGCCCACGGCGAGAGGGATGCCACGTCGAACGCGAACCACATCGGCACGGCGAGCACGGCGCCGGTCACGAATCCCGACAGCAGGAACCGCCAGGTTTCCCAGTGGCGATAGCGCGTCAGCGCCGAGACGCCCTCCTGCACACCGCCGAACACGAGCGCCGCCATGAGGTAGCGGCCCGCCATCACGGGCACGAACGCCGACGCGATGAGCGCGGCGAGCGCGTGCGTGATCAGCGCGACCCAGGGCAGTCGGAGCACCTGCTGGGCGATGACGCCGGGCAGGGCGTGGAATCCGAGGACGAGCCCGTACACGGGGATCGCGAACGCGGCGCTCAAGCCGTGCAGGGGCGACCACAGCGCCGTCGCGATTCCCGTCGCCACGCCGATGGCCGCGCACACGAGAAGCACACGCGTAGAGAGGGTTCGGGCCACCCACTCAGATTACCCGCCGCCGGAGGATGCCCGACCGTGGGAAATGCGGCCATCAACTCCGCAGATTGTCACGAAGTCCGCAGTCAGACGTCGCTGAGGCTGCGGAGTTCGTGCGATTCTGCGGAGTTCGTGCATGGGCGTGGGGGCGCGGCGGTGCGATGGATGCCTCAGACGCGCCGTCGCCGCGGCGTGAGCCGCACGCTCGGCAGCGGCGGAGCAGGGATGCGGTCGTCGCCGTGGCCGACCACGTGACCGAAGCGGTCGGCGGATGCCTCCCACTCCTCGCGCGCCTGGACGACCTCGTCGTGCGAGCGTGCGACGAAGTTCCACCACATGACGATGTCGTCCTCGAACGGCTCGCCGCCGAGCAGGAACAGCGTCGCGTCGCTGGTCGCCCGCACCGTGACGGTGTCGCGACTGGTGCCGAGATAGAGCAGGTTCTGATCGGCGAGGGTGATCTCGCCAGCATCCGACCCCGCCTCGACCGTGGGGGCGCCGGTGATTCCGACGAGGGCGTGCTCCCAGGCGGGGTTCAGGGGCAGCGCGGTGGTCGCGCCGGCCTGAATCCGGATCTCCGCCCCGACGATCGGGGTGTACATCTTCGCGGGCGAGGCTACGGTCGCAAAGGTTCCGACGACGACGGTCGCCTCCGCGCCGGCGAGGTGGACGGTCGGCAGGTTGTCGATGCGCTCGAAGTCGCGGGCGCCGTGGCGGCGCGAGTCGGGCAGCGCGACCCACAGCTGCAGCGCGTCGAGGGGCACCTCACCGTCGCCGACCGAGTACTCGGAGTGGCTGATGCCCGCGCCGCTCGTCATGATGTTGAGCACCCCGCGGCTGATCACGACGTCGCTGCCGATCGCATCGCGGTGGCGCACTTCACCGACGAACGGCCACGTGACCGTCTGCAACCCGATGTGCGGGTGCGGCTCGACGCGCATGCGCGCGATCTGGGGTCCGAATCTGTCGAGGAAGCACCACGCACCGACCATCGGCAGGTCGCGCTGGGGCAGGCTGCGGTGGACTTCCATGCCGCGCACGCCGCCGAGCGGCACGTCGCGGGCTTCCAGCAGGAGGGCCCGCGGGCCGGGGGCGCCGCGCGTTTTGTCGCCGTGGGCCATGTCGGCAGCGGTCGCAGGAGGCGTGGGGATGCCGTCGTCCTGCGCCCCGGCATCCATTCGACTCATGGCCGTGTCAGTTCTTCGGCGTGCCGACGCCCTCGTCGCCCGGGTGTGCCTCGGGTGCGGGCACGGCGGCTGCGCGCTCGTGTTCGCGGCCACGCCAGTGCACGTCGAGCCCCGGCACGTCGTGCTTCTCGAGGTAGCGCACGACGAACGGGCACACCGGCACGACGGTCTCGCCGCGCGCGGCGACGTCGGCCATCGCGCCGCCGACGAGCACAGAGCCCAGTCCGCGTCCGCCGAAGGCGGGGTCGATCTCGGTGTGCGGGAAGACCAGCCGACCCTCATCGTCGGGGGCGAACTCGGTGAACCCCGCGACGACGCCGTCGACGCTGATCTCGTAGCGCTCGCGCGCGTCGTTGCGGGTGACATGGACGTCGTCGGTCATGGCGGACTCCTCGCTTCGGGTACTCCTTCCAACGTAGGTGCGCGCGGGGATGTTCCGCCAGGGGCGGTGGCCGGGGCAATCCCGGGGCGTCCGGGTGTGGGTGGGGTTTCGTCGCCGCGAGGCGGGCACGATGATGGATGCCATGCGTCGCGCCGCTGCCTTCGTCGTGCTCGCCCTCGTGGCGGCGCTGTCGGGCTGTGCGGCATCCGCCCCGGCGCCGACACCGTCGAGTTCTGCCGCGAGCGTGACCTCCACCCCGACTCCGACGCCCACCCCCACGCCAACCCCGGATCCGCTCGCGGCGCTGAGTCTCGAGCAGCGCGTCGGCCAACTGTTCATGGTCGGAACTGACGTGTCGTCGGCGACGCCCGCGACCGTCTCGGCGATCACCGATCGGCACGCGGGCAGCATCTTCTTGCACGGGCGCACGCGCGGCGGCGCTGCGGCGGTGGCCGCCGTCGTCGCACAGTTCACGGCGCTCGCGCCCGTCGCTGCGGGCCTGCCCGACGGGGTCGGGCCGACCGGAGGCATCCGGCTGTGGGTCGCGACCGATCAGGAGGGCGGCGAGGTGCAGGTGCTGCGCGGGCCGGGATTCGACGACATGCCGTATGCGATCCGACAGGCTGATCTGCCCGACGACCAGCTCGAGGCGCAGGCGGCGCAGTGGGGCGCCGAGCTGGCCGTGGCGGGCGTCGACATGAACCTCGCGCCCGTGGCCGACATCGTCACGAGCCACGACGCGCGGTTTTCCAACCCACCGATCGGAGCGCTCGGCCGGCAGTACGGCTACGACGCCGCGACCGTGCAAGCCAAGGCGGGCGCGTTCGCGGCGGGGATGCGCAGCGCAGGCATCCTGCCCGTGTTCAAGCACTTTCCGGGGCTCGGGCACGTCACCGCGAATACGGACACATCGGCAAACGTCGTGGACTCGACCGTCACGGCCGATGGCCCGGACGTCTCCGTCTATCGGCCACTCACGGCCGCGGGGCCGTCGGTCGTCATGATGTCGACGGCGTACTACGAGAACATCGACGCGTCGGCGCCCGCGGTGTTCTCGCCGACTGTCGTGGGGCTCGTGCGCAGCACCGTCGGGTTCGACGGCGTCGTGATGACCGACGACCTGTCGGCCGCCGCGGCGGCGCGTCCGTGGCCGCCCGCCGACCGGGCGATCATGGCGCTCAGCGCCGGAGTCGACGTCGTGCTCGTGTCGGCCGACCCGGGCGTGTACGCCGAGATGTACGACGCCGTGCTGGCGCGGGCGCAGTCCGACCCCGCGTTCGCGGCGCGCGTCGACGAGGCCGCCGCGCGGGTCGTGGCGGCCAAGCTCGCGCAGCCGTGACGCGGGTGTGGGTGGCGTGGACGGGCGGGCTGCCCGGTGGGGCGAACGGGCGCGGGTGCGCGTGCGGGCAGAGCCGCGGTGTGGGCTGGGCGACGGCGTGCGGGCGGGTGCGCCGCAATAATTCAGGAGATGCGCAGCCCGTGCGATGCTGAACCGGCCAGAACGCGGCATGTCGGCGGAGTTTCGAGCCGCGGCTCCTGAGTTATTGCGGCGGCCTTGCTGGTGCGGCCTCGCGGGTGCGGTGGCCTCGCGGGTGCGGTGGCCTGCCGCAGCGGCGGCGTCGCCGCAGCGCGCGGGTGCGGTGGCCGCGCTGTTTCCGCGGGTGCGGCAGACTCGAGGGGTGACTGACGCGCCCCGCCTGCTCGACCTCGTTTCGGCGGGCGCGACCGCGGATGCCGTGTACGACGGCTTCGTGACGTGGGCGGCGGGGCAGGGGCTCACGCTGTATCCGGCGCAGGACGAGGCCGCGATCGAGCTCGTGTCGGGCGCGAACGTGATCCTGTCGACGCCGACGGGCACCGGCAAGTCGCTCGTCGCGATCGCCGCGCACGCGGCGTGCCTGGCCACGGGCGGTCGCTCGTACTACACGGCGCCGATCAAGGCCCTCGTCAGCGAGAAGTTCTTCGCCCTCGTCGAGATCTTCGGAGCCGAGAACGTCGGCATGGTGACCGGCGACTCGTCGGTCAACCCCGACGCGCCGATCGTCTGCTGCACGGCCGAGATCCTCGCGAACATCGCGCTGCGGCAAGGTGCGGATGCCCCCGTCGACCAGGTCGTCATGGACGAGTTCCACTACTACGGCGACCCCGATCGGGGCTGGGCGTGGCAGATCCCGCTGCTGCTGTTGCCTCGCGCGCAGTTCCTGCTGATGTCGGCGACGCTCGGCGACGTCACCGACATCGCCGACGACCTGGCGCGACGCACCGGCCGTGCGGTCGCGCAGATCACGGGTGTCGAGCGACCCGTGCCGTTGCACTTCTCGTACGAGCGGCGGCCGGTGCACGAGGTTCTCACGATGCTCGTCGACGAGCGCGAAGTGCCCGTCTACATCGTGCACTTCGCGCAGGCGGCCGCGCTCGAGCGCGCGCAAGCGCTGGCATCCGCCCCGCTCACAACGCGGGCGCAGCGCGATGAGATCGCCGAGGCGATCGGCGGATTCCGCTTCACGACGGGGTTCGGCAAGACGCTGTCGCGGCTCGTGCGCGTCGGGATCGGCGTGCACCACGCGGGCATGCTGCCGCGGTATCGACGCCTGGTCGAGACGCTCGCGCAGCGCGGACTGCTGCGGGTGATCTGCGGCACCGACACCCTCGGCGTGGGCATCAACGTGCCGATCCGCACGGTCGTCGTCACTGCGCTCAGCAAGTACGACGGCACGAAGATGCGGCAGTTGTCGGCGCGCGAGTTCCACCAGGTCGCCGGCCGCGCCGGGCGTGCGGGCTACGATCCGTACGGCAACGTGGTCGTGATGGCCCCAGAGTGGGAGATCGACAACGCCGTCGCCCTCGCCAAGGCAGGCGATGATCCGGCCAAGCGCAAGAAGATCGTGCGCAAGAAGGCCCCGACAGGCGTCGTGAACTGGGGTGAGGGCTCCTACGAGCGCCTCATCGCCGCCGCGCCCGAGCCGCTCGTGCCGCAGCTGAAGCTCACCGCCGCGATGCTCATCAACGTGATCGGACGCGGCGGAGACGTCTTCGGCAACGTGCGTTCGCTCGTGTTCGACAACCACGAGCCGCGCGCGCGGAAGTACGAGCTTGCGCGGCGCGCGATCGCGATCTTCCGCACGCTGATGGATGCCGAGATCGTCGAGATCGACCGCGGGGCATCCCCGGTCATACGCCTCACGGTCGACCTGCAGCCGAACTTCGCGCTCAACCAGCCGCTGTCGCCGTTCGCGCTCGCCGCCGTCTCGTTGCTTGCGCCGGAGGACGATGGGGCTGGCCCCTCGACGGGCTCGGGGGCCAGCGCGGACTCGGGGGCGAGTGCGGGCGGCGACCCCTCGACCAGCTCACCCACCAGCGCACCCACCAGCGCACCCGCCAGCGCACCCACTGGCGGCGGAGTCGGCACGGGGCACTATGCGCTCGACGTCGTGAGCGTCATCGAGGCGACGCTCGATGACCCGCGGGCGATCCTCGCACAGCAGGAGTACAAGGCGCGCGGCGAAGCCGTCGCCGCGATGAAGCGCGACGGCATCGAGTACGACGAGCGCATGGCGCTGCTCGAGGAGGTCACTTGGCCCAAGCCCCTCGCGGAGCTGCTCGACCAGTCGTTCGAGGTGTTCGCGTCGAGCCAGCCGTGGGTGCGCGACTTCGAGCTGAGCCCCAAGTCGGTGGTCCGCGACATGTTCGAGCGGGCGATGTCGTTTGCAGAGTTCGTCTCCTTCTACCAACTGCAGCGCAGCGAGGGCCTTGTGCTGCGGTACCTGTCGGATGCCTATCGCGCGATCCGCCAGACGGTGCCTGCCGAGGCGCGCACCGATGAGCTCATGGACATCATCGAGTGGCTCGGGGAACTGGTCCGCCAAGTCGACTCGAGCCTCGTCGACGAGTGGGCGGCGCTGATCGACCCCACCATGCCGTTGCCCGAGGACGGCAGCCCCGTCGTTCCGCCGGCGCCGCCGTCGATCCTCACCAACGAGCGCGCCTTCACGGTGCTCGTGCGCAACGAGCTGTTCCGTCGCGTGCAGCTCGCCGCCCTGCAGGACGACGATGCGCTCGTCGCCCTCGATCCCGACACGGGCTGGCCCGAAGCGCTGGATGCCTACTACGACGACCACGACGAGATCCGCACGGGCGGCCCCGCGCGCTCGCCGCGGCTGTGTGTCATCGACACCTCTGACGCGTCGTCCGGCGTGTGGCGCGTCGAGCAGACGATCGACGACCCGGCGGGCGACCACGACTGGCGCATCCGCGCGGAGGTCGACCTGCAGGCATCCGTCGACGAAGGCGCCGCGGTCGTGCGCGTCACCGAGGTCGTGCGGCTGTAAGCGACCGGCGGTGCGCGCGGCCGGTGGTTGGGCGAGCCGGTCATGTCAGGGCATCCCATTCACCGGGCCGCGGCTGTCGCTTGCGCGCCCCCGAGAACGAGGGGTCGGACGGAAACCGGCCCCGCTTGTCGGGGTAGGCCAGCTGCAGAGCCGGCACCGAGAACTCCGCGGGCCGCCGGTAGTGGCAGTTCGCGTTGAACACGATGTCGCCGGGGTTCGGCACCGCCTCCGGCAGGACACGGCCCCACCCGGGAACAGCGGTCTCGACGCCAGGCATGAACCGCCCGCCGTCGTAGACGAAATCCGTCGCCGCGTTCAACGTCCGCGATGAGCCCGGAATATCGAGCCCCGTGACGATCAGCTCGGGGTGCCCGATGCCGAACAGCCCGACGGTGTAGGCGAACGGACAGTCAGAGACGGGCGCGCAGCAGCCCGGTACCGAGCAGCGTCCGCCTCCGATCATCTGGATCGAGACGCCGTACCGACGGATCTGATCGGCGATGTGCGCGTCCTCCTGGTCCATCCAGGCAGCGAGGTCGGGCGGGATGATGTCGGTCATGTCGTACTCCCCTGTGGGTCCAGGGCACGTTCTTGTTCATGTCGCGCACGCTAACGACCCCCTCAGACACGCAATGGTAGAAAAGAGGATGCCGAGGGTAGAATCGGTGCCATGAGTCTCAACATCAAGAATGAGGACGTGCATGCGGCCGTCCGCGAGCTCGCCGAGCGACTGGGCGTCAGTCAGACCTCGGCCGTCGAGCAGGCGGTGCGTGCACGCCTGGAAGAGCTCAAGGCCGACGCCGAGCGTGAAGAGCGGGTCGAGCGCTTCTTCGCAGCCGTCACTGCGGCGCAGGACGCGTTCGAGGGCGTCGATCTCGAACCCTTCGCACGCGATCTGTACGACTCCGAGACGGGGCTTCCGGCGTGATCGTCGACTCGTCCGCGATCCTCGCCCTGATGCTGCGCGAACCCAGTGCCGAGGCGGTGGCGGCTGCCGTCGCCGCAGCGCTCGCGCAGTCGGAGCGGGTCGCGATCTCCGCGGCGACGCTCGTCGAGGCATCCGTCGTCGCCGACAGCCCGCGAGACCCGGTGCGATCCGCCCGCTTCGACGCGATCATCGAGGGATTCGGGGCCGAGATCGTCCCGGTCACGGCGACGCAGGCGGCTCTCGCGCGCCAGGCCTACCGCGACTACGGCAGGGGATCCGGGCATCCGGCGCGGTTGAACTTCGGCGACTGCTTCTCGTACGCGCTCGCCCGCGAGCGCCGCGAGCCGCTGCTGTACGTCGGCGACGACTTCGCCCGCACCGACATCGCCTCGGCGCTGGGCTGAACTGAGCTGGGCTGATCCGTGCCGGCGCTGGTCTGACGGCAACGCCGACGGACCCGATGGCGGCAACGTCGGATGCCCCGGTTAGCCTGGTCTGGTGAGTGACGCGACCTTCTCCGATCCGTACGCGGATGTGCCGTGGGACGTCGACGAGCTCATGCCGCCCGACGACTATGACGCGCCGCCGCCGCCCGAGTTCGACGGCTACGCCGGTGCGCTGGCGCGCGCCATGGCGTCCGCCGGCCCGGCCGGAGCCGGGACGGCCGTCGACCCGGCCGCACCGACCGCCGGGGGCCCCGCCGCCCCCGGAGCCGGCTCCGCCCCGAGAGTGCCCGCACAGCCGGCATCCGTCCTCTCACTCACCAAGCGCGACCACACCGGCGAAGACCCGCGGGCGGTGCTGAAGGACGTCTTCGGCTACGACGATTTCCGCGGTGATCAGGCTGCGATCGTCGCGCAGGTGGTCGGCGGTGGCGACGCGGTCGTGCTCATGCCGACCGGTGGCGGCAAGTCGATCACCTATCAGGTGCCGGCGCTCGTCCGCCCCGGCACGGGTCTGGTGATCAGCCCGCTCATCGCGCTGATGCACGACCAGGTCGACGCCCTCGTCGCCAACGGCGTGCGCGCCGCCTACCTCAACTCGACGCAGTCGCCGGCCGAGCGCGCGGGCGTCGAGCAGGCCTACCTCGCGGGCGAACTCGATCTGCTCTACGTCGCGCCCGAACGCCTCAGCGTCACCGCCACGACCGCGCTCCTGCAGCGCGGCCGGCTCAGCGTCATCGCGATCGACGAGGCCCACTGTGTCAGCCAGTGGGGTCACGACTTCCGCCCCGACTATCTCGCGCTCGGCGACCTCGCCGAGCGCTTCCCCGGCGTCCCGCGCATGGCGCTCACCGCGACGGCCACGCGCGCGACCCACCAGGAGATCACCGAGCGCCTCCACCTCGACGCCGCGCAGCACTTCGTCGCGAGCTTCGACCGGCCGAACATCCAGTACCGCATCGCGCCGAAGGTCGACCCGCGCCGCCAGCTGCTGGACTTCATCCGGTCGCAGCCCGAGGGCGCGGCGGGCATCGTCTACGCGCTCAGCCGCAAGTCGGTCGAGCAGACCGCCGAATACCTGCGCACGCAGGGAATCGATGCCCTGCCGTACCACGCGGGGTTGGATGCCGCGGTCCGCGCTCACCATCAGGGGCGGTTCCTGCGCGAAGACGGCGTCGTCATGGTCGCGACGGTCGCGTTCGGGATGGGCATCGATAAGCCCGACGTCCGCTTCGTCGCGCACATCGATCTGCCGAAGTCGGTCGAGGGCTACTACCAGGAGACGGGTCGCGCCGGTCGCGACGGCGAGCCGGCCGTCGCATGGATGGCGTACGGACTCGGCGACGTCGTGCAGCAGCGCCGCCTCATCGACCAATCGCCGGGCGAGCGTGCGTACAAGCAGCGCCTCGGTCAGCACCTCGACGCGATGCTCGCGCTGTGCGAGACGGTGTCGTGCCGCCGGCAGAACCTGCTCGCGTACTTCGGCCAGGCATCCGACCCGTGCGGCAACTGCGACACGTGTCTGCAGCCCGCCGACACGTGGGACGGGCTCGTCCCCGCGCAGAAGCTGCTGTCGACGATCGTGCGGCTGCAGCGCGAGCGGAACCAGGCATTCGGTGCCGGGCACCTCGTCGACATCTTGCGGGGCGCGTCGACGGAGCGGATCCGCCAGCAGGGGCACGACAAGCTCGCCACGTACGGCCTCGGCGCCGATCTCAGCGACCAGGACTGGCGCAGCGTCATTCGTCAGTTGCTCGCGCGCGGCATCATCGTGGCGCGCGGCGAGTACGGCGTGCTCGCCATCGGCGAAGAGGGCGCGGCCGTGCTGCGCGGCGAGGCGGCGGTGCCGTTGCGCCGCGACGTGCTCGGTCGCGGCGGTGGCGGGTCTCGCGCGCGCAAGGCCGCGGCGACAGAGTCGGTCGCTGAGGGCGATCGCGATCTGTTCGAGGCCCTGCGTGCGTGGCGCGCCGGCGTCGCCAAGGAGCAGGGCGTTCCCGCGTACATCGTGTTCGGGGATGCCACGCTCCGCGCCCTCGCCGATCAGCGCCCGGCATCGGTGGCAGCGCTCGAGGGCATCACCGGCATCGGCGCCAAGAAGCGCGAGGCGTACGGCGAGGCCGTGCTCGAGGTCATCGCCGGGGCGTGAGGCCGGGGCATCTGCCTCAAAACACCCCACCGCGCCCCGCCACGCACACGCAGTGACACTGAGTCTCACCGAGCGTGGGTGTGGGTGTCATACAACAAAGGCTGCACACGGGTGTGCAGGTGTTTGTAGGTCATCGGCAGACCAATTGCGGCGGGGGTGTGGTCGATCTACCGTCGAGAATGACCTCCTCTGCCCGCCTGTGAAAGGTACGCCGATGACCGACGCCGCTGTCCGCTCGAAGAAGCCCGCCACCAGCAAGCGCACTCCCGCCGGTGGCGCGCCCACGGCCGCGCATTCCGCCGAAGAGGCGCATGAGCCGCGGATCGATGTCGACGCGGTCACCGATCTGCTGCTCGGCACGTGGTCGCAGACGCGGCGCGAAGCGCGCGAGATGATCAAGGATCCCGCGTTCTGGCGCATCGACGGCCAGTCGATGCCCGAGCACCGCGAGCGTGTGCTCAGCCAGCTGCACCTGCTCGTCGAGCACGGTGGCTCGCGCCGCGCGTTCCCCGAGGAGTACGGCGGTCTGAACGACAACGGCGCGAACCTCGCCGGCTTCATGGAGCTCGTGCTCGCCGACCCGAGTCTGCAGATCAAGTCGGGTGTGCAGTGGGGCCTGTTCGGCTCGGCCATCTTCCAGCTCGGCACGAAGAAGCACCATGACGAGTGGCTGGCCGGCGTCATCGACCTGACGATCCCGGGCGCCTTCGGCATGACCGAGATCGGGCACGGTTCAGACGTCGCCGCGATCGGCACGACCGCGACCTACGACCCCGACACCGAGGAGTTCGTCATCCACACGCCGTTCCGCGCCGCGACGAAGGAGTACCTCGGCAATGCGGCCCTGCACGGCAAGGCGGCGACGGTGTTCGCTCAGCTGATCACGGGCGGCGTGAACTACGGCGTGCACTGCTTCTTCGTGCCGCTCCGCGACGACGAGGGCGGCATGCTGCCCGGGGTCACCAGCGAGGATGACGGCGTCAAGGGCGGCCTGAACGGCATCGACAACGGCCGGCTCGCCTTCGACCACGTGCGCATCCCGCGGTTCAATCTGCTCGACCGCTATGGCCAGGTGGCCTCCGACGGCACGTATACGAGCGACATCGCGAGCCCCGGCCGCCGTTTCTTCACGATGCTCGGCGCGCTCGTGCAGGGCCGCGTGTCGCTCGACGGCGCCGCGACCGAGGCCACGGCCCTCGCTCTGTACATCGCGCTGACGTATGCCAACCAGCGTCGCCAGTTCGACTCGGGCGCCGGCACCGACGAGGTGGTGCTGCTCGACTACGGCAAGCACCAGCGCCGCCTGCTGCCCCTGCTCGCACAGAACTACGCACAGTTCTTCTCCAACGACGAGCTGCTGCGCAAGTTCGACGGTGTGTTCTCGGGTCGCACCGACACCCCCGAAGAGCGCGAGGATCTTGAGACCCTGGCCGCCGCGCTCAAGCCGCTGAGCACGTGGAACGCGCTGTCGACCATCCAAGAGGCACGTGAGGCGTGCGGCGGATCGGGCTTCATCGCCGAGAACCGTTTCGTCGGCCTGCACCAGGACCTCGACGTCTACGTCACTTTCGAAGGCGACAACAACATCCTGCTGCAGCTGGTCGGCAAGCGCCTGCTGGCCGACTTCGCGAAACAGTTCAAGGGGGCGGATGCCGCAAAGTTGGCATCCTTCGCTGCGAAGCAGACTGCGGGCAGGGTGTTCCACGGCGCGGGGCTCCGCCGGCTCGGCCAGGCCGTCACCGACTTCGGCTCCACGGCCCGCTCGGTCGAGCTCGGCCTGCGCGCCGAACAGCAGCACGAGCTGCTCGCGGGACGCGTCGAGCAGATGGTCGCCGACATCGCGACGCGCCTGCGGCCCGCATCGAAGGCGTCGCCGGCCGAAGCCGCAGCGACCTTCAATGCCAACCAGGCTGAGTTGATCGAGGCGGCGCGCGCGCACGGCGAGCTGCTGCAGTGGGAGGCCTTCAGCGACGGCGTCGCCAAGATCGAGGACGAAGGCACCGCACAGGTGCTCACCTGGCTGCGCGACCTGTTCGGCATGCACCTGATCGAGAAGCACCTCGCCTGGTATCTGATCAACGGCCGCCTGTCGACGCAGCGCGCGGCATCGGTTTCGCGCTACATCGACCGGCTGACGCTGCGGCTGCGTCCGCACGCGCAGGACCTCGTGGATGCCTACGGCTTCGCGCCCGAGCATGTGCGTGCGCCCATCGCGTCGGGCGCTGAGCGTGAGCGTCAGGAAGAAGCCCGCGCGTACTACGCGGCCCTCGCCGCGTCGGGTGAGGCTCCCGTCTCGGAGAAATCGCTCAAGAAGAAGTGACGCGGGCTACCGCAGGGCCCCACCCCAAAGTAACGGAACGATAACGATGACCCGTCGTCGTGTCTCGATTCGTGCCCGCCGGACACATACACAGTGAAGGCCTCGCGAGGCGACACCCGCCACTTCGGCTTCGAGCGGGTGTAGCGCTGCCTTCTGGGGCCGCGCTTCGGGTGCGCGGCCCCATCTCGCGGGGCGCGCGGCGCCGTAGCCTTGCGGGATGGGTGATCTGCGCATCGGGACTGACGGCGTCGCGCGCTGCGGGTGGGTCGGCGACGACCCGGAGTACCGCCGCTACCACGACGAGGAATGGGGTCGGCCGCTGCACGGCGACCGGGCGCTGTTCGAGAAGATGTCGCTCGAGGGGTTCCAAGCGGGGCTGAGTTGGATCACGATCCTGCGCAAGCGACCGCGCTTCCGTGAGGTGTTCGCGGGCTTCGACCCCGCCGTCGTGGCGGCCTTCGGAGACGACGACGTCGAGCGACTGATGACGGATGCCGGGATCATCCGAAATCGCGCGAAGATCCTCGCCACGATCGGCAACGCCCGGCTCGTGCTCGGCATGGCGCCGGGCGACCTCGACGCGCTCATGTGGTCGTTCGCCCCCGACCCTCGACCTGAGGCCGAGCGCCCGCGGGGGTTCACTGAGGTGCCGGCCGTGACCGAGGCATCCGACGCGATGTCGAAAGCGCTACGGAAGGCCGGTTTCCGGTTCGTCGGGTCGACCACGATGTACGCGCTCATGCAGTCGGCCGGCATGGTCGACGACCACCTCGTCGGCTGCCACCGCGCGGTGTGACGCGCCAGCTGCCTCGTACGCAACTGCAAGGGATCGCGCGCAACACGCCGCGCAGCGGCGCTCGCGCGCGGCGTGTCGGCCGCGCGGCCTTGCAGTTGGCGCGCGGCCACAGTGAGACTGTGTCAATGGCATCCAGCAACGTCGCCGACTCGCACGAGGTGATCCGCGTCGTCGGGGCGCGCGAGAACAACCTGCAGGCGATCGACGTCGAGATCCCCAAGCGGCGGCTCACGGTCTTCACGGGCGTCAGCGGCTCGGGCAAGTCGAGCCTCGTCTTCGGCACGATTGCGAACGAGTCGCAGCGGCTCATCAACGAGACCTACCCGACGTTCGTGCAGCAGTTCATGGGCCAGCTCAGTCGTCCCGACGTCGATCAGCTCGAGAACATCAGCCCCGCGATCGTCGTCGATCAAGAGCGCATGGGCGCGAACGCCCGGTCGACGGTCGGCACGGCGACCGACGTGCACGCGATGCTGCGACTGCTTTTCAGCCGCATCGGCGTGCCGCACGTCGGGTCGCCGCAGGCATTCTCGTTCAACGTGCCGTCGGTGTCGGGCGCGGGCGCCGTGACGTTCGAGAAGGGCGGCACGAAGGTCAAGGAGCGCCGCTCGTTCGAGATCACGGGCGGCATGTGCCCCGGCTGTGAGGGCCTCGGCCAGGTCAGCGACATCGACCTCGACGAGCTGCTCGACCGCTCGATCTCGCTGCTCGACGGCGCGATCAAGGTGCCGGGTTACGTCCCCGACGGGTGGATGGTGAAGGGCTTCACCGAGTCCGGATTCGTCGACCCGCACAAGCCGATCGCCGACTACACCGAGCAGGAACTGCAGGACTTCCTCTACAAAGAGCAGACGAAGGTCAAGATCTCGGGCATCAACATGACCTACGAGGGGCTCGTCCCCAAGATCACGAAGTCGATGCTGCAGAAGGATCGCGACAGCCTGCAGCCGCACATCCGCGCCTTCGTCGACCGTGCCGTCAAGTTCATGCCGTGCCCGGCATGCGACGGCACGCGGCTCAACGACGGCGCGCGGTCGTCGAAGATCGAGGGCATCAGTATCGCGGATGCCGCGGCGATGCAGATCACCGATCTCGCCGCCTGGGTCGCGTCGGTCCAGGATGCCTCCGTCGCGCCCCTGCTCGCGGGTCTGCGTCAGACCCTCGACTCGTTCGTCGACATCGGCCTGGGCTACCTCTCGCTCGACCGCGCGAGCGGCACGCTGTCGGGCGGCGAAGCGCAGCGCACGAAGATGATCCGCCACCTCGGCTCGAGTCTGACCGACATGACCTATGTCTTCGACGAGCCGACGACGGGTCTGCACCCGCACGACATCCAGCGGATGAACGAGCTGCTCCTGCTGCTGCGCGACAAGGGCAACACGGTGCTCGTCGTCGAGCACAAGCCCGAGGTCATCCAGATCGCCGACCACGTCGTCGACCTCGGCCCCGGCGCCGGTCGGCACGGCGGGCGTATCACGTATGAGGGGGATGTCGCGGGCCTGCGCGCGAGCGACACCATTACGGGCCGCCACTTCGACCACCGTGCGCGACTCAAGCCCGAGACCCGCACCTCGACCGAGGCCCTCGAGATCCGCGGCGCGACCCTGCACAATCTGCACGATGTCGGCGTCGATGTGCCCCTCGGCATCCTCACCGTCGTCACAGGCGTCGCGGGGTCGGGTAAGTCCTCGCTCATCCACGGTTCGCTGCCGCGCCGCGACGACATCGTCGTGGTCGACCAGACCCCCATCAAGGGATCGCGCCGGTCGAGCCCGGCGACCTACACGGGCATCCTCGACGACATCCGCAAGGCCTTCGCGAAGGCCAACGGCGTGAAGCCGGCGCTGTTCAGCGCGAACTCCGAAGGCGCGTGCCCCGCCTGCAAGGGGCTCGGCGTCATCATCACGAACCTCGGCTTCACGCAGAGCGTCGAGACGCGCTGCGAGCTGTGCGAGGGCACCGGGTTCAGCGACGACGTGCTCGAGTACACGCTCGACGGCAGGAACATCGCTGAAGTGCTCGCGATGTCGGCCGACGAGGCCGCGGCGTTCTTCGCGAAGGGACCCGCGCACACGATCCTTGCCCGCATGATCGACGTCGGGCTCGGGTACCTCACGCTCGGCCAGGCGCTGAATTCCCTCTCCGGCGGTGAGCGGCAGCGCCTCAAGCTGGCGATCGCGATGGCCAAGCCAGGGGTCGTCTACGTGCTCGACGAGCCGACCACGGGCCTGCACCTGGCCGACGTCGAGGGCCTGCTGGGGCTGCTCGACAGGCTCGTGGATGCCGGCAATTCGGTCATCGCCATCGAGCACCACCAGGCCGTCATGGCGCACGCCGACTGGATCATCGACGTCGGCCCGGGCGCGGGCCGTGACGGCGGCCGCATCGTGTTCGAGGGCACCCCCGCCGATCTGATCGCCGCGGGCAGGACCCTCACGGCGCAGCACCTCGCCACCTACGTCAGCGCGTGAACCGCGCCCGCTGATTCGCGACTGCAAGGGATCGTGCGCGACACGCCGCGCTGAGCCGCCGATCGACGGCGTGCCGGCCCCGCGGCCTTGCAGTTCGCGCACCCGCCCCGCGCACCCGCCCGGCAGCCCCACCCGCAGCCCACCCCCAGCACAGGCATGGGCAGTCCTCCCCCTCGTCGAGGGTTCTCGCCGCGAGTGGCCGTGTCGTAGGCTGTCTGAGTCCACACGCCGTGTGCGGCCTGCTTCAGCACCAGGTCCCGACGCCACGCAACGAAAACCGAGCCCGGGGGGAGCCGAGCCGACATGAAGTCGTTCGCGTGGCTTCGATCGCGCCCGAAAGCGCTGATCTCGACGGCCATCGTCACCGTCGCCGCCCTCACGGTGGGCTTCTTCGCCCTCTCCTACGAGGGCAAGCCGACGACCGAGGTCGATCTGCACGACGGCGGCGTCTGGGTCACGAAGCAGTCCAGCCTGCTCGTCGGACACTTCAACCACGAGTCGCGGGTGCTCGACGGCGGCCTGCGCACCGCCTCGGCGACGTACGACATCCTGCAGAGCGGCTCGCGCATCATCGTCGTCGACACCGCCGACGCGTCGATCTCGGCCGTCGACCCGGCGCGGGTCATGCTCTCTGACTCGGCCGATCTCGCACCGGGTTCGACGGTGGCGATGGGGGCATCCACCGTCGCGGTACTCGAGCCGTCCGGCACGCTGTGGACCAGCCCCTTCACCGCCGTCAGCGGCATTGGCGCCGAGGGGTCGGAACCCGTCGCCGACGAGGGCAAGAACGCGAAGGTCGCCGTCGGCGTCGACGGCACGGTCTATGCCGTCTCGGCCGAAGAAGCCGTGCTGCGCTCGTACGGTCCGGGCGACGACGGCACCACGGTCGAGAAGTCCTCGCGCGGGCTCGACGGCATCGCGAAGGACCACACGCTGTCGATCACGGTCGTCGGCACGACCGCATTCGTCCTCGACGAAGACACCGCGACGCTCTACGGCGGCGACGGGTCGAAGACCCAAGTGCCGGCGGATGCCGTGTTGCAGCAGCCCTCCGGCACTGCCGACGCGGTCACCCTCGCGACCCCCACCGACCTGGTGCGCGTGCCGCTCGGCGGAGGCGAGACGGTCACGATCTCGGCCGAGAGCGCGGGCGACCCCGCACAGCCCGTCTACGTCGCCGGCTGCGCCTACGGCGCGTGGTCGGGGTCGGGCCGCTTCGTGCGCGATTGCCCGGGCACGGCCGACGACCTCGTAGAGGACGTCGGCGGCATCGAGCCGACGAGCCAGCTGCGGTTCCGCACGAACCGCGATGTCGTCGTGCTCAACGACGTGTTCGGCGGCGCCGCCTGGATGGCATCCGATTCGTTGCAGCGCGTCGACAACTGGCAGGACATCACGCCGCCCGAAGGCGAGGGCGACGAGCAGGAAGAGACCACCGAAGAGACGGTGGTGACGAGCCTGCCCGAGCGCACCGACCAGAACACGCCGCCCGTCGCACAGGATGACGAGTACGGCATCCGTCCCGGCCGCACGACGGTGCTGCCGGTGCTCGACAACGACACCGATGCCGACGGCGACGTCCTCGTCGCCTCGGTGTCGCAAGAGCCCGGCTTCGGCACGATCGAGCCGATCTACAACGGTGCGGCGCTGCAGATCACGACGCCCGACGACGCGACGGGGACGACGACGTTCCGCTACACCGTCGAAGACGGGCGCGGGGGCGAGGCCACGGCATCCGTCACCCTCACGGTGCACCCGCTCGACGTCAACTCTCCGCCGGTGCAGAAGCGCACGACGCCCATCACGGTCGAGTCCGGCGGGACGGCCTCGTACAACGTGCTGCCCGACTGGATCGACCCCGACGGCGATGACATCTTCTTGCTCGACGTCGCGCCTGACGGCGGCGATGAGGCTGACTTCACTTCGGATGGGCGCATCACCTACCGTGCGATCGGCGGCGTGCAGGGCCGCAAGGATGTGCCGATCGTCGTCTCCGACGGCACGGCAGAGGGCGCGGGTATCGCGCGCTACGACATCCGCCCGCTCGGCACGACGACACCGATCACGAACGCCGACCACGTCGTCACGCGCGTCGGCCGCCCGATCACGGTGGCGCCGCTGACCAACGACACCAGTTCGGGCAGCGAGCAGTTGCGCCTGACCCGCGTCGATGACGTGGACGGCGCCACGATCGTCCCCGACGTCGCGGCCGGCACCTTCTCGTTCTCGTCGTCGACCGCCGACACCTACTACGTGCAGTACCTCGTGGCCGCCGGCCCGAACTCCGTCCCGGGCCTCGTACGCGTCGACGTCCTGCCCGAGTCCAACACCGACCTGCCTCCCATCGCCGTCCGCGACGTCGCGCTGCTGCCCGCCGGTGGCGACGTGCTCGTCAACGTGCTCTCGAACGACACCGACCCGTCAGGTGGCGTCCTCGTCGTGCAGTCGGTGACGGTGGATGCCGGGTCGGGCATCGCCGCAGCCGTGCTCGGCCACGAGACCATCCGGGTCAGCGACCTCGCGTCGGTCGACCAGCAGGTGCGCATCGGCTACACGATCTCGAACGGATCGCGCTCGGCCGACGGTGAGATCGTCGTGATCCCCGTGCCGGCGCCCTCGCGCCTGCGCCCGCCGGTCGCCGAAGACGACCAGGTCGTCGTGCGCGTCGGCGACACCGTCACGATCCCGGTGCTCGACAATGACTACCACCCGAACGGCGACACGATCCACGTCGCTCCCGAGCTCGTCGAGCCGCTCATCGATCCCGCCGACGGCGAGGCCTTCGTCTCAGAGGAAACGGTGCGCTTCCGCGCCGGCGACGAGCCGAAGACGGTCTACGCGACGTACGAGGTCGTCGATTCGACGGGCCAGCGCGACGCCGGGTACATCACGATCCAGATCCTGCCGCGCAACGACGAGGCGAACTCCGCACCCCGGCCACGCGACCTCACGGCGCGCACGCTGAGCGGCGCAAAGGTCGAGATCCCGGTGCCGCTGGACGGCATCGACGACGACGGCGATTCTGTCGAACTCGTCGGCATCGCGGATGCCCCGACGAAGGGCCGCATCGTCGAGACCGGCACCGGGTCGTTCACCTACCAGGCGTTCGAGGACTCGGTCGGGGTCGACACCTTCACCTACCGCGTGCGCGACCGGCTCGGTGCGGAGGGCACTGCGCCCGTAGTGATCGGCATCGCGCCGGCCGCCTCGACCAACCAGGCTCCCTACGCCGTGCGCGACACGGTCGTCATGCGCCCCGGCCGCGAGGTCGCCGTGCCGGTGCTGCAGAATGACTCCGACCCCGACGGCGACGAGTTCGGGTTCGCGCCCGATGACACCCTCACCGTCCCCAGCGACGTCGAGGGGCTCAAGGCGCGCACGAGCGGCAAGTACCTGCTCATCACGGCGCCCGACCGCGAACTCAACACGTCGGTGCAGTACGCGATCACCGACGTGCGCGGGCTGCGCGCGTCCACGAGCGTGCAGATCACGGTCGACGAGAACGTGCCGCTCGAAGCGCCGATCGCGCGCGACGACCGGGTGCTGGCGGAGGACGTCGGCGACGACGGCACCGCCCTCGTCGACGTGCGCGAGAACGACGACGACCCCGACGGCACCAAGAGCGCGCTCACCGTCACGCTCGGCACGGGCGGCGAGACCGCGCAACTGACGCGCGACGGCAAGGTCAAGGTCACGATCGGCGACGCCGCGCAGCTGATCACGTATACCGTCACCGACGCCGACGGACTCCAGGCATCCGCCTTCATCCGCGTGCCGGCACTGGTGACGCTGCCGCCGAGCCTCATCTCGACGGTTCCCGTTGAGGTGAAGAGTGGCGAGACGATCGAGCTGCCGCTGAAGGACTACGTGCGCGCCGCGGGCGGCAAGGACGTCGTGATCACCGAGGCCGCGAAGGTCCAGGTCGCGCATGGCAACGGTGCCGGCCTCATCAAGGATCAGCACACGCTCGTCTACACGTCGGCTGACCGCTACTTCGGCACCGACGCGCTCACCTTCGAGGTCACCGACGGCACCGGCCCCGACGACCCCGAGGGTCGCAAGGCCGTGCTGACGATCCCGATCACGGTGCTGCCACCCGACAACCAGCCGCCGACGATGGTCGGCGCCGAGATGAACGTCGCTCCGGGTGAGGATGCCACGACGCTCGACCTCGCGGCGCTGGCGACCGACCCCGACCCCGAAGACCAGGGCAACCTCACCTTCGAGCTCAAGGGCAGCACGCCGGACGGGCTGACCGCGGCGGTGGCGGGCACGACGCTGAGCGTGTCGGCCGCCACGAACACCGCGAAGGGCACGAGGGCGCTGCTCACGGTGACTGCTTCCGACGGTGAGGCCGAGCCCGCCGAGGCCACCATCTCGGTGCTCGTGAGCGCCTCGACCCGTGAGCGGGCGAGCGCCAACGACGACGTCATCGAGCAGTCCGATCAGGGCTCGACGGAATCGGTCGAGGTGCTCGCCAACGACGTCAACCCGTTCCCCGACACACCGCTGAAGGTCACCGGCGCGGTGCTCGAGAGCGGTCGGGCGACCGTCGCCGTCAAGGGTGACCGAGTCGAGGTCACGAGTGATGAGGCCTATGTCGGTGTCGTCGTGGTGCGCTACACGATCATGGATGCCACCGACGACATCGATCGCGCCGCCGAGGGCCGCATCCGCATCACGGTGCAGGGTCGCCCGGATGCCCCGGGCAAGCCCGTCGTCTCGAGCGTGCAGAGCCGCACCGTTGTTCTCTCGTGGACGCCACCGATCGACAACGGCTCGCCCATCACGGGGTACACCGTGACCTCGACGACGAGCTTCTACACGAAGGAGTGCGCGTCGACGACGTGCACGCTCGATGGGCTGACCAACAACGTCGAGTACACCTTCGTCGTGACGGCGACCAACAAGGTGGGGGTCTCCGACCCGTCGGTGCCGTCTGAGACGGCGCGCCCCGACGTGCGCCCCGACACTCCGGCACCGCCGACGCTCGTGTTCGGTGACCGCAGCCTGAGCGTGTCGTGGACGGCACCGCGCACGGAGGGCTCGCCGGTCGAGAGCTACACGCTGGAGATCTCGCCGGCGCCGCCGTCCGGCATCGTGGAGAAGACGGGCGTGACCGGCACGAGCATCGTGTGGGACGGGCTCGAGAACGGCACCGCGTATCGCGTGCGCGTGCGTGCCCACAACCGCGCCCCCGAACCGAGCGAGTACAGCCCGTGGTCGGCCACGATGGTGCCGGCAGCCCCGCCGTCGGCCGCCGATGCGCCCACGACGACGCTGCTGAGCCCGGTCGGCGCACAGGCGCAGATCCAGGTCAACTGGAACGCGCCGGCGAACAACGGCGACGCGATCGCGGGCTACCAGCTGCGCGTCAAGCAGGGCTCGACGATCGTGAAGACCGTCAGCGTGCCCGCGGGGCAGACCAGTCAGGCCGTTGTCGTGGACACGTCGACGACGGACTACACCTTCGACGTGCGCGCCTCGAACAAGGCGGGCTGGGGTGACTACAGTGCGACCTCGGCCCCGCGCCGCGGTGTCACCGCCCCGAACGCCCCGACCGCCGTCGCGGCGACGGCAGGCGACAACCAGGTCGGCGTGACGTGGACGGCCGGGGCCGCCAACGGCGCGGCATCCGGTGAGATCCGCTACGAGTACTCGGTCAACGAGGGCGCGTGGAACGGCTCGTGGGCCGCGGGCGGCACGGGCGGGTCGGGCACGATCGGCGGCGGTCAGACGAACAACAACGGCAGCTACTCGGTGCGCGTGCGTGCCGTCTCGACCGTCGGCGGATCGCAGTTCGCCAGTGACGCCTCGAACACGTCGAACGCCGTCGCCCCGTACGGGTCGATCGGCAACCCGACCGCACAGGCGAGCGCGAGCGGCACGACGATCAGCATGACGTGGGCGTCTCCGGCCCGGAACGGTCGCGACATCACCACCGAGATCAACACGGGCGACGGTCGCGGTTGGCGTACGGTCGCGGCGAACGGCACCGAGAGTTACAGCGTCGGGTACAGCACGACGCGCACCCTGTCGGTGCGTACGAGCGCCGCGGGGCAGACGACGACGGCATCCGCCTCGGCGACCTCGGCGGCGCCACCGCCGCCACGCGTGTGGGTCAGCCGCGGTGACTTCGAGAACGTCGGCTGTGATTTCGGCTGCTACCGATACGTCGTGAACACGCAGAACTTCCCGGCGGGCAACTACCAGATCGACTGCTGGAACGACGGCGGCGGATCGGCGGGCAAGTTCGGCACGCGGTACTCGTTCAACCTGCCGGCCAACGGCTCCGTTCAGCTGTACTGCTGGAGCGGCGCCGAGGGGTACAACGTCTGGGTCGACATCATCGGCTGGGGCGGGTCGGTCGACACCGAGAAGCAGTGGTGGCCGCGCAATTGAGCCGCGCCGCGCACACGAGACATCCACGAGAGACAAGGAACGAACCGATGAGCATGACCCCCGAACAGGCGGCGTGGTTCCGCGACACCTTCACGCGATTGGTCGACAACGTCGATCAGGCCCTGCTGGGCAAGCGCGAGGTCGTGGGGCTCGTGCTGTCGGCGATGCTCGCCGAGGGGCACGTGCTGCTCGAGGATGCCCCCGGCACAGGCAAGACGAGCCTCGCGAAGGCGCTCGCGGCGAGCGTGCAGGGCACGAGCACGCGCATCCAGTTCACGCCCGACCTGCTGCCCTCCGACGTGACCGGCGTCACGATCTACGACCAGCAGAACCACCGCTTCGAGTTCCACCGCGGCCCCGTGTTCGCCTCGATCGTGCTCGCCGACGAGATCAACCGCGCCTCGCCCAAGACGCAGTCCGCGCTGCTCGAGGTCATGGAGGAGTCGCGCGTCACGGTCGACGGCACCCCGCACGAGGTCGGTCGCCCGTTCCTCGTCATCGCGACGCAGAACCCCATCGAGCAGTCGGGCACGTACAAGCTGCCCGAGGCCCAGCTCGATCGCTTCATGCTGAAGATCTCGATCGGCTACCCGACCCTCGCCGTCACCGAGCGCATCCTCGTCGGCGCCGTCGACCGCAACCCCTCGGCGGGGCTGTCGGCTGTCATCACGACCAAGGCCGTCGCCGACATGGCTGACCTCGCGGCATCCGTGCACATCGACCCCGCGGTCGCGCGCTACACCGCACAGATCGTCGAGGCGACGCGCGCGTCGGATGCCACGCGCCTCGGCGTCTCGGTGCGCGGAGCGATCTCGATGATCCGCGTCGCGAAGGTCTACGCTGCCTCGCAGGGGCGCCACTTCGTGATCCCCGACGACATCAAGACCCTCGCCGTGCCGGTGTGGGCGCACCGGCTCGTGCTCGATCCCGAGGCCGAGTTCGCCGGCACGACGGCGGAGGCCGTCGTGCAGCGTGCCCTCGCGACCGTCGAGGCGCCGCTCGCGCGGGCCGCGAGCTGATGGCCGTCACGTCGGAGACCGTCACCCCGTCGCGCCGCGCGCGTCGGGGCGATGGTGCGTCCGACGCGGCATCCGACGCCCTGTTGCCGCAGCCGGGCGACGCCTCTGAGGCCGCGGACGACATGACCCTCGCCGCGCCGCGCGCGGCGACGCGAGCCGAGGTGTGGCGCGAGCGGTTCGAAACGGCGCGGCACGTGACAGCGCGCGTGCTGCGCACGATCGCCGAGGTCATCCGCCCGCTGGGCTGGGTGCTGATCGCCGGCGCCGTCGTGCTGTGGTGGCTCGCCCTCGCGTTCGGCTGGCAGGAGATGCTGATTGCCGCCGTCGTCGTGACGGTCGTGCTGCTGGTCAGCATCGCCTTCCTGTTCGGGCGCACGACCTACGAGATCCACCTCGACCTCACACGCACGCGTGTTGTGGTCGGTGAGCGCGCGGTCGGTGGCCTGACCCTCGCCAACCGCACGGCCCGCACGATCCTGCCCGCCGAAGTCGTGCTACCGGTCGGTCATGGTCGCGGCGTGTTCCAGGTGCCGCGCCTGCACCCCGGCGCCGAGCACGAAGAGGTCTTCGCGATCCCGACGACCGCGCGCGGTGTGCTCGAGGTCGGCCCCGTGAGCGTGCGCCGCGGCGACCCGATCGGTCTGTTCGAGCGCACGCACGATCGCCGTCAGGCCGTCGACCTGTTCGTCCACCCGCGCACGACGGCGCTCGATGGGCTCTCGCTCGGTCATCTGCGCGACCTCGAGGGACTGCCGGTGCAGCACCTGGCGCGCGACGACGTGTCGTTCCACGCGCTGCGCGAGTACCAGCCGGGTGACGACCTGCGCCACGTGCACTGGAAGTCGACCGCCCGCGCGGGCGAGGTCATGGTGCGCCAGTACGAAGAGACGCGGCGCTCGCACTTCGTCGTGGGGCTGTCGACGCACCCCGACGAGTACCGCGACCCCGAAGAGTTCGAGCTCGCGATCTCGACCGCCGGTTCGGTCGGGATGCGCGCGCTGCGCGACTCGCGCGTGCTCGAGGCGCGCACGCAGGACGGCCCGCTGCGCTCGCCCACGCCGCGCCGCCTGCTCGACGAGCTGTCGCTGCTCGGCCACTCGCGCCCCCGCCAGGGTGGCATCGTCGCGCTCGCCGGTGCGATCGCCGCGCACGCGCCGCAAGCTGCCGTCGTCGTGCTCGTGACGGGGTCGAAGACGGATGCCTCCGACCTGCGCCTCGCATGCTCGCGCCTGCCCTACGGCGTGCGCGCGCTCGCCGTCGTCGCGGACTCGCGCGTCGATTCGCCCGAGCTCAAGCGCATCGCCGAGGCCGACGTCATCACCGTCGGCACGCTCGACCAGCTGCCCACGGCCGTGCGGAAGGTGCTGTCATGACCGCCGCACGCCCGGTTCGCATCATCGTGCTCGACCTGATCGCCGCAGCACTGCTGCTGACCGTCGCGATCATCGGGTTCGCGACGACCTTCGACGGCCCGCAGTATCTCGTCGCGGGCTTCGGGGGGCTCGCGCTCGGGCTCGCGCTGGCGTGGGTCGGCATGCGCTGGCGGTGGGGCATCCTGAGCCTTGCCGGTGCCACGATCGGCGCGTACTTCGTCTTCGGCGGCGCGCTCGCTCTGCCCCACACGGCGCTGTTCGGCGTCGTGCCGACGCTCGAGACGCTGCGCGAGCTCGCCCTCGGCGCGATCACGTCGTGGAAGCAGCTGCTGACGACCGTGCCGCCGGTCGCGGCGGGCGACGGTCACCTCGTCGTGCCGTTCATCCTGACGCTCGCAGGCGGCGTGCTCACCGGTTCGCTCGCGCTGCGCGCGCGCCCCGCCGCGTGGGCGCTGCTGCCTGCGCTCGCCGTGCTCGTCACGAGCATCCTCCTCGGCGTCGCCCAGCCCACCGCCCCGCTGATCGAAGGCGTCGCGTTCGCCGTCGTCGCCGTCATCTGGCTGGCACTGCGCCACGCGTGGGACGGCGACCGCGCCGCCGTGCGCGTCGAGTCGGCGGGGGTGTCGGATGCCACTTCCGTGCGCAGCTCGCGCCGCCGGCGGCTCGTCGCCGCGGGCGCCGTGCTCGCCATCGCGGCCGGCACGGGCGTGGCGACGGCGGCGTTCGCCGCCCCCGCGACCCCGCGCTTCATCCTGCGCGACTTCGTCATCCCGCCGTTCGACATCACGCAGTATCCGAGCCCGCTGCAGTCGTTCCGCGGCTACGTCCGTGACGACGCGGACGCGACGTTGTTCACGGTGTCGGGCCTGCCCGAAGACGCGCGCGTGCGCCTCGCGACGATGGACGCCTACAACGGCATCGTGTACGACGTGGCCGATGACGGCGCGGGCTCCTCGAGCGCATTCACGCCCATCCGGTCGAACATGTCGCCGGATGCCACGGGCACCGCCGCGACCCTGCGCTTCGACATCACCGACCTCACCGGGGTGTGGGTGCCCGACGTCGGTGCGCCGCGAGACTTCACCTTCGAGGGCGACCGTGCGACCGACCTCGCGCGCTCCGCCCACTTCAACGACGCGACCGGCACCGCCGTCGTGCCGTCGGGCCTGGCCACCGGCGACGCCTACACGCTGCAGACCGTCATCCCGACACTGCCCAGCGATGCGGCGCTCGCCGAGGTGCCGTTCGCGACGATCACGATGCCCAAGCAGTCCGGCATCCCCGAGAAGATCGCCGATCTGGCATCCAAGGCCACGGCCGACGCCGAGACGCCCATCGAACGTGCGCGCGCCCTGGAGAGCTGGCTGCACAGCGACGGGTTCTTCAGCCACGGGCTCGCTGACGACGTGACGTCGCTGTCGGGTCACGGCGCGAACCGCATCACCGCGCTGTTCGGGGGCGATCAGATGATCGGCGACGACGAGCAGTACGCCGTCGCGATGGCGCTGATGGCCACGCAGCTCGGCATGCCTGCCCGCGTCGTGATGGGCTGGTACCCCGGCAAGGACGACAACACCGACACCGTGTTCACGGCGACGGGCGACAACCTGCACGCGTGGGTCGAGATCGCCTTCGCTGGCTACGGCTGGGTGCCGTTCGACCCCACGCCCGACGAAGACAACCAGCCCAACGACCAGACCACCAAGCCACAGGCCAACCCGAAGCCGCAGGTGCTGCAGCCGCCGCCTCCCGCGCAAGAGCCGGCAGACCTGCCCGCCGCGATCGCGGAAGACCGCCAGCAAGACGAAGAGCAGCAGAGCGGCGTCGACTGGCTCGGCCCCGTGCTGCTGTACGGTGGCATCGGCGTGGGCGTCATCGCACTGCTGGCGGCTCCGTTCATCGTCATGGGCATCGTCAAGGGTGCGCGGCGCGCGCGTCGCCGCGGGGCCGCGCGCACCGCCGACCGCATCTCGGGCGGCTGGGACGAGCTCGTCGACTCGGCCGTCGATCTGCGCGCTCCCGTCGTCGCCGGGGCGACCCGCGCCGAGAGCGCCGCGGTCGTCGGCGCGGCCTTCGACCAGCCGCGCATCGCGACGCTCGCGACGCGCGCCGATGTCGAGGTGTACGGCCCGGACGACCCGTCGGCAGAAGACGTCGAGGCGTTCTGGCGCGAAGTGGACGATATCGTCGGGGGGATGAGAGGGTCCACGACGCTGTGGCAGCGGATGCGTGCGCGGCTGAGCCTGCGCTCGCTGCGTCGTGCCGCCGCGAGCCGCCGCGCCGCGCGTGCGGTCGATGCGGCCGCGTCCGCCGATGCCACGGGGGCCACGGGGAGCGACGCATGACGGGCACGGATGCCGCGCAGCGGCCCACCGACTACCGGGCGCCCGCGTGGCGGCCCGCCGCGGTCGGCCGACGCGTCGGCGCCTATCTGATCGACAGCGCGATCGCGTTGCTCGTGCTGCTGATCGCGGTCGGCATCTTCGCCGGCATCTCCTTCGCGACCGGCGGCGGGTTCCCGCTGCCCGTCGCCGCGCTCGGCGGGTACGTCGTACTGGGCGCGTGGCTGCTCGTCTACACGCTCATGCAGGGTGGCAACGGCTCGCTCGGCATGCGCGCGCTCGGCCTGCGCCTGGCGCACGTCGCCGACGACGGCCCGCTCGGATTCGGCCGGGCGCTCGGCCGGAACCTCGTGTGGGGACTCGGCAGCAGCATCGTCGTCGGGGTGTTCTCGCCCCTGTTCGACGGCTCGCCGTGGCATCGCGGCTGGCACGACAAGGCATCCGGTGCCGTCATGACCGACGTCGCGGGGCACGGGCCGGTGGTGGCCGCGCCGGTGGTGCCTGCGGCGGTGACCGCGGCGCCGGGAGCACCTCAGGCGGTGCAGCCCGGCGTCGCGCTGCCGGGCGCGGCGGCACCGAGTGCCACGCCGTCGGGTGCGCCGTTGCCGCCTCCGCCGCCTGCGCCGACGGGTGCGGCATCCGTTTCGGGCCTGCCGGCCGCGCCGATCCTGCCCGGCGCCGACGCGCCCGAACTCGCGGACGTCGTGCCGGTCCCGCCCGCGCGGCCTGCGCCGCAGGCATCCGGTCTCATCTCGTTCGTCCCGGGAGTCTCCGACCCCGAGACCTTCGACGCCCCGCCGCCGGCCGCGGCACCGGGCATCCCCGTCGTCGACGCTCCGTCGTCGTCGGCAGCGGCTGCGCCGCCACCAGCGGATGCCCGCGGCGCCGCACAGCCTGTGCTCGACGACCCGCTCGACCAGACCCGGATCTCGACCGGTGAGCGCCCCGTCGCGCGGCTGACGTGGGACGACGGCACCAGCCAGGCGCTCTACGGCCGCACCGTGTTCGGTCGCAACCCCGCTCCCGAGACCGGCGCGATGGTCTCGCCCGTGCGCGACGAGACGCTGTCGCTGTCGAAGACGCACTTCGAGCTCGCCGTCATCGACGGGGTGCTGTGGGTGACCGACCGGCACTCCACGAACGGGGTCGTGATCCGCCGCGGCACGCAGCGGCAGCAGGCGGTCGCCGGCGAGCCCGCGCGCGTGCGGATGGGCGACGTCCTCGAGTTCGGTGACCGGCACGTCGTCGTCGAGGTGGCGCCGTGACCGAGACACCCATCCTCGTGCGCTGCGGCGCCGCGAGCCACACCGGGCTGCGCCGCCGCATCAACGAAGACGCCTACCTCGCCGAGGCGCCACTCTTCCTCGTCGCCGACGGGATGGGCGGTCACGACGCGGGCGACCGCGCTAGCGCCGCCGTCGTCGCGGAGTTCGCGCGCCTCGTCGGCCCGCCGGCGCTCGGCATCGACGACGTGCGGGCGTCGCTGCGTCGCGCGCGCAGCCGCGTCGAGGCCATCGCGAGCGACGGACGCGCCGCCGGCACGACCCTGACCGGCGTCGTCGTCGCCGAGGTCGGCGGCGTCGGCTACTGGCTGACGGTCAACGTCGGCGACTCGCGCACCTACCGGTTCGCGAACGGCATGCTCGAGCAGATCAGCGTCGACCACTCCGTCGTGCAGGAACTCGTCGACGCCGGCGTCATCACGGGCGCCGAAGCGGGTTCAGACAGTCGCCGCAACGAGATCACGCGCGCCATCGGTGCCGGCAGCGACGGTCAGGCGGACTACTGGATGGTCCCCGCCGAGCCCGGCGACCGCATCCTCGTGTGCTCCGACGGGCTCTCGGGCGAAGTCAGCGCTGAGCGCCTGCGCGAGATCCTCGACGACGAGTCCGATCCGCAGGATGCCGCGACGCGCCTCATCCACGAGGCGCTGCTGCACGGCGGCCGCGACAACGTCACCGCGATCGTCGTCGACGCGGTCGCCGTCAGCGGTCACGACGACCTGTATGACACGGCGCCCGCCGGCGCGCGCCGCGCAGAACCCGACAGTGACACCCGCCCGCGCGGCGGAGCGAGGGGAGACCTGTGATCCGCGACACGCACGTGCGGTACCGTCCCGCCGCCGGCGGCTGGTGGGTCGCGTCCGAAGGTGCCGCCGTGGCGGTGCTCGCCCCCGTCGTCACCGAGACGGCGATCGCCGCCGTCTGGCGGGGGATCGGCGACGGCGGCCTCGGCGCTGTGCTCGAGTCGCTCACCGGAGCGTTCGGCACGTCGCTGACGGCGATCCCGCCGTTCGCGCTCGCGGTGGCCGAACCCGGCGGCGTGCGCGTCGCCGTCCGAGGCACCCTCGCGATGCTCGTCGAGGGCGAGGCGGCGGAAGAGATCTCCGGCGAAGGCGTCGCGACCTGGACCGAGCGCTTCATCCCGGGTGCCACGCGAGTCTCGATCGGCGCGCTCGCCGAGGCATCCGGCCCCCTCGTTCCGCTGCGATCGGGCGTCGCGGTGACCGACCTCGTGGTTGTGGACGTGGCTGGCGCAGGCGGCGCTGATGCCAGCGGCGCTGGCGCCGCGGCGGCCCCCTCCGCGGCTGCGCAGATCTCCGCAGATGTGACGGCCGCAACGGCGGATCCCTGGGCGGATGAGGCGGGTGCTGCCGCGGAAGAGGCGGAAGACGCGGTGGATGCCCCGGTCGCGGCCACCGACGCCGCGACAGGTGAGGCGGATGCCACGGGGCTCGACACCCTGATGCCGCTCGCGACGGCGGCTCCCGAAGTCGAGCAGCCCGCCGACGAGTACGACCTGCTGTGGGGCGAGACCGTCGCCCGGCCGATCTCGGCGGCGGCTGTTGCGGTTGCCGAAGAAGGGGCGGATGCCCCGCCTGCGCCGTCCGCGCCGCCGATCGAGTCCGTGCCGCTCACGCCCGCGCACGTCTCCGCCGCACCGGCCACTGCGCCGGCCGCCGCCCCGGCCGCACAGCCCGCCACAGACGCCACAGACGCCGCCGCACAGCCACCCGCCACGCAGCCCGCGCTGGGTGACCACGACGGCGAGACGGTGTCGGTCGCCCAGGTCCGCGCGCTGCGCAACGCCGAGCGCGAGCGCTACGAGTCGACCGACAACGTGCCGGCGCGCCGGCCCACGCGCGGACGCATCGTGCTGTCTACCGGCCGCATCGTCGAGATCGAACGCCCCGTCATCATCGGGCGCCGACCCAAGTCGACGCGCACGTCGGGGTCAGACCTGCCGACGCTGGTCGCGGTCGACAGCCCCGAGCAGGACATCTCGCGCAGCCACGTCGAGATTCGCGCCGAGGGCGAGCACGTGCTCGTGACCGACCTCGACACCACCAACGGCACCGTGCTGCTGCGCGGCGGTCAGGACCCCGTGCGGCTGCACCCGAGCGAGCCGACAATGGTCGTCACGGGTGACGTGCTCGACCTGGGCGACGGCGTCACGGTCACCTTCGAGGATCTCGCGTGAGCGCCAAGCGGCCGCCCGCGCCGCCGCCCGCCCTCGCGGGGTTCACCTACGTCGACGTGCTCGGCTCGGGCGGGTTCGCCGACGTATACCTGTTCGAGCAGCACCTGCCGCGCCGCCGCGTCGCGGTCAAGGTCATGCTGCCCGACCGCATGGCCGGGGGCTCGGCAGAGGAGTTCGCGGCCGAAGCCAACGTCATGGCGCTGCTGTCGACGCACCCCGCGATCGTCACGATCTACCAGGCGGGCGTCTCTGACGACGGCAGGCCGTACCTCGTCATGGAGTACTGCCCGCGCCCGAACCTGCAGGTGCGCTCGCGGGCCGCCGCGTTCTCGGTCGCCGAGGCACTGCGCGTCGGCGTGCAGGTTGCCGCAGCGGTCGAGACGGCGCACCGCGCGGGCATCCTGCACCGCGACATCAAGCCGGCGAACATCCTCGTCACCGAGTACAACCGGCCGGCGCTGACCGACTTCGGCATCGCGACGACGGCGGAGGCCGAAGAATCCACCGGCGGCATGTCGATTCCGTGGTCGCCGCCCGAGTCGTTCACCGACGAGTCGGCTTCGGGCGTCGCGACCGATGTCTATGCGCTCGGCGCGACGGTCTACACCCTGCTCGCGGGGCGCTCGCCGTTCGAGCAACCCGGCGGCCGCAACGGCGGCGCCGACCTGATCCAGCGCATCGAGACGCAGCCCGTGCCGCCCCTTGCGCGGGCGGATGCCCCGGCATCGCTGCAGCTCGCCCTCGAGCGGGCCATGGCCAAGCGCCCCGGCGACCGCTTCGAGTCGGCCGTCGCGTTCGCCCGCGCGCTGCAGCGCGTGCAGATCGAGCTGTCGCACTCGGTCACGCCGATCGACATCCTCGACGACAGCCCGCCTGACGCAGACGAGGACGATGCCGACGGCGAGCTGACCCGCGTGCGCGGCATCGTCAGCATCGAGCCGCAGACGAACCCTGCCGCCGGTCCCACGCGTCGTCGCGACCAGACGGATGCCCCGACCTTCAGCGGCGCGCCGACCTTCACTGACCCCCAGGGCTTCACCGACCCCCAGTCCGCCGACTCCGATGACCGCACGCTCCTGCGTGGGCCGGTCGCGATCGCGCCGACACCGCAGCGGGGCGTCCCGGTCGCCGACGACCCCTCGTCGACGGTCCGCCGCGCGCCGCGCATGATCGATCGCGCGCCCGCGCGCGAGGTCGCCGCGCCGCACGACACTGCGCCGCCGGCGCACGACACCACGACGCAGCCCGGCCGGCCGCGTTCGCGCCGCGGACTGTGGATCGGCCTGGGCTCGGTCGCCGCGGCCGTCGTCATCATCGGCGGGGTCGCGATCGCTGCGAGCCTGCTCGGCGGTGGTGATGGCGGTACGGATGACCCGCAGACCTCGCCTTCGGCATCCGCCGTCGTCCCGCAAGACCCGGCGGCCGGGGCCGTTCCTGCCGTCGCCGACCTGACCGGCACGGTCGAAGGCGGCAACGCCGTCTTCACGTGGACCAACCCCGATCCGCAAGACGGCGACGGGTACCTGTGGCTGCCGTACACGCTCGCCGGCGACGGCCAGGCCGCGCGGGTGACCGAGCCGACCGTTACGCTGCCGGTCGATCCGGGCGGCACGACCTGCATCGCGGTGCGGATCATCCGGGCCGGCGGCACGTACGGAGCCGAGACGAGGAAGTGCACGCCGTGACCGACGTCGACGACACCGTTCCGCCGGCGGCGCCTGGCGCGGGCGAGCCGGTACCCAGCGACCTCTCCGTCGAGTTCGCCGGCGAATACCTGACCGTGCCCGCAGGCAGCCGGTTCACGATCGGCCGTGAGGGCGACCTCGCGATCGACGACAACCGCTTCCTGCACCGGCACTTCCTGTCGATTGAGCAGTCCGGGGGGCTGTGGTGGCTCGTCAACATCGGCACGCGCCTGTCGGCGACCGTCACCGACACCGAGGGTCGCGTGCAGGCCCAGCTCGCTCCGGGCGCGCGGCTGCCGATCGTGTTCGGCATGACGACGGTCGTCTTCAGCGCGGGCCCCACGACGTACGAGCTCACGGTGCACACCGCGCAACCCGCCTTCCGTGAGACGCGGCACGAAGAGAGCGTCGACGGCGAATCCACGATCGGCGCCGTGCCGCTGACCCCCAGTCAGAAGATCCTCATCGTCGCGCTCGCCGAGCCCGTGCTGCGCCGCGACGGCACCGGCATGAGCGAGCTGCCGTCGTCGGCGGCGGCCGCGCAGCGGCTGGGCTGGAGCATCACGCGTTTCAACCGCAAGCTCGACAACGTCTGCGACAAGCTCGACCGGCAAGGCGTGCCCGGGCTGCGCGGCGGCGTCACGACCTCGGCGACGAACCGTCGCGTGCGGCTTGTCGAGCACGCCGTCGCGTCGCGCATCGTGACGCGCGACGACCTGCCGATGCTCGACAACCAGCTCGAATCCGACCGCGCCGACGCGGCGAAGGGAGACGCATGAAGCTGCGCACGACGCTCGTCCGACACGGCGGCGAGGCTGAGGACATCGTCATCACGGCCGACGCGGATGCCACCGTCGGCGATGTCGCGCGCACGCTCGCCGAGGTCGATCCGCGCGGCCGGGTCGCCGCGCAAGAGCTCTCGCTCGAGGCATTCGGCACGATCGCGCAGGGTCCGGGTGAGGTGCTGGATGCCGCAGCGAGCATCTCGCACGTGCAGCTGGCGGCCGGCTCCGCTGTGCGCATCGTTCCCGCCGACTACGAGCCGCGGCGGGCGATCGGCGAGGTGGCCATCGTCTCGGGGCCGGGCGCGGGGCGCACGGTTCCGCTCGAGCGCGCCGTCGTCGTGATCGGTCGCGACGCGTCGTGCGACATCGTGCTCGATGACCCGCTCGTCTCCAAGCGCCACGCGCGCCTCGAAGTGGGACTCGGTCGGGCCGAGCTCATCGACCTGAACTCCGCCAACGGCATCCTCGTCGACGGCGCCCCCGTCACCTATCTGACCGCCGCCGACGGACAGATCGACGCCGTCCTCGGCGACACGCGCCTGCAGATCAGCGCCCACACGGGCGCCGCCGAGGCGCCCACCACCTGGCGGCAGGTGCCGTTCGTGCGCTCGCCGCGCGTCGAAGAGCGCTACAGCGGCGAAGAGCTGCCCGGCACCGACCTGCCGGCGCAGCCCGCCGCCCAGATGTTCCCGTGGCTCGCGATGATCGCGCCGGTGTTCATGGGCCTCGCGCTGTTCTTCATCATGCACAACGCCATGGCGCTCGTCTTCGTCGCGGCATCCCCCTTGCTCATGCTCGGCACGTGGCTCACGACGCGGCTGCAGGCGAAGGCTCAGCTCGATCGCGACAAGGAGCGGTTCGAGCAGCAGCTCACGCGGTTGCAGAGCCGGCTTGAGGCCGAGCGCGAGACCGAGCGGACGGTGCGTCGCGGCGAAGTGCCCGAGCTGGATCCGATCTGCGCCGACGCGCTGGCGGCGGGGCCGCTGGTGTGGACACGCCGCCCCGAGCACTGGTCGTTCCTGCACGTGCGCCTCGGCGACGGCACGTCACCCAGCCGCAACACGGTCGCCGAGTCGTCCAAGCGCGACGCGGCGATCCCGTCGTACGTCGAGCGTCTCGACGAGGCCGTCGCCCCGTTCGCCGTCGTCGATGACGTCCCGATCCTCGAGTCGCTGCCCGAGGCCGGCGCGCTCGGCATCGCCGGCGACCCCGCCCGCGTCGGCGACACCGTGCGCGCCCTGATTGCACAGACTGCCGGGCTGCACGCCCCCTCCGACGTGCACATCGCCGCCCTGCTCGGACCCGCCTCGCGCCCGGCGCTGGCCGACCTGAAGTGGCTGCCGCACACGTGGGCGACCGAAGACCTGCTCGGCACGGCCCCGATCGCCGACAACGCGGCGACCGGATCGCGCCTGCTCGCGCAGCTCGAAGAGCTCGTCGACACCCGCACGAAGCAGCTGCGCCGCCTGCGCGCCCTCAAGGCAACGGATGCCGCGACGGCTGCCGGCGCCGAGGTGGGCGAGTCGCGCGGGCGCGACGAAGAGGTTCCCCTCCCCGCGATCGTCGTCGTCATCGCGCCCGACGCCGCCGTCGACCGCGGCCGGCTGATCCAGCTGAGCGAGCGGGCCGCCGGCAGCGGCATCCTGCCGATCTGGCTCACGGCGCGCACCACAGACCTGCCCGCCTCGTGCCGCACGTGGGTCGAGGTGCCCGCCGCGGGCGCGGACAGTGCGGGGAGTGCAGACGGTGCGCACTTCGTCCGCCTCGGCACGGTCATCTCGCCGCTGCGCGTCGAGGCTCTCGACGCCGCCCGCTTCGGCGTCGTGGCGCGGGCCCTCGCCCGCATCACCGACCTGGGCGACGTCGCCGAAGACGCCGGCGACGTGCCGCGCACGATCTCGCTCGTGCAGCTGCTCGGGTCCGAGATGGCCACGAGCGCCGACGCTGTCATCGACCGCTGGACCCAGAACGCGTCGATCCGCGCGACCCGCTCGGGCACCGGCTACCAGCCCAAGCTGCGCGCCCTCGTCGGCCAGGGCGCCCAGGGCGCCCTGCACCTCGACCTGCGCCAGCAGGGCCCGCACGCTCTCGTGGGAGGCACGACCGGCTCGGGCAAGAGCGAGTTCCTGCAGGCGTGGGTGCTGGGCATGGCCGCCGAATACAGCCCCGAGCGCGTCACGTTCCTGTTCGTCGACTACAAGGGCGGGTCGGCCTTCGCCGACTGCGTCAACCTGCCGCACTGCGTGGGCCTCGTCACCGACCTGAGCCCACACCTCGTGCGCCGGGCGCTCACGAGCCTGCGCGCCGAGCTGCACCACCGCGAGCACCTGTTCAACCGCAAGAAGGCGAAAGACCTGCTCGAGCTCGAGAAGGCCGCCGACCCGGATGCCCCGCCGGCGCTCGTCCTCGTCATCGACGAGTTCGCCGCGCTCGCCAAAGAGGTGCCCGAGTTCGTCGACGGCGTCGTCGACATCGCCCAGCGCGGCCGGTCGCTCGGCATCCACCTCATCATGGCGACGCAGCGCCCCGCGGGTGTCATCAAGGACAACCTGCGCGCCAACACGAACCTGCGCGTCGCTCTGCGCATGGCCGACGAGACCGACTCCGACGACGTCATCGGGTCGAAGGAGGCGGCGCTGTTCGACCCGGGAATCCCGGGCCGCGGCATCGCGAAGACCGGCCCGGGCCGCATGAGCCTGTTCCAGTCGGCCTACGCGGGCGGGTGGAGCCTGCGCGCCGAACCCGAGGCCACCGTCGAGATCCGGCCGTTCCGCCTCGGCGACGCCCCCGCGTGGGAGAAGCCCGCGCCCGAAGAGGCGAAGGTCGAGACCGAAGACCTCGGGCCCAACGACCAGCAGCTGCTCGTCGCACGATTCGGCGATGCCGCGCAGCTCGCGCGCATCGTACCGCCGCGCCGTCCGTGGCTCGACGAGCTCGCGACGACGTTCGACCAGACGAAGCTGCACCAGCGCACCGACGCCCGCCTCGTGCTCGGCGTCGTCGACGTGCCCGAGCGGCAGGACCAGGTGCCGTTCTTCTTCGAACCCGACACCGAGGGGCACCTGGCGATCTTCGGCACGGGCGGATCGGGCAAGTCCGTGGCCCTCCGCACCCTCGCCGTCTCGGCGGGCATCACGCCGCGCGGCGGCCCCGTGCACGCCTACGGACTGGATGCCGCCACCGGCGGCCTACGCATGCTCGAGTCGCTGCCGCACGTGGGCGCCGTCATCTCGGGCGACGACGCCGAGCGCATCGAGCGGCTGTTCGGCACGCTGCGCGCCGAGCTCGACCGCCGCGGCGACGCCTACGCGGCATCCGGCGCCTCGACCCTCACGGAGTACCGCGCGCTCGCCGGCATGCCCGACGAACCCCGCATCCTGCTGCTCGTCGACGGCTTCCCCGCGTTCCGCAACGCCTTCGAGGGCGTTCCCGGGCGGGCCGACGCGTACCGCGCGTTCCAGCAGATCCTCACCGACGGTCGAGGACTGGGCATCCATGTCGCGCTGACCGCCGATCGCGGACAGAGCGTGCCGACCTCGCTGCAGGCGATGATCCAGCGCCGCATCGTGCTGCGCATGGCCGACGAAGACGGCTACGCCCTGCTCGGCATGCCGCGCGACATCCTGTCGCCGGCCTCGGCGCCGGGCCGGGCGATCGTCGACGACCACGAGGCGCAGATCGCGGTCATCGGCGGCACCTCCAGCACGAAGGACCAGCAGATCGCGATCGACCGGATGGCCGAGGCGATGGCGCGCCGCGGCACGCGAGCAGCGCCCGGCATCCGCGCGCTGCCGACCGAGTACGCCATCGGAGCTCTGCCCGCGACGACCGCGACGGGTGTCGCGATCGGCCTGTCCGACCTCGACCTCGGGCCGTTCGGCATCGAGCCGTCCGGTACGTTCATCGTCGCGGGCACGCCGGGAGCGGGCCGCTCGAACGCCGCGACGGCGATCGCGCTGCAGACGCTGCGCGCCCGACCCGACACCCCGGCGTTCTACATCGGCGACAAGCGGTCGCCGCTGCAGGATGCCCTGCCGTGGGCGGCCACCGCCGACAGTGGCTCGGCAGCGATGGCCGTGCTGTCGGCCGCGAGCGACGCCGCCGACGCCGTCGCCGACGGGGGAGCGGTGCCGCTGGTCGTGCTCGAGGGCATCGGCGAGTTCGCGACCTCGATCGTCGAGATGAACCTGTCGACGCTCGTCAAGCGCGCCGGCCGCGGCGAGGTCTTCTTCGTCGTCGTCGGCGAACTGAGCGAGTGGACGAGCAACTTCGGTCTACTGGGCGAGATCAAGGCCGCGCGCCGCGGTGTCGTGCTGCAGCCCGAGACCATCGACGGCGAAGTCGTGCTCAAGACGCCGTTCCCGCGCCTCGTGCGCGGCGAGCTGCCCGTGGGCCGAGGCATCCTCGCCAATCGTGGCAAATCGGTGCGCATCCACTTCCCGCTCGCGACGGAGGCGTCCGCGTGATCGGGGCGGCCTCGTGAGCGGGACATGGGGAGTGCTCCCCATGGGCGGATCTGGCGCAACCGCATATCGTCGTTTCCAGAAAGACCTCCCGGCATGATCGCCGGGTCGGACACCTGACCTCCCGGCACCGCCGGGCTGATAATGAAGGGGGCCCCTCATGGCCAATCTGAATGTCACCTACGACCAGATGAACAGTGCTGCCGCGCGTCTGCGCGATGGCCAGAGCGAGCTCGAGGCGAACCTGCAGCGCCTGCGCCAGCTGGTCGCGCAGCTCGTGCAGGACGGCTTCACGACGTCGCGCGCGTCGGGTGCGTTCGACTCGTCGTACACCGAGTTCACCACGGGTGCGACCAAGACCGTGCAGGGCATCGAGGGCATGGCCGCGTTCCTCGAGAAGGCCGCTCAGGCGCTGCAGTCCACCGACGAGCAGCTCGCCAGCCAGCTCGGTCAGTAAGCAGCCGCCGCGAGGCCCATCGCGCTCCGCCACGACGACAGCGTCGAGCGGGTGCGGTGGGCCTTTCGCGTGCGTGCACCACGAACCCAACTGCAAGGGATCGTGCGCGACACGCCGGCTGCGCCGCCAGATCGGCGGCGTGTCGGTCATGCGGCCTTGCAGTTGCGTCGGCGCGTCGGCGCGTCGGCGCGACGAGCGCGACAGCGCACGAGGCTCAGCGCGAGTGGCCGAGCACCTTCACGATGATGCCGCGGCGGCGCAGCTCGGCGATCGCGTGCGCCTCTTCGTCGACCGTGCGGCCGAGGGCGTGCTTGTCGGCGACCACGACGACATCGCCCTCGACGAGCCTGCCGAACAGGCGGGTCAGGCGCTCGGCCCAGCTTTCGCCGGTCTCGGGGGCGGGGTGCCGGAACCCCTCGATGGGCACGCCGAACTCGGCCAGCGCGTCGCGCTGGGCGATGACGCTCGGCAGGTCGTCGCGCGCGACGACGAGTCCCACGAGGCGTGACCCGGCCGGGCGTGCCGCCCACCAGTCGGTGCCCGAGACGATGATCGGGACGGCCTCGGTCGTCGCCGGCAGCGCGACCGACTCGGCGTAGTCGGCGGGCGCGCGCCCCGTGGCATCCGTCTGGTCGGTCATCTCGCTCCTTCGCCGGCTGAGCCCGGCTGAGCCCGGCGGACCCATTCTCACAGAACGGGCGTCAGTCGTCTTCACGCAGCCGCAACTCGATGCTCAGCTGGTCGGCGTCGAGCTCGGCGAGGGCGTGTCGCAGCGCGTGCGTGCTGAACGTTCCGCCCGACGTGACCTCGAGCAGGCGGGTGCGCATCGCGTCGATCGTCGCGAGGCGCAGCTCGAGCATGTCGCGGGCGACGACGCTCGTCTCCTCACTCGCGGGCTGCGTGTACCGCTGCGCCACGCGCTCGAGCATGGCCGGGTCGAACGGTGTGCCGTCGCGGCGATGCAGATCGGGGTCGGCGAGGGCGGATGCCGCGGCGCCGCGCAGCTCGGCATCCAATCGCTCCTGCTCGGGGATGTCGTTGCTGTCGGGTATCTCATCGAGCTTCAGGCGTTTGACCAGCCAGGGCAGCGTGAACCCCTGCAGCATGAGGCTGACGAGCGCGACGAGGAAGGCGATGTAGATGAAGATGGGGCGGTCATCGACCGTGCGGGGGATCGTCTGCGACGCCGCGAGCGTCACGACGCCTCGCATGCCGGCCCACACGATGATCGTGCCGTGCTTCCAGCCGAGCGGTGACGAGTGGTAATAGTCGAAGTCGGCGAGGGCGCGTGCGACCCGGTCGCGCATGCTGTCGACACGCCGCTCCCGGCGCTCGGGCGATACCTTGATCCGCTTCGTGAGGCGGCGGGGCTTGCCGCGCAGCACGGTGCGCTCGGGCCATCCGTTCTCAGAGATCTCGTCGAGGCGGGCATCCATCTGCTCGAAGCGGCTGCGGTCGAGTCCGTTCGCGCGGTTGCGGCTGGCCCACAGCAGGAACGCGACGTACGCGGCTCGCACGACGAGCACGATCAGCAGTGCGATGAGCGCGACGACAGTCGGCAGCGCGATGCCCTCGTGGCGCTCGATGACGTCGCTGACGATCTGATCGAGCTCGAGGCCCATGATCAGGAAGATGCCGCCCTCGAGCACGAGTTCGATCGTGTGCCAGTTGACCTGGTCGCTCAAGCGTTGTTCCGGCGTGAACCAGCGCTGCGCGCCTTGACCTGCGACAAGCCCCGCGACCACGGCGGCGACCAGGCCCGAGCCCTCGAGGTGCTCGGTGGGCAGATACGCGAGGAACGGCACCGTGAAGGCGATCGCAGTGCTCGCCGCCGAGCTGCGCACCCACGCGCGCAGCCGCAGCGACACGAAGCCGACCGCCCCGCCGATCACGACGGCGATGAACACCGCCCACGCGAACGCGCCGACCGCGCCGGCGAAAGAGAACGTGCCCGCGGCGACGGCCACCAGCGCCGTGCGCAGCAGCACGAGCGCCGTCGCGTCATTGAGCAGGCTCTCGCCCTCGAGCATCGTCGTGACGCGTGGGGCGATGCCGAGCCGCTTCGCGATGCCCGTTGCGACGGCATCGGTCGGACTCAGGATCGCGCCGAGCGCGACGCCCAGCGCGAAGCCGACGCCGGGCAGCACGAGCGAGAAGAACCAGCCGAGGATCAGCGAGGTGATCACCACGAGGATGACCGCGAGCCCCGTGATCGGGGTGAAGTCGCGCCGGAACTCGATCGCCGGCAGGCGCACCGCGGACGCGTACAACAGGGGTGGCAGGATGCCGATGAGGATGAGCTCGGGATCGATCTCGGGCACGTCGATGAACGGCAGCAGCCCGACCGCGAGGCCCAGCGCGACGAGCAGCAGCGGGCCTGCGACGCCGAGCCGCTCAGCGAGCGCCGTGACGACGGCGACCGCGATGACGGCGATGAGGATGACGAGCAGCAGATCCAACGGCGGCGAGTCCTTTCGGTCGGGTGGTGCTCAGAGCGCGCCGAGGGCGCGGACGGCGTCGCGTTCGGCGACGAGTTCGGCCACCGACGCGTCGATGCGGCGGCGGGCGCGTTCGTCGAGGTCGAGGCCTTCGACGATGCGGTACCCCGAGCCGTCGCTCGTGACGGGGAACGACGAGTACAACCCCTCCTGCACGCCGTACTCGCCACGTGAGAGCACGGCCGCCGACGTCCACCCGTCGCCCGTGCCGAGCACGCTGTCGCGGATGTGTGCGATCGCGGCGTTCGCGGCCGACGCCGCCGACGACGATCCCCGCACCGAGATGATCTCGGCCCCACGGCCCGCGACGCGCGGAACGTAGACCTCGTCGAGCCATTTCGCAGCGGCGTCAGCGCCGCCGAGCCGCTCGGCGAGCACGTCGCGCGCGGCGCGGCCCGCGACGGTCGCGTGGTCGACATCGGGGAACTGCGATGCCGAGTGGTTGCCCCAGATCGTGACCCCGCGGATGCCGCTCGCTGCGGCATCCGTCGCCTGTGCGAGCTGCGCCGTCGCGCGGTCGTGGTCGAGGCGGGTGAGGGCGGCGAACCGATCGGCGGGGACATCGGGGGCCGATGCCGCGGCGATCAGCGCGTTCGTGTTCGCGGGGTTGCCGACCACGAGCACGCGCACATCGTCGGCGGCGACGGCGCCGATCGCGGCGCCCTGCGGGCCGAAGATCCCGGCGTTGGCCGCGAGCAGATCGGCGCGCTCCATGCCGGCGCTGCGGGGCCGCGCGCCGACGAGCATCGCGATGTTCGCACCGTTGAACGCCGTGCGGGCATCGTCGGTGACCTCGACGCCTGCGAGCAGGTCGAACGCGCAGTCCTGCAGCTCGAGCGCGGCGCCCTCGGCGGCCTTGACGCCCTGCGGGATCTCCAGCAGGCGCAGGCGCACGGGCCGGTCGGGGCCGAGCATCGCGCCGGCGGCGATGCGGAACAGCAGCGCGTAGCCGATCTGGCCGCCCGCTCCCGTGACGGTGACGGTCGTGGGTTCCTGGCGTCGCGCGGCATCCATGTCCTGAGCCTAAATGACGCAGGTGGTGTGGTTCCTATGGGCCGCGTACGTACCGCGGTACGGTGAGGCATGACGTTCAACAGCAACGCCGATGTGAGCGGGAGTGGCGCGAAGCGGCGCGGTCCCGGTGGCGGCGCCATCGCCGGCGGCGTCGGCGGACTCGGCGCCATCGCCGTGATCCTGCTCAGCATCTTCACCGGCGGCGACTTCACGAGTCTGCTCACCGGCCAGGGCAGCGGCGGCTCACAAGCCGGCTCCGAGTCCGAGATCAGCCAGTGCGACACGGGCGCGGATGCCAATGCGAACGACGACTGCCGCCTTGCGGCAGGCTCGCTCGCCATCAACCAGTTCTGGGCGCAGCAGGTGCAGGGCTACCGTCAGCCGCAACTGATCATCGTGGACGGCTCGACCTCGACGGCGTGCGGCACGGCATCCAATGCGACCGGCCCCTTCTACTGCCCGCCGGAAGAGACCGTCTACATCGACCCGACGTTCTTCGACGTGATGCGCCAGCAGTTCGGTGCCGACGTCGGCAACCTCGGTCAGCTGTACGTGCTCGCGCACGAGTACGGGCACCACATCCAGCAGATCACCGGCATCTTCGACCAGTACCCGAGCAACGGCACGGGCCCGACGAGCAACGGCGTGCGCACCGAGCTGCAGGCCGACTGCTTCGCGGGCGCGTGGATCTCGGCGATGACGAAGCAGACGGATGCCAGCGGGGTGCCGTTCCTGCAGGCGCCGACCGAGAGCCAGGTGCGCGACGCGCTGGAGGCGGCAGCCGCCGTCGGCGACGACCGCATCCAGGCGCAGTCCGGGGTCGTCAACCCCGACACCTGGACGCACGGATCGAGCGAGCAGCGACAGCGCTGGTTCGCGACGGGGTATCAGAGCGGCGTGGGCGCCTGTGACACGTTCGCCGCGGGAGGGAACCTGTGAGCAAGCAGAGCAAGCGCGTACGCGGGGTGGCCGGACTCGACGGCATCCTGTACCCGGCCATCGAGCCGTACGAGACGGGGTTCCTGCTCGCAGGTGACGGGCAGCGCGTCTACTGGGAGCAGTCCGGCAACCCCGACGGCAAGCCCGTCGTGTTCCTGCACGGCGGGCCGGGGGCCGGCACCTCGCCGTGGCACCGCCGGTTCTTCGACCCGGAGAAGTACCGGATCGTCCTGTTCGACCAGCGCGGCTGCGGCCGCTCGACGCCGCACATGAGCGCCCCCGAGGCCGACCTGCGGTTCAACACGACATGGCACCTGGTCGCCGACATCGAGTTGCTGCGACGCAATCTCGGCATCGAGCGGTGGCAGGTGTTCGGCGGCTCGTGGGGCTCGGCGCTCGCGCTCGCGTATGCGCAGTGCCACCCGGATGCCGTGACCGAGATCGTCCTGCGCGGGATCTTCACCCTGCGCCGGCACGAGCTGGAGTGGTTCTACGAGGGCGGCGCCGCGGCGCTGTACCCCGACTTGTGGGAGGACTACCTCGCGCAGATCCCGGTGCTCGAGCGCTCGCGTCTCATCGAGGCGTATCACCGCAAGCTCAGCGACCCGGACCCGGCCGTGCACGTGCCGGCCGCCGTCGCGTGGACGACGTGGGAGGCATCCACCCTCACGCTCCTGCCCGATCCCGACCTCGTGTCGTCGATGGCCGCGCCCGAGGCCGCGGTGGCGTTCGCGCGCATCGAGAACCACTACTTCCGCCACGGCGGGTGGCTGCGCGAGGGCCAGCTCATCGAGGACGTCGGCGCGATCCGGGGCATCCCCGCCGTCATCGTGCAAGGGCGCTACGACGTGTGCACGCCCATCATGACCGCGTGGGACCTGCACCGAGCGTGGCCCGAGGCCGAGTTCGTCGTCGTGCCGGATGCCTCGCACTCGGCCACTGAGCGCGGCATCGCCCGCGCCCTGCGCGCCGCCACCGACGGCTTCGCCTCCTCCTCTTCCGATCGTTGAGCGAGCGCAGCGTCCCCCCACCGGTCGTTGAGCGAGCGCCGCGCCCCCACCGGTCGTTGAGCGAGCGCAGCGAGACGAAACGTCGCAACCGCGCCGGTCGTTGGGGCGTTTCGTCTCCGCCGCCTGCGGCGGCTCCGCTCAACGGCCGGTGAGGCGCGCGGCTGATAGACTGAAGCCACTTGCCGCGCCGATTCCGGTGCGCTCGCGTCGTAGAACGCTTCCCTCGCTGCCCGGTCCCCACCGGATGATCGGCTGACATTCTTCGTACGGCGACCCTGTGCGCATCCGCGCAGAGGCCACCGATCCGGGCATCCCTGCCCAGAAACACCCCCATGTCTGACATCACTTTCCGCACGCTCGGCGTGCCCACAACCCTCGTCGACGTCCTCGCGAAGGACGGCAAGACCGAGGCGTTCCCGATTCAGGTCGACACCCTGCCCGACACCCTCGCCGGCCGTGACGTACTCGGCCGCGGCAAGACCGGCTCGGGCAAGACGCTCGCCTTCTCGATCCCGCTCGCGGCCCGCCTCGGCGGTGCGCTCGCCGGCGGATCGCGCCGCGCCGGCCGCATCCTCGGTCTTGTCCTCGCGCCCACGCGCGAGCTCGCGACGCAGATCAACGCGACGCTCGAGCCGCTGGCATCCGCCTATGGCATGACCACCACGACGATCTTCGGCGGCGTCAACCAGAACCGCCAGGTCGCGGCCCTGAAGGCCGGCGTCGACATCGTCGTCGCGTGCCCGGGACGCCTCGAAGACCTCATCCAGCAGGGCTTCGTGAAGCTGGATGCCGTCGAGATCACCGTCATCGACGAGGCCGACCACATGGCCGACCTCGGCTTCCTGCCGTCGGTGACGCGCATCCTCGACAAGACGCCGCGCGACGGACAGCGCATGCTGTTCAGCGCGACGCTGGACAACGGCGTCGACAAGCTCGTGAACCGCTTCCTGCAGAACGAGGTGCTGCACTCCGTCGACGAGGCGAACTCGCCCGTTGCCGCGATGACCCACCACGTGTTCCACGTCGCGGGCGCCGACGAGAAGAAGGAACTCGTCCGCACGCTCGCGTCGGGCACCTCGCGCCGCATCCTGTTCATGCGGACGAAGCACCACGCCAAGAAGCTCGCGCAGCAGCTCACGGCGCAGGGCATCCCCTCGGTCGATCTGCACGGCAACCTGTCGCAGCCGGCGCGCGACCGCAACCTCGCGGCGTTCGCGTCGGGTGCCGCCAAGGTGCTCGTCGCGACCGACGTCGCCGCGCGCGGCGTGCACGTCGACGACGTCGAGCTCGTCATCCACGTCGACCCGCCTATGGAGCACAAGGCGTACCTGCACCGCTCGGGTCGCACCGCCCGTGCCGGCGCGGAGGGCTCGGTCGTGACGGTGGTGCTGCCCGGTCAGGAGAAGGACGTCAAGGACCTGCTGCGCAAGGCGGCCATCACGGTTACGCCCGTGCGCGTGAGCGCGACCTCGCCCGAGGTCACGGAGCTCGTCGGCGAGGTCGCCGCGTACGTCAAGCCCGAGCCGAAGGCCGAGCAGCCGCGCGGTGGCGGTCGCAGCCAGGGTGCCAACGCGCAGCGCAAGCGCGCCGCGCGCGAGGGGCAGGGTGCGTCGCAGGGTGGCGGTCAGGGCGGCGGCCAGGGTCGTGGTGGCTCGGGTCGCGGTCAGGGCGGCCGCGGTGGCGCGGGCCAGGGCGGCGGCCAGGGTAGCGCCGGGCGCGGCGGCGCGGGCCAGGGTGGTGCCGGGCGCGGTGGCGCGGGCCAGGCCGGGCAGGCAGGCCAGGGCGGCCAGCCCCGCAAGGATCGCTCAGGTCGCCCCGCGGGCGAGCGCTCGGGCCGTTCGGCCGAGGCGCAGCGCTCCGACAAGGCATCCGGAACCCCTCGCACGTCGGGTCGTCGGGCTTCGCACTCCGGCGGCAGCACGGGCGGCAAGCTCATGGTCGGGTCGGTCGTGCGCCAGAACGGCGGCGGCCAGCGTCGCGGGCGCTGATCCCAGCCGCACCTGGCCTGCGCCGGTCATAGCGCGCCGCGGGCGCCAGACCCACCTTCCCGGCGCACCCACCGGTTTCCACGCTCGCAGAACAAGTGGCGCTCCGGACCAGCTCGCAGCGGTTGAGCTGTTCCCTGGCGCCACCTCTTCTGCAGCGCTACGAACGAGGTGGCACCCCGGATCAGCTCGGCGCCCCTGAGGTGGTCCGGCGCGCCACCGCGATCTGGCCGCCCCCAGTCTGTGGGCGCAAATGGCCCCCTCGGTGCACGTGAGGGGGTCATTTGGGTCATCCATTTTGGTGTGCCCAGAAGCTGGTGGCGCAAATGCCTACCTCGCTGCGCGTGAGGGGCTCATTTGCGCCATTCATTCGGATGCCCCGGTGCACAGCCCCGGCTCGCCCCGGCGAACAGCCAGCCAGCCAGCCCCAGCCAGCCCCAGCCCCAGCAGCCCGCCCCCAGCGCCCAGCCCGCCCCCCGCGCTTACGCCCCAAACGCCTTCACGAGGGTCACGCCCATGGCGGCCCAGTTGCCGTCGATGCGGAACCGCGTGAAGCCCTCGCACACGGCCGCGCCCGTGCGGGCGGTCACGAACCACGGCGGCTTCGGCAGCACAGATAGCCCGTGCCCGCGCACGGCCGTCGACACCGACCGCGGGAACGGTCGGAACGGGCCGCGCACGACCGTGCGCTCGACGCGGTCGAGCAGGAACGCGTTGTGCACGATGCCGATGCCGCTCGGGGCATCCGAGACCGTGCCGCCCGGGTAGGCGCCCCACGTCGCGGTCGGGGTGAGGAAGCCGAACGCCGTCCACGAGTTGATCGCGACGGTGCCGTAGTGCAGGTCGGCGATCGCGCGCTCGAAACCGGCGCCCAGGGCATCCTGTGTCACGGGATCGATCAGGACGTTGGCCCCGAGCGTCCCGGTCAGCCGGTCGTTCGCGTGCGCGACGGCGCCGTCGAGGAACTCCTGCCCGACGCCGGGCAGTGCGACCACGCCGAGCACGGGCGAGAAGTACTCCGTCGTCTCGAGCGCCTCGGCGTGGTCGGGGTCGGTGTCGATCAGCGCGCGCGTGCCGCCGCCGCACCACGTGGCATCCGGATACGCCGTGCGCGCCGCGTCGAGCTTGCCGGCGCTGTTCGGGTACCAGACCGGGCGCTGCGGAGCCCGGTCGTACGCGCGCCGCAGTTCGGCGAGGAACTGCTCGCGCTGCGCCCAGTCGCGGCTCACGATCACGACCTGACCCGCGATGCAGTTGTGGCCGCTGTTCTGCAGCCGCATCGTGGCGACGTGCTCGGCCTGGAAGCGCAGGTCGGCCCGCGACCACTCGCCCGGCACGATGATGATCGGCGAGACGCCGCCGAGCTCGGCCGTGATCGGCACCGACAGCCCCGGCACGATCGCGCGGAACGTCGCCTCCGACCCCGTGATGTGCACGTGCGCGATCGACGGATGCCTCGTCAGGTACGCCCCGACCTCGCCCCCGCCGCGCACGATCCGCAGGAAGCCGGGCTCGATCAGCGGCGCGAGCGCGCGCTCGAAGACGGGCACGAGGGCATCCTGCGTCGGGTTCACCTTGAGGATCGCGACGCGGTTGCACGCGAGCAGCTCGTACATGACGTCGAGGTAGGGAATCGAGGTGATGTTCCCCGCGCCGAGCACGAGCCCGACGCCGCCGGATTCGGACGGATGCCGCTGCCCGAGCCCCGCGGCGGCGCGCGCCTCAGCGGCGGTCACGCCCGGCTCGAGCCACACTTCGGTGCGGTAGCCCGACAGCAGGAGCGCGTCGGTCGCATTCACGGGCGACGTGTGCACGACGGTGCGTCCGCCCGGGGCGGTGCCGGTCGTGAGCTTCGCGATGGGCGAGCGCCCGGCCGCGAGCGCGCCGAGCGTGTCGGCGTAGGCATCCAGCGCGGTGAGCGCGGCGTACGGCCCCGACAGCCATTCTTCGCCGCGCAGCGGATGCCCCGGAGCGAGCCCCTTCGAGGTGGTCGCGACGTCGGCCCATTCGGCGGCGACCGCTGCCGTCGCGGCGCGCACGCGCGTCAAGAGCGTGCGGCGCTGCCCGAGAGTGAGCAGGCTCCAGGCGCGCGCGCCGGTCTGCAGGTGCGTGATCGCCTCGTCGAGGGGTGCGAACACCGCGTCGGCCTGGCTGTCAGCGGTCGTGGTCACGGCACTCTCCCTTGGATGGACCGGGCGACCCGGCAACCTGAGAGTACCCCCGCCCGAGCCTCAGATCAGTGCGAGCTCGCGCAGCTTCGCCTCGACGTCGGCGTTGCTGGGCTCGACGTGGTGCGTGGCATCCGGGTACACGACGACGGGGATGTTCGTGCGACCCGAGATCTCGCGCGCGACCTCGACGGCGGCAGGCTCTGCCTCGAGGTCGATATAGGTGTACTCGATGCCGAGGCCGTCGAGCTGCGCCTTCGTGCGGCGGCAGTCGCGGCACCACTCGGCACCGAACATCGTGATGCCCTGGGCGGCAGCAACAACCTGGTCGGCGGCGGCAACCTGATCAGCGGCGGCGGCCTCAGCGGCGGGGGTCTGGTCGTTCGAGGAAGTCATCCCTCCAGCGTACGACCGGATGCCTGGGCGAGGGCCGACTGCGGCGACGGGGCGCCGACGCGCTTGGGTGCGTACACCCACAGCGCGTGGAAGACGAAGCGAACCACGAACGCCGCGACCAGGGTGATGCCGGCCGCGAAGACGGAGGGCAGGTGCGCGCCCTGCACGAGCAACGACAGCACGGGGATGCGGATGAGCGCCTCGATATTGTTGAAGACGAACGACTTCACGAACCGACTGCGCATGCGCCCCGACTCGGAGCGCATATCGGCGAACACGAGATACTCGAGCAGCAGGAAGTTGCCGATGATCGTGACTTCGCTGGCGATGATCGCCGCCGGCACGTAGTCCATGCCGAGGCGGATCAGACCCCACATGATCACGAGGTTCGCGATCGCGCCGACGCCGCCGACGAGGGCGAACGCCGACATGCGGCCGAACCGCAGCATCGCGAGTTGCGTGAGGAAGCGGATGCCCTGTGTCAGGCTCGCCTTCGACTCACCGGCGTAGCGGGTCGCGAACGCGAAGGGCACTTCGCCGACGCGCAACTGGCGGCGCGCGAGGATCTCGAGCAGGATCTTGAACCCGCGCGGGCGCAGCGAGTCGAGGTCGACCGTCTCGCGGTCGAGCAGGAAGAAGCCCGTCATCGGGTCGGAGCAGCCGTGCAGCTTGCGCGGGAACATCGCCTTCGTCAGCAGCGTCGAGCCGCGCGAGACGACCGTGCGGGTGGCGCCGGCGAGCCCACCCGCCGTGCCGCCTGCGACATAGCGCGAGGCGACGACGACGTCGACATCGCCGACGGCGGCGCGGTCGATCATGCGCGGGATGTCCTCGGGTGGGTGCTGCAGGTCGCCGTCCATGACGAGGCACCAGCGCGCCTGCGCGGCGCGGATGCCCTCAACGACTGCTCCGCCGAGACCGGCGTCGGGCTCGTCGCGGTGGATCAGCCGGACGGGGAAGTCCGTGGCATCCGCCACCCCGCGAATGATGGCTGGGGTGTCGTCGGTCGAGTCGTCGACGAAGACGACCTCGAACTCGCGTCCCTGCAGCGCTGCGCCGAGACGGCGGACAAGCTCTGCGACGTTCGGACCTTCGTTGAAGGTCGGCACGATGACGGTGAGATCCATGCGGTGGGGCTCGCGAATCGACGGCGGATAGGTCGTCTCAGCGTAACGGCCCGCATGAGGCGTCTGCTGTGTGGGATCTGTCAGTTCGTTATGCGACGACGAACTGTCACCGAATGTTCATCCGATGAGCTCCTGCACGGCCGCGACGCCCATGCCGAAGTTGATCCGCACGCAGGGCAGGGCGAGCTTGTCGGTGCCGACCTTCACATACCCCTGCTCGATCGTGCGGGCCATCTCGAACCCGGCGAGGCGCAGCCCTTCCTTCGAGCGGTCGTCGTAGTGGCCGAACGGATAGGCCATGATCTCGGTCGCCCCCGCCGTGACTCCCACCGTGCGCAGCTGATCGGCCGAGGCGGTCATGTCGGCGGCGATCTCTTCAGGGGTGAGGTTCACCATGAGGCCCTTGCCGTTCTCTCCGGCGCCATGCATGCCGTGCGTGTGCGAGCGCGGCAGGATGAACGCGTTCTGCGCGGCCGCACCGTCGCCCGTGATGTCGAACGAGGTCGCCATCACCTGCAGCTGCTCATTGATGGGGGATGCCATCGTCAACCACGTCGGGTCGGCGTCGTCATCTGTGACGATGACGGCGTGGTCGGGCAGGTAGAGGGCACCGTCGATGAAGGCGCTCAACTCGTCCCACGTGGGCAGGTAGAACGCCTGATCCTTGATGTACTGCATCGAGGCGCGGTAGTCCTCGATGTAGGAGTAGTTGCCGCGCAACCAGCCCTCTTCGCCGCCGGGCTTGTCGGTGAACTGGTGGTACATCATGATCGGCACGCGCGCGCCGGCTGCCGCGACCGCATCCGGCGTGGTCCACGCGCCGTAAAGAGTCGTCTGCTGGTCGGTGCACGAGACGAGCCGCGACCCGTTGACGCGCACGGCAGGGCTCGAGGCGCCGGTCGCGGGGTCGGCAGATGCCGCGGCCGCGGCCGCCTGATCGGCGTACCAGCCGGCGAAGGCGCGCCCGTCGGCGCGCGGGATCGGCAGGTGGTCGTACAGCCGATCCTGCACCTGCAGCTGCGGATCGACCGCCGTGCCGTCGAGGACGAAACTGACGGCGCACGCGCCGGTCACGTCGGGGTTGTCGGCGAGCAGCTGCTCGGCGGCGGTCAGGGGAGTGGGTGTCGGCGTGGGCGTCGTCGCGGCGACCGGAGTGGCCGTCTGCGGTGTCGCCTGCGTCGGCTCGGCGGCGCAGCCGGCGAGTGCCACAGCGGTCAGTGCGAGTGCTGCGAAAGTGCCGACGGCGCTGCGTGCGCGACGTCGAGCGTGGCTGATGCGCACGCGGTTCCCCGTTCTGGCATCCGATCCCAGTTCGTATGCCTCTCACATCGTAGAACCCGGGCCCGACATCCCTGGTAACGCCAGGCCCTCCCTCGTGCGCGCGCTTCGGCGTAGCGTCGAGGGCATGGATCATCGCAGCGAGGTCCGCGAGTTCCTCTCGACGAGGCGCGGCCGCATCACACCCGACCAGGCGGGGCTTCCCGCGTTCGGCGGCAACCGGCGGGTGCCGGGCCTGCGCCGCGAAGAGGTGGCGCTGCTGGCCGGCGTCAGCGTCGATTACTACACGCGGCTCGAGCGCGGCGATCTGTCCGGGGCATCCGAAAGTGTCCTCGACGCACTCGCGCGGGCGCTGCAGCTCGATGAGGCCGAGGCGGCCCACCTGTTCGATCTCGCGCACACGGCGAACGCGTCGCCGGCCGCACGGCGCCCGCGCAAGAAGGCGGATGCCGTGCGCCCGAGCATCCAGCGGCTGCTCGACGCGATGACCGAGGCGGCGGCGGTGCTGCGCAACAACTATTACGACTACGTCGCCGGCAACGCGCTCGGTCGCGCGCTGTATTCGCCGGTGTTCACCGAGGCAGACCCCAACAGCGCGCGCTTCGCGTTCCTGAATCCCGCAGCGCAGGAGTTCTACCCCGATTGGGATCGCAACACGCAAGAGCTCGTAGCCACGATGCGGGGTGAGGCCGGGCGCAACCCCTACGACAAGCGACTGAGTGACCTCGTCGGCGAACTGTCGACGCGGTCCGAGCGCTTCCGCACCCTGTGGGCGGCGCACAACGTGCGCTATCACCGCAGCGGCGTGAAGCGGCTGCGGCATCCGGTCGTCGGCGAGCTCGAGCTGACCTACGAGGCGTTCGAACTGCCGGCCGACCCCGGCATGACCCTGTCGACGTACACGGCCGAACCGAACACGCCGTCGGCCGATGCGCTGAAGATGCTCGCGAGCTGGGCGGCGACCAATGCGGCGACGAACGAGCAGCGCGAGCCGCTGCGCGGGGCGAATGCCGCCGCAGAGGTCGGCGCGGACGGCAGCGGGGAGATCGCCGCCGAGTGAGGCGGCGCCGGGCGCGCGGGACTCTGAGTGGGAGGATCGCCGTATGCCCGAGTTCACCCTGTCTGTCTGCGGTCCCGTCTCGTGGAACCACATCCTGGTGCTCGACACGCTGCCGGCGCCGGTTCCGCACATGCAGTTCGCGCGCGACGCGTGGTGGACCGTCGGCGGAACCTCTGCCGGAAAGGCACTGCATCTGCAGGCGCTCGGCAGGCATCCCGTGCTGCACGCGCTGATCGCGGACGATGACGCCGGTCGCTCCGTCTCGCGATCGCTTGCCGCGGCCGGGGTCGAGGTCCGCGCGTACCCCTCCGAGCACACGGAATCCCATGTCAACCTCATGGACCCGACCGGCGGACGGGTGTCGCTGTACGTCCAGGTGCCTACTGCGCCGTCGGACGAAGCCGTTGCGGAGGTCGCGCGAGGGATGAGCCGCAGCACTCACGCGATCGTCGATCTGAGTCCTTTCGGCGCGGCAGTCCTGGCGACGCTGTCTGCGGCACCGTCGAAACCCATGATCTGGGCTGACCTTCACGACTACGACGGCACATCCGAGTTCCACGAACCGTTCGTGCGCCACTCGGATGTGGTGTTCATGAACGATGACGCCGTCGACGATCCGTGGCAGCTACTCGATTCATGCCTCGCACGAGGACCGCGTCTGGCCGTGTGCACGCGGGGCGCGCAGGGGGCGATCGCTCTCGAGGCGGGAGGCCGCCGCACGAGTGTGCCGGCAGCCGCGGTCGGCGTCATCGCCGACACGAACGGCGCCGGCGATGCGTTCATGGCGGGATTCCTCGACGCATACGCGCGCGGCGCGAATGTCGCGGCGTCGTTGTCGGCCGGCGCCGAGCAGGCCGTCGTGGCGCTGACGACGCGACACCTTCATCCGCTCCTCGACGCGGCGAACCCGGAGCACGACCGCTCATAGGAAGCGCATAGCGCACACAGGGAGGGCGCCTGAGATGGCCCGGCACGATGTCTTCATCGGACATCAACCCGGACTATCGAAGGAGGCCCATCATGGCTCGCATCCCCGAACCCGACCAGACCCCGGAAGGCCCGGCGTACGAAGGTCGACTGCTCGACCGCGCGGACGAGGAGGTCGTCGACCAGGGCGTCTCCTTCGATCTGCGCACCCTCATCTCGCGGCGCGGCATCCTGAGCCTTGTCGGCCTCGGCGCCGGCGCGGTGACCCTCGCGGCGTGCTCCGCCGCGACGAGCAGCGCCTCGCCCACGACGAGTTCGAGCGCCACGAGTGGCACGACCTCGACGCCGTCCGCGTCGGCATCCGCCAGCGCCAGCGCGACCGCGGTGGCCGACCTGCCGTCGGCCGAGATCCCCGACGAGACGGCGGGGCCGTACCCCGGTGACGGCTCGAACGGCCCCGACGTGCTCGAGACGAGCGGCATCGTCCGCAGTGACATCCGCTCGTCGATCGGCGGCGGAACCACCGCCGACGGTGTGCCGCTGACCTTCTCGATCACGGTGACCGACATGGCGAACGGTGACGTGCCCTTCGAGGGTGTCGCCGTCTACGCGTGGCACTGCGATGCCGAGGGCCGGTACTCGATGTACTCCTCGGGTGTCGAGGACGAGACGTACCTGCGCGGTGTGCAGGTGGCGGATGCCACGGGCACCGTGACCTTCACGTCGATCTTCCCCGCCTGCTACAGCGGGCGCTGGCCGCACATCCACTTCGAGGTCTACCCCGATCTGGACTCGACCAGCGACTCGACCAACGCCATCGCGACCTCGCAGATGGCGATGCCCGAGAGCGTGCTCGCCGACGTCTACGCCACCTCGGCGTACACCGAGTCGACGCGCAACCTCAGCCAGGTGACGCTCGCGACCGACAACGTGTTCGGCGACGACAGCGGCGCGCTGCAGCAGATCGCCATCACCGGCGACGTCGACTCGGGGTACATCTCCTCGTTCGTCGCACGCGTCGACACCACGACCACCCCCACCTCGGGCTCTGCTCCGTCCGGCGGCGGCGGAAACCGCTGACCTTCACTTCACGTCAGGCATCTCATGTAAGGAGAGAACCATGTTGCAGAACCTCACCGGCTGGCACGCCGTCATCATCCTCGCGATCGTCGTGCTCATCTTCGGAGCCACGAAGCTCCCGGCCCTCGCGCGCAGCCTCGGGCAGTCCGTCCGCATCCTGAAGGATGAGGCGGCCGACCCGGCCAAGCCCGAGACCACGGCGGCTTCGGCCGACGCGGCTTCCACCGACGCGCAGGCGGATGCCGTGGCATCCGCGCCCGTCACGACCACGCTCGCCGCGGTGCCTCCGGCACCGGTCGTGCAGCGACAGACATCATGACCAGCGCCGCCGTCGCAGCGGGCCGGATGCCCCTCGGCGATCACCTTCGCGAGGCGCGCACCCGACTGATCCGCTCGGCGGCGGCTCTCGTGGTCGGGCTCGTGCTCGGCTACCTGCTCTCGGACCAGCTGCTCGAGATCCTGCGGGCTCCGATCGTCGAGCTCGCCGAGGCGCGCAACGCGAGCCTCAACTACGACAGCGTGACCGGCGCGTTCGACCTGAAACTCAAGATCGCGCTCGTCTCCGGCATCGTCGTCTCGAGCCCGGTCTGGCTGTACGAGCTGTTCGCCTACCTCGTACCCGGGCTGAACCGGCGCGAGAAGAAGTACGCCTTCGGCTTCCTCGCGGTCGCACTGCCGCTGTTCATCGCGGGATGCGTGACCGGCTTCGCACTGTTCCCACACATGGTCGAGGTGCTCGCGAGCTTCGCTTCGACCGAGGACTCGACGATCCTGCAGGCGTCGTACTACGTCGACTTCGTCGTCAAGATCATCCTCGCGACCGGCATCGCGTTCGTGCTGCCCGTCTTCGTCGTGATGCTGAACTTCCTCGGCGTGCTGTCGGCGAAGGCGATCGCCCGCAGTTGGCGCGTCGTGGTCATCGCGATCGTGCTGTTCAGCGCGATGGCGACCCCGTCGGCCGACGTCCTGTCGATGTTCCTGCTCGCCGGAGCCATGACGGTGCTGTTCCTCGGGGCGTGGCTCATCGCCCACCTGCACGATCGTGCGGTCGCCCGTCGCGCCGCGCGACTGACCCTTCGGGAGGCGTGACATGTTCGGCATCACCGTGGAGAAGCTCATCCTGGTCGGCCTCGTCGCCGCCTTCATACTCGGCCCGCAGCGCATCCCCCAGTACGCGGCGGCGCTCGGCCGCTTCGTCCGCGACCTGCGGGCGTTCATCGATACCGCCCGTGCCGCGGCGCAGCGCGAGACCGAGGCGATCCTGCCGGTCGCAGGCCTTGAGGACCTCCGCCGCTACGACCCGCGCGCCATCGTGCGCGATGCCCTGCAGGGTGAACCGCCGGCGAGCGCCGTGGCGGCGCAGGCTGGGCAGACGGATGCCGCGGATGCGGCGGCCGAGCCTGGGTCAGCGGCGCCGGGGTCGTCCGCGCCCGCGTCGGCACTCGTGTCGCCCACGTCACCGTCGGCCCCAGCGCTCGCGGCGCCCGCGGCGCCCGAGCCCGCGGCGGCACCCGATCCGATGCCGTCGTTGCGGCGGCATCCGTCGGTCTCCGGCACCTCCGGCCACCCGCGCCGCCTGCTCGACATCGGGCGCGTGCCCGCGGCGCCCGCCGAGCTGCCCGCGGCGGAGCTGCCCGCGGCTGAGGTGGAGGCCGACAGCCTCGCGCTCGCCGAGCGCTGACCCAACAAACCACATCTGCGCGAGAAACCACGGCACCGCCTGTTTCTCGCGCAGATTGTGGTTTCTCACCCACGGCACCCGCGACGAAGTGCGTCACCGCTGACACACTTCGTCGCATTCGCGCGCTCCGGCGCGCCCGCGTGAGGCGGATACCCCGCATTCGCGCCGTGAAAAACACCAGGCCAGCGGCGAGAACGCCGCACAGCCGCGCGTACCGCCCGCTGCCCGCCTGAAACGCGGCGACACATTCGCACGCTCGGTCGCGTGGCCTCCTGCAGGTGTTCGTAGTCTGACTGCACACCGCGAGACAGCGAATCCCAGGAGCACGAGATGACCACCACGCACGAGAGCCCGGCCACGGCCGCCGCCGTGCGCGCCGGCGTCGCTCCCGCGGCCCTCGCTGCCTCGCCCGCCGCCCTGGCCGCCGCGCCCGCGCGAATGTGTCGCGCGCGAATGCGCTGTCGCTGCGCGCGCTGATCAGCGCCCTTCCGCAGCCCGCATCCCCTCCCGCCGCCCCAACGTTGGGGCATCCGCACGCCCGCGCATCCGCGCCCCGGTACATCCGCACCCGCGCACCCAAGCGCACGTGCCGCCCACACCCGTACACCCGGCTCATCCAGGAGAACCCATGTCCGACATCCTCATCGGCGCCGACGAACTCGCCGCCCTCACCGCCGCGGACGAGCGCGTGCGGATTCTCGACGTCCGCTGGCGACTCGACCGGCCCGACGGTCGCCCCGAGTACCTCGACGGCCACATTCCGGGCGCGGTATATGTCGACCTCGACCATGAGCTCGCGCAGCACGGCGCACCGACCGATGGACGGCATCCGCTTCCGCCGATCGAGGTGCTGCAGGCTGCGGCCCGCCGCTGGGGCATCGACGACGGCGACACGGTCGTCGTGTACGACGACCTCAAGTCGCTGTCGGCCGCGCGCGCGTGGTGGGCGCTGACGGATGCCGGCGTCGCCGACGTGCGCATCCTGGACGGGGCGCTGCGCGCCTGGAAGGCCTCGGGCCGCCCGCTCGAAGACGGCGCCGTCGTGCCCGCGCCGGGGTCGGTGACGCTCACCGGCGGACACCTGCCGCGCCTCACGATCGACGAGGCCGCCGAGGTCGCCGCGACGGGAACGCTCATCGACGTGCGCGCCGAGGAGCGCTACCGCGGCGACGCCGAGCCGATCGACCCGCGGGCGGGGCACATCCCGGGTGCGATCAACCTGCCCACGACCGCGAACGTCGACGCCAACGGGCGCTTCCTGAGCCCCGCAGCCCTGCGCGAGCGCTTCGCCGACATCGATGCAGACCGACCGATCGGCGTCTACTGCGGCTCGGGCGTCACGGCATCCCACGCCTTCGTCGCCCTCACACTCGCCGGCTTCGCACCCCGCCTGTACGGCGGGTCGTGGAGCCAGTGGTCGAACCACACCGACCGGCCCGTCGCCGTCGGATCGCAGCCCGGTGCGCTCGCACCGGCCGAAAAGGAGAACCAGTCATGACCGTCGAGTTCATCAGTGCCATCAACACCCGTCCGGGTGACGAACTGAACCCGCAGCGCGGGGGCCGCGCGCTCGATCACGCCTACCTGCGTCGCTACGCGCGCACGCTCGAAGACGCGGGCTTCGACTACACGCTCGTGCCGTACGGCTCGGTCAGCGCCGACTCGTTCGTCGTCGCGACTGCCGTCGCCGCAGCGACCGAGCGGATCAGGCCCATCGTCGCGGTGCGCCCGAACACGGTGTTCCCGACGGTCGCGGCCCAGCAGCTCGCGACGCTCGACCAGCTCTCCGACGGCCGCGCCGTCGTGCACATCATTTCGGGAGGCTCCGACGCCGAGCAGGCCCGACAGGGCGACCATCTCTCGAAGGACGAGCGCTACGACCGCTCGGAGGAGTGGATCCGCATCGTGCGCCGCGCCTGGACCGAGAAGGCGCCGTTAAGCCACGAGGGCCGCTACTACCGCTTCGAGGACTTCGGCCCCGGCTTCCCGACGTTCGGCGAGATCCCGATCTCGGTCGGCGGATCATCGGATGCCGCGTACCGCGTCGGCGGCGCCCTCGGCGACATCTTCGGCCTGTGGGGCGAGCCGCTCGCCGACACCCGCGAGCAGATCGCCCGCGTGAACGCCGAGGCCGTCGCGGCCGGGCGCAGCGACCGCCCCCGCATCTGGGTGACGTTCCGCCCGATCGTCGCCGAGACCGACGAACTCGCGTGGGAGAAGGCGCACCGCCACGTCGCGCAGGTCGCGGCCACCTACGAGGGCGCGGGCCTTGTGCCGTTCAAGCACTACGGCAAGGGCACGCCGCAGAACATCGGCTCGCAGCGCCTGCTCGACGCCGCGGCCCGCGGCGAAGTGCACGACCGCGCGCTGTGGACCAAGCCCGCCGAGGTGACGAACGCGTCCGGGGCATCCACCGCCCTCGTCGGCTCGTACGAGACGGTCGCCGCGGCGATCCTCGACTACGTCGACCTCGGCGCCGACCTCATCTCGATCCGCGGATACGACAACCTCAACGACGCGATCGACTACGGCCGCTACGTGCTGCCGCTCGTGCGGCAGGAGCTCGCGCACCGCGAGGCGACGGGTCAGCGCGGCCAGATCGTGCCGCAGCCGCCGATCGTCGAGGGCGCGCGCGAGCTCGCGGAGGTCGCGGGCGCATGAGCACGACGGAGGCCGTGGGCGCCCGCAGCGCGCAGCAATGGGGGCAGGCGCGAACGGATGCCGAGACCCTGCGCTCGCTGACCGACGCGCTTGCGCTGCACGCCCCCGCGCACGACCGCGACGCGACCTTCCCCTGGGAGGGCATCGCGGCCGTGCACGAGGCGGGCCTGCTCACGGCCTCCGTCGGACGTCGCTACGGTGGCACCGGGCTGACCGCTCGCGAGACCGTCGACGCCTTCCTCGCGCTCGGCGAAGGAGACCCGGCCGTCGCCCTCATCTCGGCGATGACGGTGTTCCAGCACGCGGCGCAGGATGCCACGCCCACGTGGCCCGCAGCGCTCTACGAGCGCGTGCTCGCCGACTCGGCCACCCGCCCCGTGCTGCTCAACGCCGTGCGCGCCGAGCCCGAGCTCGGTGCCCCGGCCCGGGGTGGCCTGCCCGCCACGACAGCACGCCGCACGGCCGACGGCTGGTCGGTGTCGGGGCACAAGGGCTTCGCCACCGGGTCGGAAGGCCTCGCGTACCACCTCGTCTGGGCCATCACCGACGAGGACGAACCACGCGTCGGGCACATCATCGTGCCGGGGGATGCCCCGGGCATCCGCCTCGAGCGCACGTGGGACCACCTGGGCCTGCGCGCCTCGTCGACGCACGACGTCATCTACACCGACGTGTGCGTGCCGTTCGAGAACTTCTCCGGCGCACCGGTGGGCACGGTGCCGAACAACACGGCACCGCACTCGCTGTTCGCGCTCGCCGTGCCCTCGCTCTACGTCGGTGTCGCGCGTGCCGCCCTCGCGGCGTTCACGACGTTCGCGCAGGAGCGCGTGCCGACCTCACTCGGCCGGCCCATCGCGACGCTCGACCGCATCCAGACCGTCGCCGGTGAGGCGAAGGCGCAGATCGTGCAGGCCGAGCTCGTGCTGTCGGCGCTCGCCGCCGATGCGGATGCCGGGCGCGTGCGCCCCGACGCGCTCGGCCTCGCGAAGCTGCTCACGTCGCGCAGTGCGATCGCGGCCGTGCAGGCGATCGTCGCCGCGATCGGCAACCCCGCTCTCACGCGCAGCCTGCCGTTCGAGCGCCATCTGCGCGACGTTCTCTGCTCGCGCCCGCACCCGCCGCAGGACGACGCAGCGCTGCTCGCGGCGGGCCGCGCCGTGCTCGGCGCCTGACCGGCCAGCCCCGCGCCAACACCACCAGACCCACCACCCGCACCCACGCCAAGACCACCACCGCAGACCGCACCACCCAGACCGCACCACACAGCACCCCGCCAGACACAGAGAGGCACGACCCCCATGACCACCCACCGATACCGAACCCCCGCGCTCGGCGCGCTGGCCGCGGCATCCGTCCTCGCCCTCGTCGGCTGCGCGGGCGCAAACACCGGCGCGACCGGCACCGCGAGCGCCGGCACGCCCGTCGCCGGCGGCGCGCTGACGGTCGAGTTCTGGCCTGACAACGCCGCGTTCTCGTGCGTCGACCCGTTCCAGACGTACTGGATCGAGCACCGCCAGGTGATCCGCAACGTCGCCGACTCGCTCACCGATCAAGACCCTGAGACCGGCGAGATCGTGCCGTGGCTCGCGACCGACTGGACCGTGAGCGACGACGGTCTCACCTACACGTTCGACCTGCGCGACGATGTCACCTTCAGCGACGGCACGGCATTCACGGCGCAGTCGGTCGTAACCGCGCTCGACAACGATGCGCAGACCCTCGCCGACGTGCCCGGCGCCTACGGCGGCGTGTACATCGCGGGCTACGCATCGAGCAACGCCGTCGACGAGCACACCGTCGAGGTTCACTTCACGACGCCCAACGCGGCGTTCCTGCAGGGCACCTCGACGACCAACCTCGCGATCCTCGCGGCGGCGTCATACGAGAAGACGCCCGAAGAGCGCTGCCTCGGCGACGTCATCGGCTCGGGGCCGTTCACGCTCGACTCGTACAAGCCCGGCGAAGGCATCGACCTCACCAAGCGCGAGGGCTACGCCTGGGCGAGCGAACTGAACGCACACCAGGGCGAGGCCTACCTCGACTCTGTCCACATCAACTACGTCGCGGAAGACAGCGTCCGCGTCGGCGACCTCACGAGCGGCGCGAGCGACATCGCGTGGCCGCGCAATCCGTTCACACCCGAGGATGCCGCGCTGCTGACCTCCAGCGGGGCGACGATCGAGTCGCGCGCCCTGCCCGGCCCGTCGTACGCGTTCTACCCGAACGTCACCGACGGCCACCCGCTGTCCGATCCGCTCGTGCGTGACGCGCTGCAGAAGGCGATCGACCGCGAGACCTACGCGGCGACGATCTACGGCCCGGACTATCCCGTCGTCGAGGGCGCCTTCGACTCGACGACACCGTTCTTCGTGAGCGAAGCCGACAAGCTCGCCTACGACCCCGACGGCGCCGCCGAGCTTCTCAACGAGGCCGGCTGGACGCTCGAGGACGGCGCGACCTACCGCACGAAGGACGGGCAGACACTCACGATCGTCGAGCCCATCACGGCGGAGAGCCCCGGCGACGTCCTGCTGCAAGACCAGCTCAAGCAGATCGGCATCCAGCTCGAGCTGACCGTCTTCCAGGCATCCGAACGGGCCAGCATCATCGCGAACGGCAACTACGACCTGATCGCCACGTATTACACGCGGGCCGATCCCGGCGTGCTGCAGTGGATCCTCGACGACCGCTACTCCGGCTCCAAGGCGCTCGCCGCCAACGCGCAGTCGGCCGAAACGGCGCAGCAGATCAAGGACCTCTTCGATCAGGGGCTGGAAGAGACCGACTTCTCCGCCCGGGCCGACGTCTACGCGCAGCTGCAGGATCTGCTGATCGACGAGGGCGTCTCGTTCCCCGTGTTCGAACGCGTGCAGCAGGCGGCCACGGCCTCTGATGTGCACGGGTTCCGCTTCACGAGCGAGTCGTTCCTCTCGTACTACGACATCTGGAAGGACGCGTCCTAGATCATGTTCCGGTACGTTCTCGGGCGGGTCGGCCAGGCCGTCCTCGTGCTCTGGGCCGCCTACACCGTCACGTTCGTCATCCTGTATCTGCTGCCGAGCGACCCCGTGGCGCTCCAGCTGTCGGCCAACAACATCGAGGTCGATTCGCTGACGCAGGCGCAGCGCGAACAGGCGGCGGCACGGTTGGGCCTGGACCGGCCCGTCTGGGAGCAGTACCTCTCCCTCCTGCTGGCGGCGCTGCGCGGCGACTTCGGCACCTCGTTCGCCAAGGGGCTGCCGGTGTCGGAACTGCTGGCGCAGCGCCTGCCCGGCACGGTGACCCTCAGCATCATCGCGATCGGCCTGTCGCTCGTTTTCGGGACGGCCCTCGCCGTCTTCGCGACGTGGCTGCCGAAGGGGCCCGCCGCGACGTTCCTGCGCCGGGTTCCCGCCGCCGGCGTGAGCGTGCCGAACTTCTGGATCGGGCTGCTGTTGATCCAGGTGTTCGCGTTCACGCTCGGCTGGCTGCCCGCGACGGGCGACACCGGGCCGCAGAGTCTCGTGCTCCCAGCCGTCACGATGGCGATCCCGACCTCGGCCGTGCTCGCGCAAGTGCTCGTCCGCAGCTTCGACGACACCCTCAGCGAGCCGTACATCGCGACCGCCCGCGCGAAGGGGCTGAGCCGCTGGGCGGTACAGCTGCGGCACGCGTTCCGCAACGCGGCGCTGCCGACGCTGACGATCCTGGGCCTGCTGGTCGGCGCGACCGTGACCGGCTCGATCGTCGTCGAGACGGTGTTCTCGCGCAACGGCGTCGGCCGGCTCGCGCAGGAGTCCGTGCTCGCGCAGGACATCCCCGTCGTGCAGGCGATCGTCGTGATCGCCGCCGCCGCCTTCGTCGTCGTCAACCTCGTCGTCGACCTCCTCTATCCGCTGCTCGATCCCCGCATCGCGCACACGCCGAAAGTGAGCCGCGCATGACCGACCTCCTCGAGAAGCCGCTGGCTCTCGCCTCAGCCTGGACGACACCGGATGCCTCGGCAGCCACACGCCCGGATGCCTCGACCGATCGCCGCGCGCCCCGGCATCCCGCGATCGTGCTGCTGCGGCGCCCGGGCGTCATTGTGGCCGTCGCGATCGTCGCGTTCGCGATCCTCACGGCGATCTGGCCCGGCCTGTTCGCGACCTACGACCCGACCGCGACCGAACCGGCCGCGCGGCTGAGCGCGCCGAGCCTTGCGCACTGGTTCGGCACCGACGAACTCGGCCGCGACTTGTACTCGCGCGTCGTGCACGGTTCGACCCTGACGATCGCGGCGACCGCGCTCGCGATCGGCATCGCGCTCGTGGTGGGCCTGACCCTGGGCATCCTGTCGGGATTCGTCGGCGGCGCCGTCGACTCGGTCGCGATGCGCATCGTCGACGTCTTCCTCGCGATCCCGGGCCTGCTGCTGGCGCTCGCGATCGTGACGGCGCTCGGCTTCGGCACGCTGCCGGTGGCGATCGCGGTCGGCGTCGGCATCGTGCCGGGCTTCGCGCGCACGACCCGCGCCGAGGTGCTGCGTGTCAAGACCCTGCCGTACATCGAGGCGGCGCGGGCGGGCGGGGCATCGTGGACCCGCGTGCTCGTGACGCACGTGCTGCCGAACTCGTGGGGGCCGGTCGCGGTGCTCGCCGTGCTCGACTTCGGGGCGGCGATCCTCGCGGTCGCGGCCCTGAGCTTCCTCGGATTCGGTGCGGCGCCGCCCGCCGCCGAATGGGGCACGCTCATCTCGGCGGGCCGTAACTACCTCGTCACGGCGCCGTGGGTGTCACTGCTGCCGGGCCTGTTCGTCGCGGCCGTCGTGCTGAGCCTCAACCACCTGGCGAAGAGCTTCGAGGAGATCCAGCGATGAGCGACGATCCGGTCATCCGCATCGAAGGCCTCACGGTCGACTACCGCACCGACACGCGGACGGCGCACGCGCTGCGCGGCCTCGACCTCGAGGTGCGCCGCGGGGAACGCGTCGCGATCGTGGGCGAGTCGGGCTCCGGCAAGAGCACGGCCGCCCTCGCGCTGCTGGGCCTGCTGCCGCACGCGGGGAACATTGTGGGCGGCTCGGCGCGCGTCGCGGGCGTCGAGCTCGCGGGGGCGTCCGAGCGCGTCGCGCGGCGTGTGCGCGGCCGCGTCATCGCGCTCGTGCCGCAGGACCCGACCGTGTCGCTGAACCCGACGCAGCGCATCGGGCACCAGGTCGCCGAGGCCGTGCGGCTGCGCGGCGTGCCGAAACCGCACGTGGATGCCGAGGTGCTGGTCGCACTCACACAGGCCGGCATCGACGACCCCGTCGCCCGCGCACGGCAGTACCCGCACGAGCTGTCGGGCGGGCTGCGTCAGCGCGTCCTCATCGCGATCGCGCTCGCGGGCGACCCCGACATCATCGTCGCCGACGAGCCCACGAGCGCGCTCGATGTGACGGTGCAGCGGCGCATCCTCGACCACCTCGACCGGCTCGTGCGCGACCGGGGCATCGGTCTCGTGCTCATCACGCACGACCTCGGCGTCGCCGCCGACCGCGCCGACCGCGTGCTCGTCATGCAGCACGGGGTCGTCGTCGAGCAGGGCCCCGCGCTCCAGGTGCTTGCGGCGCCCACCGCCGAGTACACGCGCCGGCTCGTGCAGGCCGCGCCCGGGCTCACCGCGCCCGTGCCGCCGCGCGAGGCGGATCCCGACGCGCGCGTGCTCGTGCGCTGGACCGACGTCGTCAAGGAGTTCCCGCTGCCGCGCGGTGCCGCCGCACCGTCGGTGCGCGCCGTCGACGGCGTCGACCTCGCCGCGCGCGCCGGCCGGACGCTCGCGATCGTGGGTGAGTCGGGCTCGGGCAAGACGACCCTGCTGCGCCTCGCGCTGGGGGTCGAGAAGCCCACGAGCGGCACCGTGACGTTCGACGGCGTCGACGTCGACGGCATCGGCTGGCGCGAGGGACGCGCGTTGCGGCGCCGGTTCCAGCTCGTGCAGCAGAACCCGTACGCCTCGCTCGACCCGCGGTTCTCGGTTGCGCGCAGCGTCGCCGAGCCGCTCGTCGCGTTCGGCATCGGCGACCGGGCGTCGCGCCGCGCGCGCGTCGCCGAGCTGCTCGACCTCGTGGGGCTGCCGGCCGACGCGGCATCCCGTCGCCCCGCCGAACTGTCGGGCGGCCAGCGCCAGCGCGTCGCAATCGCCCGTGCGCTCGCGATCGAGCCCGAGCTCATTTACCTCGATGAGCCCGTCTCGGCGCTCGACGTCTCGGTACAGGACCAGGTGCTGCGCCTGCTCGCCGACCTGCAGGAGCGTCTCGGCGTCGCCTACGTCTTCGTCTCGCACGACCTCGGCGTGGTGGCGCAGGTCGCGCACGACGTCGCTGTCGTCCAGCGCGGGCGCGTCGTCGAGCGCGGGCCCGCGAAGCGCGTCCTGACCGCGCCCGAGCATGCGTACACCCGCGCCCTGCTCGACGCCGTGCCGGGCGCACGCCTGAGGGAGGTCACCGCATGAGCCGGTACATCGTCGTCGGAGCGGGCGCCCTCGGCGGGCTGCTCGCGGCGCAGTGGACGCTCGCGGGCGTGCCCGTCACGCTCGTTGCGCGCAGTCGCGCGCTCGAGGTCATCGCCCGCGACGGACTGCGCATCCGCAGGCCGCACGGCGACGACGTCGTGCGCGTCGACGTCGTCGCCTCGATCGCCCAGGCGCGCCCGACCGCCGCCGACACGATCGTGCTCGCGGTCAAGGCGCAGGATGCCGAGGCGACGGTCGCCCAGATCGCGTGGACGCCCCTGGTCGACGGCCGCGGCGTCGTCGCCGACCTGCCGATCCTGACGCTGCAGAACGGACTCGCGGCCGAAGACATCGCGCTGCGGCGGTTCCACACCGTGATCGGCGTCTCGATCGGCATCCCCGCGAGTCACCTCGAACCGGGCGTCATCGTGTCGCCCGCCTACCCGATCGTCGGCGCCGCGTGGCTCGGCGGGTTCCCGGCGTCGCTGCCGGGCGAGGAGGAGCGGCACCGCGTCGCCCTCGCCAAGGCCGGCTTCGCGACGGCCGTCGAGCCCGACATCGCTGCCGCCAAGCGCCGCAAGCTGATCGCGAACCTCCGCAACGTCGTCGACGTGTTCGACGCGTCGATCGAGCAGGCCGAGCGGGCCGAGGCGGCGCTCGCCGCCGAGGCGCGCGCCGTGTTCCGCGCGGCGCGGCTGCCGATCGCGCTGCCGTCCCTCGACGGGATGGGACTGCAGATCGGCGAGGTGCCCGGCCACACGCTCGGGCACCTGTCGACGTGGCAGAGCTTCGCGCGCGGCACCTCGAACGAGGTCGACTTCCTCAGCGGGGAGGTCGTGCTGATCGCGCGCATCGTCGGCGTCGAGGCGCCGCTCAACGAGGCCGTCGCGCACGCCCTCGGCGCTCTCGCGGCACGCGGCGGCGGGCCCGGCGAGGTGCCCTTGCCCGACGAGTTCGAATACGACCTGTTCACCCGGGTCGAGGAGATGCGCGCGTGACGACGATCGACGCGCATCCCCTCATCTCGACGGCGCCCGCCGACCTCGCGGCCGTCGCGGCAGACCGTTCGGGCTGGCCGTTCGCCGTCTGGCCTGACGGCGTCGCCGTGCCGTCGTCGGTCGACGACGTCCGCTCCGTGGTCGCGTGGGCGCACGCCACGGGCACTCCCGTCGTCGCGCGCGGCGCGGGGTCGGGGCTCGCGGGCGCCTCCGTCGGGGTCGAAGGCGCCATCGTGCTCGACCTGTCGCGGCTCGATCGCATCGTCGAGATCGACCCCGACGAGCAGCTCGCCCGCGTCGAGCCGGGCGTCGTGACGGCAGAGCTGGATGCCCGGGCATCCGCCCACGGCCTCATGTACGCGCCCGATCCGGGCAGCGTCGGGATCTCGACGATCGGCGGCAACATCGCGACGAACGCGGGTGGCCTGCGCGGCGCGAAGTACGGCGTGACGCGAGACCACGTGCTCGCGCTCGACGTCGTGCTCGCCGACGGCACGCTCATCCACGTCGGCCGCGACACGCTCAAGGGCGTCACCGGCTACGACCTCGTGGGGCTGTTCACGGGGTCAGAGGGCACCCTCGGCATCGTCGTGGGCGCGACGCTGCGGCTCGTGCCGCGCCCGGTGCGCACGGCGACCGCGAGCGCGGCGTTCGCCGACCTCGAGTCGGCGGCGCGCGCGGTCACGGCGATCACCCGGTCGGGTGCACGGCCGGCTGTGCTCGAGATCCTCGACGGGGCGACCCTGGCCGCGATCGACGCGCTCGAGGGCACGAGCCTGCGCGCGGCCGGCGACGCGCTGCTGATCGTGCAGACCGACGGATTCGGCGCCGAAGAGGAGCTGGATGTCGTCGTCGCTGCGATCGCGGGCCTCGCGACGGCCGTCGAGACCGCGACGGATGCCGAGGCATCCGATCGCCTGCTCTTCTCCCGCCGCCGCGCCCTGCCGGCGCTGGAGGCGATCGGGCGGCCGCTCATCGAAGACATCGCCGTGCCGCGCGCACGGCTCGCCGAGGCCGTCCGCGCCATCCGTCAGATCGCGGCGGAAGAGGGCGTGCGCATCTTCGTCTTCGGGCACGCCGGCGACGGAAACCTGCACCCGATCATCGTGACGGACGCCGCGCCCACCGACGCGCCGATCCCGGCGGCGGCGCAGGCTGCCGCCGACCGCATCTTCGCGCTTGCGCTCGCGCTCGGCGGCACGATCACCGCCGAGCACGGCGTCGGGCGACTCAAGCGGGAGTGGGCCGTGCGCGAGCTCGGACCCGACGTGCACGCGCTGCAGCAGCGACTGCGCGCGACGCTGGATCCACGCGGCATCCTGAACCCCGGATCCAGCCTCTGACGGCGGATGCCGGGTGTGCCCTGGGCTTACTGGGGCGTGCCCCGGGCGTTCGCGTCAGTGGGTGTGGCCGGGCACGGCATCCTGGGCGAGCTTGAACGCGAGGCGCCCGTGCGCGAAGCCGCCACCCGCGCGGATCGCGGTCGCCACCCACGCGGTCTCGGCGAGCTCGGCTTCGCTCGCGCCGGCCTTGACGGCCTTCTGCGCGTGCGCGTCGATGCAGTAGGTGCACTGGGTCGTGAGCCCGACCGCGAGCGCGATGAGCTCGCGGTACTTGAGCGGGATCTCGCGCCCCTCCGCGGCGAACACGGCGGAATCGAAGTCGACCCAGGTCTTGAGGATGTCGGGGGTCTCCGCCTTGTAGACGCGGTTGTATGCGCGGTCACCCTCGCGGTCGAAGAAGTCGCTCATTGCGGTGATCTGCCTTGCCTGGGCACGTGCGGGCCCGCTCGCCGGGCGCTGCGATCTGCGCCCGTGGCATCCACGCTAGGTGTGTGCGCGAGCGGCACGGGCCGTGCATTACGCGGCGTGACGCGTGCGTGACGCCGCGTGTCACAGCCCGCGCGACACGGCCCGACGCCTGCGTCTAACGTCGCCTCATGACCTCGACTCCGATCCTCGCTCCGCTCCGCTCTGGTGATGCCGTCGTCGCCGAGGGCAGGCCGCTGCGGGTGGTCGGCGTGTCGGGCTCGTTGCACGATCCGAGCAAGACCACGAGCCTCGTCGAGGCCATCTTGGACTCTGTCGGTCGGCGTGGCGTCGTCGAGACGCGGCTGATCGCGATCGCGCAGATCGGCACGGCGCTCGCCGGCGCGCTCAGCCGCGACGAGCTCCCGGCCGAGGTCGAAGAGGCGCTGCAGGCGATCGAGCAGGCCGACCTGCTCGTCGTCGCGACGCCCGTCTATCGGGCATCCTTCACCGGCCTGTTCAAGCACTTGTTCGACTTCGTCGGACAGTACGCCCTCGTCGGCAAGCCCGTACTGCTGGCCGCGACGGGCGGCGGCGAGCGGCACGCGCTGATCATCGAGCACCAGCTGCGGCCGCTGTTCGCGTTCTTCCAGGCGCTCACGCTGCCCGTCGGCGTCTACGCCAGCACCGCCGACTTCGACGGCGCTGCGCTGCGCGATGGCGCCGTGCGCGCCCGCGTCGAGCAGGCCGTCGACCGCGCGCTGCCGCTGATCGAGCAGTCGCGCCGCCAGCCTGTGTCGGAGTACGTCTCGAACTGGTGAGGCGCCGCCGTGCGCGGCGCCCCGGCCCGCGCCGCGCGCTCACCCCGCGAGAAACCACATCTGCGCGAGAAACGCGCGCTCCGTGGTTTCTCACGCAGGAAGTGGTTTCTCACGCCCGCCGCGGGGCCGGCAACCGCAGCGTCATCGTCGTGCCCGCCGCTGAGGTGCTCGTCACCTCGACCGAGCCGCCGAAGCGCCCGACGGTGTCTTGCACGAGGCTCAGCCCGATGCCGAAACCTGTGCTCGCCGTGCCGCCGCCGTCGACCGCGTCGGATGACCGCGCGAACCGGTCGAAGACCTGATCGGGGCGGATGCCTCGGATTCCTGAGCCCTCGTCCGCGACAGAGATCGCGACCCGGCCTCGCTCGCCCGTGGCTTCGACACGCACGGATCCGCCCGCCGGGGTGTGCTTGATCGCGTTGTCGATGAGCGCGACGAGGGCGCGGTGCAGGCTCGTCTCGGGGATGAGGGCTGCGGCATCCTCGGGCATCCGATCGGCCGTGAGAACGACGCCGCGCTCGTCGGCGCGCATGCGCATGGAGGCCACGGCGCGCGCGACCACCGGGGCGACGAGAACGGGCGCAGCGGCGCCGATCGTGGTGACGTCGACAGCATCGAGCAGGTCGTTGACGATGCCGACGACGTTGCGGCTGTCGTCGCGCAGCTCTTTCACGAGCGTCTGATTCGGGTCGTCGGGTGCCATGCCGCGCTCGAGCACCTGCAGGCGCGTGTCGAGGATCGCGAGGGGCGTGCGCAGCTCGTGCGACGCGTCGGCGACGAAGCGGCGCTGGCGTGCGAGCGCGTCGACGAGCGGCGCGACGGCGCGGCGCGTCGCGAGGATGCCGAGGATTCCCGCGAGCGCGACCGCGAGCAGGCCGAGGATGAGGCCGCCGATGAGGATGTCGAGGCCGCCGATGTCGACGGTCCGTTCGTGGCGGTTCGGGTCGAAGAGATCGACGAGCGGGATCTGCTGGAACACGAGCACGAAGGCCGCGATCAGCACGACGATGACGAGGATCGAGACGGCGACGGTGATCCAGACGCCGACCCGCACGGCCGTGCGGCGCACCAGCAGCGCGTCGGCATCCCACTGACGTGGACGGCGCGTCACAGCATGCCCAATCGGTAGCCGCGGCCCCGCACGGTCGTGACGATGTCGGGGTCGGTCTTGCGGCGCAGGTAGTGCACGTAGGTGTCGACGGTGCCGGGGGTGTCGGTCGCCTCGAACACGGCGCGCAGGATCTCGCTGCGCGCGAAGGTGGTCTGCGGATGCGTGACGAACAGCTTCAGCAGGTCCGACTCGCGCTCGGTGAGGATCGTGCGTCCGTCGTACGGCGAGTAGACGGTGCGCGAGTCGGGGTAGAACTCCCACGGGCCGAGCCGCACGAACGGCCCTTCGCCGTCGCTGACGCGGCGGATCGCGCGCAGCCGCGCGAACAGTTCGTCGAACTCGAACGGCTTGACGAGGTAGTCGTTGGCACCGGCATCCAGCCCCCGCACCTTGTCTTGCACGGTGCCGAGCGCCGTCAGGATGAGGGTCGGCGTCGTCACGCCGCTGCGTCGCAGTGTCTCGACGATCGAGACCCCGTCGATGCCCGGGAGCCGCCGGTCGATGATGAGCACGTCGAAGTATGCCTCGAGAGCGGCGTCGAGCGCCGCCGCTCCGTCCGCGAGGAGAGTCACGTCGTACACCTCGTCGAGCACCCGCACCATCAGCGGCCCGAGCTGTGGGTCGTCTTCGGCCAGCAGCAGACGCGGTCGCGCATCGATCATGGGGCCCACTCTCGCCAGAACGCACTGAGATTCCTCTAAGAATCGCGCCCTCGACTCCGCCGCGCAATTCTTCGCGGTTGCTTATAGCGCGATTGCGAAGGTCGAGGAGTGCGGGCGTGGAGTCCGCGGAAATGGAGAACCATCGTGGCAGTGCACAAGAAGACCCTGATCGCGACCGTCGGCGGAGGTGCCGCGGCGCTCGCACTCGGGCTGGGCGGGCTCGCGCTCGCGCTTCCCGCGAACGCGGCGACGCCGGCGCCCGCCGACACGACCGTGACGTCGACGACCGGCACCGACGCCGAGACGGCGGATGACAACGGGGCGGCCGACACCGAGACGAACGACGACACGGGCGCGGCCGACACGGATGCCGAGACGGCGGACGACAACGGCGCCGCCGACACCGACGTCGAGACGAACGACGACAACGGCGCCGCCGACACCGACGTCGAGACGAACGACGACGGCAACTGACGCACGGCGACAGCGGGCGGCCGGGGCATTCTCGCCCGGCCGCCTTTTTTCTGTGCCGCTTCCTGTGCAGGTTCTTAGCGCGCGGTGCAGAGACTGCAGGTAGACCATCCACACGAAGAAGGGGGTTGCGGAGATGACTGCATTCGCCGGTGCGAAGACGATCAGCAGGTTCGGTCAGGGTGCGCTGCTGCTCGCGGCCGCCCTCGTCGCGGCGATCGAGCTGATCACGCTCGTCGGCGCCGAGGATGACGGCGCCGACGAGCTCGACGAGGATGCCGAGTACTGACGCCGCTACTGCAGCGACGCGAGCAGCGTGTTCAGCGCGTCGGCCTGCGCCGTGGCATCCGGCGTCGATGCGCGCACGGCGGTGAGCACGTGGTCGATCTGTCCGTCGAGGACGTTCCACCCGGTGTCATCGAGCGGCTGCAGGGTCGACTGCGCGGCATCCCACGCCCTCTCGAGATCCTTCACGCGGGCGACAGCACCCGCCTGATCGCCGCTCGTGACGAGGTCGAGGGTGTCCTGCGTGATCGTCCGGAAGCCCGCGACGTCGGATGCCGGGAACTTCTCGGTCGCGGAATGCCCGGGTGCGAGAGTCGCAGCCACGGCGGGCCCCTCTTCGCTCGCGGCGGCGACATCGTGCGGCTGCGCGGCCGCCCAGGTGAGCGTGCCGACAGTGAGCACCGCGACGGCGCCGAGATAGCCGAGCATGAGGCGCTCGCGGCGCGGGTCGCCGATGCGCTTCTCGCGGGGTGCGGTCTCGAGGACATCCGCACGCGTGACCGAGAGGTACACGACCGTCGCGAGGATCGCCGCGAGGAAGATGATGCTCGTCCAGCCGACGCCGATGCCGAGTCCGCCCTGATCGGTCGGGAAGCCCATCCAGTCGCCGAGGTTCGCGCCGAGCGGGCGGGTCAGGATGTACGCCAGCCAGAACGAGAGGACGGGGCTCGCGCCGAGGCGCCACCCGACCGTGACGGCGACGATGAGCCCTGCGGGCAGCAGCACCGAGATGCCCGGGCTCCATCCGGTCAGCTCGAGGATCCAGTCGCCGGCGGCGGTGCCGAGCGCGAACGTCACGAGGATCGCGAGCCAGTAGAACAGCTCGCGCGGCGTCGTGGTGATGCTGTGGATCGAGAGCGTCCGCTGGCTGCGCCACCAGATGCCGAAGACGACCGCGAGGATCACCGCGAACACCGTCGTGCTGACGGCGAGCGGCACGCCGAGGTCGTCGGTGAGGATGTCGGTGTACAGGGTGCCCGTCACGCTCACGACGACGACCGTCAGCCAGTAGACGAACGGCACGTACCGCCGCAGCGACAGCTGCCAGATCAGCACCGCGGCGAGGACGACGGTGAACAGCACCGACGTCAGCTCCAGGCCGACCCCGAGGGTCATGTTGATCCAGTCGGCGAAGCTCTCGCCGACGGTCGTGCAGAGGATCTTGATGATCCAGAACCAGAGGGTGATCTCGGGTACTTTGCTGAGCATTTCGCGCCGGCGCGTGGCGCCGGGCAGTGTCATGGTTTCCGTCACGGCTCGCACGCTATGGAGGCGCGACTAAGCGAGCTCTAAGGCGGGGCGGCCGGCGCGTCAGGCCGACCCGCGTGCCCGGTAGCGCGTGCTGGGGCGGCCTGCGGTCGCGTAGTCGAGCGACTTCTCGGCGGCGCCCGTCGACGCAAGGTGCTCGAGGTACCGCCGGCAGCTCACGCGGGACAGCCCGATCGCCTCGGCGATGTCGGCGGCGGATGCCTCTCGTCGCGCGGTGAGTTCACCCGCGACCAGAGCGAGGGTCTCGGTGGTCAGTCCCTTCGGCAGCGCCGCGCGCGTGGATGGGCGCATCACCGCATCCACATCACCCTGCGCGAGCCGCTGCGGTGCGGCGGCCCCGGCCGCGCGCTCCTGCACGATGTCGTCGATGCGCTGGTGCAGGTCGACGACCGTGAACGGTTTGACGAGGTAATGTCGGACGCCCAGCAGTCGCGCCTCGCGCACGGTGTCGACGTCGCGCGCGGCCGTCGTGATGGGTGGCAAGAAGATCAAGAAGCAGCAGCAGGCGGCGGGCCATGAGGGTGGCCTCGACATGGTCAAGTTCGCTGACATCCAGACCTCGCAGCTGTTCATCGACAAGAGCCTCGCCGCTGTTCCTCTCGGTGTCACGGACGACGACATCGACGCGGCGATCGGCGCGTCGGTGACCCTCTCGGTGAATGTACTCGACGGGAAGGCCAAGACGATCGACATGCGCGGCGAGTGAGAGTCGGGGTCCGCGTCGCGGCACGGACCCCGCGCTCAGCGCGAGTATGCGGGTGCCGTCACGCGGGAGCGAGAGCGAGAGCACCGGCATGATGCCGGCGAGCTTGGGAAGGACCAGCACGCTGGGCACTTTCGCGGCGTCGCCATTCGTGCCCGAGCGATACGGGCTGGCGATCAGGATGATTCAGTCGAGCCGGCGACAAGTTTATCGACCGCGTCTGGGCTGAGTCGCTCGTTGAGGACCATCAGACCGGCCCCACGAATTCCGGCGCCCGTGCCGCCGCGGGCGGGCACGATGTTGAGATGCTGGGTTGCCAGCGGTATGGATCTCCGGTAGACGATCTCGCGTACACCGGCGATGATCTCCTGCACATTTGCGCCCAACTGGCCGCCCACCACGACGACCGAGGGGTTGAGGAGGCTCACACACATTGCGGTGACCTCACCGATCGCTCTCCCGGCGTTGCGTGCAGCTTCTATCGCGTCCGGGTCTCCGGTTCGGATGAGGTCGACGACGTGATTTGGTTCAAGGAGTCGCTCCCCCGAGCTGAGTTCGGCCGCGATCGCGGGAATGCTGGCTGTCGCCTCCAGATCGGGCCCATCAGCCGACGCGCCCGGAACCTGGACATGACCCAGATCCCCGGCTGATCCACGAGAGCCGCGTTGCAGCACGCCGCCGGCGATGATCCCCGCCCCAATGCCCGTTGAGACCTTGATGAACAGCAGGTCATCGGTATCCGGCCATTGAGAGGAGTGCTCGCCTAGGGCTAAGAGATTCACGTCGTTATCGACGAAGACCGGCGTGTCCAACTGCGAACGGATGAAGTTCGGGATGTCGAAGCCGTCCCAACCGGGCATGATCGGTGGCCGGATAGGGCGACCCGTCGCGTGTTCCACCGGCCCAGGGACGCCAACCCCAATGCCAAGAAGCCGTGACTGGTCATAGCCAGTTTGGACGAGCAATCGTACGGCTGTGTCGTTCACCCATCGAAGGGTCGCTTCGGGGCCCTCCGCGATGTCCAGCCTGCGATCCTCTTGCCGGAGGATTCTGCCCGAGAGGTCGAGCACGCCGACTGAGCCGTGGGTCGCTCCGAGATCTACGCCGATGGTAACGCGCGAAGTCTGCTCGAAGATGAAGCGCCCGGCGGGGCGCCCTCCCGAAGTCTGCGTCGTCCCCGCGTGCGCAACCAGGCCAGCTGATGTCAGCGCTCCGAGCCGATTGACCACGCTTGTGCGGGCAAGCCCGGTCTCTTTCACGAGATCGGACCTCGTCCGTGGGCGACCGTCGCGTAGAAGTTGGAGCAGGTCCCCAGCGCCGGTCGTTGCATCCATAGTAGGAACTTTACTCGGTCATTAGATCTGCCATGCAAGGGTCGAGTATTGACAGGCAGATGTCATAACTAGTACGCTCTACGCGACACCGCTGGCGTCTACAAGGAGGTAGAAGTGATGAAGTTCGCGTACGAAGCAAACGCCTGGGGCGGGGTGATCGGAAACCCAAATGCCGTCACCGATCTCGGCACCGGGTTCTACGTCACCCCCGGTGACGTGAACGCCACGCTCGCGACCATCGCCGCGGCCGGCTACACCGGCATCGAACTGTTCGACGGCAACCTCCTGCCGTTCGAAGAGTCGATGGACGAGTTCACCGCCGCTGCACGCGGGGCCGGACTCGAAGTCGTCGGCGTCTACAGCGGCGGCCACTTCATCTACCGCGACGCCCATGCCGACGAACTGGCGCGCTTCGATCGCTCCATCGCCCTCGCTTCGGCCGCAGGTGCCCGCCACTACGTGGTCGGCGGCGGCGCGATCCGATCGACCGGCCGTCGCGAGGAGGACTTCGTCGTGGCAGGGGAGCTCCTCAGCACCGTCGCGGATCGAGCACGCGCCGTCGGTCTGGTTCCCAGCTACCATCCACATCTCGGCAGCCTGGCGCAGACCCCGGAGCAGATCGACGCGCTATTTGCCGCGACCAGCATCGGCCTGTGCGCCGACGTCGCCCACATCGCCGCCGGCGGCGGCGATGCGGCAGCGGTGATCACGAAGTACGCCGATCGTCTCGACTACCTGCACCTCAAGGATGTTGACCTAGCCACCAACGCCTTCCTGCCGCTCGGCGAGGGAGACCTCGACCTCGCCGCCGTCATCGACGCCGCCGTGGCCGCCGGCTATGACGACTGGGTCACTGTTGAGCTCGACGGCTACCCGGGTGACCAGGCGGCTGCCGCGGCCCGCAGCCTCGCGTACCTGAAAGCCAGCAAGCTCGGCGCCTGAGAGAGGATTCGGTCGCCGACGAATCATTACCACCCTCCCGAACCAGCACGGTTCGAAACACCTGAACATCTATAGCAAAGGAGCACACGGATGAAGATCAGAAGCGCCCTCGTCGCCGTCACGGCGGCCGCGGCAATATTCGCTCTGGCAGGCTGCACGCCCGCCGGCGGCGGAACCACCACCGAGGTCGACGCAGGCGTAGCCGCCGAGATCGATGCGGCACTGGCCGAGATTACCGGCACCGTCCTCAGCACCGGTCCGAACGGCGAGGAGCCCTCCTCGGTCGACACCAGCGTCGTCACCGACGAGCAGGCCGCCGAGATCGCGGGTATGGGCCTCAAGGCGGCCATCGTCATGCACTACGGAGGCAACGACTGGGCCAACGCCCAGATTGACGGGCTCAACTCGGAGTTCAAACGGCTCGGCATCCAGGTCATCGCCACCACCGACGCTGACTTCGATCCGGCCACCCAGGTGTCGCAGATTGAGACCGTCCTCACCCAGGACCCCGACATCATCGTCTCAATCCCCACAGACCCGGTGGCCACGGCTAGCGCGTACCGCAAGGCCGCCGAGCAGGGTGTGAAGCTGGTCTTCATGGACAACGTGCCCGACGGCTTCGTCGCCGGCCAGGACTACGTGTCGATGGTTTCGGCCGACAACTATGGCAATGGCGTAACCAGCGCCTACCTTCTCGCTCGGTCGCTGGGTGGACAGGGCAAGATCGGCGTGATCTACCACGAGGCCGACTTCTTCGTGACGAAGCAGCGTTACGAGGGTTTCAAGGACACCATCACTGAGAAGTTTCCGGACATCGAGATTGTGCAGGAGCAGGGCATCGCCGGCCCCGACTTCGCCGGTGACGCCCAGGGTGTCGCCAACGCCATGCTCACCAAGAACGCCGACCTCGACGGCATCTGGGCAGTCTGGGACGTCCCCGCCGAGGGCGTGATGGCGGCGGCCCGGGAGACCGGCCGCACCGACATCAAGATCGCCACCGAAGACCTCGGCACCAATGTCGCGATCGCACTCGCGAAGAACCAGATGGTCGTCGGCCTGGGCGCCCAGCTTCCGTTCGACCAGGGTGTGGCCGAGGCCGACCTGGCCGCGCTGAGCATCCTGGGTCAGGCGGTTCCGTCCTACGTCGCCCTGAGCTCGCTTCCGGTCGACCACGAGAACGTGCTTGAGGCGTGGGAGAAGGTCTACGGATCCGAGGCCCCCGCCGCGGTACGCGACGCCTACGTCGACTGACGCAATAACATCCGCACCACCCCATCCGCTCGGTGGGGGCGACCGTTCGCGCCCACCGAGCACCCCTTTTTCTCCTTCTCTCAGAAAGACAGCCATGCAGGACATCAACATCGCCATGATCGGTGGCGGCTTCATGGGCAAGGCCCACTCGCTCGCCTACGCCGCCATGCCCATGTTCTTCTCGCCGGCGCCCGCCCGGCCGGTCAAGAAGGTCGTGGTCGACGTCACCGACGACCTGGCCCGCGCCGCCTCTGAGCGCTACGCCTGGGAGGGCTACTCCAGCGATTGGCGCGCTGTGATCGCCGATCCGTCGATCGACGTGATCGACATCGCCACCCCGAACAACTCGCACGCCGAGATTGCGATCGCGGCGGCCGAGGCCGGGAAGCACATCATTTGCGAGAAGCCACTCGCCCCCACCGCCGAGGAGGCGGGCCGCATGCTCGCCGCCGCCGAGAAGGCAGGTGTGGTGACTGCGGTGGCCTTCAACTACCGCCGCACCCCGGCCGTGGCGCTGGCGAAGAAGTACATCGACGAGGGCGCCATTGGCGAGATCCTCAACTTCCGCGGCACTTATCTGCAGGACTGGAGCGCCGACCCCAATTCCCCGCTGAGTTGGCGCTTTCAGAAGAAGGTCGCCGGATCGGGCGCTGTGGGCGACATCGGCTCGCACGTGGTCGACCTGGCCCGCTACCTCGTGGGCGAGATCGCGGCCGTCACCTCGGTGGTCTCGAACTTCATCCCCACCCGCCCGCTGCAGTCCGGCGGCTTCGACAACCTCGGTGCCTCGAACACAGACAATGAGGGCCCGCGCGGCGAGGTAGACGTCGACGACGAGGCGATGTCGCTTGTTCGATTCGCAAACGGCGCCGTCGGCTCGATCGAGGCCACCCGCAACGCCTGGGGTCGCAACAACTACATCACCTTCGAGATTCACGGCACCGAGGGCTCGATCTTCTTCAACTATGAGAACCGCGACGAGCTGCAGGTGGCATTCAAGAAAGATGCCGGTGACCGTCGCGGTTTCCGTACTGTCTACACGGGCCCCAACACGCCCTATGGGGAGTCGCTCTGGCCCATCCCGGCGCTCGGCATCGGGTACGGCGAGACGAAGATCATCGAGGCGCACGACTTCATCAAGGCCGTGGTCGAGGGTGGCACCGTTTCGCCCAACTTCACCGACGGCTACCAGGCCGCCTTGGTAGACGAGGCCATCCTCGAGTCGGGTCGCACCGGCCAGTGGGTCTCGGTTCCGGACGCACGAAATGTCTGATTCCAGCGCGGCCCCCGCGGTGCGAATGCGGCAGATCGTGAAGAGCTTCGGCCCGGTCGAGGTTCTCAAGTCTGTCGAGATGGACATCGTGGCGGGCGAGGTGCACGCGCTGGCCGGTGAGAATGGCGCGGGCAAGTCCACCCTGATGAAGGTGCTGCAAGGCGTGCATCCCATCACCTCAGGGGTCATCGAGGTGAACGGAGAGCCAGTCGACATTCGCAACACCGCCGACGCCGAACGCGCCGGCATCGGCATGGTGTTCCAGGAGTTCAGCCTCGTCCCGTCGATGACGGTCGCTCAGAACATCTTCCTCGGCCGTGAACTGCGCGGCGCCGCCGGTCTCGTCGACGACCGCGCAGCCGAGCGGGCCGCCCGCGAGCTGTTCGACGGACTCGGCGTCACGATCGACCCGAAGGCGCGCGTCGAAGACCTCGGCACCGCATACTGGCAGCTGGTCGAGATTGCCAAGGCGCTCGCGAAGAACGCCAACGTGCTGGTGATGGACGAGCCCACCGCGAGCCTCGCCAAGCATGAGGTCGAGAACCTATTCATTCTGATCGAAACCCTCAAGGCACGCGGCATCGCGATCGTCTACATTTCGCACCGAATGGACGAGATTCGCCGCGTCGCCGACCGGATCACCGTGCTACGTGACGGCCGCGTCGTGCTCTCCGCGGCGGTGGCCGAGCTGAGCGCCGCCGATATCATCGAGGCCATCATCGGCCGCCGCCTTGCCAGCGACCTGGTCTACCGCGACCGCGCGATCGCGGCGGACGCGCCCGTGCTGCTCGAGGCCAACGGCATCGCCAGCGACTCCGTGCTCGATGACGTCAGCATGACCGTGCGCGCCGGGGAGATCGTGGGCCTGGCGGGCCTGATGGGTTCGGGCCGGACCGAGTTCGCACGCGTGGTGGCCGGCATGGATAGGCCCACCCGCGGCACCCTCCGCATCGACGGCGAGGCCGTGCGCTTCGGCAGCCCGATCGAGGCGCAGGACGCGGGCGTCGCCCTCATCCCAGAAGACCGGCGCGAGCAAGGCCTCGTGCTGCAGCACTCCGTCTCTGACAACCTCACCCTGCCGGTGCTCGGTCGGGTGAAGTCGGGTGCGTTCCTGTCGATGGCGAAGCTACGCCAGCTCACCGAGCAGCTCGTCACCCGGTTCGCCGTGAAGGTGGCCGATCCGTACGCCCCGGTCAGTCTGCTGTCGGGCGGCAACCAGCAGAAGGTTGTCGTGGCGAAGTGGATGAACATCGAGCCGCGCATCCTCGTCATGGACGAGCCCACCGCCGGTGTAGACATCGGCACCAAGACCGAGATCCTTGACATCGTGCGCGAGTTCGCCTCGCAGGGCAACGCGGTCGTGTTCATCTCATCCGAGCTTCCCGAGCTGCTCGCCGTCGCCGACCGCATCGTGGTCATCCGCGAGGGCCGCTCGGCCCGCGAACTCGCCCGCACCGACGTCGAGAGCGAAGAACAGCTCCAACTCATCATCCAAGGAGAGGCAGCATGAGCAGCCCCACGACCACCACCCGACCCCCGCTCGCCGCGCGCGTCGCGGCCCGCCTTGACTGGCGCAGCAACATCATCTACATCGCCTTCGTGGTGGTGTTTGTCCTCTTTGCCATCTTCCTCGGGGGCGACGGCTTCCTCTCGCCGAACAACATGCTCAACATCGTGCGGCAGACCGCGACGATCTCGATCATGGCTGTGGCGATGACCTTCGTGATCGCGACCGCCGAGATCGACCTCTCGGTGGGCTCGATTGCGGGTTTGGCCTCGGTGGTTACCGCGATGACAACCACGCAGTTCGGCTTGGTCCCCGGCATCATCGCCGGTCTCGCGGCTGGCGCTGTGATCGGTGCGATCAACGGTGGCCTGGTGGCGCTGCTCAAGATTCCATCGTTCCTCGTCACTCTCGGCATGCTCGGTCTCGCGGCTGGCCTCGCACAATGGATCACGTCGTCGGCGCCGCAGCCGATCACCGACCGCCTTTACGTGATGATCTTCGGCGGCGGCGACTTCGGCCCCGTGCCCGGCCTGCTCGTCTGGACCGTAGTGGCAGTGGCCGTGGGATGGGTGGTGATGAACCGTACCGGCTTTGGCCGCAAGGTGCTCGCCACAGGTGGCAACCCGACCGCGGCGGCTTATACCGGCATCCGTACCGCGCGGATCAAGTTCTCAGTGCTGCTGATATCGGGCATTGCGGCGGCTGTGGCCGGGATGCTCTACGCCGGGCGCCTTGAATCGGGCCGCTTCCAGTGGGGGCAGGGCGACGAACTCACCGTCATCGCGGCGGTCATCCTCGGTGGCACCAGCCTGTTCGGCGGTCGCGGTGCCATCATCGGAACCCTGTTCGGATCGCTATTCATGGGGCTGATCAACAACGGGCTCATCCTCGCCGGGCTGGACGTGGCGCAGCAGCAGGTCGTGCGCGGTGCCATCATCATCGCGGCGGTGGCCCTATCGAGGAAGAAGTGATGACCGGCGGACGTCGGCCGCTCCGCAGCGGCATCATCGGCACCGGCTTCATGGGCCGGGTGCACACCGCCGCGGTGCGCGCCACCGGCGGTGAGGTGCTCGCCTACGCCGGGCGCGACGCCGAGCGCACCCGGGCCGCGGCCGAGGCTGCGGGCGTGCCGCTCGCTCTCGCCGCCGAGGAGCTCATCGCGCACCCCGACATCGACATTGTGCACATCTGCACACCCAACGCGCAGCACGTCCCGCTTGCCGAGGCAGCCATCGCGGCCGGCAAGCACGTGGTGTGCGAGAAGCCGCTGGCGCTCGGCGCCGAGGAGGCCGCACGCCTCGAGGCCGCCGCCCAGGCCGGCGGCGTGGTGCACGCCGTGCCCTTCGTGTACCGCTTCTACCCCACAGTGCGCGAGACGCGTGCCCGCATTGCCTCCTCTGACGAGCGCGTCTGGCTCGCTCACGGCCACTACCTGCAGGATTGGCTGGCCGAACAGTCCAGCTACAACTGGCGGGTCGACGATGGCGCCTCGCGCGCCTTCTCCGACATCGGCGTGCACTGGTGCGACCTCTTCGAGTTCGCCACCGGCCACCGCATCGAGCGGCTCATTGCTCAGCGTCCGCGTCTGCACGACACCCGACTCTCAGAGGACGGTGAAGTGCCGGTCTCTACCGAGGACGGGGTGACCATGATGTTCCAGACCGACCGCGGCGCCACCGGATCCGTCGTCATCTCGCAGGCAACCCCCGGTCGAAAGAACAGGCTCTGGCTCTCGATCGACGGCGAGCAGCACTCGTACGCCTTCGACCAGGAAAGCCCGAACGAGCTCTGGATCGGATCGAACGAGGGCGTCTCGCTGCTGCCCAAGGGTGTCGAGACTTTCGGCGATGCGGCTGCCCGGTCGTACGTGAGCGTGCCGTCGGGTCATCCGCAGGGCTATCAGGACTGCTTCACCCTGTTCGTGCGCGACGTGCACGCCGCTATCCGCGGCGAGGTCGTCGACGGACTGCCCACTTTCGCCGATGGCGTGCGCGCGGCGCAGCTCACGGATGCCGTGGTCACCTCCTCGGCGACCGGGCGCTGGGTCGATGTCGCCCAGGGGCGGCCGGTCGAGACGAGCGCGGCGTGAGCGCGGTATCGTCGCCGCATCCCGTCACCCTGTTCACGGGTCAGTGGGCGGATCTGCCTTTCGAGGAGGTCGCGCGTCTCGCCGCATCCTGGGGATACGACGGCCTCGAAATCGCGGCATCTGGTGACCACCTCGATCTGCAACGCGCGGATGAGGATCCGGCGTATGTAGCGTCGCGGTTGGAGATCCTGGATCGTCACGGTCTCAAGGTCTACGCGGTCTCCAATCACCTAGCCGGTCAAGCGGTGTGTGATGCCCCGATCGACTTCCGCCACCAGGCGATCCTGCGCCCCTACGTGTGGGGCGACGGCGAGGCGGAGGGTGTACGTCAGCGTGCGGCGGCAGACATGAAGCGCTCGGCGCGCGTCGCCCGCGCGCTCGGAGCCGATACGGTCGTTGGATTCACCGGGTCCTCCGTATGGCCGTACGTGGCGATGTTCCCACCAGTGCCCGCCTCGGTAATCGAGGCCGGGTACGAGGACTTCGCTGCGCGCTGGAATCCAATCCTCGATGTGTTCGACGCCGAGGGGGTGCGATTCGCGCACGAGGTGCACCCCGGTGAGATCGCATACGACTACTGGACGTCTGTCCGCGCGCTCGAGGCGATCGACCACCGCAAGGCGTTCGGGTTCAACTGGGATCCGTCGCACATGATGTGGCAGAACATCGATCCGGTTGGGTTTATCTGGGACTTCAAGGACCTGATATATCACGTGGATTGCAAGGACACCCGTCTGCGTCCCACGAACGGTCGTGCCGGTGTCATGGGTTCGCACCTGCCCTGGGGTGACCCGCGCCGCGGATGGGACTTCGTGTCGCCCGGGCACGGGAACGTGCCGTGGGAGGACTCGTTCCGCGCACTCGCGGCCATCGGCTACACGGGCCCGATCTCGATCGAGTGGGAGGACGCGGGCATGGATCGCCTGCACGGCGCGGCCGAGGCCGTCGGCTTCATCCGCTCCCTGCTCTGGCCTCCGTCCGCCGCCGCTTTCGATGCCGCCTTCTCCAACCAATGACCACCCGGTGTCGGGTTGCTCCAACGAGGAAAGCGCAGTGACGCCGCTCTCGCTCACCGTCGGCGCGACCGTGATCTGGGTGCAGCTCCGCGTGCGGCCGGCCGAGGAGGCCCGCTTCCGAGCAGCCGCCGCGACCCTCGCCGAACGATCGCTCGCCGAGGAAGTCGGCTGCTTGCAGTATGACGTGGTCTCCCTCGACGAAGCCTCATGCCGCTACAGCATCTACGAGGTGTACGCCGACGAGGCTGCGCTTGCGGCCCACCGTGCCGCGCCGCACTACGCGGAGTGGGAGGCGATGGCGCCGAGCTTCTTCGAGGAGGGCGGCGCCTCCATCCGCATCGGCGTTCGGATGGTGCCACCCTCCGTGTGAGATGGATGTCCGAGTGTCGGTCTGGCGCGTGCGCGGTACGACCGACCGAGGGGCGCGGCCCTTGTGTCTGGCGGCGCTCACCGAGGTGGCTCTCCGAGACGGAGTCGCTCCCCTCATCATCGAACGCGACGAGTTGCTGGAACGCGCCGATAGGCAGCTGATCGCCGCCGCGCTCCGAGACCACCCTGAGGCGGAGCTTCGCTATGCGCATGTGGCGCCGCACGAGAAACCGCCGCTCTGGGTGAGCGATGCTGTCGCGCGGGGTTACTCGAACGGGGGCGACTGGGTGCGCCACGTCGAAGCGATCGTAGAGTCCCGTGTCACCCGGCTGTAGAAACACGTGAGCCTGGCTCGTCATACCGTCCGGAAGACTGCCAGGCTCCGAGGGCTACTGCTCGCCGTGCATCCAGATGAGCCGGCTATTTCGAGGATTAGCCAGCTAAATCGGCGGATGCGGCCTGACTGAGATCGGCGCGTCAGAGCTGTTTTCGACAGGCGACCGGCCTCAGACCGGCCCGAAGGCCCTCTGCCGGCGGCGTCTCGTTGCCCTGCGTTCGCTCAAAGTGCGGACGGAGCGACCGCATTTCGTCTCGCAGCCTTGCGCAAAGACCGAGCTTAAAAACCACCCCTGACCTGGGCTAAGCAAAACCCCCGCCATGTAGAAGCTAGGCGAGGGTTTCTGGGACCGTTGTAACGACGGTCCTTGTGGCTCCGACGGGCGTCGATCCCGTGACCTCACGATTTTCAGTTAGTTCTGGTGGTCCTGCGGGTGCTCAGTAGCATTCACTACCCGCGTAATTCCGCGGCGCGAGTGCTCGTTAACGCTAGTTCGTCACGGTCGTTTTCGCGGAGTTCCCGGCACATTCCCGGCACAGATGGCGCCGCCTTGTTTGGAGTCAGTCTCGCGCGTGGGCTCCCTCGGCGGATGCGCCTTCAACCGAGCGCGCCGCGCCGTTGCGCCATGGATGGTCTCCGAGGCCTCCGGCACACGCTGGCCCAGCCTAGGGTTTTGCGACTTCGAATGCGATGGCAGTCCATGACACGGCCGGTAGCGTGACAGTGAGCAGCGCTCCGTTGACCGTGGCGGAGGAGTTGGCCTTGGGTCGCACACGCTCCCGATCTTCCAGTACGTTCTTTGCGTTGATGTCGGGGTCGTGAAGGCTGTGGGATTCCAGGATGCGAACTTCGCGCAGCATCTCAATTCCGGCCTCTACATCAATCGATTCGGACTGGTGCCGGTTCACGAGGAAGAGCGCGCCTGTGCCGGTCTCCTCGTCGAAGGTTGCGACGCCATCCACAAGCGGCACGGTGCCGTACGCAGCGGTCTCGTACGTGGGCGACTCGATCGCCACGCGCAGCGCCTGCCCGCGGGCGAGGCGTGAGGTCAGGGCGAAGGGGTAAAAGGTCGTCTGCCGCCATGCCGGCCCGCCTGGTTCGGTCATGATCGGCGCGATCACGTTGACAAGCTGAGCGAGCGAAGCGGAGGCGACCCGGTCGGAGTGCTTGATCAGGGAGATCATGAGGCTGCCGAACACGACGGCATCGGCGACGGAGTACGCATCCTCCAGCAGGCGTGGGGCCACGGGCCATTCATCGATGCCGGTGATCTTGTCGACGTTCTCGAACCGGCTGTTGTACCAGATGTTCCACTCGTCGAACGAGATGTCGATTTTCCGGGCAGACTTGCGCGCGGCGCCGACGTGATCGGCGGTAGCGACGACCGCATCGATGAAACCGTCCATGTCGACCGCCGAAGCGAGGAAGCTCCCCACATCGTCGCCCGTCTGCTCGTAGTAGGCGTGGCATGAGATCAGGTCGACGTCGTCGTATGTGTGCTGGAGCACGGTGCGCTCCCATTCCCCGAAGGTCGGCATGTGTGCGCTCGAGGAGCCGCACACCACAAGCTGGATGCGAGGATCGAGCTGCCGCATAGCCTTGGCCGTGCGTGCGGCGATGCGCCCGTAGTCATCGGCCGAACGGTGCCCGATCTGCCATGGGCCATCCATTTCGTTCCCCAGGCACCACATGCGCACATCGAACGGCTCTTCGCGTCCATTCGTCACCCGCTGATCGCTGAGCGCCGTGCCCTCGCGGATGTTGGCGTACTCGAGCAGGTCCAGCGCCTCCTGTGTGCCCCGCGTGCCGAGGTTCACGGCGAGCATCAGCTCGCTGCCGACCTTCTCCAGCCACGAGGCGAATTCGTGAAGGCCGACCTCGTTTGTCTCCGTCGAGTGCCACGCGAGGTCAAGCCTGCGCGGGCGGTTTTCGCGGGGGCCGACGGAGTCCTCCCAGCGGAAGCCAGATACGAAGTTGCCACCGGGATACCGGATGGCATCCACACCGAGCTCCTTGACCAGTTCGATCACGTCGGAGCGGAAGCCGTCCGCGTCGGCCGCGGGGTGCTGCGGCTCGTAGATGCCGTCGTAGACGTGGCGCCCGAGGTGCTCGACGAATCCCCCGAACAGCTTGCGGCGCACCGGGCCGATCACGGAGTGAGGGTTGATGCTGAGGTGTGCGGACGGCATACGGTCGCTTTCTCTGGTGATGATCGGCTGTGTCATTTGAGCCCCGTTGAGGCGACACTCGCCACGAATCGGCGCTGAAGGAAGAGGAACAGGATGGCCAGGGGGAGCAGCGCGATAAGTGAGCCCGCCATCATTACCCCGAATGGGATGATGCCTCCCGGCCCGGTGAGCGCGGTCAGTCCTGACGTGATGGTGCCCATTTCAGGATCCGTCGTCATCACCAGCGGCCACAGGAGGTCGTTCCAGTTGTTGACGAAGTTGTACACGCCCAGCGTGACGAGCGCCGGTACGGCGTTGGGCAGCACGATGCTGCGGAAGATCCGCACCTCGGAAGCGCCGTCGACGCGCGCCGCGCTGTCGAGATCGCGCGGCAGCGACAGGAAGAACTGCCGTAGGAAGAAGATGCCGAAGGCGTCCGCGGCGCGCGGAGCGATCAGCCCGGCGTAGGAGTTGATCCAACCGAGGTCTGCGACGAGTTGGTACACCGGGATCAGCGTCGCCTGGAACGGGATCATCAGGCTGCCGATTAGCGCGATCAACAGGATGCGGCTCCCACGGAAGTCGATGCGCGCCAGCACATACGCGGCCAGCGCGTCGAATGTCAGTGAGAGCAGTGTCACACCGCCGGCGAAGACGAAGCTGTTGACGATGAGCCGCGCGAACGGCAGATCGGTGAAGATGCGCTCGAAGTTCGCCAGCGTCCACGCCTCGGGCAGCAGCGTGGGCGGGAAGGCATTGACCTCCGCGGTCGGCTTGAACGCTGTGAAGATAACGATCGCAATGGGAAGGAGTGTGATCAGAGTCGCAGCCAGCGCGATGAGGAACAGCAGCGCCGGCGCGATCCTTCGGCTGAGTGCCGACGTGCCGGAAGCGAGGGTGGTAGTGCTCATACGGCAGCCTCCGCCTTCCTGCTGCTCAGCCAGAACTGCACAAGTCCGAGGATGAGCGTGGCGACCAGCAGCACGTACGACAGTGCCGAGGCGAAGCCGAGGTCGAGGTCCTTGAAGCCGGACTGGTAGATCTGCATGACCACCGTCTGGGTGCTGCGGTAGGGTCCGCCGCCGGTGAGCACGTAGATCTGGTCGAACGCCTGCAGGGCGGCAATCGTGGCGATCACCACGACGAAGCCGGTCGTGTTGCCGAGCAGAGGGAGTGTGATGTGGCGGAAGCGACCCCACGCCCCGGCGCCGTCCATCCGAGAAGCTTCGTAGAGGGAGGGCGGGATGTCCTGCAGTCCGGCGAGGAACACGATCATGTAGAACGGGAAGGTCTTCCAGACGGCGATCATCGCTACCGCCGGCATGGCGAGGGCGGGATCCTGGAACACGTTGCCGATCTGAAGCCCGAACCCCCGCATCCAGTAGTTGAGAAGACCAATCTGCGGGTCCAGCAGGTACTGCCAGGCGAACGCGGCGACGGCGAGCGACACGATGAACGGCAGGAAGAGCCAGGTGCGGAACATGCCGCGAAGCGGGAGACGAGGATCGTTCAGCAGAAGGGCGAGTCCGAGCGCGGTGACGACGACTGCGGGAGTGAACAGAGCCGCGTAGAGGAGCGTGTTCACCATCGACCGCAGCACCTGAGCATCGGTGAACACCGTGACGTAATTGTCGAGGCCGATGAACTCCGGCGTCCGGAAGCCGTTGGCGTTCGTAAACGACATGAGGAACGCGCTGATCATCGGCCAGAACACGAAAGCGGCCAGCACCGTCGCTGCGGGCAGCAGGAACACAAGGATCGTGAGGCGCCGCCTCATGTTCGCGGTCAGGGGGCCTCGACCACCCATCCGCGCCGGCGGACGGTAAGGGGTGCGCCGAGGGGCGGCGGTCGTCGTCATCAATCCTCCAACTACAACGTTGTACTGCCACGGTAGGAACCATTGCCGTTCGGTGTCAAGTCGTGACTTGACAGCGCCGCCGCGCTCCCCCACCATGAGATTGCAACGTTTACCTACATCGTTGTATAGACGACCCGACAACGCGTCGACATTGATGTCGAAAGGAATCTCCGCTGATGAGAAAGACCCTCGCTTACGCCGCGCTGGGCACGGCAGCAGTCATCACGCTCGCAGGATGCACTGCACAGGGCGCGCCCGAGAGCACTGACGGCCAGAAGATCGAGATCGATTTCTGGCACGGCTACACCGAGGCCGACGGCAAGGTGCTCGACAGCCTCGTTGAGGAATTCAACGCCTCCCAGGACGACATCGAGATCACCTCCGCGACCAAGCCGTGGGGCACCATTCTCGACACCGTGCTCCCCGCCCTCACCTCCAAGACGGGACCGCAGCTGCTTGCGCTTCCGCCTGAGAACATTCCGGTGTATGCCTCGCAGGGCGCGCTCCAGCCGCTCGACGACTGGTACAACGCTGACGATAGCGGCGCCGCGGTGCTCAACGAGCAGGCCGTTGCGACGGGCGTTGTCAGCGGCGAGCGCTTCGGCGCGCCGCTGAGCTTCACCCCGCTGGCGATGTTCTATAACAAGGCCCTCTTCAACTCCGCAGGCGTGGAGGTTCCGACCACATGGGAGGAATGGGTCACGGCCGCTAAGGCGCTCACTGTCGACGAGGACGGCGACGGAACACCCGAGCAGTACGGTCTCGCCCTCGCCGATCATGCGACTGTCGGAAACGGTGTGTGGGTGTCGCTGTTCAAGAGCGGCGGCGGAGATGTCGTCACCACGGACGGTGAAGCGGTCATCGACTCGCCCGAGAACGCGGCGACCCTCAGCTTCTGGAGCGATGCCGTTCAGGACGACAAGATCTCGCCCGCCGGCCTATCCGGGGTCGATACAGACGGCCTGTTCAGCGCTGGCAAGGCCGCGATGACCCTTGCCGGGCCCTGGATGGCGAGTGTCTCCGAAGGCGCGGGCATCGACTACGGCATCGCCGCTCTTCCTGCCGGGCCGGCTGGTATCCACGCCTCGGCCCTCGCGGTCGACCTCACGGTCACATCGCAGGCGAGCACTGAGGAGCGCGACGCCATCGGCACGTTCCTGACCTGGTTCTACCAGAAGGACAACATGGTGACCTGGTCGCTGGCGTCGGGCTGGCCCCCTCTCACTACCGAGGTCGCCGCGGCCGACGTCTCGGAGAACGCGGTCGTCGCCGCCCTGACGGAGCAGTCGCAATACGGCGTGGCACTCCTGCCGGGAGTCATCCCGTCTACCGACGTGCTGGCTGAGCTCGACACCGCCACTCAGAAGGCCCTCGCCGGTGGAAACCCGGCCGAGCTGCTGACGACCGCCCAGTCTGCCATGTCGGCGATCCTGGCAGAGTAATACCAATCAGTACTGGTGCGGGGGTGCTCGAGCAGATCGGGCACCCCCGCATCGCAACAAAGGAAGAGATTGATGTCGGCCACCCCCTGGTACCGAGACGGCCAGTTGCACTTCGCCCTCGGGGTTGAAGACACATTCATCCCGCAAGCTGCGCCCGGGCGGCGCGCGCTCGACGAGTATGACCTCATGCAGCACTACCGCTTTTGGGAGCGCGACCTGAACCTGTGCGAGGACTCCGGTGCCACGCTGCTGCGCTGGGGCATCCCCTGGTACCGGGTCAATCCCGAGAAGGGGCAATGGGACTGGTCGTGGCTCGACCGGATCATCGACTGGTTCGATGAGCACCGGATCGATCTGGTCGCCGACCTCATCCACTACGGCACCCCGCTCTGGCTGAAAGACGAATTCGTCTCCCGCGATTACCCTGAGCGGGTCGCCGAGTACGCGGCCACCGTCGCCGAGCGTTACCGGGGGCGCATCCGCCACTACACACCGGCCAATGAGCCGTTGCTCAACGTGATGTACTGCGGGGAGTTCGGCCATTGGCCGCCCTACCTCACCGGCGACAAGGGGTTCACGTCAGTCCTGAAGGGCATCTCCCAAGGCATCGTGCATACCCAACGCGCGATCGCCGAGATGGATCCGGCGGCCGACTTCGTTCACGTCGAGGCCTCGTTCCGCTTCGACGGCGACCTCGACGCCCACGCCGAAACCATCGAGCATCTGCGCCACCGCGCGTACGTCGTGCAGGACCTCGTCACGGGCCGCGTGGATGACGATCATCCCCTCGTTCCCTACCTGCGCGCGAACGGCTTCACCGACGACGACTTCGCGTGGGCCCGTGCGAACACTGCACAGCCGGATGTGGTCGGCGTGAACTACTACCCGCAGCACTCCACCGAGCTCTTCGAGAAAGGTGTCGTCCTCGGCGGCGGCCCGGGCTCGTTACGGCCTCGCCGCAACGCGGGCACTGCCGGCCTCAAGGACGTGCTCACGACCTTCGCCGATCGATACGACAAACCCGTCTTCCTCACCGAGACGGGCTACACCGGCACTGTGCAGGAGCGTATCGATTGGCTGCATGCGTCGGTCGGCGCCGTGGATGAGCTGCGCGCCGACGGCGTGGATGTCGTCGGGTACACGTGGTGGTGCATTACCGACATGTTCGAGTGGACATACCGGCACTCCGACGGCCCCGCGATGGACCACCTGCTCAGGATGGGTCTATGGGCGCTCGAGGAGGATGCAGACGGCGTGCTCCAACGGGTGCACACCCCGGTCGCCGACGTCTTCCGTGATGTCGCGACCCGCCGGCTCGGTTGATCGGCCGGCTCCGGCTCATGCGGATTCGCGCCGCAGCACCTCGAAGTCCACGAGGACCTCGCGCGGTTCGTCAATCGGCGCCCGGCGAGCGATGCGCTCAACGAGCAGATCGACCGCCTGGCGTGCAATCTCGGCTCGACCCGGGTCAACCGTGGTGAGGCTCGGCATCGCGTACTGACCCTCGTCGATATTGTCGAAGCCGATGACCGCCACCTCTTCCGGGATCCTCATCCGCTCCTGGTGAAGAACCCGCAGCACGCCGAGAGCGAGGGCATCGTTCATCGCGAAGACTCCATCGAACTCCACGCCAGATGCCAGCAGCCGCTTGACCGCTTCGGCTCCCTCGGCCTGGTGCCACAATCCCGCGCTCTCAATCAGAGCTGGATCAAAGGTGAGACCCGCCTCGTCCAGTGCAGCGCGATAGCCCATCAGTCGCAGCGCGGCCGAACCCATCACCTCGCCGGGATGCGCTCCGACCAGAGCCACCCGGCGACGGCCAGATTCGACGAGCACCCGCGTCGCGGCTCTAGCCGCCTCGACGTTACGCATAGTCACGTGGTCGACCGGACCACCGAAGATCCGCTCACCGAGAAGGACGAGCGGATATGACACCCGCAGACGGTCAGCGTCTCCCTGCTCCATCCCGAGCGGGCTGAAGATGAGCCCATCAGCCATCCGGGTTCGCGAGCTCGTGAGCACGGCGAGCTCGCGCAAGCGATCGCCACCGGTCTGCTCGATCTGGACGACGAGACCGTGATGATCCGCTCGCGCGATGACGGCATCCGCCAGTTGGGCAAAGTAGCTGAGGCTCAGCTCGGGAAGCACCAAACCGATGACCCCGCTACGTCCGGAGCGGAGATTGCGGGCGGAGAGGTTCGGGCGATAGTCGAGTTCGGCAATAGCATCCTGCACCCGCTGCCGAGTCTCGGGGCGAACGCTCGGGTAGTCGTTGACGACATTCGAGACGGTCTTAATTGAGACGCCCGCCAGCTTGGCCACGTCGTGCAAGGTCGCCGGCATCCTCATCCCCTCGCTCGTCCACCTGGGGCCAGTGGACCCAGTGCAATCCACGTTACAACGTTGTGTACGGTTGGCAGCTCGCCACGCGAAGAGGGCGACGCCCGATCAAATGATGTCCTCGCCCAGGCTCGGTTACCCGGCGATATGCGCGCCTCGCACCGGCACTCACGCGCCTCAGTGGCTCCCGCCGAAGAGGGAGTCGAGCCGCTCCGCCCCGCGGCGCGCGGCGTCGGAACGCGCTCGACTGTATCGCTCGGTCATCTGCAATGTTGAGTGACCCATGATCGCCTGCACATCGTTCGCAGCGGCTCCGCCGTCGAAGAGCAATGTGGCGAGCGTGTGACGCAGGTCGTGCAACCGGTAGTCGTCCCGGTCCAGTTGGACGCGGAGTGCATCCCACTTCACAGCTCTGCGGACGTTGGATCCATTGATCCGGCCACCCTTCGGTCCGGTGAATACCAGCGCGGATCTCGACTTCCCTTCCATCGCCTCCCGTAGGTGCGGAACCAACGCCGCCGCGATAGGAACGTCCCGCTCCTTGTGGCTCTTGGGTGTGTACTCCCGGGTGCGACCTTCAAGGTCAGTAGTGCCCCATAAGGTGGTGTAGCCCGCGGTGGCCGGCTCGTCGCAAGACGTGAGCGCGGTCACCGTGTGATCCTTCGAGAAGTCTCTTACCTCCACTCGAAGGCATCATCACGATGACCGCACTTCATATTGTCGACCCTGCGAGCGTGCTTGCTGAAGCATTGACCGACGCGTCGCCCGATTTGATGCGCGGTCTGTTGCAGACCACGATCAACGCGCTCCTGTCCGCTGACGCGGACGCCGTCATCGGCGCGGAGTGGGGCAAGCCCAGCCCCGACCGCACCGCGCAACGCAATGGCTACCGCCACCGTGACCTCGACACCCGCGTCGGGACGATCGACGTCGCGATCCCGAAGCTCCGTCAGGGGACGTACTTCCCGGAGTGGCTCCTCGAGCGCCGGAAACGGGCCGAGACCGCGTTGATCACTGTCGTTGCGGACTGCTACCTCGCCGGCGTCTCCACCCGCCGGATGGACAAGCTCGTCAAGGCCCTCGGAATCCACTCCCTCTCGAAATCGCAGGTGTCTCGGATGGCCGCGGACCTCGACGAACACGTCGACCAGTTCCGGCACCGCCCTCTCGAAGATGCCGGCCCGTTCACTTTCGTCGCCGCCGACGCCCTCACCATGAAGGTCCGTGAGGGCGGCCGGGTGATCAACGCGGTCGTGCTCGTCGCGACCGGCGTCAACGCTGACGGACACCGCGAAGTCCTCGGCCTCCGCGTCGCGACCAGCGAGACCGGGGCCGCGTGGAACTCGTTCTTCGCCGACCTCGTCGCCCGCGGACTCGGTGGGGTCCGCCTCGTCACCAGCGACGCCCACGCCGGGCTCGTGGACGCGATCGCAGCGAACCTGCCCGGCGCGGTCTGGCAGCGCTGCAGAACCCACTACGCAGCGAACCTGATGAGCGTCTGCCCGAAGAGCATGTGGCCGGCGGTGAAGGCGATGCTGCACTCCGTCTACGACCAACCCGACGCCGACGCGGTCAACGCCCAGTTCGACCGGCTCCTGGACTACGTCGAGGAAAAGCTCCCCGACGCGTTCACGCACCTCGACAACGCGCGGGCGGACATCCTCGCGTTCACCGGGTTCCCCGACGGGCTCTGGCAGCAGATCTGGTCCAACAACCCCAACGAGCGTCTCAACAGGGAGATCCGCCGCCGCACAGACTCCGTCGGCATCTTCCCCAACCGCGACGCGATCATCCGCCTCGTCGGCGCCGTCCTCGCCGAGCAAACCGATGAATGGGTCGAGGGCCGCCGCTACCTCGGCCTCGAGATCCTCGCCAAGTCCCGCCTCACCCTCGTCGCCGACACCGGAAGCGAGGTGAACACCGAACCGGTCCTCGAGCTCAGCGCCTAAACAACAACAGCAGAAGGATCACCGACCACTACACCACGTGCTGGGGCTTGACCCCACAGACCGCGGCGCGGGACGGCCGCCTGGGGCTCCAGACAATCTTCGCTCAGCAAAGCGAGCAGGAAGGATGTCTCGCAATCCGCGCTCCGCACCGCCGTCGGAGACACTCCGACAGGCTCTCATGCGCTCGCCAAATGGCTCGGCCTGACGGATCCTAGCTTCGAGGATCCCGCGCTCGACTGTGCGAACTCCCGTCTTATGTCACCCGTCGATCGCAACCCGACTGCAATAGGAAGGCATCCCGCTGATCGCGGAGCGGAGGATCGGCGCCGGGGATGGTGACCGTCATCGCTGCTGCGGCGAGCGCGCGCCGCAGGACGAGGCCCAATCGGTCGTCGGTCAGGGCGCCCTGACTGGCGAGGTCGTCCACAAGGCTGGCCATGAAGGCATCGCCCGCGCCGATGGTATCGGCGACATCGACGACGAACGCCGGCATGACGATATCCCGCTGCATTGTCCGGGCTCGCACGCCGCGCTCGCCCCGGGTTACGAGGACCACGAGTGCGCCCAGCTCGCTGATGCGACGCACGACCTCGTCCTCGTCGGTCCCGGGATAGAGCCACGCGGCATCTTCGTCGCTCAGCTTCACCAGGTGCGCGCTGCGGACGGCGCGTTCGAACCGGGCGACGACCTGAGCTCTGTCGGGAGTGATAGCGGGCCGGACATTCGGATCCACGGTGACGAGCGCGCCGTCGCGCGCCGCGTCCTCGAGGAGCGCGAGCACCGCATCCGCACCCGGCTCGAGGAACAGTCCGATCGAGCCAGCGTGCACGACGCGGCGGATGCCGAGGGGCCCGAAGGCCGGCTCCCATCCGATGTCGAAGAGATACCGTGCGCTGCCCTTGTCGTCGATCACGGCGACGGCGGTTGCGGTCGCGGCGGCTCGGACGGAGTGCGGCCCCAGGCGCGCACCGGATGACGAGACGTGTGAGGCGATACGGCCTCCGTACGCGTCGGCGCCGATCGCCGTCCACAGCTCCACGTCGGCACCGAGACGCGCGGCGCCGATCGCGACGTTGGCGGGACTTCCTCCGACGTGCTCGGTGCGCTCCCCTTCGCGCTCGACGACATCGATGAGCGCCTCGCCGATGATCAGGACCGCTGCGTCTGTGTCGCTCACACGTCCGCCAGCATCGTCAGCTGCGTCTCGGGCTGCTCGATGAGCCCCGCGATACGGTCATTGAACGCCGCGGTCCAGGGGGAGGCGAGATGAGCGTCGAACGCCCCCTGGTCGCGGTAGATCTCGAACACGAAGTAGGAGCGCGGATCGTCCTTCTCGACGAATACTGAGAACTCGATGTTGCCGGGCTCTGTGCGCACGTCTTCGGCGAGAGAGTGAATCAGTGCGTGGACGTGCTCCGCCTGGGCCGGCAGGGCACGGAATTCGGCGTACAGAATGATCCGCATCGATGCGCTCAGCTTTCTCTCGGGGGGATCTCTCCCGATCCGCGCTCGATGAGCTGGGTCGGGATCGTGAAGGTGCGCGCCGGGTCTTCGTCGCCGTCGATGCGCGAGAAGATGCGTTCGGCGGCAACCAGCCCGAGGCGCTCGGGGTTCTGAGCGACGACCGTCACGCCCGGCTCGAGTAGGTCAGCGAGTGGGAAGTCATCGAAGCCGATCAGCGCGACATCGCGATGCAGGCCGAGCGTGCGTAGCGCCCGCACGGCACCGATGGTGACGAGGTTCTGGCTCGTGAAGATCGCGGTCGGACGGGCCGGCCCGGACAACAGTGCACCAACCGCGGCCTCGGCCTGCTCGATGGTGTGCTGGTCCGGCACCACCGGCACGTCGCCTGCGGGGATGCCCGCGCGCGCGAGCTCCTCCGAGAACCCACGGAGGCGCTCGCGCGCGGTCTGGATGTCGGAGCGATCGCCGATGTAGGCGACGCGGCGGTGGCCGCGATTCAGCAGGTGACGCGTCGCGAGCGCCGCACCGGAGGCGTTCTCCGACACGACCGCGTCAGCGCTCACACCCACGGGCTCACGGTCGATGAACACCACCGGAGTGCCGCGGGCGACCTCGGGGGCGAGATAGGCGTGATCCGGGGATGCCGTGGTCAGAATCAGCCCGTCCACGCGACGTCGGAGGAACGCCGTGATGACCGCCTGCTCCTTGCGAGGGTCGTCTTCGATACTGGCGGCGAAGACGGTCGTTCCGCGCTCCCACGCTGTGCTCTCGATCGCCCGGTGGATCGCGCCAGCGAACGGGTTCGCGACGCTCCCCAGGGCGAGCCCGATCGACATCGTCCGACCGTTCGCGCGCTTGAGGTTGCCTGCATTGAGATCGGCCTGGTAGTTGAGCTCGGCGATCGCCCAGCTCACTCTGGCCGCCGTCTCCTCCGAGACGTTCGGCTCGCCGTTGACGACACGCGACACCGTCTTCAGGCCCACACCGGCGAGCGCGGCGACGTGCTTCATCGTCGGCCGTGGTCTGCTGCCGCGCGATGACTCGTCGCGGGGGGTGATCGGTGGCACGCGACCTCCTCAGGGTCTTGGTCGTTCCGGCGCCGACGGAGTTCGCGTCGGCGCCGGAACGGGTTTTGCACTCAGGCGTCGAGCAGCAAAGTGAGCGCCTGGGCCAAGTCAGCCCGCATCTGCGCGGAGCGATTCTCCAGGATCCCACCGTGGCCGATGCCCGGGTAGGTCAGCAGCGCACCGCGGTCGGCGCCGAGCCGCCCGAACGCTGCTCGCGCACCGGCGATCGGCACCATCCGATCGTCGTGCCCGTGCAGCCAGATCACGGGGAGCGAGCCGAGCGGTGTCGCGTCCATCGCTTGAGCAGTCGCGCGCTCAATGGCGCGTTTGGCGCTCTTCGGCAACGGGGCCGCGACGCGATAGGGATCCGTCTCGATGACGTGCTGCAGCTCCGGGTCAGCCGTCATCTCCTCGAGCGTCATCTCGACCGGCTCCAGGCTCAGGTGCTCGACCGGGATCGCCGCGGCCGCATGGAGCACCAGCGCGTCGATCGCCCGATCAGCGCGCTGCGCGTATCGCGCCGACGTCAGACCGCCCATCGAGTGACCCAGCAGCACCACCGGAAGTCCGGGGTGCTGTGCGCGCTGGTCTTCGATGAGTAGCGCGAGCGCGTCGACCCACTCGTCGAGATCGTCGACCTCGAGGCGCTCCCCGCTCGACCGCCCGTGCCCGGGGAAGTCGAGGCCCGCCACGGTGGCGACGAGCGTCTCGTTGGCCCACCGTGCGGTGCGCGTCCAATAGCCGGAATGCTCCCCGCCGCCGTGCGCGATGACCAGGACAATCTCAGGGTCAGTGACCGGCCACTCTCGAATAAAGATGGTTCCGTCTGCGAGGTCGCGATGCACCTCGGCGATCTCCGCCGTGGCGCTCACTTGAGGAACTCTGCGACGTTCGCGGCGGTCACCTTGACCGGCGGAACCAGGATCGAGGCCTCCACGTCCTTGCCGTCGAGGGAGTCGAGGATCGCCTGCAGGCCCATGCGTCCCATTTCGGCAGGCTGCTGCGCGGCCGTGCCGTAGTAGGTGCCGGCCTCGATCGCCTCGAACTCGGCGTCAGAGCCGTCGACACCGGTGACGAGAACGGAGCCGTCGTCCACCCCGGCAGTGCGCAGTGCTTGCATGCCTCCGAGCGCGTACACGGATACGGTTCCCATGATCGCGTTGATCTCCGGGTGTGCGCGCAGGACGGTCTCGACGTTCGACTGAGCCTCGGCCTGCGAGACTCCGCCATCGACGACCTGCACGAGGGTGGCTCCAGCCGCCTCGATCGCCGCCTTGGCTCCCTCGGTGCGGTCATCCACGGATTTGTATCCGAGCGTGTTGTTGATGATGATCGCGTTGACGTCCTTCCCGTCCAGGCCCTCGACGAGCAGGTCTATCGCGTCGGAGCCGGCCTGAACGTTGTCCGTCTGGATCTCTGCGATCGAGCCGCCCCAATCCGCGATCGCCGAGTCGAGCTCCACGACGGGGATGCCCTTGTCGACGGCACGCTGGAGCGCCTGCTGGTTGGAGGCGCTGATGGGTGCCGTGATCAAACCGTCGACGCCGAGCGTGATGAGGCTGTCGACGTTGTTGTTGAAGGTTTCGTTGTCCGTGCCCACCGGCGCGGAGCGTTCGATGATCTCCACGCCCGCGGCGGCACCGGCCTCCTTGATGGCATCCGCCATCGTCTGGAAGAACGGGTTCGACGCGTCGGAGAGCACGACACCGATCGTTAGGCCTCCGGAGGCATCCCCACTCGGCGACGCGCCTCCCGATCCCGCGCATCCGCTCAGCGCGAGCACGCCCGCCACCGTGACGGCAAGCAGCGACTTCGTTGTCTTCTTCATGATTGTGTCTGCCTTTCTCACACTCGATGCGGAGCGCCCGTGGCTCCGACGATCATCGAGACGATCTCTTGCTCGTTCTCCGGCGAGGCGATGACCTCGCCGACCTTGTGGCCCTGGCGCAGCACGATGGCCCGGTCTGCGAGCTCCGTCGCCTGCTGCATGTTGTGGGTGATGAGAATCACCGAGATGCCTTTCGCGGGGAGTGACTTGATGATCTCCACAACCGAGCGGGTCTCACGGACCCCGAGCGCCGCAGTGGGCTCGTCGAGGATGATGATGTTGCGCGCGAACTGCTCGGCTCGGGCGACCGCGATCGCCTGACGCTGACCACCCGACATCAATCCAACCGGCATCGACGGATCCTTGATGCCGACGGCCATTTCGCTCAGGCGTGCCGCAGTGCGGCGACGCATCTCCTTAAATCCCACCGGGGCGAGAACGCCCATCCATTTCGGGCCGTACGGCTCGCGCCCGACGAAGAAGTTCTCGGCGGCGGTGAGGTTGTCGAACAGCGCCAGATCCTGGTACACGGTCTCGATGCCCGCGGCGCGGGCATCCTGCGGTCGCTGGAACTGCGTCTGCACGCCGCTGACGGAGATCGTGCCGGCATCGGGCTTGTGCAATCCGCTGAGGATGCGAACCAGAGTGGACTTACCCGCGCCGTTGTCACCGAGGAGCGCGAGCACCTCACCGCGGTGCAGCGTGAGGTCGATGCGCGACAGCGCAGTCACGGGTCCGAAAAACTTCGAGACGCCCTCGAGTTCGAGGACCACTTCGTCCGTGGCGTGGGAGATCTTCTCGATGGCCATGGTCACAGTCCTTCTGCTCGTCGGGCGCGACTACGCCGCACGGCGGATTCGGTGTAGGAGCGCAAACCGTCGAGGCCGACCGCGAGTACAAGGACGGCACCAATCACGATCGCGAGCCAGTTGGAGTCGAGAGCGCTGAGGTTCAGGCCGTTGCGGATGCCGACGACGATCAGGGCGCCGACGACGACATTCCAGATCGTCCCGCGGCCGCCGAAGAAGCTGCCGCCGCCGATCACGACCGCAGCGATGGTGAGCAGCTCCATGCCCTTGCCGAGGTTGGCGTCGGCGCCCGCGATGCGTCCGGAGAGGACGACTGCGGCGACGCCTGCGAGGACGCCACTCAGGATAAAGACGGACATCCGGACCGCTCCGACGGGGATCCCCGCACGGACCGCGCCCTCGGGGTTGCCGCCCACAGCGTAGATCCATCGACCCCACCGTGAGTAATACAGCAGCAGTCCGACGAGCGCGGTCACAATGATCGCAACGACGATGGGCATCGGCACGGCGAGTCCGAAGAAGTTCATCTGACCGCTGCCGAGGAAGAGGATGACATCGCTCTGCCCGATCTTCGGCGTGCCTTTGGTCATGAGCAGACTGAGTCCGCCCACCGCATAGAGCGTGCCCAGCGTAACGATGAAGGGGTTGGCGATCTTCACCTTCACGATGACGATCGCGTTGACGAGGCCCCAGAACGCGCCCATAGCGACGACCACCAACAGCGCGGCCCACCCGGGCAGAGAGAACTGCTGCCAGATGAACCAGCCCGCTACCGACGCGAAGCCGACGATCGCGCCGACCGAGAGGTCGATGCCCTGCGTGATGACCACGAGAAGCTGGCCGAGCCCCACCAGCAGGATCGGCGTCGTCTGCACCGCGAGGTCGACCAGATTGCCCGGGCTCAGGAATACCGGGTTCACGATGGCGAAGATGGCGAGCATCAGCACGAGCACGAGCACCGGTCCGAGACGGATGATGCGAAGCGCCACATCGAGCAGACGATCAGCCGTCGACTTCGCCTTCGTCTGCCGGAGATTCACCCCCGGCAGTGTCGGCGGCGCTGGCTCTTCGGCCAGACGGGAAGTCTGTGACATCGTTCCTCCTCATCGAGTTCGTTCATTGCGACTGGACTGACCCCGTTTTGTAGGTCCAGTCGTTGTGTGAGTCGTCCTGTCGCCCGAGGGTTCGGGCAGGGAGACTGGTCAGATTATGACGAACAGCAGGAAGCGTCACACCCCGGAGCA
>NZ_MKTQ01000025.1 GCF_001898315.1 Microbacterium sp. 70-16 | reverse complement strand
GTCTTCCGGCAGATGGGCAGTGTGAGAACTTCCATCCTGGAAGACCTCGACGTCTATCCGCGAACCAGCCGCCGACCCTCGACTACACCCTCAACTGCGAAGAGCCCGTATAGACCGACCGACTTGAGAACCAAAGGGAGGAGGACAGCTACCGCATTGGTTACCTTGTGATGGGCGCCAGCGCTTCTCGCAGCAGACTTGACACGGCCGAAGCTTCCGGCGCGGTCAGGTGCACGCCGTCCGTGGTGACGGGAAACCCTGCCACGAAGACGGGGCATGTCGACTCAAAGCAGAACCATGCCGCGGTCGGTACATAACTCGCGTTCGTGACAGTAGCTACGGACGCAGCCTCGGCTGATGCTTTTGCAGCGTGCCAGTCGTCGACTTCCGAAGCGCACGTGGACGGGGCGGAAGTGCGCACGAGGCACGCTGCGAGGCCCTCATTCCAGGGGTTGGCCTCCAGCACGACAACGTGCTCAACGGTGGACAGTTCGCCCAGCATCCTCGTGAATGCGTCCTGCCATGTCTGCGCCGCTGTGCTCACGGTCGAGTTCATACGCGACAGGGCGCCAGGATGTCCGGTGAGCACCAATAGCTTCGGGTCCAGGTCCTTGATCGCGTGCAACATTTCATCCTGAACGGTCGCGCAACGCTCCGCGAACTCGGGACCGTACGTCGGTGAGTTGTACTTCAACCCGCCCGAAAGCTGGCATCCTGTATAGCCGGTCCCGGCCGCAGACCAACCAGTGTCGGCTACCGCTTCCTCTATAGCAGGGAGCCAACTCATCGCTACGGAGTCGCCAACCACGAGGATGTCCGCGGACTTGGGGTCTCCGCACCACTTGGGTGACGAAGCGACCATCGGATTGTTCATGCAATCACGACCACTGCCCGAGAGAGCCAGTTCCCAGACCCCGGTAGCTGACATCAGGCTTGGCCACTCAGCTGCGCCGAGTGCGGCACGCACCTCGCGAGAGCGCTGACTCTGATCGTTCGAAGAGATGGCGATCGGACCACCGCCCACGGCGGGGAGCCGGCTGATCACTGAGTTTGCATCGTGCATTCCGCGCGGACCCTCCAGGGCCACTGCGGAGAATGACATGATCGCGACGATGACGCCAACACCGACCATGAGATCGCGGACAACCAGCGGCGGCTTGTTGGGGGCAAGCGTCGACTTGCTGGCGCGCTTCCGATGCATGAACGGTTCCTCAATCCAGCGCCTAGACAGAGCGGCGATGGCAAGCATGAGCGGGATCGTCGCGGCTCGAACGAGCACTGAGCCGCCGAACACAGACACAGCGAAGACGATGACTGGGAAGTGCCAGAGGTACAGGCTGTACGAAGTATCACCGAGCCACTGGGAGATCGGGTTGCCGAGGATGCTAAGGCGGCCTGCTCTCGCGTTCGCCCAGATTACGAGCATCGCCCCGGCAACTGTCGGAATGACCCACGGGAACGGGATCCCCCCCCGTCGCCGCGTATCAGGATCGCGGACGCGAGGATGATGACGAGCCCGAGGGTGCTGATGACATGTCTTGCGCGGCCGGTCAAAGCGTTCGATCCGACGGCCGCGAGTGCCGCGCCGGCAAGAAGCTCCCAGGCGCGCGCGAACGTATCGAAATAGGCTGCATCTGTGCTCGAGGCAGTGCGCCAAGCTGCCCACCCCAGAGAAACCAAGACAAGTATGGCCGCGACAACTCCGACGATGTGCCGAACCCTCAGTCCGAGTCTTGCAGCGAAGGGTGCCACCAGCAGGATGACTAGCGGCCACAGGGCATAGAACTGCTCTTCGACGGCTAGCGACCAGTAGTGCAGGAGTGGCGAGGGAGCCTCTGTTGCAAAGTAGTCGCTATCGCTCGCAGCGAAGTGCCAGTTGGAAGCGAAGAGCGCGGACCAGACAGCATCGACGGCTACTTGCACAGCACGGGGTGGGAACCACAGCAGACTCGCGACGATCACTGTCGTGAACAGGACGACGAGAGCCGCCGGAAGGATGCGTCGAGCTCGGCGTGCGTAGAAGGCGCGGAACGAGATCGACCCATTCGATTCGATCTCGCGAATGAGGATTCCCGAGATTAGGAAGCCCGAGATTACGAAGAATACATCGACTCCGAGGAAGCCGCCGGACGGCCATCCGAAGGTGTGGTCGAGGACAACCAACGTGACGGCGAGTGCGCGAAGTCCTTGGATGTCAGAGCGAAAGGATCGCTTTCCTCCTGTGACTGGCTTTTGCGCGAGCGCTGATCCAGCGACCATTGTCCTCCTCGGTGTGCCGGGCTGAGCCTATCGAACGCGAGTAACACGCTGATTACGCGGGTGAGCGTCTCCTTCACCTCCTGGTGAGTATTTGGAGTCGTGAGCGCCACTGATTATTGCGGTTGAGCGCCACTCGATATTCACTCTCAGGGCCACTGGTATTGCCGGTGAGCGCCACTCCGGTCGGCGCGACGCTCACCGGCCCGGGTTCAGCCGGCCGCGGCGGCGGTGTGCTCCCGCATGTTGACGTCGCCGGTCTCGATCCAGAGGGTGTTGTGGACGATGCGGTCCATGATCGCGTCGGCGTGGACCCCTCCGCCGAGGCGCTGGTGCCAGTCCTTCTTCGCGTACTGGGTGCAGAACACCGTCGAGGTGGCGTCGTAACGGCGTTCGAGGAGCTCGAGCAGCATGGACCGGACGTCGTCGGTGGGCGGGTCGAGCAGCCATTCGTCGATCACGAGGAGCGTGAACGTGGAGTACTTCCGCAACCACTTCTCCCGACCGGCGGGCTTGTCTTTCGCAGCGGTCCAGGTCTCTTCGAGGTCGGGCATGCGGATGTAGTGCGCCCGGTAGCGGTGCTGACACGCCTGCTTCGCCAGCGCCGACCCGAGGTAGCTCTTCCCGGACCCGGTGAAGCCTTGGAACACGACGTTCATGTGCCTCTGGATGAACTGGCAGGTCCCTAGCTGCGCGATCACGCCTCTGTCGAGCCCGCGTTGTTCGAGCATGTCGACGCGGCGGAGGTCCGCGTTCGGGTAGCGGAGCCCGGCGCGGCGGATGAGGCCTTCGACTTTGGAGTGGGTGAACGCGGCGTGGGCGTCGTCGACGGCGAGCTTGATCCGCTCCTCGAACACCAGCCCGATCGTGAGGCCCTCGTCTTGGATGTCGAGCGCGTCGACGAGGGCGGGGACGCCCATCTCTCGCAGCTTCCGCTTCGTCTCGGAGTCGAGCCGGCTCATCGGGTGCCTCCTGCGTAGTAGTCGGCGCCGCGGACGTAGCCGGCGGGTTCCTCGTCGGCGGGTTCGAACCATGGGCCTGTGCCGCGTTGGTCCTGATTCGAGTCGAGGATCGGCCGCAGGTGCGCATACCTGGGTGATCGGACTCGGGAATCGAGTGCGATGCCGGCGGCGGCTTCGACCCGGGTGGCGGAGTAGCGGCGGGTCAACCTGAGCACTGCCAGCGCGGCGCCGAGCCCCTGCTCGTCGACGGGGACGGACTCGAAGATCCGGTTCACGATCGTGGTGGTGTTCTCCCCGATCCGAGCGGCCCACTCCCGTGCCCGTTGCGGGTCCATCTGCTGGTAGCGGGGCCCGTCGGGCAGATCCGAGTCGTGCGTCCGGTACTCGTTGACCACCCCGGCTGGGGCGAGGAGATGGCTGGTGAGCCGCTGATCCCCGGCGAACACCTCGAGGGTGGTGTCGGTGATGCGCAGGTCGACGGACCGACCGATGTTCTCGTAAGGGACCGAGTAGAAGTTCCTCTCGAACACCACTTGTCCGTTCTTCTGGACCTTGCGGCCGTAGAGCCACTGCGAGATCTCGAACGGAACCTGCGGGAGCGGCCGCAGCAGCGGCTTCTCCTCACCCTCGAACACCGAAAGCCTCGACCCGGCGCGTTTCTGAAACGGCTTCGCGTTGTAAGCGGCGACACGTTCGTAGACCGCGGCCCGCAACTCCGGCAGCGTCGCGAAGGTGCGGTCGCGGAGAGCCGCGATCACCACCGTCGCAACGTTCCCGACCGTGTCCTCGACACTCGGCTTGTCCTTCGGCTTCTTCACCCGTCCCGGCAGCACCGCCGCCGAATAGTGCACCGCGAGCTCCCGATACGCGTCGTTCAGCACCACCTCGCCCTCGGCAGGGTGCTTGATCACACCCGCCTTCAGGTTGTCCGGAACGATCCGCGGGACGGACCCGCCGAACCAGTCGAACATCGCCGTGTTCGCGCGCAGCCAGGTGTCCTACTTCATATCCAGCGTCGGCTCGACGAACGAGTAGCGGGAGAACGGCAGCGTCGCGACGAACAAGTAGACCCTCGTCGCCTGCCCGGTGACCGGGTCGCTGAGCTGCATAGTCTTGCCCGACCAGTCGACCTCGACCGTCTGCCCGGCCTTGTGACCGACCCGCGATGCCGCCCCGATCACCAGCACGTGACGCTGGTAGGTCTTGCAGAACCGGTCGTAGCCCATCGCCGTCTCGCCCTTGGCCCGGCAGGCATCGACGTACTCGCCATGCAGCAGCTTCAACGTCACCCCGACCCTCGCGAGCTCCCGATGCACCTTGTCCCAGTCCGGCTGCGCGTGAACACTCTCATGCTCACCACGCCCGGGGAACAGCCGCGCATATGTTTAGCCGGGGCTTCGGGTAGCGCGGTTGTAGTGATCCGGTAGCACGGGCGCGGCGATCGGATAGCGGCCCGCGCCCGCGCGACCGGTTCAGCTGGTGGTCTCAGCGTGGGTGTGGCGGCGCATGTTCGGCCCGTCGAGTTGGACGAGTTCGGCGCTGCTGACGATGCGGTTCAGGATGGACTCCGCGATGACCGCGTCGTGTAGCGACCGGTACCAGTCCTCGGGATCGAACTGGCTGGTCACGACCGTCGACCCGCGTCCTTCGCGGGCGGCGAGGATGTTCAGCAGCTCGGCGGCGGTCTCCCCGGGGATCGGGGTGGTGAGGAAGTCGTCGAGCACGAGCAGATCGCAGGTGTGCAGCCCGGTGAGGAACGTCAGCCGCTGCGCGTCTTGGCGGTGGTAGACGGCGAGCTGGTTCGCGAGGTCGTCGAGCCGGAAGTAGCGGGCGTGGACTGACCCCGTTTTGTAGGTCCAGTCGTTGTGTGAGTCGTCCTGTCGCCCGAGGGTTCGGGCAGGGAGACTGGTCAGATTATGACGAACAGCAGGAAGCGTCACACCC
>NZ_MKTQ01000024.1 GCF_001898315.1 Microbacterium sp. 70-16 | reverse complement strand
ACCACGGTCACGGGTATCGAGATGTTCCACAAGCAGCTCGACGAGGCCTGGGCCGGCGAGAACTGTGGTCTGCTCCTGCGCGGCACCAAGCGTGACGACGTCGAGCGCGGCCAGGTTGTCGTCAAGCCCGGTTCCGTCACCCCGCACACCAACTTCGAGGGCACGGCGTACATCCTGTCCAAGGAAGAGGGCGGCCGCCACAACCCGTTCTTCACGAACTACCGTCCGCAGTTCTACTTCCGCACCACCGACGTCACCGGCGTCATCACGCTGCCCGAGGGCACCGAGATGGTCATGCCCGGCGACACCACGGAGATGTCGGTCGAGCTGATCCAGCCCATCGCCATGGAGGACGGCCTCGGCTTCGCCATCCGCGAGGGTGGCCGCACGGTCGGTGCCGGTACCGTCACCAAGATCCTGAAGTAATCACCTTCTCGTGATTGCGCACTGCGCCTAGCGTGGTGCACACCTTCACACAGGATGCCCCTGGAGTTTCGGCTCCGGGGGCATCCTGCGTTTGTGCCGGGGGGCGCATGCCGCGGGGAGTAAACTCGCCGAGGGTCGTTGTGCACGGGTCGGTGAGATCTGGCCGTGCGGGGAACAGATCGGTGGTGCGGTGGGGTACGCGGGAGCATTTGTGAAAAAAGCGGATACGCGCGTTCGCAAGGCGCCGCTCCTGGTCTCCAAGAGACGCTCGGCACGTGACTGGCCATCCCGTTATGCGCGCCGGCTGGTCTACAGTGACTTCGCGGTGCTCGCTGCGGTCTTCGTCGTCTTCCGTTTCGCCGCATTGCCGTTCGAGAATGCGTCGGTCTCATGGGTCGGCGGGCCGGAGATTCCGTACTGGGCGCTGATCGTCGCGGTCATCCTGCTGTGGTTGGTCGCGTTGAGTGTCTTCGACACCCGCGACCGTCACATCGTCGGCAATGGGACGCTCGAGTATGCCCGGATCACCAATGCCGGAATCGCTCTGTTCGCAGTGCTGGTGGCGGTGGCGTTCTTCCTGCGTATCGAGGTGTCGCGCGCGTTGCTTCTCATCGCCCTTCCCGTGGGCACCGTGGCGCTCATCCTGTCGCGATGGGTGTGGCGGCAGTGGCTGCGGCGACAGCAGCGGTCGGCGAAGTACGTCTACCGCGCGATCGTGGTCGGTGAAGCGGCCAAGGCGTCGCACATCATCGGTGCCATTCGCCGCGAGCCAGGGTCGGGGTTCGACATCATCGGTGTCGTGACGAACGGTCGCGCTCCCGCGCTGATCGAGGGTGTCCCGGTCGTCGGCGGGCTGTCGACGGCTGTCGAGGCGATGGATGCCGTCGATGCCGACACCGTCATCTTCGCCGGGGCGGATGAACTCAGCCCCGCAGTCATGCGGCGGCTGGGATGGGCGATTGCCGACCGCGACGCCAATCTCGTGGTCGCGCCCGCGCTGACCGATGTGGCGGGCCCTCGCATCCACTCTCGTCCGGCAGCGGGGCTCCCGCTCGTCCACGTCGAGTACCCCGTGCTTGAGGGGTACCGGCGCTTTGCGAAGCGGGCCTTCGACATCGTGGGCTCCGCCGCGCTCATCGTGATCGCATCACCGATCATGATCGCGGCGGCGATCGCGATCCGTGTCGACGGGGCAGGTCCCATCTTCTACCGCCAGAGCCGCATCGGCAGGCGCGGCCAGTCGTTCGGGATGATCAAGTTCCGGTCGATGATCGCCAATGCCGACGACCAGCTCGCCAGTCTGCTGGATCTGCAGGGTACGAGTGACAGGCCGTTGCACAAGGTCATCGACGATCCACGGATCACGCGCGTCGGCAGGTTCCTGCGCAAGCATTCGATCGACGAACTGCCGCAGCTGTTCAACGTCTTCCTCGGTGACATGAGTCTCGTAGGCCCGCGCCCGCAGCGTGAGGCGGAGGTCGCCCTCTACGATGACGCCGCTGAACGGCGCCTCCTCGTCAAGCCGGGAATGAGCGGGCTCTGGCAGGTGAGCGGGCGTTCGGCGCTCTCGTGGGACGACGCCATCCGCCTCGACCTCTACTACGTGGAGAACTGGACCTTCACGCAGGACATCGTGATCTTGTTCCGTACAGTGCGTGCCGTTGTGGCACCCGGCGAGAGCGCCCATTGATCGTGGCGGGACCTTCAATCCGTACCAGCGGGCCGCGGGCCGCGGCCGTTTGGCTGCTGGCGATCGGCTACGGCGGCTTCCTCGCGTTCGTCGTGTTCTGGCCGAGCCCCATCGATCGCCCGGTCGCCGGCCTCCTTACGCGGGTGATCCAGGAGTTGCACGAGCGGGGCGTCCCGGCTTTCATCGACTACGGCTTCATCGAGTTCTCCGCGAACATCCTGCTCTTCGTTCCGGTGGGGCTGCTGTTCGGTCTGGCGCTTCCCCTCAGTTGGTGGGCGGTGATGCTGCTGTGCGGACCCGTCGTGTCGGCGGGCATCGAGTTGGCGCAGCGCCAGCTTCTCGCTGCCCGTTATGCGACCGTAGAGGATGTCATCGCCAACTCGATCGGCGCGACGATCGGCGTACTTGTCGCGCTGATCCTGCGAGTTCTGGTCGCCTACCGCGACGAACGCGTGATCGCCCGGCACGAGTCGCGGGCGACTTATCCGCCCTCTAGACCTGTCGAGCACGACGCACCATGATGGAGAACGGAGCGGCGCGGTGTCGCTCCGACCACCCACGGAGGGACAACGCGCATGGGTATCGACGACATCGTCAACAAGGGCAAGGAACTGTTCGAGGACGCCAAGGACAAGGCCGAAGAGGTCTTCGGCAGTGACAAGGTCGAGGAAGTCAGCGACAAGGTCCTCGACGGCGCAGCCGACGTTGCCAAGAAGGTCGCGCCCGAGCAGTTCCACGAGCAGATCGACCAGGTGCGCGACAACGTCGACGGCGCCATCGGTCAGTAACCACCAGATCTCCACAAGCGGGTCGGATGCCATCAGGCATCCGACCCGCTTCTGTGCGCAAGTCACGCCGATATACATCCCGCGACACGCCCGGGTTTGCGACACGCCCGGGCGACACGTAGACTAGTCAGGTTCCACATTCCTGCGCGCGCAGATCTGAGAAGAGAAGCGCCCGCGCGGGATCACTGCCAGGGCAGTGCATAGGACGTGCAGACGCACAGAGCCTAGGCCGCGGGCAGCAGAACAAACGACAACCCGATCCTCCTGGAAACAGGATTCGCGCGCGTGCGCGCGAAGGATCGGGACTGACATCAGAACAGCGGTGCAGCATCCATCGCAACAGCGATGTGAAGTGCCCAGGCGCCACCAGCGCCGTGTGCGTCCAATGCCCCCGAGGTAAGACGCGAGAAAAGAGAGTGAGCAGACAATGGCGGGACAGAAGATCCGCATTCGCCTGAAGTCGTACGACCACGAGGTCATCGACACGTCGGCACGCAAGATCGTCGACACCGTGACCCGTGCGGGCGCGACCGTCGTCGGCCCCGTGCCGCTTCCGACCGAGAAGAACGTCGTGTGCGTCATCCGGTCGCCCCACAAGTACAAGGACAGCCGCGAGCACTTCGAGATGCGCACCCACAAGCGTCTGATCGACATCATCGACCCGACGCCCAAGGCCGTCGACTCGCTGATGCGCCTTGACCTGCCGGCCGACGTCAACATCGAGATCAAGCTCTGAGGACGACGACCATGGCAAACATCAACGAAAAGGTTTCCAAGGGCCTGCTCGGCACCAAGCTGGGCATGACCCAGGTTTGGGACGAGAACGGCAAGCTCGTTCCCGTCACCGTCATCGAGGTCGCCCCCAACGTGGTGACCCAGGTGCGCACCCCCGAGCGCGACGGCTACAACGCCGTGCAGATCGGCTACGGCCAGATCGACCCGCGCAAGGTCAACCAGCCCCTCACGGCCCACTTCGAGGCTGCGGGCGTGACCCCCCGTCGTCACCTCACCGAGGTGCGCACGGCGGATGCCTCTGACTACTCACTCGGTCAGGAGCTCACGGTCGACGCCACGTTCGAGGCCGGCCAGCTGGTCGACGTCGTCGGCACCAGCAAGGGCAAGGGCACCGCGGGTGTCATGAAGCGCCACAACTTCAAGGGTGTCTCCGCTTCGCACGGTGCACACCGCAACCACCGCAAGCCCGGTTCGATCGGCGCATCGTCGACCCCGAGCCGCGTCTTCAAGGGCATGCGCATGGCCGGCCGTATGGGTGGCGAGCGCGTGACCGTTCTCAACCTCACGGTGCACGCCATCGACGCCGAGAAGGGTCTGCTGCTCGTCAAGGGCGCCGTCCCCGGTGCGCGTGGCCGCATTGTCTACGTCCGCAACGCAGTGAAGGGTGCCTGAACATGGCTGACTCGACTCTCGCGCTCGACGTCGTGAAGTCCGACGGCAAGAAGGCCGGCTCCGTCGAGCTGCCCGCCGCCATCTTCGACGTCAAGACGAACATCCCCCTCATCCACCAGGTCGTCGTCGCGCAGCTCGCGGCGGCTCGCCAGGGCACCCACTCGACCAAGCGTCGCGGTGAGGTCTCGGGCGCCGGCCGCAAGCCCTTCAAGCAGAAGGGCACGGGTAACGCCCGTCAGGGTTCGATCCGCGCGCCGCACATGACCGGTGGTGGCATCGTCCACGGCCCCAAGCCGCGTGACTACTCGCAGCGCACCCCCAAGAAGATGATCGCCGCCGCCCTGCTGGGCGCGCTCAGCGACCGTGCTCGTGGTGGCCGTCTGCACGTCGTCGACTCGTTCGGCATCGAGGGTGCGCCCTCGACGAAGGCCGCTGCCGCGGTTCTGACGCAGCTCGCTCCGACCAAGAACGTCATGGTCGTCATCGAGCGCGGCGACGAGCTGACCCTGAAGAGCGTCCGCAACCTCGGTTACGTCCACGCCATCGAGGTCGGCCAGCTCAACGCTTACGACGTGCTCGTCTCCGACGACATCGTCTTCACCAAGGCCGCCTACGACGCGTTCGTCGCGTCGAAGGCTGCAGCGACCGAGGAGGTCTCGGCATGACCGCGAACATTGCCGTGAACAAGGACCCGCGCGACATCATCCTGAAGCCGGTGGTTTCGGAGAAGAGCTACGGCCTGATCGACGAGGGCAAGTACACCTTCCTGGTTGACCCGCGCGCCTCCAAGACCGAGATCAAGCTCGCCATCGAGAAGATCTTCGGCGTCAAGGTCGCCGCGGTCAACACGCTCAACCGCGCGGGCAAGTCCCGTCGCACCCGCTTCGGCACCGGCAAGCGCAAGGACACCAAGCGCGCCATCGTCACGCTGAAGTCGGGCACCATCGACATCTTCACGGCCGTCGGCTGACAGCTGGGATAGAGGACAACCAACATGGCTATTCGCAAGTACAAGCCCACGACCCCGGGTCTGCGCGGTTCGTCGGTGGCCGACTTCGCCGAGATCACGCGATCGACGCCCGAGAAGTCGCTGCTGCGCCCGCTGTCGAAGACCGGTGGTCGCAACAACCAGGGTCGCATCACGACGCGTCACATCGGTGGTGGCCACAAGCGCCAGTACCGTGTCATCGACTTCCGTCGCAACGACAAGGACGGCGTCAACGCCAAGGTCGCGCACATCGAGTACGACCCCAACCGCACCGCGCGCATCGCGCTGCTGCACTACTTCGACGGCGAGAAGCGCTACATCCTCGCGCCGAACAAGCTGGCGCAGGGCGACATCGTCGAGTCGGGTCCGTCGGCTGACATCAAGCCCGGCAACAACCTGCCGCTGAAGAACATCCCCACCGGTACGGTCATCCACGCGATCGAGCTCCGCCCCGGCGGCGGCGCGAAGATCGCCCGTTCGGCGGGTGTCTCCGTGCGCCTCGTCGCGAAGGACGGCCCCTACGCCCAGCTGCGTCTGCCCTCGGGCGAGATCCGCAACGTGGATGCCCGGTGCCGCGCGACGATCGGCGAGGTCGGCAACGCCGAGCAGTCGAACATCAACTGGGGCAAGGCCGGCCGCATGCGCTGGAAGGGCGTCCGCCCGACCGTCCGTGGTGTCGCGATGAACCCGGTCGACCACCCGCACGGTGGTGGTGAGGGTAAGACCTCCGGTGGTCGTCACCCTGTCACTCCTTGGGGCCAGGCTGAGGGTCGTACCCGCCACCCCAACAAGGAAAGCGACAAGTACATCGTCCGTCGTCGCAACGCCGGCAAGAAGCGCAAGTAGGAGTAGAGGAAGATGCCTCGCAGCCTTAAGAAGGGCCCCTTCGTCGACGAGCACCTGCTCCGCAAGGTCGTCGTCCAGAATGAAGCCGGCACCAAGAACGTCATCAAGACCTGGTCGCGCCGTTCGATGATCATCCCCGCCATGCTGGGACACACCATCGCCGTGCACGACGGACGCAAGCACATCCCCGTGTTCGTGTCCGAGACCATGGTCGGCCACAAGCTGGGCGAGTTCGCGCCCACCCGCACCTTCCGCGGCCACGTGAAGGACGACAAGAAGGGCCGCCGCCGCTGACGCGGTGGTGATCCTGGAGAGGACTAGAGGAGGAGAGACATGGTGGATTCCATCGCACGCGTCAAGCACATTCGCGTGACCCCTCAGAAGGCTCGTCGTGTCGTCGCGCTCATCAAGGGCAAGCAGGCTCAGGAGGCCCTGGCCATCCTGAAGTTCGCCCCGCAGAGCGCCAGCGAGCCGATCTACAAGCTCGTTGAGTCCGCGGTTGCCAACGCACGCGTGAAGGCGGACCGCGACGGCGAGTACCTGGACGAGCAGGACCTGTACGTGCGCAACGCGTACGTCGACGAGGGCACGACGCTCAAGCGTTTCCAGCCCCGTGCCCAGGGCCGCGCGTTCCAGATCAAGAAGCGCACGAGCCACATCACCGTCGAGCTCGCGACCCCCGAGGTCGCCGCTGCCGGTACCGAGACCAAGAAGGCGAGCAAGTAATGGGACAGAAGGTCAACCCGTACGGCTTCCGCCTCGGCATCACCACGGACCACGTGTCGCGTTGGTTCTCCGACTCGACCAAGCCGGGCCAGCGTTACGCCGACTACGTCGCCGAGGATGTCAAGATCCGCAAGCTCCTGCAGACGCAGCTCGACCGTGCCGGCGTGTCCAGCATCGAGATCGAGCGCACGCGTGACCGCGTCCGCGTCGACATCCACACCGCCCGTCCGGGCATCGTGATCGGTCGCCGTGGCGCCGAGGCCGAGCGCATCCGCGCCGACCTCGAGAAGCTCACCGGCAAGCAGATCCAGCTGAACATCCTCGAGGTCAAGAACCCCGAGGCTGACGCTCAGCTGGTCGCGCAGGGCATCGCCGAGCAGCTCACCGCACGTGTGGCGTTCCGCCGCGCGATGCGCAAGGGCCTGCAGGGCGCCCAGCGTGCCGGTGCCAAGGGCATCCGCATCCAGGTCTCCGGCCGCCTCGGCGGCGCCGAGATGAGCCGTTCGGAGTTCTACCGCGAAGGCCGTGTGCCCCTGCACACGCTGCGCGCGAACATCGACTACGGCTTCTACGAGGCCAAGACCACCTTCGGCCGCATCGGCGTGAAGGTCTGGATCTACAAGGGCGACCTGACGGCCAAGGAGCTCGCTCGCGAGCAGGCCAACGCCCCGAAGCAGCCCCGCGGTCGCGATGACCGTGGCGGCGACCGTCGTCGCGGCCCGCGCAGCGAGGCCCCCGTCGCAGAAGGAGCGTCTGCCTGATGCTTATTCCCCGCAAGGTCAAGTACCGCAAGCAGCACCACCCGGGTCGCTCGGGTGCCGCCACCGGTGGCACGAAGGTGTCGTTCGGTGAGTTCGGCATCCAGGCCCTGACGCCCGCTTACGTGACCAACCGTCAGATCGAGTCCGCTCGTATCGCCATGACGCGTCACATCAAGCGTGGCGGCAAGGTGTGGATCAACATCTACCCCGACCGTCCGCTGACCAAGAAGCCGGCCGAAACCCGCATGGGTTCCGGTAAGGGTTCGCCGGAGTGGTGGGTCGCCAACGTCAAGCCCGGTCGCGTCCTGTTCGAGGTCGCGGGCGTGAACGAGGAGCTCGCACGCGAGGCCCTCACCCGGGCAATCCACAAGCTGCCGCTGAAGGCACGCATCATCAAGCGCGAGGAGGGCGACGCGTAATGGCTGTCGGAACCAAGACGCTCGCACCGAGCGAGCTCGACACGTTCGAGGACCAGCGCCTCGTCGAGGAGCTGCGCAAGGCCAAGGAAGAGCTGTTCAACCTGCGCTTCCAGTCGGCCACCGGCCAGCTCGAGAGCCACGGCCGCATCCGTGCGGTCAAGCGCGACATCGCGCGGCTCTACACCGTGATCCGTGAGCGCGAGCTCGGCATCCGTGCCACGCCCGCGCCCGCCGAGGTCGCGACCAAGGCGAAGAAGAAGGCGACGAAGAAGGCGGATGCCGCCGACGACGCCGCTGCGAAGGAAGAGGCTGAGTGATGGCCACCAAGAAGACTGAAGAAGTAGTCGTCGACGGTCACGAGCACGCTGCACACGACGTGCGTGACGCGGATGCCCGTGGCTACCGCAAGTCCCGCCGCGGTTACGTGGTCAGCGACAAGATGGACAAGACGATCGTCGTCGAGGTCGAGGACCGCGTGAAGCACCCCCTCTACGGTAAGGTCATCCGGCGCACGTCGAAGGTGAAGGCTCACGACGAGCTGAACACCGCCGGCATCGGCGACCTGGTCGTCATCGATGAGACCCGTCCGCTCAGCGCCACCAAGCGCTGGCGTCTGGTCGAGATCCTGGAGAAGGCCAAGTGATCCAGACAGAGTCCCGCCTCAAGGTCGCCGACAACACCGGTGCCAAGGAGCTGCTCACCATCCGCGTCCTCGGCGGCTCGAACCGCCGCTACGCGGGTCTCGGTGACATCATCGTGGCCACCGTCAAGGACGCGATCCCCGGTGGAAACGTCAAGAAGGGCGACGTCGTCAAGGCGGTCGTCGTCCGCACCAAGAAGCAGGTCCGTCGTCAGGACGGTTCCTACATCAAGTTCGACGAGAACGCCGCCGTCATCCTGAAGAACGACGGGGAGCCCCGTGGCACCCGTATCTTCGGCCCGGTCGGCCGTGAGCTTCGCGACAAGAAGTTCATGAAGATCGTCTCGCTCGCTCCGGAGGTGATCTGACCTCATGGCCAAGATCAAGAAGGGTGACCTCGTTCAGGTCATCACTGGCAAGAAGCAGGACAAGGGCGGCGACCGCGGCAAGCAGGGCAAGGTCCTCGACGTTCTCGTCGAGCAGAACCGTGTCATCGTCGAGGGCGTCAACTACGTCACGAAGCACACCCGCGTGGGCCAGTCCCAGCGCGGCACCAAGACGGGCGGCATCGAAACGATGGAAGCCCCGATCCACATCTCGAACGTCGCCCTCGTCGACCCCTCGACCAAGAAGCCGACCAAGGTCGGTCACCGCGTCGAGGAGCAGACGAAGGATGGCGTGAAGCGCACCGTTCGCGTGCGCTTTGCGAAGAAGAGCGGTAAGGACCTCTGATGAGCACCACCACTGCCGCGGCGGCTGGCAAGATCCAGCCCCGCCTGAAGCAGAAGTACAACGCCGAGATCAAGAAGGCGCTGCAGGACGAGTTCGGCTACGAGAACGTCATGCAGATCCCCGGACTGGTCAAGGTCGTCGTCAACACCGGTGTCGGTGAGGCTGCGCGTGACTCCAAGGTGATCGATGGTGCGGTCGACGACCTCACCAAGATCACCGGCCAGAAGCCGATCGTCACCAAGGCCCGCAAGTCCATCGCGCAGTTCAAGCTGCGTGAGGGTCAGCCCATCGGTGCGCACGTCACGCTGCGTGGCGACCGCGCCTGGGAGTTCCTGGACCGCCTCGTGAACCTCGCGCTGCCCCGCATCCGCGACTTCCGTGGCCTGTCCGGTGAGCAGTTCGACGGTCACGGCAACTACACGTTCGGTCTTCAGGAGCAGTCCGTGTTCCACGAGATCAACCAGGACCGCATCGACCGCGTCCGCGGCTTCGACATCACGGTCGTCACGACCGCGAAGACGGATGCCGAGGGTCGTTCGCTGCTGCGCCAGCTGGGCTTCCCGTTCCAGACTGCTGACGAGAAGTAACACCCCCGGACGGAAACGTCCATCAAGAAGGTCGGCTGTCTTGTAAAGGCATCCGAAACCACTGAACAAAGGAAACCAAGAAATGACGATGACAGACCCGGTCGCAGACATGCTGACCCGTCTGCGCAACGCGAACTCGGCGCACCACGACACCGTCGCGCTGCCGAGCTCGAAGCTCAAGACCAACATCGCCGAGATCCTCAAGCAGGAGGGCTACATCTCCTCCTGGGAGGTCTCGGACGCCCGCGTCGGCCAGACCCTGACGCTCACGCTGAAGTACGGCCCGAACCGCGAGCGGTCTATCGCCGGCATCAAGCGCGTCTCCAAGCCGGGTCTGCGTGTCTACGCGCGCTCGACCGAGCTGCCCACCGTCCTCGGTGGCCTCGGCGTCGCGATCCTGTCCACCTCCTCCGGTCTTCTCACCGACCGTCAGGCCGAGCAGAAGGGCGTGGGTGGGGAAGTCCTCGCCTACGTGTGGTGATCTGACATGTCGCGTATTGGACGTCTTCCCATCGACATCCCGGCCGGCGTCACCGTTTCGGTCGACGGCCAGGATGTCTCGGTCAAGGGCCCCAAGGGCGAGCTGACGCTCTCCGTTGCCAAGCCCATCGAGGTCAAGGTCGAGGAGGGCCAGGTTCTGGTCTCCCGTCCCGACGACGAGCGCGAGTCGCGTTCGCTGCACGGTCTGACCCGCACCCTCATCAACAACGACATCATCGGCGTCACCCAGGGCTACACCAAGGGCCTCGAGGTCGTCGGCACCGGTTACCGCGTCGCGCAGAAGGGTGCCGCCGTCGAGTTCGCGCTCGGCTTCTCGCACCCGGTGCTGGTCGAGGCCCCGGCCGGCATCACGCTGACCGTCGAGGGCAACAACAAGGTCACCGTCAGCGGCATCTCGAAGCAGGCTGTCGGCGAAGCCGCCGCGAACATCCGCAAGATCCGCAAGCCCGAGCCGTACAAGGGCAAGGGTGTGCGTTACGCGGGCGAGGTCGTCCGCCGCAAGGCCGGAAAGGCTGGTAAGTAATCATGGCTGTGAAGTCGAAGTCCGACGCGCGTTCGCGTCGTCACGCCCGCCTTCGCAAGAAGATCGTGGGTACCGAGGCGCGTCCGCGTCTGGTCGTCACCCGTTCGGCCCGCCACGTCTTCGTCCAGCTGGTCGACGACGCGAAGGGTCACACCGTGGCTTCGGCCTCGACCCTCGAGACCGACCTGCGCACGTTCGACGGTGACAAGACCGCCAAGGCCCGCAAGGTCGGCGAGCTCGTCGCCGAGCGTGCCAAGGCTGCCGGCGTCTCGGACGTCGTGTTCGACCGCGGTGGCAACCGCTACGCGGGCCGTGTCGCAGCGATCGCCGAAGGCGCCCGCGAGGGAGGTCTGAACCTGTGAGCGAAATCAAGGAGAACGAAGTGTCCGAGCAGGCCACTGAGGCTACGGCTGCCGCCGAGGCGCCCGTCGAGCGCGAGCGCGAGCCGCGTCGCGGCGGTCGTGAGCGCAGCCAGACCCGCGGTGACCGCGGGTCGCGTGACGCCGACAAGAGCCAGTTCCTGGAGCGCGTCGTCACGATCAACCGCGTGTCGAAGGTCGTCAAGGGCGGTCGCCGCTTCAGCTTCACGGCGCTGGTCGTCGTGGGCGACGGCAACGGTCTCGTGGGCGTCGGCTACGGCAAGGCGCGTGAGGTCCCCCTCGCCATCTCCAAGGGTGTCGAAGAGGCCAAGCGCAACTTCTTCCGCGTTCCCCGCGTCGGCTCGACCATCCCGCACCCCGTGCAGGGTGAGGCGGCCGCCGGTGTCGTGCTGCTGCGTCCGGCTGCTGCCGGTACCGGTGTCATCGCCGGTGGTCCGGTGCGTGCCGTGCTCGAGTGTGCAGGCATCCACGACGTCCTGTCGAAGTCGCTCGGTTCGTCGAACACGATCAACATCGTGCACGCGGCCGTTGAGGCGCTGAAGTCGCTCGAGGAGCCCCGCGCGGTGGCTGCTCGTCGTGGCCTCGACTACGACGCGGTCGTGCCCGCGATCATCATCCGCAACGAGGCCAAGGCCGCCGCTGCGCAGAAGGCAGGTGTCTGATGGCTAGCCGCCTGAAGGTGACCCAGGTCAAGTCCAAGGTGAGCGAGAAGCAGAACCAGCGCGACACGCTGCGTTCGCTCGGTCTGAAGCGGATCGGCGACTCGGTCGTCCGTCCCGACGACGCGCAGACGCGCGGCTACGTCAAGGCCGTCGCGCACCTCGTCAAGGTTGAGGAGATCGACTGATGGCCGAAAAGGCTGAGAAGGTGACCGAAGAGGTCGTCGAGAAGAAGGCTGCGGCAAAGCCCGCGGCGAAGAAGACCGCCGCCAAGGCTCCGGCCAAGGCTCCGGCCAAGAAGGATGCCGAGGCTTCGCGCCCCGGCGTGCTGAAGGTCCACCACCTGCGTCCGGTCCCCGGCGCCAACACCGCCAAGACGCGCGTCGGCCGTGGTGAGGGCTCGAAGGGTAAGACCTCGGGTCGTGGTACCAAGGGCACGAAGGCCCGCTACCAGGTCAAGGTCGGCTTCGAGGGTGGCCAGATGCCGCTGCACATGCGTACGCCGAAGCTGCGCGGGTTCAAGAACCCGTTCCGCGTCGAGTACCAGGTGGTCAACCTCGAGAAGCTCGCTGAGCTGTACCCGACCGGTGGCGACGTCACCGTGAGCGACCTCGTCGCCAAGGGTGCCGTCCGCAAGAACGAGAAGGTCAAGGTGCTCGGCACCGGCGACATCGCGGTCAAGCTGACGGTCGACGTCGACAAGGTCTCGGGTTCGGCCGAGCAGAAGATCGTCGCCGCTGGCGGTTCGATCAAGTAAATCCACGGCAGGGGCCGGTCCGATCTCTCGATAGGCTCGAGAACCGGTACCGGCCCCTGTTGCCGTACTCTGGGAGACGGTGTCCCCGGTCCCGTCCGGCAGGACTCCGTAAGACCACTGGAGGAAATCCCCTTGTTCAGCGCCATCGCGCGGGTCTTCCGCACTCCGGATCTCCGGCGGAAAATCGGCTTCACCCTGGCGATCATCGCCATCTATCGACTCGGTGCGCACGTCCCGACGCCGTTCGTGAGCTATCCGAACGTCCAGGACTGCCTCGCTGAGAGCGGCTCGGCCAGCGAGGGTCTGCTGTCGCTCGTGAACCTGTTCTCCGGTGGCGCGCTGCTGCAGCTGTCGATCTTCGCGCTCGGCGTCATGCCGTACATCACCGCGACGATCATCGTGCAGCTGCTGCGCGTCGTGATCCCGCACTTCGAGACCCTCTACAAGGAGGGCCAGGCGGGTCAGTCCAAGCTCACGCAGTACACGCGCTACCTGACGATCGCGCTCGCGCTGCTGCAGTCGACGACGCTGGTCACGGTCGCCCGTTCGGGTCAGCTGTTCGGCACGACCTCCATCGCGTCCTGCAACAGCCTGCTGACCAACGACGCCTGGTGGGCGCAGTTGCTGATGATCATCACGCTGACCGCCGGCACGGGCCTGATCATGTGGTTCGCCGAGCTCGTCACCGAGCGTGGCGTCGGCAACGGCATGTCGATCCTCATCTTCACCTCGATCGCGGCGACCTTCCCGGTCGCGATGTGGTCGATCGCGCAGAGCCGCAACTTCGAGACCTTCCTGCTGGTGCTCGCCGTCGGCATCCTGGTCATGGGCCTCGTCGTCTTCGTCGAGCAGTCGCAGCGCCGCATCCCGGTGCAGTACGCCAAGCGCATGGTGGGCCGTCGCACGCTCGGCGGCACCAACACCTACATCCCGATCAAGGTGAACATGGCCGGCGTCGTGCCCGTCATCTTCGCCTCGTCGCTGCTGTACATCCCGGCGCTCATCGCGCAGTTCAACCAGACGCCGGATGCCGATGGCAACGTCCCCGGCTGGGTGACGTGGATCCAGGCGTACCTGACCAAGGGCGACCACCCGCTGTACATGCTGCTGTACTTCCTGCTGATCGTCGGGTTCACCTACTTCTACGTCGCGATCACGTTCAACCCGGTCGAGGTCGCCGACAACATGAAGAAGTACGGCGGCTTTATCCCGGGCATCCGTGCGGGCCGCCCGACTGCCGAGTACCTCGACTACGTGCTCACGCGCATCACGCTGCCCGGCGCGATCTACCTGGGCCTGATCGCCCTGCTGCCGCTGATCGCTCTGGCGACCGTCAGCGCGAACCAGAACTTCCCGTTCGGTGGCGCGTCGATCCTCATCATCGTCGGTGTGGGTCTTGAGACGGTCAAGCAGATCGACGCGCAGCTGCAGCAGCGCCACTACGAAGGGCTTCTGAGATGACGGCACCCCGACTTCTGATCATCGGGCCGCAGGGCTCGGGCAAGGGCACGCAGGGCGAGCGCATCGCGCAGACCTACGGCATCCCGGCCGTCTCGACGGGCGACGTGTTCCGCGCCAACGTCAAAGAGGGCACGCCCCTCGGACTGCAGGTCAAGGCGATCATCGACGCCGGCGACCTCGTGCCCGACGAGTTGACGAGCGCGATCGTGCGCGACCGCCTCGCGCAGGACGACGCCGCGGGCGGGTTCCTGCTCGACGGCTACCCACGCAACCTCGGCCAGGTCGGCGACCTCGACGCGTTCCTTGATGGGCGCGACGAGCCGCTGACCGCCGTGATCGAGCTGTCGGTGCCGCGTGACGAGTCGATCCAGCGGCTGTCGCTGCGCGCCGCCGAGCAGGGCCGCGCCGACGACAACGAAGAGTCGATCGCCAAGCGTCTGTCGATCTACGAGTCCGAGACGGCGCCGATCCTCGACGTGTACCGCGAGCGCGGTGTCGTCGACGCCGTCGACGGCGTGGGCACGCTCGACGAGGTCTTCGAGCGCATCGTCGTCGCGCTGACCGCGCGCGGCATCGCCCCGTCGGCGTGAGCGCCTGACCGTGGGATTGCGCCGCTCGCTCTACAAGACGCCCGCCCAACTGCGGGCGATGGTCGAGCCCGGGCAGATCACCGCCGCGATGCTCGACGCCGTGCGCGCGCTGGTCGCACCCGGCGTCACGACGGGTGAGCTCGATGCCGCCGCTGCCGCCGTCGTTGCTGAGCGGGGTGCGGAGTCGAACTTCCAGCTCGTGCGCGGGTACCGGCACACGACCTGCATCTCGGTCAACGACCAGGTGGTGCACGGCATCCCGGGCTCGCGTGTGCTCGAGCCCGGCGACATCGTCTCGATCGACGCCGGCGCCCAGTTCAAGGGCTGGAACGGCGACTCGGCGATCACGCTCGTCGTGCCCGGGGGGCCGTCTCCTGTTGCCGCTGCGCGGCAGCGCCTGTCGGAGGTTACCGAGGGGTCGCTGTGGGCCGGGATCGCGGCGCTCGCGTCGGCGGGCCGCGTCGGCGAGATCGGCGACGCGGTGCAGGGCTACATCGAGCGGGCCGCCGATGCGGATGGCGCCGAGTACGGCATCCTGCGCGACTACGTCGGCCACGGCATCGGACGCCGCATGCACGAGGGCCCGACGGTGTTCAACTACCGTGTCGCCGACCTGGGGCCGGCTGTGCGCCCGGGCCTGTGTCTCGCGATCGAGCCGATGGTCACGTCGGGGTCGGATGCGACTTTCGTCGAGGACGACGACTGGACCGTCACGACGGTCGACGGCAGCGACGGCGCGCACTGGGAGCACAGCGTCGCCGTCCACGAGGGCGGCATCTGGGTGCTGACCGCCGCCGACGGCGGAGCCGCGGGGCTCGCCCCGTTCGGGGTTGTGCCGGTGGCTATCGCGTAGCGGGCTCGCGCTCGCCGGCGCTTGCGCCGTGTGGTCCGGCCGCTCGTGTGGACCGGCCGTTTGCTGCCCGCGTCGTGGGTTCGCGCGTGCCTGGGCTTGCGCGCCGGACTTGCGGCCGGCCGGTCAACGCCGCCCCACCGCAACAACTCAGGAACGGCGGTCTCCGCGCCCGCCGCGCGCCGCGGAAATCCGCGGCGCGTGCTTCGCGAGAGCGGCTCGGCTCCTGAGCTATTGCGGCGCGCAAGCCCCGCCAAGCGGCATTGGCACGGCGCACTCACGGGGAACGCATAGGCGCCCATGGGGGAAAATAGACAGGGTGTGCGCGCGGAGCGCGCGGCGATGAGAGAGGCGAGCATGGCACAGGCAGCAGCGGGGAAGCAGAACTGGTTCGCGATCTGGGTGAGCGTGGCGGTCGTCGCCATCGTCGCGCTCGTGATCGCGCTCGTGGTCTGGATGAACAACGCCGCGACCGACCCCGGTACGCCGCCGAGCGGCTCGGGCATCAACCAGGAGACCGGCGCGATCGTCGTCGGCAGCGGCGAGCAGACACTCGACACCTACATCGACTTCATGTGCCCGATCTGCAACCAGTTCGAGACGGCGTACGGCGACGAGATCCTGAGCCTCGTCAACGACGGCACGATCACGCTCAACATCCACCCGATCTCGATCCTCGACCGCTACTCGCAGGGCACAGAGTTCTCGACCCGTGCGGCCAACGCGATGTACTGCGTCGCCGAGGCTGATCCGGATGCCGCGGTGCCGTTCATGCAGGCGATGTACGAGAACCAGCCCGACGAGAACTCGACGGGTCTGACCGACGACGAGATCATCGCGATCGCCGCCGGCGTCGGCGTCACCGGAATCGACACGTGCGTGACAGAGCAGCGGTACGCCAGCTTCGTCACCGCGAAGACGAAAGACACCCCCCTGGCTCCGGGAAGGAGCCAGATCGGGACTCCCACGGTAGCGATCAACGGTGAGACCATTGCCGAGTTCCCCGCCGTTGGTTCTTTCGCTTCACTGTTCGAGTAGTGCGACTCGAACCTCTTGACGGTGACCGATTGCGAGCGTAGCGTCCTCGTTGTCAGACCACACGGGAGGACTGGATAATGCGAAGGAAGTTTGCAGTCGGCATCGTGACCGCGGCGCTTGTACTGGGGATCACCGTGGCAGGTGGTGGCGCGGCTCAAGCGGCGAGCTGCACCATCTCCTACGATCAAGGGGCTGGTGGTGGCGTTGTCAGTTGCTCAGGGTTCCCGATTCAGGCGGAAGTGAATGCATACGTCGTGTGCAATGCGGTGTCCCCATTCCCTTCGTGGACGAAGTACACCGGCTGGCGCTCGGCGGGGAGTTTCGTCGTCTCAAGTGCGACGTGGCCGAGTTGCCCCTGGCCCGCGAGCTATTCGGTCGGCTACGCGACCCGCTAGCCTCGGATCGACACGAGTCGCGTCGATGGGCGGTCGTCGGTGATGACACCGCGACACCAGGAGCACCTGCCGGTCGGTGGGGGCCTCCGGTCTGCGTCGATCGCGCGTTCGCTGATGACCAATCTGGGGGCCGACGACTGCCTTCGGCGCGCTAGAGGGTCCTCGTTCGCGACGCTCTTCAACTGAGCGCGGTGGCGCGCGCCGCGGCGGTTTGCCGGGGCGCGCACTATCACGTACACTAGATCTTTGGTGCCTTGCGCCTTCATTGGCGTGTCGCCGTGAAGGCGAGCAAGAGCACCGAACCCACCACCCATCGCAGACCGACCGGCCTGCACAAGCGTCAGCGAGGCTATGGCTAAGAAAGACGGTGTCATCGAGATCGAGGGCGTCGTGTCGGAGGCTCTGCCCAACGCGATGTTCCGCGTTGAGCTCACCAACGGACACAAGGTCCTGGCCACGATTTCCGGAAAGATGCGGCAGAACTACATCCGCATCATCCCCGAAGACCGCGTCGTCGTGGAGCTCTCGCCCTACGACCTCACGCGTGGTCGCATCGTCTACCGCTACCGCTAGACCGGTCGAGAAGTAACGAGCGGGCGGATGCCTCGGCATCCGCACGACTCGAAGACAGCGCAAGGAAACATCATGAAGGTCAACCCCTCCGTCAAGCCCATCTGCGACCACTGCAAGGTCATCCGTCGCCACGGTCGCGTCATGGTCATCTGCAAGTCGAACCCGCGTCACAAGCAGCGCCAGGGCTGAGTGGATGCCGCGCGAGCGGCACCCCTCGAACACAACTCAATACGCATACAGGCAGATCAGAACCCGCGCGAGCGGGGGACACCCCGGGTGGAGGCCCGGGCACCGATCCTGCTCCACACCTCCACTACTCCTAGGAGAAACCGCATGGCACGTCTTGCCGGCGTTGACATCCCGCGCGACAAGCGCGTGGTGATCGCCCTCACGTACATCTACGGCATCGGCCGTACCCGCTCGGTCGAGATCCTCAAGGCCACCGAGATCGACGAGTCGATCCGCGTCAAGGACCTCACCGACGACCAGCTGGTCGCTCTGCGCGACCACATCGAAGGCAACTACAAGGTGGAGGGTGACCTGCGCCGCGAGGTCGCCGCTGACATCCGCCGCAAGGTCGAGATCGGCTCGTACGAGGGCCTCCGCCACCGCCGCGGCCTGCCCGTGCGCGGCCAGCGCACGAAGACCAACGCGCGTACCCGCAAGGGTCCCAAGCGCACCGTCGCCGGCAAGAAGAAGGCGCGCTAAGCGCGGCCGCCTACAGGTTTAGGAGAACACTCACATGGCACAGGCCAAGACCGCCGCGCGCAAGCCGCGTCGCAAGGAAAAGAAGAACATCGCGCTGGGCCACGCCCACATCAAGTCGACGTTCAACAACACGATCGTCTCGATCACCGACCCGACCGGTGCTGTCATCAGCTGGGCATCGTCGGGTGGCGTGGGCTTCAAGGGCTCGCGCAAGTCGACCCCGTACGCCGCCGGCATGGCCGCCGAGTCGGCTGCCCGCCAAGCCGCCGAGCACGGCGTCAAGAAGGTCGACGTCTTCGTGAAGGGTCCGGGTTCGGGTCGCGAGACCGCGATCCGCTCGCTGCAGGCCGCCGGCCTCGAGGTGGGCTCGATCAACGACGTGACGCCGCAGGCGCACAACGGCTGCCGTCCGCCGAAGCGCCGCCGCGTCTGACTCTTCGCACGGATGCCACGTTCGCGTGGCATCCGTCGCGTCGTTCTTTCAACAACTCAACACCTCTTGAAATCGCACGTGTCATATAGCGGGCACGTGATGGAAAGGAACACATAGTGCTCATTGCACAGCGTCCCACCCTGACCGAGGAGAAGATCGGCGAGTTCCGCAGCCGCTTCGTCATCGAGCCGCTGGAGCCTGGCTTCGGCTACACGATCGGCAACGCGCTGCGTCGCAGCCTGCTCTCCTCGATTCCCGGTGCCGCGGTCACCAGCATCCGCATCGACGGCGTGCTGCACGAGTTCAGCACCATCCCCGGTGTGAAGGAGGATGTCACCGAGATCATCCTCAACATCAAGCAGCTTGTGGTCTCGTCCGAGCGCGACGAGCCCATCACGGCGTACCTGCGCAAGACCGGCGCCGGTGAGGTCACCGCTGCCGACATCTCCGCTCCCGCCGGTGTCGAGGTGCACAACCCCGAGCTCGTCATCGCGACGCTCAACGACTCGGCCCGCTTCGAGCTCGAGCTGACGATCGAGCGTGGCCGTGGCTACGTCTCGGCGACGCAGAACCGCAACGAGTACGCCGAGGCCGGTCAGATCCCGATCGACTCGATCTACTCGCCCGTGCTCAAGGTGTCGTACCGCGTGGATGCCACGCGTGCCGGCGAGCGCACCGACTTCGACAAGCTCGTGCTCGACGTGGAGGCCAAGCCCTCGATCACGCCGCGCGACGCCGTGGCATCCGCCGGTCGTACCCTCACCGAGCTGTTCGGTCTCGCCCGTGAGCTGAACGTCGAGGCCGAGGGCATCGAGATCGGCCCCGCGCCGGTCGCCGAGGTGCTCACCAACGAGCTGTCGATGCCGATCGAGGACCTCGACCTGTCGGTTCGTTCGTACAACTGCCTCAAGCGCGAGGGCATCAACACGGTGTCGGAGCTCGTCGCCCTGTCGGAGACGCAGCTCATGAACATCCGCAACTTCGGTCAGAAGTCGGTCGACGAGGTGCGCGACAAGCTCATCTCGCTCGGTCTGTCGCTGAAGGACTCGGTGCCCGGGTTCGACGGCGCTCACTTCTACGGCGGCTACGACGACGAGACCGTCTGAGTCCCGGCCACCTGCTGACATCTTTCACCTGGAGTAACTGATATGCCCAAGCCCACCAAGGGTCCCCGCCTCGGAGGCGGCCCCGCCCACGAGCGCCTGCTGCTTGCGAACCTCGCCGCGGCGCTGTTCACCCACCGCTCGATCACGACGACCGAGACCAAGGCCAAGCGCCTGCGTCCGCTCGCCGAGCGCCTGATCACGAAGGCGAAGCGCGGCGACCTGCACGCGCGTCGCAGCGTGCTCTCGGTCATCGGTGACAAGGAAGTCGTGCACGTGCTGTTCGCCGAGATCGCTCCGCTCGTCGCGGACCGTGAGGGCGGCTACACGCGCATCACCAAGGTCGGCAACCGCAAGGGCGACAACGCCCCCATGGCTGTCATCGAGCTCGTGCTCGAGCCGGTGAACCCGAAGCCGAAGTCGGCGAAGAAGGCCGCCGCCGCTGCGTCCGTCGAGGAGGCGCCTGCTGCTGACGAGGCCGCTGCTGAAGAGGCCGTAGAGGCTGAGGTCGTCGAGGCTGCGGAGGAGGCTCCCGTCGAGGAGGCCGCCGCTGCTGAGGCCGCTGAGGTCGTCGAGGAGAAGGCCGAGTAAGGCCCTCCCGCACTCGTCAAGAGGCCCGCACCCTTCGGGGTGCGGGCCTCTTGCCGTTGTGTGGACCGACTGTCGGTCGTTGAGCGAGGGAGCGAAGCGACCGAGACGAAACGTCGCAATCTCGCCGAGACGACTCACGACGTTTCGTCTCGCTGCGCTCGCTCAACGACCGGGTGGGGTGGGCGTTTCGTCTCGCTGCGCTCGCGGGGCGGCCGGGTGGGGTGGGCCGACCCCGGCCGTTGAGCGAGGCCCGCAGGGCCGAGACGAAACGTGGTGACCCGCACACCGACGCGAGTAGGGTGACCTGGTGAGCGAGAAGAGCCTGGTCCAGCGGTTGGCCGAACTGCGGGCGGATGCCCCGGTGAGCCTGCCCTCGCATCCGGATGTCGCCGTGTGGCGGGCGCCGACGGAGGCCGACATCGACGCGATCCACGCCGTCGCCGTCGCGGCCGACACCGTCGACCACCCGACGTGGACCACTCCGCGCGAAGAGATCGCCGACACGTTCGATCTGCCGCACATCGACCACGCCCGCGATTCGCTCGTGGCGCTGGATGCCTCGGGCACCATCATCGCCTTCGGTTCGTCCTTCCTGCACCCGGCCCGCGCGGGCGCGCTCACAGCGCACCTCGGCGGAGCCGTCCACCCGCAGTGGCGGAGGCGCGGCATCGGCACCGTGCTGCTGCGTTGGCAGCGCGCCCGCGGACTCGAGCAGCTCGCGCAGGCCGCCGCCGAGATCGAAGCCGCCGAAACCGACGCCGCAGTCGCAACCAGCGCAGCCGCCGACGAACCCGCAGCCAGCGACGAAGCCAACCCCACCACCCCCACCCCCCGGACGGCCGACCTCAAGCTGTACGGCGAAGAGAGCCAGCCCGATCAGCAGCGGCTCGCCGAGCGCGCCGGGTTCACGGCCGAGCGCTGGTTCACGTCGATGGAGCGCGACATGTCCGCGCCGCTGCCCACCCCGCCCGCGCCCGAGGGCATCACGATCGTCGCATACACGCACGAACGCGACGACGATGCGCGCCTGGCGCGCAACGACGCGTTCCGCGACCACTGGGGCAGCCTTCCGTCGCAGCCGGAGTCGTGGGCCAAGTTCGTCGGCGGGCCGTTCTTCCGCGCCGACCTGTCGCGGCTCGCGCTGGACGCCGAAGGCGCCATCGTCGGCTTCTGCCTGGCATCCGTCAACGAAGACGACTGGCAGACCCTCGGCGCGACCAATTCGTACATCGACCTGATCGGCGTCGTGCGCGCGCACCGGCGCCGCGGCGTCGCCCCGTTCGTCATCGCCGCGACGCTCGCCGCGATCGGCGAGGCCGGACTCGAGCGCGCCGTGCTCGACGTCGATACCGCGAGTCCCACGGGCGCGAACTCGCTCTACGAGGGGCTCGGCTTCGTCGCGACCGAGCGATCGGTCGCGCTCGTCACGCGCATCTGAACGGGCTCAGGGCTGCGGTTCGAACGTGCGCGTCGCCGCCCAGCGGATCAGCTCGACCTCGTACCGCACCTGCGCGTGCTGGTTCTCGACGCCGTTGACGGCGTCGGCGACGGTGTCGGCATAGACCTGCCCGCCGGTCGGTCCGGGGTGGATCTGGTCGCCCGCCAGATAGTCGAGGTGCGGCGCGATCGCGTGCGACCAGTCGGCGACGACGACGCGTGGATGCGACGCGGTGAAGGATGCCAGTTCGGCATTCACCCCGTCGATCCAGTTGCGCGGCGCGAAAGCGGTGACGAGCACGAGCGTACGGTCGGGGCCGATCGCGTCGTACACCTGCTGCAGTTCGTCCGCGCCGACCGGCCCGTTCGTGCCGAGTCCCACGACGACGTAGTCGCGCAGGGCGCCCGTCGCTGCGAGTGACGCGACGATGTCGGTGCCGGCCCACATCGACCGCGAGACGGCGGCATCGATCTGGATGCCCGGGAGTTCGTCGAGCAGCCCGCCCGCCGACGCGAGCATGACGGAGTCGCCGACCGCCGAGATCCGGTCGCCCGGGACGGCCAGTTCGGCGGGCGGAAGTGGGCGCCCGCCTGGGCCGGTGCAGGGGTCGGCGTCCGCGGCGGGCGGTGTGCTCAACGCATCGGCGCCGGCGGGGGCTGAAGCGTGCGCCTCGCTCGTGGGGGCGGCGGCGTGCGCCCCGGCGGCGTGGGTCGCGCACGCGGCGGCGGCAGGGGCATCCGACTCTGCGGCGGAGTGCTCGGCCGGGGCATTCGTCGACCCGGGGGTGGGCGCAGCCGCGGCATCCGCGTCGCCCGTACCGGTCGTCTCAGAGGCCGGCGCCGCCGACGCCTTCGCCAACGCGTCCATCCCCGCCTGCACGACGGCCTCACTCGAGCTGAGCGGGGGAGCGGCGGCGACAGCGGCGGAGGTTCCGCCGAGGGCGAGAGCTGCGGCGACGACGGTCGCGATCGCGCCGAAGCGGCGGCCGGGGTTGCCCGAGAGGCGCTGACCGAAGGCGCGGAGGGCGCCGCGGAATCCGAGGCGGCGCACGGGCTGCTCGAGGAACCGGTACGACAGCGCCGAGGCGACGACGGTGATCAGCGCGGCGAGAATCCCGACCGGGACGGGGATCGCCGCGTCGACGAACGAGCCCGTCGTCGCGACCGTCAGCAACACGACGATTGGCCAGTGCCACAGGTAGATCCCGTACGAACGCTCGCCGATCCAGCGCAGCGGCTGCACGTCGAGCGCGCGCCCGAAACGCGAGCTCGCGCCGACAGCCAGCGCGATCACGACGGCGGTCAGGACGGATGCCGCGAGCGGAATGTACGGATACAGGGATGCCCCGCCGGGCCACGCCGCGACGGCAATGAGCGCCGCGAGGGCCACCCAGCCGGCGACGCCGGCGACGATGGGGCGAGGCCCGGGCATCCGGTCGCCTGTCATTCGCGCGGCGAGCAACAGTGCCAGGGCGACGCCGATCAGCAGGCCGAACGCGTGGCTGTCGGTGCCGTAGTAGGCGCGGGTGAGCGCGCCGCCGGAGGCGCCCGACGCGCCGCTCGCGCTTGCCGCGCTCGTCACGCTCGTCACCAGGGCGACGGCCCAGAGCGCCGACGCGGCCGCGAGGGCCAGGGCGACCGTGAGCCGCAACCAGCGTCGGCGGACGACCAGCAGCACCGGCAGCAGCAGCGGCCACAGGACGTAGAACTGCTCTTCGACGGCGAGTGACCAGAGGTTGCGGAACAGTTCGGGCTCGGCTCCGCTGAAGTACGAGGCGCCGTCGGCGATGGCGACCCAGTTGTACGAGAAGGTCGCCGCCCCCAGCACCTGCCGGCCGAGGTCGACGAGCACGTCGCCGCCGACGAGCCACGCCGCGCTCGAGCTGACGGTGACGACGAGCGCGAGGGCGGGCAACAGGCGGCGGGCGCGGCGCGTCCAGAAGGCGCGCAGCGCGATGCGGCCGGATGCCGCGCGCTCGCGCAGCAGCAACGACGTGATGAGGAAGCCCGAGATGACGAAGAAGACGTCGACGCCGACGAATCCGGAGTGCAGGAACCACGCCGGGAAGAGGTGGTAGACGACCACCAGCAGGACGGCCACCGCACGAAGGCCGTCGAGCCCGGCGTAGCGGGGCGCGGCGGGAGAGGTCATGGCGAAGGCGGTGTATCTGGGTCGGGAACGGCCAAGTTTACGTGACGTGCCTGGGAGACACGCGGCGTGCGCCGCGATCGGGTAGGACTGAAGCATGGACATCGACGTGCTGGTCATCGGCGAGGCTCTGATCGACATCGTGGAGGGCTCCGACGGTGACCGCGAGCTCGTCGGCGGTAGTCCAGCGAACGTCGCGGTGGGCGTTGCGCGGCAGCGTCACGCGGTGCAGCTGCTGACCCGGCTCGGCCGCGACGAGCGCGGCTTCCGCATCGCCGACGAGCTCGCCGCATCGCTCGTGCGGATCGTTCCCGAGTCGTGGACGGATGCCCCGACCTCCACCGCCCGCGCGCGTCTGCGCTCCGACGGATCGGCCGAGTATGAGTTCGCGATCGCGTGGGGGGCGCCGGTGGTTGCGCTCGGCGAGGCCGGGGTGGCGGCTACTGCGGGGGCTGGTGCGGGGGCTGTGGGAGTGGCGGGTGTGGGGGATGCGGGCGTGGCGTCGGGCGCCGGGACGGCCGCCGGCTCGGGGTCGCTCGCCATCGGCCCCGTGCGTGCCGTGCACACAGGGTCGATCGCGCTGTTCCTCGAGCCCGGCGGCACGGCCGTGCTCGACACGCTGCGGGGCGCGGCCGGGCGGGTGCTCGTGAGTGTGGATCCCAACATCCGCCCCGCGCTCGTTGGCGACCACGCGACCGCGGTCGCGAGGTTCGCGGATGCCGCGGCATCCGCTGATCTGGTCAAGCTGAGCGACGAGGATGCCGCGTGGCTGTATCCGGGTCTGGGCGCGGCGGAGGTGCTCGAGCGGATCGCGGGGTACGGCCCGCGGCTGGCTGTCATGACGCGGGGCGCCGACGGTGCGGTCGGGCTCGGGCCCGGCGGGATCGTCGAGGTCGCGCCGCACGTCGTGACCGTGGCTGACACGATCGGCGCGGGTGACGCGTACATGGCGAGTCTGATCTCGAGCGCGCTGGACGAGCCCGCCGTGTTCACCGATGGGGATGCCTTCGCGGCGGCGCTGCATCGGGCCGCCGTCATGGCAGGCATCACGGTGTCGCGCGCCGGCGCCAACCCGCCGACCCGCGCCGAGCTCGCGGCGCTCGGGCTGCCGTAAGGCGGCGGGCGGCGCGGCTAGGCTGGCGGGGTGCGGTTGCGCCTTGATCTCGCCTATGACGGAACCGACTTCCGCGGATGGGCGCGGCAGCCGGGCTTGCGCACCGTGCAGGGCACACTCGAGGGTGCGATCACGCGGATCCTCGGCGGTGAGCCGCAGCTGGTCGTCGCCGGGCGCACGGATGCCGGCGTGCACGCCGCGGGCCAGGTCGCGCACCTCGACCTGAGCGACGCGCAGCGCGCGCGGCTCGAGAAGGGGCGCAACCCCGCGCCCGAGGCGCTTGCCGCGCGAATTACCGGCGTGCTCGGCCAGTATCCCGACGTGGCCGTGCATCGCAGCGCGGAAGCGCCGGAGGGTTTCGACGCGCGCTTCTCGGCCGTCTGGCGGCGCTACGAGTACCGCATCGCCGATGTCGAGACCGTCTACGACCCGCTCGAGCGCGGGCGGACGACGACCGTGAAGGCGCGGCTCGACGTCGCCGCGATGGACGAGGCCGCCCGCTCGCTGATCGGCCTGCACGACTTCGCGGCGTACTGCAAGTGGCGCGAGGGCGCGACGACGATCCGCACGCTGCTCGAGTTCGGCTGGCGCCGCGACGAGCAGGGCATTCTCGTCGCGAATGTGAAGGCGGATGCCTTCTGCCACAGCATGGTGCGCGCCCTCGTCGGCGCGTGCGCCGCGGTGGGCGAGGGCAAGCTCGAGCCTGAGGACGTCGCGGAGATCCGCGACGAGGGCGTGCGCACGAGTGAGACGAAAGTGCTCGCGGCGCGCGGACTCACGCTCACCGAAGTGGGATACCCGGCCGACGACCTGCTCGCCGCGCGCGCCGACCAGACCCGCGCGCGCCGCGCGCTCGACGACTGAACACAGTGCGCAATCCCCGCAACACCACAGCCGATCCGTTGGGTGCGGGCCTAGGCTGAAAACACGATGAAGCTGATCTCGTACAACCTCAACAAGCACAAGGCAGCGGGTGAGCTCGACGCCCTCGTCGAGACGACCGGGGCCGACATCCTGTGCCTGCAAGAGGCTGTCTCGAGTGACCTCCCGGCCGAGATCTCGGGGCTTCACCTGGCGGATGCCACGTCGCGCAACCGCCTCGGACTCGCGGTCTACTACCGGCGCAACACCTTCACGGCGCTCGAGTACCGCACGCTGTCGCTGAAGAAGTCGCTGCACGATCTGGTGCTCAAGCCCGCCGAAGAGCGCACTCTTGCCGTCCGGTTGCGCGACATCGACAACAACCGCGAGTTCATCGTCGCGAGCTTCCACGCAGCACCGCTGACGGCGCTCAACTCACTGCGTCGCCACCAGATCAACGCGGCGCTGGCCGAACTGTCCGGCCTCGGCGAGAACCTGCCGATCCTGATGCTCGGCGACTACAACTACCCCGTCTTCAAAGAGAACCTCGGTCAGAAGGTGCGTGAGGCCGGCTTCGAACTGAGCCTGAGCGACGCGCGCACCTACACGCGCTACAAGTTCTTCAAGGGGCATTACGACTTCGCGACGAGCGTCGGGTTCGACATTGACAGCATCACGACGCTGCCGCAGGGCCGGAGCGACCACCTGCCGATCCTCGTGACGGCGGCGCCGAAGATCGTCCGCGCCGCCTGACGACCAGCGCCGCCGAACGACCCGCGCCGCCGAGCCACCCGCGCCGCCGAAGGACCAGCGCCGCCGAACGACCAGCGCCGCCTGAGGACCCGCGCCGCCGAAGGACCAGCGCCGCCGAACGACCAGCGCCGCCTGACGACCCGCGCCGCCGAACGACCCGCGCCGCCGAAGGACCAGCGCCGCCGAACGACCCGCGCCACCGAAGGACCAGCGCCGCCGAACGACCAGCGCCGCCGAACGACCAGCGCCGCCTGAGGACCCGCGCCGCCGAACCACCCCCGCCGCCGAACGACCCGCGCCGCCGAACGGCCCGCGCCGCCGAACAACCCGCGCCGCCAAGGGCCCAGCCCGAGAGCGCCCACCTGGTTACGGCTGAAGCCCACTGCCCGACAACTCTTCGACCAGATTGCTGGCGATCGACCAGTACCGGGCGTAGTGGTCGGGGTCGCGGTTGATCTGCGTGCGGTGGGCGACGAGCGTCGGCTCGACCTGGTCGCGGTTGGGCACGCGGGCGAGCATCGCGCGGTAGAAGAGGGTCGCGGCGGTATAGGGGTCGAGGCGCTGCTCGCGCGTGCCCCAGGAATCCTGCTGCTGGAACAGTCCGATCGACGTCGTGCGCGTGCCGTCGGGATTGGTGACGCCGCTGGTCTCCCAGTCACCGTAGTCGATGTTGCGTAGCGACGATTCACCGAGCGCGGCCATGACGGCGATCGTCTGGTCGCGCGTCGAGAGTCCGAGATCGGCGCCTGCGGCGACGATGGTGACGGCATTGTCGCGCTGCTCCTGATCGAGGAGCTGCGCGGGTGCCTGCGCCGCGGGCGGATCGTCGGCCGGTGCGAGCGCGCTCGGTGCGACCAATGCGGGGGTCGAGACGACGAGGAAGGCGCCGCCGACGACAAGCGCGGCCACTATCAGCGGAACGGCGATGACCGTCGCGGCGATGCGGGCCCTTTTGCGCCGCGCACGGGCACGGCGACGAGTGGATGCCGGGTGCGCGCGCCGCGCGGGCTTCTTGCGCAGGGTCACGCCCGAACCGCCGGAGCTGGTCGTCCGGGAGGCGCCACCGGCCGCCCGGGAAGTGCCGGACTCACCGGCAGCCCGCGAACCGCCAGTGCCGGCAGTGGCCCGCGAACCGCCAGTGCCGCCAGCGGCCCGCGAACCGCCGGTGCCGCCAGCGGCCCTGGAACCGCCAGTGCCGCCCGTGCCACTGCCCACCCGGGAACCGCCAGTGCCGCCAGCGGCCCGAGAAGTTCCGGCTTCGTTGCGGGCACGGGGGGAGGATGCCGAGCGTGCCATAGGGAGCATTCTGACACGCGCCGCTGGCGCGCGGCTGTGCTCGATGCATTCCGCTGCGCCGGCGTCGAGCGTGGCCCCAGCTGGTGGCCGGTGCGGTGCGCCAGCGTACGACTGCCGGAGCGGACCGGAGTGGGCGGAGGTGTGCTGAAGTACTGCTCGGTGGTGCAGGAGTGCCCTCGCAACGTGTGCGAAGGATGCACCAGCCCCACTGAGCAGGACTTCCGCACGCGAGCGCCCCGCTCCTACCCACCCGCGGCCGACCAAAACCACCCGCCCCGGCCGACCAAAGCCACCCGCCCCGGCCGACCAAAGCCACCCGCCCCGGGCGCCCCGGCCGACCAAAGCCACCTGCCCCGGCCGACCAAAGCCACCTGCCCCGGCCGCCCAAAGCCACCCGCCCCGGCCGCCCCGGCCGCCCAAAGCCACCCGCGGCCGATCAAAGCCACCCGCGGCCGGCCGCCCAAAGCCACCCGCCCCGCTCCTACCCACCCGGGCGCACCAACCCAACAGCGACCCCTCACAAACGCAAGTGAGGCGCACCCCGTAGGGTGCGCCTCACTTGGCGAGAGTGGTTACTCAGGCAGCGGCGTGCTGACGGTTGCGGCGAACCGTCGTGCCGACGGCGATCGTGGCGCCGGCGAGCAGCAGAGCGCCACCACCGAGCCAGATGCCGACCAGCGAGTCGCTGTCGCCGCCGGTGCTCGGCAGCGTCGAGCCACCGGCCGCCGTGCCGACGCTGATGGTCTGCGTGGTCGTGCCACTCGTGGCACCCGTTGCGCTCAGCGTGTAGCTGCCCGTCGCGTTGCTCGGCAGCGTCACGGAGACGCTGACTGCACCCGCGGCACTGGCCGTCTTGGTGACCGGTGCCGAGGTCGACACCGCGAACTTCACGAACGCGAGCGATGCGCCAGCGCCGTTCTCACCGGTCAGGGTGAACGACACGGACTCGCTAGGAGCGAAGTTTGCGAACGCGACGGAGACCGTGCCGCCCGGAGCGATCGTGACGGCCGTGTTGCTCACGGGGGACGGGGTGTAGCCAGCGGCGTTCGCTACGGCGGGGGCGGCGAACACCGCGGCCGTGGCGATCGCCACAGCGGCGATTGCCTTGGAGATACGGTGCTTCATGATTTCCTGCTTTCGTTGCGCCTTGTTCTGGTTGTGAAGGCGAACCCCCCAACCCCCGACGCGACAAAGGACAGTCTGAACGCCGTTGGGGGGATCGTCCTTCCTGAAAGGACACTTAGAGTATTTCGGACATGCACGCCAAGATGCAACTCGAGGCGGTTTCGTGTATGTAAACAAACTTCATCCTTTTGGTGATCGAGACCGGCTGGAATCGCCGCAGCCGTGCCTCACCGGCTGATCGAACACCCCTATGCTTCTGTCAGATTCTGCCCGATTGGAGAGCTCCTGTGCCCAGCGCCGATCGCGCACGCCGCGCCCGTTCCCGGTACGCCCTCGCGTCAGCCGCAGCGCTCCTCGCCGCTCCGCTCCTGACTGGCTGCGGCCCGGCCCCCTGGTCAGCCGCCGGGACGGCGAGCCCCGTCGCGACCGCGATTGCGACGCCCGTCGCCAACGACCTTTCCGGCGGAGCAACCGAGCGCGAGGTGGTCGCAGGCGCCGTATCGGCGACGATCTCGTACTGGTCGACGCTGCGCATGGACCGGTGGACGGCGGATGCCGTCAAGCCGATCAGCCTGTCGATGGTGACCACGGTCACGCCCAACGACGGGCAGAAGGTGTATCTGCAGAAGGCGTCGATGACGGCCGTGCCGGCCAACTCGTCGCAGACCTTCGAGGCGCTGTCTGCGCAAGTGGATGAGGCGACTGTGACCCCCGGCTACCTGGTGCTCTCGCCCTACAGCTACTCGCAGACGTTCAACGTCGGTGCGGTGCCGGCCGAAGCAACCTACGTCACGCTGCAATTCCAGTACGACTACCTCGTGCAGACGACGCCGACCTCGAGCGAGTTCGCGAAGCAGACCGCGACTGACACCCTCACGGTCGCGATCACGCAAACCTCCACCGACGCCGGCTGACCCGCCCGGCACGCGGCCCCACCCGGCCCGCGGACCCGCCCGGCACGCGGCCCCACCCGGCACGCGGCCCCGTCCGGAAAGCGCCCCGCCCGGCCCGCGGCCCCGCCCGGCACGCGGCCCCGCCCGGACCCGGGCAGCGCGCAGAACCTCAACGTCGGGTCAAGATATCGCGCAGATATCCACAAGCCGGGCGGATGCCTGAGGGGCCGGCCCTATCGTGGAGGCACCCCCTTTCGTGTTCATTCAGAGGCCATTCATGCGATCTTCTCTCCGCCGCGTGCGTCTGCTCGCGGCCACCGGCGCGCTCGTGCTCGCGACATCCGTTTCGCTGACCGGCTGCGCCCAGGTCGTCGATGCCTTCAACAATCTGCAGAACGACACGGTCGCCACCCCGGCGCCGAACCCGACAGCGAGCACTGTCGAGATGGCGTACGACTCGCAGTTCACCTACGACGGCTCGGTGTCGCTGTCGTACGAGGTCGCGGAAGACCTCGAGGTGCGCGTCGATGTGTGGGCCGCCGATCCGAAGCGCACGAGCGAATGGACTCCCGATGCCGAGAAGACGTTCGGCTTCGCCGTCAACGTTTACGACCACCGGGTCGACGAGAAGGCGGTGCTGACACAGAAGCGTCGCGTCTATCTGTCGCTCGTGAGTATCACGTCGCAGCTGTCGCAAAGCGGGCTCGTCCAGAACCAGTTGCAGTCTCCGTTCCAGTTCTCGGCCGATCCGCGCACGCTGGTTCCGACCGATACGTTGCGCTCTGACCGGGGGCTGCTGCTGAACAGCTTCCAAGGTGGACTGCTCGTGCCCGAGACGACCATCCACCAGCTTCCGGCCGACACCTATGGCATCACGCTGCAGTTTGCGTTGCAGGTGTGGGTCGAGGGCGCCGCTGATGATGATTCGAGCTTCAGCCAGCAGACCGTCTATCAGGTGCTGCCCATCGCGATCTTTTCTCCGGACGCCGCCACTCAATAGAGTGCGAGTGAGAGAGAAACAGGGAAGCTATCGTGTCACTGCCGTACGAACAGGGTCGTCCCGCACCCGCGCAGCCGCTGATCTCGCGCGACCGGAGCGCAGGGTTGGGGCCTGTGGATGAGCGGCACACAGTGGATGCGTACGAGGCGGCTCATTCAGAGCTCCACTTGAGCTCACACTTCGACAGCGACGAGTTCGCCGCGGTGCTCGAGAACGCGACGGTGCACCGCTCCACGATCGGATGCATCATCCCCGCGTACAACGAGGAGGAGTCGATCGGCGACGTGCTGACGTCGCTGTTGGCCCAGACGCGCGTCCCCGACGTCATCCATGTCGTGGTGAACAACTCCAGTGACGGCACGGTGCGCATCGCGTCGCAGTTCGCGGGGCCGCACGAGATCACGACGGAGCTCGGCGAGCAGTTCACCGAGGTGTTCGTGCACGACATCGGCAAGAACCCCGACAAGAAGGTCGGTGCGCTCAACTACGGCTACGCGCTGGTCGAAGGCTACGACTATCTGCTGGGCGTCGACGGCGACACGACCGCCGACCGCCGCGCCGTGGAGTACCTCGAGGCGGAGGCGGTGGGGGATTCCCGCATCGGCGGCATCTCGGCGATCTATACGATCGATGACCGGCCGATTCAGGGCCTGGTCGCGAAATTCCTGATCGCCGGCCAACGCACCCAGTTCGCCGCGTTCAACATGCAGAACCTGCTGCGTGGGCGCAACATGGCGGTGCTCGGCGGGCAATTCTCGATCTTCTCGACGACGGCGCTGCGCGATGTGATGAAGGCCAATCACCAGAGTTCGCCGTGGGTCAAAGACAGCGAGGTTGAAGACTCGCTGCTGTCGTTGCAGATCAAGAGCGCGGGCTACCTCACCAAGATCTCGCCGTACGCGCGCGCCGACGTCGGCGGCATGACGACGCTCAAAGGCTACGACGCCCAGCAGGTCAAGTGGACGTATGGCGCAATCGAGCTCATGTGGCCGGGTCAGCGCGGCGACACGAAGGGGCAGCCGTTCCACCCCAATCTGCGTCTGCGCTGGTTCGAGCAGCTGTCGATGCTGACGAACCTGTTCGTGCGTGTCGCCTTCATCACGCTGCTGGTGGCGTCGCTGTCGATCGATGCGTTCGTGTTCTCTGCGTGGTGGCTGATTCCGCCGGTCGTCGCGACGCTGCTGAACCTGCGCATCGCCCGATCGATGCAGAACTGCAACGGGCGCGACCTCGCCTTTGCCGGACTGATCTTTCCCGCGGAACTTTTCATGTGGATCCGCATCAGTCACTTCTTGCGGTCGTGGACGCGCTTCTTGTCGCGCAAGAAGGTCGACAACTGGGCCATGCAGGCCAAGGCGGAGCGCGGTGGCGGCAGCCTCGGCCACTTCGTTCCGCTGATCATGCTCGCCATCGTCGCTGTCGGCGTCGCGGTGGGGTGGCAGCTGCTGAGCCCCGTGACGCAGTCGGCGATCCTGTGGGTCGGCTGGCCTGTCGTCGGCGTGGTCACGGTCACGCAGACCGTGCTCATGGCGCTCAAGCTCTTCCGGCGCAACCAGGGCTACAAGGTCTGATCGCGCCGCGCCGCGACGGCCGAGACTCTCAGCGCCCCGGCTCAGGCGGCGGTCTCGGAGGTCAGGCGATAGCCGACGCCGCGGACGGTCTCGATGTAGCGCGGGTTGTTGGGGTTGTCGCCGAGCTTGCGGCGCAGGTTGGTCATGTGCGCCTCGATCGCCCGCTTGTCGGCATCGCCGACGAAGTAACTCGTGACGTACGACTCGCCGCGCAGCACGAGCGTCAAATCGGCCTTGCTGCGCACGCGCCGCTTGGACTCCATGAGCGTCGTGAGCAGATCGAACTCGGTGCGGGTCAGCGCGAGGTCGTGACCTCCCACCAGAACGAGCCGCTGCTCGGCGTTGACGGCGAGGTCGCGGTGGTGGGCCCATCCCGGGCCGTCGGTGTTGGGCGGGCCGAGTGGGGCGAGCTCGGAGCCGGGCGTGTCCTGGGGGCCGACGGTCGACGGCACGATGATCGGCGATGTGTAGGTGGCCTCGCTGCTGAACACGGGCGAGGTCGGCTCGGCGTGCAGGTCGTCGGCGACGGGGGCCTGGCCTTGCGGTGTGGCCCACGCCGGAGGCACGGAAGAGGCCGGCGAGGCTTGCGGCGGATAGACCTGCGAGAACTCCTGCACCCGCGTGGCGGCCGGGCGGCTGCCGGGGAACGACGGACCCGAAGACTCCTGGCGCGGCACGGCGTTCGCGAGACTGGCCGCGGTCACGCGGGGGCGACGCAACATGGAGTCGATGCGCGCACGCAGTTCTCGGGGGCGGAACGGCTTGACGATGTAGTCGTCGGCGCCGGCTCCGAGCCCGACGACCAGATCGGCCTCTTCTTCGAGGCCCGTGATCATGATGATGAAGGTGTCGCTCTGGGCGCGGATGCGCCTGGCGGCCTCGAACCCGTCGATGCCGGGCATGTTCACGTCGAGCGTTGTCACGAGCGGCTGATATGAGGCGACGGCGCGCACCCCGTCGATGCCGTTGCCCACCGACACGGTAGAGAAGCCGGCCGCTTCGAGCACCTCGACGATGAGGTGACGGATCTCGGCGTCGTCCTCGATGATGACGGCTGTCTTCGACAGGTCAGAAGGCTCGCTCATGTCTTTGACGCTCCGGGGGAAGGGGGTATCAGTGCCTGTCATGCTACAGGCGGCGGCATGGGGTGACTCGAACGTTGCCGGGCGGATGCCTGTCAGCGGACATCTGTCGTGAGTTCTGCCGCGCCCGCGGGCCACCACACGCCGGCTGCAGGCCCGCCGTTGCATGTGCCATCGCTCTCGCCGGGCGGTTTGATCCACAGGTTCGTGTCGACGACGTCGTCGCTGAGCGTGCCCCCCGCGTCACCGACGCGCTGGCCCGGCGGGTTGCACCAGGTCGAGCCGGCGGATGCCACGCCGTTGCGCGACGTGTCGATGATGGCGTGCGTGCCGCTGAGCAGCGCCGATAGCTTGTGCGCGTAGGCGAACTCGTCGTAGCTGGACTGATAGTTCGAGACGTTGGTTGCGACCCCACGCACGCGGTCGATGACGCCGGTCTGGCGGATCAGATCGGCCATATCGTCGGCGCTGTGCCAGTTGCTGTGCCCACCGTCGATGTAGATCCACGTGTTGGGGGAGGCAAGGTCATCGACGGCGAGCGAGAGCTGCCTCGCCCGTTCGGTGATGTTGCCGCAGTCGGTCGCGAGCGCGATGCTGTCGGGTTCGAGGACGACGATGGCGCGCACGTCGGGGCCGGTCTCGAGCGCTGCCGAGATCTCAGCGATCCACGTGGCGTACTCGTCTTCGGCAAGACCCCCGGCCGAGTGGTTGCCGCAGTCGCGTTCGGGTAGACCGTAGATGACGACCGCGAGTGCGGCGGCCTGCTCGCGCGCTTGCGTGAGCAGTGACGCGACGGTCGTGCCGACCGTGCCGATGGGGTCTTGCTCTGGTGTCAGCCAGTACGCGGTGGGCTGCGCCGCGAGGTATTCGGTCGCGGCGAGGTCCGCGGCATCCATCTGCATCGTCGTCAACGCAAGGCGCGCTTTGGACTGTTCGGGTACGACGATCGTCGTACCGAAGGCCGGCGGCGAGGCGAGGAAGGTGTAGATCCCGCGCGTCGCGAACCAGCCGACAGCAGCGATGACCGCGATGACGACCGCGCTCGCGGCGAGGAGCAACGCAACCAACACCCTGCGCGACACTCGTCGGGGTTTCGTCCTCATCCCTGAACTCTAGCTGCCCACCACGGGCCGCCAGGCCCCAGCTCTAGAGGTCGCGGGCGTCGTTTCGTCGGCGCACCAGCACCGCGACCAGCACGACGACGCCAGCGAGCACGAGGGCGCCGCCGCCGATCCAGATGCCGAGCAGCTGGCCGCTGTCGCCACCGGTCGTGGGCAATCCGTCGGCAGCGACGATCGTCACGCTGGCGATGCCCCCTGCCGAGCCGGACGAGACGGCCGCGATGTTGTAGATGCCCTTCGCATCGGCCGGCAGCGTGATCGACACCGCGGGCAGCGTGCCCGTCGCCGACGAGGTGTAGGTGGCTGACCCGGTGGAGATGGCCATACGCACGAACGCAAACGTCGCGTCAGCGCCGTTCTCGCCGGTCACCGTGATGGTGACCGCTTCATTGGCGGCGAAGGTACCGCTCTGGCACGAAAAGCTGATCGTGTCACCCGCCGAAACAGTCACGTCCGCGACGCCGCAGGCATCGACGGGCGGATACAGGACGGATGCCTGTGCCGCCGTTGCTCCGGCGAACGCCAGTGCGCCCGCCATGATGATCGCGACGATTGTCGCCTTTACCGCCGTGATCCCACGTGTCATTCCGCGCTCCCCCGAGTCGGGATGATCCTAGTCGAGGCCACCGCATTTCGCCGAAACGACGGTGGGGAGGCTGGCGTCGGCGGTCGGTGTGACGAGTGCTTCCGCGTCGGCTGCCGCTGTGGTGGCACGCACGGCGATGGTCATCGTCTGCGTCTCACCCGGCAGCAGGCGCACGCCGAACGTGACGACGTCGTGCCCCGCATCGGTGCCGGTGCCGAATCCGCCCGCGGCGGTCGTTTCGGTGGAGACGAGGTCGTATCCGGTCGGCAGGTAGACCTCGCCGACGACCTGCGTCTCGCCTGCGGGCACCCCGAACCAGCCGTCGGCCGTGATGTAGGCGGGCAATGATGTGGCCGCGTCAGCCGGGGCCGTGCTGGTCAGGCTCAGTGTCAGGGTGAGCGTGCGGTCGGCGACGACTCCGGCTGGCTGACAGGCCTGCCACGTGAGAGTCGCGTCGGGGACGGTGTAGTAGCTCATCTTCGACCCGCCACCGTCGTTGAGGTAGACGCCGAACCGGGCGGTGTCGTTGTCGGTGACGGGCAGTCCGCCGGCGAGTGTCGTCGGGGCGAGCACCGCCTCCTCGTCGGGCACGGCGCTCCACAGCAGCAGGCGGCGCTCGGAGGCGGCTCGGCTCAGCGCGCTGATGAGGTCGCCCGACGACACGCCGCCGGCGGTCAAGTCTTGGAAGACGGCGGCGGCGGCGGCGGCGAAGAAGGCATCTTGATCGGCGGACCGCTCGTAGCGGAAGTAGACGTCGTTCAGCAGCAGCGGAACGGCGTTGTCGGCGCTGAGCTCATCGCCGGTGGGCAACGTGATCGGGCCGGTCGCCTCGAGCAGATACGAGAGCACGACCGGGTCGACCGCGACGACCCCGGTGACATCGACGCCCAGGGTGCGGCGCGCCATCTCGACGGCGATTGGGGCACCCACCGAGAAGTCGGGCACCTGTGTGACGTTCTGGATGAATTGTGCCGGCTTGGTGTCGTAGAGATCGATGAGCTCATCAGACAGCGAGGTGACGGGCTCGTCGTACCGACGGAAGTCCCTGGACGAGAACGTGCCCGTGAGGCTCAGCTGCCCGCCGTCGGCGTGCAGGATGAACCCCGCGCCGACGATGCCGCCGAGCGAACGCCACTCGGCGTTGTTTTGCACGAGCACGAGGTAGTCGCGCGGGCCGTCGGCGCCGAGCATCTTCGGCAGCAGCGTCGCCGTGCGGGCGAGCGCATCGGTGGCCGCTGCCACCTGACTGAATTGGTCGCCGGCGTCTGTGACGGCGCCCGCGACGACGCCGAGGAGGGGAGTGGTGTCGATGTGCTGCACCGAGGCGGCCGCGGCCGCGGCGGCATCTGCCCCCTGGCGGGCCGGTTCGGCGATGGCGGACAGGCCCGACGTGTCGATGCGCCCGTCGACCGGACGCAGAGTGTCGAGGCTGAGGTCACCGGCTGCAGCCGCGATGGGCTGCAGGCCGTCGCCGAGCATTTCGTCGGTCGCGGCGGCGACCGTCGCGAATGCGGAGAGCTGCGGGCCGATCCATGGCAGGCTTTCGCCGAACGCCCAGATCGGGTCGGAGGTGAGCTCGTGCGCGGCGGCAGCGTGCGCGGCGAGCGGCTGCAGACGTGCGAGCGCGGTGGCGGGATCTTCGGCCAGGCTGGCACCGACGCCCGCCGTGCCCGTCTGGACGGCGCGAATGTGGGTGTACGCGCCTGCGGCGCGCACGCCGATCCACACGGCTGCGGCAGCGCCCAGTAGCAGCGCGACGCCGAGCACGATCGCGAACACGCGACCCGCGGTGCGTGCGGCGGGAGGAAGCGGCGACGGACTCACCCGCACGATCTTACGTGGGTGAGGCATCCGACATGTTTCAGGGGTCGAGCGCTGTCGTGTGGCTCAGGCTGGCGCGCTCCCAGCGATCTCCGCCCGCGCGTGCGGCGCCGACGGCGGCGTCGGCGGCGGCAGTGAGAAGGCGATCGAGGTCGTAGCCGACGGTCGTCACCGATGCCCAGCCGATGCTGGCCGACGGGCGCAGGTTGAGTCCCTGGCCTTCCGAGGGGGTGGCGACGCGCTCGAGCAGTTGGCTCATGAGCGGGCGCACCGAGGGTTCGGGTCGGGGGACCAGCGCGATGTAGCGGGTTTCTGAGCGGCGATCGATGTCGACGTCGGCGGGCAGCGCAGCGCGCAGGTCATCGGCGAACCGGGCGACCACGCGGCTGTAGGCCAGGGAACTGGATGCCGCGCGGATCGCACCGGGCTCATCGAGGCGGATGTCGAGCAGCGACCACCAGCGATCGTCGTGCTGCTGCGCACGTTCGAGCCGATCTCGGGCGACAGTGTCGAAGGTGCGTTGCCGTGGACTGTCCGTGGGCTGATGTGCGCCGCGTATCAGCAGGAGAAGGGTCGTGAGAGCCGTGATCATGTACACGGCCACGCCGATGGCCCCGGCGGTCTGCCGCAGCACGATCTCGTCGACCGACAGCGGCGTGCCGCGCATCGCGCGGGTGACGCCATCGATCACCACGAGGGCTGCCAGCGCGACGTAGGAGAGAGAGGCGATCGTCAGGGGCAGAGACTCATCGCTGCGAAACGGCCGCAGCCGCATCAGTTCCCACGCGGTCAGCCCTGCGCCCACGGCCGTGATCGCGAGAGCCAGGTGCAGAAGGGCCGCCTGCCAGGGCTGCCCGGTCGACGCGACCGCCGCGGCGATGGCGACGACGTACACGAGTTCGGTGGGCACGAGGTAGACGCGCGTCGCACCGCGCCAGGCGCGCAGGCCGACCCAGATCAGGGCGCTGCCGGCCATCACGGCGACCGCGCCGGCCATGCGCAGACCGGTCAGGTCAAGCACGCTGCCGGCGAGCCACACGTAGCATCCGGCCATCGACACCGCGAAAGCGGCCGACCAGATCGCCGCGGCGCGCGATGGGTGGGGCAGGAAGCCCAGCGCGATCACGAGGATCGTGGTGAGTGATGCGATCGCGACGAGCGCGATGAGCGCCGGGTTTTCGATCATGGGGCGAGCTCCTCTGCGGATGGCATGTTCTGGGTCGAAGAGCCGTCCTTGCCGTCCACCGGCAGCGTGATGGTGACGGTGGTTCCGCTGGCGAGGGCGCTGCGCAGCGTGATCTCACCGTGGTGCTGCTGCACGATCTCGCGGCTGATTCCCATGCCCAGGCCCGTGCCTGTTGCTCCCGAGTCGATCGCAGTGTCGGCGCGGAAGTAGGGATCGAAGACGCGCTCGACATCGGCGGGCGCCATGCCGATGCCGCTGTCAGCGACGACGAGGGTCACGGTGGCGTCATCTCGACGTCCGGTGACGGTCACCGAGCCGCCGCGAGGGGTGTATTTGATCGCGTTGCTGAGCACGTTGTCGATGACCTGACGCATGCGGAATGCCGTGCCGGTGACCAGCAGATCGGGGGCGATGTCGGTCGTGATCGTCAGAGTGCGCGCTGCCGCCGACGGTGTGAATGCCGCCACTGAATTGCGGGCCAGCTCGCCCAGGTCGAAGGCCTGCTCTGTCGGTTCGGCCGGTCGCGTATCGAGCAGACGGCGGATGAGCGTGAGCATGCGCTCGGCGGCACTTTCGATCACGAGGGCATGCTCGCGCTGACTCTGGGTCAGTTCGCCCTCTTCGACCAGCAGATCGACGTGACCGAGTATCGCTGTGAGCGGGTTGCGCAGTTCGTGCGAGATGGCGCTCGCCGCTGAGCGTGCCGCCGCCTCTGACGCGACGACCGCGCTGTCGTCTTCAAACTCCAACAGGGCCCCGCGCGGGTCGTCGCCGGCGCGGTCGTAGATCGACAGCGAGAGGGCATGCCACTCGCCGTCCGCGTCATACAGCCAGACCCGTTCGCCCTGCACGCGCTCGCCGCGTGCGGCCAGAGCGAGCGAGGTCTGATCAGGGGGCAGAGCATTGCCGCGGTGCCCGTCGTATTCGACGCTGCGGGTCGGGTGGCGCGCATCGCCGTCAACGAGCGCATACAGTCGGCGGAACGCGGCGTTGGATGCGACGATGTGGCCCTCTTCATTGATGCGGGCCAGTGCCAGGCCGATGGTGTCGAACAGCCGGCTCGAGCTGCGTTCTTGAGCCTGCACGCGCTGCAGCGCGCGGTCGAGCTGGCGTGACTGCCGCTGCAGCAGGTGTCGGAAGGCTCGAGTGCGACTCGTGCCGATGGAGATTGTCGCGCCGAGGAATCCGAGTGCGAGCAGCACGATCAAGACGGTGAGGCTCGCCTCGCCGTCGCGCCCCGCCGTGATCCACCCGGGAGCTTGGGAGATGAGCACCACACCGAGGGTCGTGAGCAACGTGAACGTGCCGTAGTACGTGGCGACCCACGCGATCGGCAGCACCCAGAGAAACGCGAAGGGCTGCAGCGCGGCCGCCAACAGCCCGATCGCGACGATGTCGGCCAAAGGCACGGCCAGCACCGCGCGCCTGGACAGCCGCGCCCAGTGCACCGTGATGCTGAGAGCGCCCACCGTGACGATCACGATGAGCCCGGTGAGGAATCGGCCATCGCCGAAGAGCGAGATGTTGAACAAGGCGGCGATCATGCCCATGATCACGACGCAGAACGTCAAGATCAGCTGCCATTGCCACACCGACCGTGTGAGCGTGCCGATGAGCGCGTTATCAGCCCACCTGCTAGCACTTGTGTTCACGACGTCGTCCCTGCCCGCAGTTTATCCGGCGTCGTCGGTCGAGAGGGATTGACCGGCGCGGGCGGCGGGCAGCGCCAGCGTCGCCCGTGTGCCCACGCCGACCTGCGACACGATCGTGATGTCGCCGCCGTTGCGCCGGGCGAGGGTGCGCGCGATGGGCAGCCCCAACCCGAGACCGGGCGTCGAGCTCATCGCGGCACCGGGCGCGCGATAGAAGGGGTCGAATGCCTGTGCGACCTCGTCGGCATCCATTCCCGGTCCGTCGTCGTCGACGGTGAACACGACGTCATCGCCGACGAGCTTGGCTTCGAGGCGCACGGTGCCGCCGCGACCGCTGAACTTCACTGCGTTCGAGACGAGTTCGTTGACGAGGTGTCGCGCATCACGGCGGTCAGCGAAGATGCGGGGTGTGGTGTCGATGGGCGCCACCACGGTGCAGTCCGCTTCGTCGATCACGGATGCCAGGGCTTGGAGCACACCGTCGACCAGCTCGTGCGCGGCGATGTCGTCGGCGCTCGGCTCGTCATTGCGGGCCGCCCCGGCGACCGCGAGCAGATTGCTCAGCAACAGGCTCAGTCGTGCGGCGTTGCGCGAGATCGCACCCACCCACTCGTCGTGCGGCTTGGCCAGGGTCTCGTCGGTGAGCAGCGATGCATACCCGGCGATGATGGTGACGGGGGTGCGCAGCTCGTGACTTGTCGCCGCCAGGAAGTCTTCACGCTGCCGGTCGAGCTCGAGGTGCAGTCGGAGCGCTTGGGAGGTCTCGCGTTCGGCGGCGACGCGCACGCGAGCCGCGTGCAACACGGCGATCGTGTTGGCGGCATCGGAGTATTGCGCCGACACGACGGTGACGGTGAAGATCGCGATCGTGCAGAGGAAGGCGTCGGTCGTCACCGCCAGATCGACTGGCGCGAGGTCTGCCCCGAGAAATCGGCTGCCGCTGATGATGGTCAGGGCGACGACAGTGACAGCGAGGAGAGCTGACTGGGCGAAAGCGACGACGGGCGGAAAGCGCAGCGCGGCCCACACGAGCACCGCGAACACGAGGAAGCTCAGCGGCAGGGCCGAGCCGGGGCGCAAGGCGACGGCGACGGCGACGCCGAGAAGCACCGTCTGCAGGGCGATTTCGACCCAATGCAGGGGAGTGTCGAGACGAGGCGGCAGCAGCCCGAACGGAGCGATCAGCATGATGGCCGATGCGTGCGAGGCGGCCACGAGTATTGCGACCGTGGCGAAGTCGTGGGTGTAGGCGGCCGCGCCGATGCCGGCAACCACCAGGCCCAGAGCCAGCGCGGCGATCAGAGCTGCCACGCAAAACCGCGCGGCGTCGCGCAGTGACTGCAGCCGCAGGTCGGCAGCCCGCCAGAAGAGCAACGTGATCAGCAGGCCGATCTCCATCGCGTTCGCGGCACCGTACGCGAGGGCGATGGGCAGGTCGCGCCCGCCGATGAAGTTCGCGATCACGCTCGCGGCGAAGATCACCACGAGCGCGAGGATCATCGCGGGGCGCCCTGATCGCCGCGCGTGCAGAGCGAAGCATGCGGCGGCGCCCGCGGCGGGCCACCATAGGGCGACCGTCAGGTCGGCGACCAGCAAATGCGTGCCGACGACGGCGAGCGCGAAGACCGCGAGCGGGCCCGCCGTCCACAACAGCGCGCGGCGCAGGCCCTCGCGCGCCGCCGGCGCGGCAAGCGAGGGGGCAGTGGGGGGCATGCTCTGAAGATAGCGCCGATCATCTGCGCGACGTGTACGGTAGGCACAACATCCGTCCGCGTGCAAAGGACAGCTGTGGCTCACATTCTGGTTGTCGAAGACGATGCCGACGTCGCCGCGCTCGTGGAGACCGTGCTCGGCGGTGCCGGTCATGAGGTTGATCTCGCGATCGATGGCGCAGCGGGGCTCGCCCAGGCGCGTTCCCGTCACCCTGACATCGTGATCCTCGATTGGATGATGCCCCGCATGACGGGCATCGAGGTGTGTGAGGCGCTGCGGGCCGACGTGGCGTTCGCCGAGACGCGCATCATGATGCTGACGGCGCGGTCGTCGGCATCCGATATCGCCCGGGCGAAGGATGCCGGTGCCGACGACTACGTCGTCAAGCCGTTTCTGCCGCGCGAGCTGCGCCAGCGGGTCGCCGAACTCGTGGCGTGAGACGGGCAGGCCCGGAACGGCGCGCGAGGTCAGAACGCGGTTTCGCCGGGGGCGAGGGCCGCGCGCGCGGTCTTGAACAAGATGACGGCGTCGCCCAGGAACGACCAGTTCTCGACATACGACAGGTCGAGGCGGACGGTGTCTTCCCAACTGAGGCTCGAGCGGCCGCTGACCTGCCACAGCCCCGTGATGCCCGGCTTGACGAGAAACCGCCGGTAGACGTGCGTGGCATATAGCTCGACTTCGCTGGGCAGCGGGGGGCGCGGGCCGACGAGTGACATCGAGCCGCCCAGCACGTTGAACAACTGTGGCAGTTCGTCGAGGCTGTACTTGCGCATGATGCGGCCGATCGGCGTGACGCGCGGGTCGTTCTTCATCTTGAACATCACGTCGTTGCCGGCGTCGCGTTCTTGATCGCGGAGTTTCTCGAGCAGCTCTTCGGCGTTGACGACCATCGAGCGGAATTTCAGCATCGTGAACTCGCGGCCGTTCAGGCCCGTGCGGGTCTGCCGAAACAGGATGGGCCCCTCGCTCGAGAGGCGGATGGACGCAGCGAGGAAGAGCAGCACGGGGCTGATCACGATGATGCCGAGCGCCGAAGCCGCGACGTCGAGCGAGCGCTTCGCGAACCGCTGCCCGCCGCTGAATCTCGGCGTCTCGACGTGGATGAGGGGCAGCCCGGCGACGGGTCGCGAGTGGATGCGGGGACCCGCGATGTCGACGATGCTGGGGGCGAGCACGAGGTGCTGGCGGCCGGCTTCGAGCTGCCACGAGATCTCTTTGACCTTGTTGATCGGCAGTTCGTCGGTGCTCGTGACGACGACGGTGTCGGCGCCCGATACCTGCAGCGCTCGACCGATGGCGTTCACCGACCCCATGATCGGCAGGTCGATCTCTTCGATGACTTCGGCGACGGCGCCGCTCGGCACGCACGCCCCGACGACGCCATAGCCGGCGCCGCGGTTGCGTTGCAGCTCGCGCGCCACCGAGATCACCGACGACCGCGAACCGACGAGCAGCACGCGTGAGGTGTACTTGCCGACCGAGCGCTGCGAGAGCAGCCACTTGCGCCACAGCCAGCGCTCGAACAGCAGCACGAGGATGCCGATCGGCAGACTCAGCAGCAAGAATCCGCGGGCGACCTCGATGCGCGTGAGAAAGGCCACGATCGCGATGACGCCGAACAGCGTGATGCTCGACCGGGCGACGTACGCGTACTCGGTAGACCCGGTGCCGACGACGCGGTGATCGCGCGTGTCAGCGAGCGACAGTGCGGCCATCCAGGCGATGATCAACAGGGTCGAGAACGCCCAGTAGGAGATTTCACTGACGTCGTGGTTCTGCGCGATGACGAGGTCTACCTGGCCGGTGCCGAACCAGACGATCTGCGTGCCGAAGACGACCCATACGAGCACGGCGAGGTCGCTGAACCACAGCAACCGGCTGTAGTTCTCACGCCAATGACTGGGCTGTGGGGGGAGCTTCGTCGATCCGGTTTCGGTCAATTCGACCGCTTTATCGGGTGTCAACGTCACTCACTCTCTCCCCCGGCTCCGTGTGGTTCCCGATTACTGGGCTCACGTTAGCAGTCGTGTGCGTGCGCTGCGTTGCGAGAACGTGACACATCGAGGGCTCATCCGTCCGAGACGGTGCGGCTGATGCCCGCTGCGCTCCACACGACGACCTCATCGCCGTCGAGGTCGATTGCCACTTCGCCGGCGACATCTCCCTCAACGCAGCCAAGTATCGTTTCGGACTCAGCAAAGCGAGTCAGCTGCAGGCCCGCGCAGTCCTGCGTCACGTGGCCGACGACCACCCCGGCACTGTCCACGGTGATCGCCCGGGCCTGGGTCGTCAGCGCCTGCCAGCTGTTTCCGCCCCAAAGGTATGCCGTGCCGTCGCAGATCAGCACGGTGGTCGTACCGCTGGCGCGCACCGCCCAGGGCGTGGGGCAGGGGGCAGCGACATCGGCCCCGGTGACAACGACCGTGCCGGCAGTGCGTGGCGCGTAGGTCGCGGTGGCGAACACCTCGGCATTCGGCTCCCAGAAGCGCCCGTCGGTGAAGGTGCGCAGTGCCGTCGTCGCACAGGCGTCGCCGATGTCGCTGATGGCGGTGGCATTGACCCCGCCGAACGAGGTCAGCGCACGCACTTGCGCGATGTCCTGATACAGCGGCGTGACGTCGGCCCACGTCTCGCCCTCGTCACCAGACCGCTCGATCACGGGTGCGGTGACGCCGCATTCGCCTGCGGTCGCGCGCCACATCGCCGACGCGCCGACGGAAAGGAAGCGCTCTTCAGCACCCGGCGCGGGCGCTACGGCCGGTGTGGATGAGGGCGTGGCCGTGCTGTCGGTGCCGAAGGTGAACGTGGGGGCCGGGCGGGCAGTCTCGCCTGCGTCAGTCGGTTGCGTGCGCTGATATGCCAGCACGCTCAGCGCGCCCACCGCGATGGTCAACACCACCACGCCGATCACGCTGACGATCACGCCGCCGCGGCTGAGGCCGGGGCGGCCGAGGCCGGCCATGGGTCACGAGCTCCGATCAGCCTCGCGAGCATCGCGCCGCGTCTCGAAACCGAGCTCTGACATTGACGGCTCGTGCGGCACGGCGGCGACGGGGGTTGTCCGCCGTGCGGCAGCACCATCTTTCGCCTTCTTGGCTTTGCCCTTCGGCTTCTCTTGCGTGTACGCGCCGTAGCCGTACCCATATCCGTACCCGTAGGCGGAGTAGTACGAGTCCGCGCCGCGGGTGGGCACCATCGACATGACGAAACCGGCGAGCTTCGCGCCGACGGTCTGCAGCGCCTCGGCGGCGCCGGTCAGCTGGTGCTTCGTCGTTTTGCCCGCCGCGATGATCAGCAGGGCTCCGCTTGTCGCACGCGCCAGAATGGCCGCGTCGGTGACGGGCAGCAGCGGCGGGGCGTCGCACAGGACGACGTCGAAGTCGCGTTCGAGCACCTCAAGAAGGGTTGCCATCTGGTCTGAGCCGAGCAACTCGCTGGGGTTCGGCGGCACCTTGCCCGCCGGCAGTACGAACAAGCTGCGGCCACCCCACGGCAGCATGACATCGCCGACCCGGGCACGGCCGATCAAGACGTCGGTCAGTCCGACGCCGCCCTCGATGCCGAGGTATTCGGCGACCTTGGGCTTGCGCAGGTCGGTGTCGAGCAGCGCAACGCGCTTGCCGGCATCGGCGAGGGCGATCGCGAGGTTGATCGTCGTGGTCGACTTGCCTTCGCTCGGAATCGAGCTGGTGATCACGAAGCTCGCCCGCCCGCCCATGTCGAGGAACTGCAGGTTGGTGCGCAGCGCGCGGAACGATTCGGCCCGCGGGCTGAGCGGATCGGCGTGCACGATGAGTGGCCGGTCTTTTGCCTTCGGGTCGTAGGCGATGGCGCCGATCGAGGGCGCGGCGGTGATCTGTTCGGCGTCACGGGGGTTGCGCACCTTGTTGTCGAGCACCGTGCGCAGCACGGCGACGCCGATGCCGAGCGCGAGGCCCACAAGCACGCCGAGCGCGAGGTTGAGCGGCACATTCGGGCTCGACGGCGAGAGCGCGGGCTGGGCGTCACTGACGCGGGTCAGGCGCACCGGACTTGTGCCATCGGCCGATTCGGGCTCAAGCTGTGGCACGGCCGTCGCGAGGCTGGCGGCGATCGCGTTCGCAATGTCGGCCGCCATCACTGGATCGGGGTCGGTGACCGTGACGGTGATGAGGGTCGAATTAAGCGGTGCCGCAACAGACACCGACTCAGCGAGGGTGCGCGCCGTGACATCGAGGCCGAGCTCGGCGATCACCGGGTTGAGCACGACAGGTGCCGTCGCGAGGCCGACGTAGGTGTTGATGCGGGCCTGCGTGAAGCTCGACCCCTGCTGAAGCTCTTGCACCGTGCTGCCCTGCGTCGAGACGAAGACCGTGCTCGACGACTCGAACTCGGGGGTGCGAGTCAGTGAGTACGCTGCGGCCGCGCCGAGCCCCACGAGGGTCAGCACGACGATCACGAGCCAGTTCTTGCGGAGGATGCGGAGGTAGTCGCTGAGCTCCATGGTGCCTCTCGGTGACGCGGTGGCGCGAAGGCCCCGGGAAAGATCGGTTTCAGTCTGCCACAGTCGTGTTTCCTGCCAATGACAGACGGAACACGCGTGCGACGGCAGCGACGGCGGGGTCGAGTTCAGCAGCGGAGCGCTCGTAGGTCTGCATCGAGCGGCCAAACGGGTCTATCACGTCGTCGTCGGCGGGGTCGGCGAGAGGCAGCACGAGCCCACGTCTGCCGGCGACCAGCGCGATGGTGGCCGCGACACGGGCCGCAGGGTCAGCGCCCGCAGCGCCTGCCGCGGAACGCACCTCGTCGTCCGTGAGGTCGGCACTCAGCCGGGCGAACTCGCGGATCGTGAACGCGGTGCGCAGGCGCGTCGGATCGAGCTCGACGATCTCGCGCCGGTGTTCGCGCGCCATCGCGAGTACGAGCACCGGCGCGTGCAAGTGGGCGGCGGTCAGATAGCGCGCGCGGTGGGCGCCAGACACACCGAGTGGGATGCCCCGGTGTGCGGCGAGCTGAACCGCTTCGGGTGTCATCGTTGCCCCCTCGCGCGCGCGAGCGCCGGCGCTGGTCGCGGTGACATCGAGGTCAGCGAGGCGCGCGGAAAGCAGTTGCGCGGCCAGCGGAGAACGGCAGATGTTGCCAGTGCAGACAGTGAGAATCTCGAGCACAGCGGCCTTCCCGGCGGAGGGTGGAGGGAGTCGTGGTGCAGGGGCACAGTGCTCAACCCGATAAATTGGGCGCGTGCCAGACCAGCTTACTGACGTCGCCGAGGTTGAACGGCCGGGGCGCCGGCGCCGCAAGCGCACTGATTGGCGTCAGGGCGGCCGCACGGTGCGCCCGTGGGACGTGACCGTGCTCGCGGTCGCGCTCATCGGCGTCGGGCTGGGCGTCGTCGGTGGTGGGTTGCTGGCGCGTGCGCCGTTGCCGTGGGCGCCGTTCGCGTCGACGCTCGTGCTGTGGGCCGGCATGCTCGCCGCCGTTGTATTCGCGTTCGCTCGGTCGCGCCCGGCGGGTCTGCTCAAGGCGCGCCCGATCGACCTGCTGTGGGGCGTGGGGCTGGGTCTCGCGCTGCGGCTGCTGCAGGGCTGGCTGAGTGGGGCGGATGCCTCGGCGTTCCCCTCCGCGCCGACGCTTGACGGTTCGCTGCCGACCTCGTGGTGGCTCACCGAGGCGCTGCCGGCCGGCCTCATCGCTCCGCTGGTGGAGGAGTTCTTCTTCCGCACCGTGGTGCTCGTGGTCGTGTTCCAGCTGCTGCGGCGCCCGGTCGGGTCGGTTGCGGCGGGGCTGACGGCGCTGCTCGTCTCGGCGGGAGGATTCGTGCTGCTGCACGGCGCTGCCGGCGCGCTGACGCTGACCGACGGCATCCAATTGTGCGCCGTCGGCGGCACGTGCGCGATGCTCGTGTTGCTGACCGGGCGCATCTGGACAGCAGTGCTCACGCACGTCGTCTACAACCTCAGCTACCTCGTGCTGGTGGTCGTCGGCACGACCCTCGCCTGACCCCCTGCGGCTGTCGCCGATGCTTCGTCGAGTTGCCACCAAAAGTCGGATGAGAGGCCCCTCATCGTTCTCTAAGCTGTGGGTTCGTCGAGCGTCACCAGCGTTCACTGTGATACACGCCTGACACATTCGGGTGATACGCTCCCCGAGCCGGGGGGCTCAGAGAGGTTCAATGAAGGAGGATGCCGAAGTGTCGACCGAACTCCAGGTCGATGCGACGACGCAGTCGCCTCACGAACCTCCTGAGGCAGGAGCACCGGACACCACCTCCGACAGGACAGACGCGCGCGGGCCTGTTCGGGTTACCCTCCACTCCACCATGATCCTCCCACTGCGCCCGCATCGGCGATTGGCGTCGCCGCGTTCGGCGCCGCCTCGTTGTCAGCGTCCTGCTCGTGCTCGTGTGGGTCGTCTTCGGCACCCAGATCGCCCGGTTCGGCCTCGGCAACGCGCAACTGGCGATCATGCAGGATTCGCGTATCTCGGAGGTGTCGTACTGGGTCTTCTCGGCGTCGCTGATCGTCGTGTGGATGGGCGCGCTCTCGTGGAGCGACTCGCGGAGCACGCGGGTACTGGGCTCGGGCCCCACCGAGTATCTGCGAGTCGTCGATTCGAGCCTGCGCGTGTTCGGGGCGATCGCGATCCTTGCATTCCTGACGAAGATCGACGTGGCGCGCGGCTTCCTGCTGATCAGTCTTCCGGTCGGCATCCTCGTGCTGCTGTTCACGCGATGGCTGTGGCGGCAGTGGCTCATTGCGATGCGCAAGCGCGGAACATACTCGGCACGGGTGCTGCTCGTGGGGTCCATCGATTCTGTCGCGCAGATCGCACGCGAGCTCGGGCGCAGCCCGAGCTCCGGGTACCTCGTGGTGGGGGCGTGTACGCCCAGTGGAACAGTCGCCGATGTCGTACCCGGGACCGAGATTCCCATGATGGGTAGCGTCAACGCGATCGAGCGCGCGATGGAACTCACCGATGCTGACACCGTCGCCGTGACCAGCACCGACGAGCTGCCGCCAGACAAGGTCAAGCAGATCTCCTGGAACCTGCAGGCGGGGCGTCAGCACCTGGTTCTTGCGCCCAGCATCGTGGACATCGCAGGGCCGCGCCTGCACACGCGTCCGGTCGCGGGCCTGCCTCTCATCCACGTGGAGACGCCACGCTTCAGCGAGGGCCAGAACTTCCTCAAGCGGGCGCTGGACATCTCGGTGAGTCTCGTCGCTGTCGTGCTGCTGAGCCCCGTGCTCGCATTCCTCGCGATGACGGTTCGACTGACCTCGGAAGGGCCGGTCCTGTTCCGACAGGTGCGGATCGGCCGCGGTGGCCGGGAGTTCACCATGCTGAAGTTCCGCTCAATGGTGACGAACGCAGAGGAGCTGCTCGAGAATCTGTGGCGCGAGCGTCAGGAGCAGGGACTGGACTCGGGCAACGAGGTCATGTTCAAGATGAAGGACGACCCGCGGGTGACTCCGATCGGCGAGTCGAAACGCCGCAACACCCGCGCCTACCTGCTCGCCTACACCCTGCTGCTCACAGGCATCGCCTTCTGGCCCGTGCCCGTCGACCAGGGCGCCGGGCCGCTGCTGCGCCTCATCACGCGGGCGATCCCGGTACTGACCTACGACCGCATCGAGTTCGCGGCGAACATCCTGCTGTTCGTGCCGCTGGGCCTGCTGCTGACGCTCATCCTGGTGCGCAACCGCTGGCTCGTGCTGCCGGTCGCGTTCCTCGCGACGGTCACGATCGAGTGCGTACAGGCGCTGCTGCTGGATGCCCGGACCCCGAGCGTTCTCGACATCGTCGCCAACACCACCGGAGCCTGCATCGGAATCCTGATCGCCGTCTTCATAGACGCACTGCGCGCAGTTACCGTCCTCGACGTTTGGATGAGGACTCCCTCATCCACGAGAGCTAATCTGGGAAATTGCTGACCAGCTCCCCCCTGGGCCGACATGACACACGACACATCACCGAAACCTGCACTCGATACGATCGCGCCTGCCGCATCGATTTCGGAGGTGACCAACGTGACAGTGGAAGCGCTGCGCGCCGCACCTGCCGAGCAGCTGTCGTCGACCGTCGGGCACATGCCGACTTCTCACGTCGAGGCACCAATGGGTGAACCCAGCGCCACCACTGCGCCGACGCCGACCGCCCCGCCTCTGGACCCCTGGCGAGAGCGCTATGCCCGCCGCCTGCGCATCACCGACTTCCTCGTGCTGGTGTGGGTGGTCTTCGGCACGCAGCTGGTGTGGTTCGGCCTGGGCAACGCTCAGGTCTCGATCCGCGAAGACAGCCGTCTGAGCGAGTTCTCGTACTGGGCGTCCTCCGGCGTCCTCATCGTCATCTGGATGCTCGCCCTCGCCCTCGCCGACTCACGCAGCGAGCGCGTGATCGGCGTCGGCGCGAGCGAGTACGCGCGCATCGTGCGCGCCAGCTTCGGCGTCTTCGGCGCGATCGCGATCCTCGCCTTCCTGCTACGCATCGACGTCGCGCGCGGCTATCTGCTGATCTCCCTGCCGCTCGGCATCTTCATGCTGCTGCTCACCCGCTGGCTGTGGCGCCAGTGGCTCGTCGCGCAACGTCAGATGGGACGCTACACCGCGAAGGTCCTGCTCGTCGGGTCACGTCAATCGGTCGCCCAGACCGCCCGTGAGTTGCGTCGAGCGCCCTCCGCCGGCTACCGCGTCGTCGGCGCCTGTGTGCCGTCGGGCAAGATCGCCGACACGATCGAGAGCACCGGAATCCCGATCATGGGCAGCGTCGACCGCGTCGAGCGTGCGCTCGCGATCACCGGCGCCGATACGGTCGCGGTCACGAGCACCGACGACCTGCCCGCCAACAAGGTCAAGCAGATCTCGTGGAGCATCGAGGCCGGCAGGCAGCACCTCGTGCTCGCCCCGAGCATCACCGACGTCGCCGGTCCGCGTGTGCACACCCGACCGGTGGCCGGCCTGCCGCTGATCCACGTGGAGACGCCGCGGTTCAGTAGCGGCCAGCAGTTCACCAAACGCGCGGTGGATCTGCTGCTTTCGGGGGTGGGGGAATGATCGTCATCAGTCCGCTGTTGCTGGTCCTCGCCTTGATCGTGAAGCTGTCGAGCCCCGGCCCCGTGCTCTTCCGCCAGACCAGGATCGGCTACCGCGGCCGTGAGTTCTCAATGCTCAAGTTCCGCTCGATGGTAGTCAACGCGGAGGATCTGCTTGCCGATCTCAAAGCGCAGCAGGCACAGGATGCCGGCAACGAGGTGCTCTTCAAGATGACCAACGACCCTCGGGTCACTCGTGTCGGCCGGTTCATGCGCCGGTTCAGCCTTGACGAACTCCCTCAGCTGTTCAACGTGATCGGCGGCTCGATGTCGCTGGTCGGCCCTCGCCCGCCCCTGCCCTCTGAGGTCGAGCAGTACGCCGACCACGTGCACCGCCGGTTCCTCGCCAAGCCAGGCATCACTGGACTATGGCAAGTCTCGGGCCGCTCCACCTTGTCTTGGGACGAGTCGGTCCGCCTCGACCTCGGCTATGTGGAGAACTGGTCGCTCGTAGGCGACTTTGCGATCCTTCTCAAGACAGTGAAAGCAGCGATCGCCCCCAATGGCAGCTCGCACTAGCAATCGGACATCATTCGTGCCTTCAGTTGCAATCATCGGTACTCGCGGCTACCCGAGCTACTACGGCGGGTTTGAGACAGCCGTGCGAAAGCTCGCGCCCCATCTCGCTGATCAAGGCTGGGACGTCACGGTCTACAGCAGACCAGGAGCAACGAAACTAGACGACCCAGAACGAGATCCACGGGTGGAGGTGATCACAACTCGTGGCACGGAGTCCAAGTCCATGAGCACCTTGTCGTATGGCCTGACGGCATCACTCGATGCTGCACGCAAGCGCCCGGACGTGGCGCTCGTCATGAACGTGGCGAACGGCTACTATCTACCTCTCTTGCGGGCACGCGGCGTCCGGACCGTCGTAAACGTGGACGGCATCGAATGGGACCGCGCGAAGTGGGGCCGCATCGCGAAGACGATTTTCAGGCTTGGGGCCTGGATGACCGCTAAGTTCGCCGACACCCTCATCTTCGACTCTCACGAGATCGCTCGACGCTGGGGACAAGACTTTAACCGTGACGGCATATATATCCCCTACGGAGGCGATGAGGTCGCTGAGCTGCCACTCGAGTCCGGACTCGAACACCGAGGATATGTCCTGGTGGTCGCGCGGTTCGTTCCTGAGAACACCATTCCGGAGTTTGTCGAAGCCGCCGAAGAGATCGCGAAGACGGTGCCTGTCGTGATCGTTGGCTCGTCAGGATACGGAGGCGAGCTCGACGAGAAAGTAGCGACGCTCGCGGCAAACAACGACCACGTCACCTGGCTCGGCCATCTCAGCGATGACCGACGGCTATACTCGCTCTGGCAACACGCTGCCGTGTACTTTCACGGGCATAGCGTCGGCGGAACCAACCCCACGCTGGTGCAAGCCATGGCAACCGCGACACCTATCGTCGCGCGCGACACCGTCTACAACCGTGAGGTGCTCGGGGCAGGAGGTCGGTTCTGCGACCCAACGCCAGAATCGATAGCCACCGCGGTCCTCGCGCTTGCCTCGGATGCTGACGCACAAGCCGAATCGTCCGCGGTCAGCCTAGCCCGCTCTCGACAGGCGTTCACGTGGCCCCTCGTGTGCTCCGCATACCAGAGCGCACTGGGGAGTAGTGCCGGCACGCACACGGCCTAGCGACATGCGACTGGAGCAATCGCATTCCTTTCGCTTGAGGGCCGACATAAGAACCAACGCAAGAAAGCAGGTGCACTGATGGTGTCCTTCCGAGACTTCATACCCAGCTCAATGCACGGCCCACTGCGTCGTGCCATTCACCGTGGCCGGGCAGTGCAACTTACCTATAACGACCATCTCTTGTATCACAAGCATGCCGCCCCAGCGGGCCAATCGATCAACGTCAGGAACGATCGTGCGCTGATCATGTACTACACGCACTCAATTGAGAAGGGGCTCACGCGCGAGGACTTTCGACCGTCATTCGGCAACAGGCCGCTGACGGCTCTCGCCCAGCTGCTCAATCGATGGATTGATGATGGTCGCGACCCCCGCGATACATTCTTCGACGCCGCGTGCGCTACTCTACGTACCTACTTCAGCCGACACGATGATCTCGGGGTGAATGTAGGCGACAAACTCGCACTATTCGCACCCGAGGTACAGAAGCTGATACTGGGTAGCAGCACAGCTGGCGGGTTCCGCACAGTCCGCTTCGATCGGCAGCGGCACCGGTCGTTTGGCGAGCTCACAGCCGATCGCGTGAGTCTTCGTGAGTTCGAGCCCGGACCGGTTGATCTGGGCTTAATATCCGATGCCGCCTCGATCGCTTCTAGGAGCCCCTCCGCCTGCAACAGGCAGTCCTCTCGGCTTCATGTCGTGACCGACCCTGGCCTGATTGACAAGATACTGAGGATTCAAGCCGGGCTCGGGGGCTACGACCGCCCACCGGTGCTCCTGTTGGTAACGAGCGACACTTCGTACTACGTCGAGGCGACCGAGCGAAACCAGCCGTTTGTCGATGGCGCTCTCTTTGCGATGACGCTGATGTACGCGCTCGAAGATGCAGGGGTGGGTACGTGCCCCCTCACAGCAATGCTGTGGCCACGATCCGAGAAGAAGGTCCGCGCTCTACTTGATCTGCCCAAATCGGAAGCACTCGTGACTTTCGTCGCAGTCGGCCGCCAACCTGCATTGACACGAGTCCCGTACTCACGGCGCGAGAGCGTCGAGTCCATCATGACCCTGCACGAGTCTGGAGATCGTTGATCGTGGATCAGTCACCTGAGCCGGCCCTGGCGAACATCCAGGTCGCCACGCTCAACTTTCACTTCGCCCAGAACTATGGGGCCGTTCTCCAGGCGATCGCACTCCAGGACCGGTTGGAGTCGCTTGGTGCCGAGGTCCGTGTCATCGACTACCGCCCGCCGGGGCACTCCCAACACTACGCCCCGCTCCCCAACCCCGTGCTCAGCGCTGTTTGGAAGTTTCGCGGCGCGACCGCGACCGGCGCGAGCGTGTCTTCTGCCGCCAAGCAGGCTCTTGCCCGCGCAATCCGCTCCGTGCTGCTCTGGAAGACGCAAGGGCAGCGCCGTAGTCAAGCTAGACGCTTCGAATCGTACCGGTCTCGACATTTCGAGATGACTCGACGCTACAAATCGATGCGACAGCTCCGCGCTACACCTCCCGAAGCGGATGTCTACGTCGTTGGCAGCGACCAGGTGTGGAACCCCACGAACATGGGTGGAATTGACCCCGCCTACTTCCTGTCTTTCGGAGCCGCCCACGTCGTCAGGGCGGGATACGCAGTGAGTACGCCGCAACTCGATCCAGCGCGACACCAGCGTGCCCTCGCCTCGCTTGTTCCTCCGATCGACCATCTTTCCTTGCGGGAACCTCACCTGATGGCTCCGCTCTCAAAGCTGGCGACCACGCCGGTTCAGCTCGTCCCGGACCCTGTCATGCTGATGACGGCGAGTGACTTTCAGAAGTACAGTGACGAGGCGAGCGTCCCGCGTCGTCCGTACCTCCTGCTGTACGCGGTGAACACGCACTCAACGCGCGCATCGCTGATTCGGCTCGTTAATCACCTTCGAGCGTCCCTTAGCGTCGAGGTCGTTGACGTCTCGCTGGAGCCCGCCGCGTGGCCGTTCCCGGTGACGCGGCCGGTGGACCTGACTCCTGGGACTTTCCTCTCCTACATCTCGGAAGCACGATTCGTCGTAAGTAACTCGTTCCATGCAACAGCGTTCTCGCTGCTGTATCAACGGGACTTCGCTGTTGTGTCCGCACCGGGGACCGGGGGCCGAATGAGCGAACTGCTGACTCGCGTGCGCCTTACCGAGCGAATAGTCTCCGAGCAGACTGACTTGTCAGCCTTCGATACACCTATCGACTATCGAGATGTCGAGATCCACCTGACCGAGATGCGGTCCCGCGGTATGTCCTTCCTTCATACCGTGGTCGACGAGTCCGAGAACAGACGTCGCAAGTGCGTGGTTAGGTGATCACCCTTCTTTGGGCGTTCGTCGAACGCCTCGCTCCGCGGGCAGGCACAGCCCTCCTCATGGTCATCTTCGCTGCCACGAGCGATCCAACCACCGTCGGCTACTACGCGGCCATGATGACGGGCTACGCGATCCTGCAAGCGATCACCGATGGGGCGGCGAAGCGAATCGCGACGGCCGCTGTTGCAACGACAACGGGAACGAGATTCCTCCGAACGTACCGAGTCTGGTACCCGATCCTTGGAACTCTCTTCCTCGCGTGTACCTTAGCAATCGTCGGTTGGTGGGGTGCGCCCGTCCCGGATCTGTTGGCGATGACGCCCATGCTTGCGCTCCCCACAATCATGGCCACCAGCATTGTTCCGCTTGCTCGCCTACAGCGTGCGGGCAGCTGGAAACTGATCTCCGGCATCTCCGGGTCATCTGCAGCGATCGCTCTGCTCGCGGGAGTCCCCTTGGTGCTGTGGCTGCACAACGCGCTCGGCTCGGTCACACAGCTCGTCCTGACCGAGCTGTTGTTCTCGATCGGGCTGCACCTAGCAGCGAAGAGAACACTTTCCCCACAGATCTTGATCGAGTCAGAGGAAAGCTACGCCGCAGCATTTGCGTCAGCTGGCGGGTTCATCATCAGCATGCAGGCGCAGTATCAGCTTGATCGAATCGCAGTCGGTGCGCTCGGGGGGGCGGGAGCACTGGGGGCCTTCAACCTTGGTTGGTCGCTGTCACGGAGCATTACAGACTCGCTGTCTACCAGCACCCTCAACGTCATTCAATCGCGCGTCATGGACGCACGCGAGAAGTCCGCTGACGAAATTCGAGAGATCATTATGGACTCACTACCTCACGCAATACGAGTGGGTGGAGTAGTCGTCGCCGCTACTTACGTCGCGGCGAGGTTTGTCGCGCCCGTCATACTGGACGCTTCTTGGGACGACATGCTCCGGGTTGTTCCGTTGATGAGCGCGACCGCCATTCCCTCGATAGTCTGCTATTGCCTGCTCCCGGCACTCATGTATTTCGGGCGAATGCGATGGGCCATCACGCCAAGGCTGATCGGACTTGCATTCTCGCTAGGCGTCGGCTGGGCGGTGCAGTATTCCCTCGACGCGGCGATCTGGTTCGCGATGGCGCGTGAGCTGACTGCAATGACCATCATGCTGATCGGTGCGGCTGCGGTCGTCGAACGTCGAATGGTGCTTTTGCCAATCATCGCCACCACGGTGGCCTGCGGCGGGATAGCAGTCGCGGACTTCGCGCTCTCAGCCATGGGCGTGCTGTGAACAACGCCTGTCCAGCCTGATCCCGCGAATCAACTCAACCTACACGGAGAACACATCTGATGAGATCGAATCCAGCCACTGTAGCTGCCCGCGTGAAGGGCGTCCTTGGAAACAGTCCCCGCATCGCCGTCTCCTCCGCGTCTCGCGAGACCCGGTCGATGCACCCCGCCGTGATTCAAGGGACGCGCGGCTGCCTTGCGGCGCTCGCCAGGGACTGCTGATGGAACTGCGCTACACCAATCCACTTGTGTCGACGTTGGCGCACTACGAGTTGGAGCTTGAGGAGACCCTCGAACGACATGGCGTGACCGCTACAAGGAACCCGGCGCGGCCGGTCGAGGGTTTGAGCGGGTTGCCCGGCAAGGCCCAGATGTTTGCGAACGCCGCCCTCAACATCGCCAAGTTCAGACGTGGCGGGTCTTCGAACGTGCAAGTCTGGCCCAGTCTGGGGCTTCTGGAGGCCAGGCTGTGGAGCAACTCCAATGCTACGCACGCGATGATCCTGCACGACCCCGTCCCACTTCGTACTCAAGTTGGGTTCAGTAAGCTGGCACGGAGGTGGGCATCCAGCGCGAACCCCAGCACGGCACCGCTGATTATCGTTCACTCATCGCATGCACACCGTGAAGCGGCGGCGTTGTTGCCACATCACAGGATTGTCGATGCTCTCCACCCAATACGCACAACCCAGGAGCTAAGGCCGAAGACGGCAGCGCCGTCCATCGTCGTGGCCGGACAGTACAAGCCAGAACGTGACCTCGCTCTACTAGCCCGCCTAGGGCCCGAGCTTTCCAAACGCGGCATCGAAGCCAAGATCCTCGGACGAGGATGGCCCGAAGATCTACCTGGCTGGAAGGTTTCAGCGGGCTTTATACCAGACCGCGAACTTGACTCTGCATTGGCGGAGGCTTGGGCGGTGCTGTTGCCCTACAACCTGTACTTTCAGAGTGGGATCGCTGTTCGAGCCCTGGAGCTTGGAACACCAACGGTTGGAAAGCAGACCTCGTTCCTCGCAGATCTGGCCGGTGAGCAGCGCGAACTCGCCTGCATCGACAAGGACGAGGGTGAGGAACTACCACGGGTGCTGAGTGCGCTCGAAGCACTGGATGCTCAGAGCATGTTCAACGCTTACGCCCGCCTTGTGGACGAGTCCTGGGCTCGGCTGCTCGAGGACTTGCTCGGTCCCGCGGCAGCATAGCGATGCCATAGTGCCTACTCGTTTGGCTTCACGCCGAGGGCCTGCCCCGTTGCATTGACCCGGAGCCGAGCGCCACTGTGCCCGAGATCGGAATGACGCCAGAACCCCTGCGGGTTCTCTCGTCAGGACTCAACCAACGTTCCTGCCACTGGCCTGACGCCATCCGTCTCCAGGTGAATATTCGCTTCTCTGAGCGCCACGAGTATTGCGGTTGAGCGCCACCTGCTCGTGGGCGCGTTCGCGTCGTTGAGCGCCACCGAGTATTCGGGTTCGGCGCCACCTTCCTAGGCTCCTTCTGCCGCGTGGCTGATCACGCGGCAGAAGGAGTAGTTCGGATGGTACGCAGGATCAAGGCGAAGCTGGTGTTGAGGCTTCGCGCGGAGGGGCTCACGGGTCGGCAGATCGCGGCGCAGGGTGTGTCTCGGCACTCGGTGTCGGCGGTGCTCGACGCCGCTGACCGGGAGGGCGTCGGCTGGGACGACGTCGCGGAGCTCGACGAGGCGGACGTGTATGCTGTTAAGAGGCTCTTCGCAGTTGAGGGTGTAGTCGAGGGTCGGCGGCTGGTTCGCGGATAGACGTCGAGGTCTTCCAGGATGGAAGTTCTCACACTGCCCATCTGCCGGAAGACCTCGACTTGCAC
>NZ_MKTQ01000023.1 GCF_001898315.1 Microbacterium sp. 70-16 | reverse complement strand
TCGGTTGCGCTCGGAGGGGCTCACGGGTCGGCAGATCGCCGCGCAGGGTATGTCCCGCACCAGCGTGGCGATGGTGCTCGATGCCGCTGACCGGGAGGGCATCGGCTGGGACGACGTCGCCGCGCTCGATGAGGCGGACGTGTATGCGCGGCTGTTCCCCGGGCGGGGTGAGCATGACAGTGTTCACGCGCAGCCGGACTGGGAGAAGGTCCATAAGGAGCTCGCGAAGGTCGGGGTCACGTTGAAGCTGCTGCACGGCGAGTATGTCGACGCCTGCCGCAGTAGGGGTGAGACGGCGATGGGGTACGACAGGTTCTGCAAGTCGTATCAGCGTCACGTGCTGGTGATCGGGGCGGCGTCGCGGGTCGGTCACAAGGCCGGGCAGACGGTCGAAGTCGACTGGTCCGGGAAGACGATGCGGCTCACTGATCCGGTCACCGGCCAGGCGATGAGGGTCTACTTGTTCGTCGCGACGCTGCCGTTCTCCCGCTATGCGTTCGTTGAACCGGCCCTGGATATGCGGCAGGACACTTGGTTGCGGGCGAACGCGGCGATGTTCGACTGGTTCGGCGGCAGCGTCCCCAGGATCGTGCCGGACAACCTGAAGACCGGGGTGATCAAGCACCCTGCCGAGGGTGAGGTCGTGCTCAACGACGCGTATCGGGAACTCGCTGCGCACTACTCCGCGGCGGTGCTGCCGGGCCGGCCCGCGAAACCGAAAGACAAGGCGAGCGTCGAGAACACTGTCGGCAACGTCGCAACAGCGGTGATCGCCACGCTCCGTGACCGCACCTTCGCGACGCTGCCGGAGCTTCGCGCGGTGATCCGTGAGCGGGTCACCGCTTACAACGCCGAGCCGTTCCAGAAGCGCGCCGGGTCCAGACTCTCCGTGTTCGAGGCAGAGGAGAAGCCGCTGCTACGGCCGCTGCCGGCCGTCGGGTTCGAGATCTCCCGATGGCACTACGGACGCAAGGTTCAGCGCAACGGGCACGTGGTGTTCGAGCGGAACTTCTACTCCGTCCCCTACGCCAACATCGGAGGCAACGTCGACCTGCGCGTCACCGACACCACCCTCGAGGTGTTCGCCGCCGATCAGCGGCTCACCAGCCATCTCCTCGCCCCAGCCGGGGTGATCAACGAGTACCGCACGCACGACTCGGATCTGCCCGACGGACCCCAGTATCGGCAATGGGACGCGGAGCGGGTTCGGGAGTGGGCAGCTCGGATCGGGGAGAACACCACGACGATCGTGAACCGCATCTTCGAGTCCGTCCCGGTCGACGAGCAGGGCTTGGACGCTGCGCTGGCCGTGTTGCGGATGACTCGCCGCTACTCGGCCGCGCGGGTCGAAGCTGCTGCTGGGATCGCGCTGCAGTCGCGGGTGAGGTCGCCCAGGTATGCGCATCTGCGGCCGATCCTGGACTCCAATCAGGACCAGAACGGCAGACGGCAAACGAGGTTCGAACCATCCGTCTGGGAGGAGCCGGCAGGCTACGTCCGCGGCGCCGACTACTACGCCGGAGGCACCCGATGAGCCGGCTCGACTCCGAGACGAAACGGAAGCTGCGGGAGATGGGCATCTCCGCCCTGGTCGACGCGATCGACATCCAAGACGATGCCCTCACGATGGGGATGGTGTTCGAAGAGCGCATCAAGCTCGCCGTCGACGACGCCCACGCCGCGTTCACCCACGCGAAAGTCGAGGGCCTCATCCGGCGGGCGGGGCTCCGATACCCGAACGCGGACCTGCGCAGGGTCGACCTGCTCGAACAACGCGGCCTCGACCGGGGTGTGATCGCGCAGCTCGGGACCTGCCAGTTCATCAGCAGGCAGCAAAACGTGGTGTTCCAAGGGTTCACCGGATCCGGGAAGAGCTACCTCGGATCGGCGCTGGCGAAACAGGCCTGTCAGCACCGCTACCGAGCGCACTACATCCGCATGCCCGACCTCGAAGAGACCTGGGCCGCCGCGAAAGACAAGCCCGCCGGCAGGGAGAAGTGGCTGCGGAAATACAGCACGTTCACGCTCCTCGTGATCGATGAATGGCTGCTCGACCCACCCACCGACGACGTTCGATCCATGCTGCTCGAGCTCCTCGAACGCCGATACGACGCGACCTCGACGGTGTTCTGCACCCAGTACGCGAAGAAGGACTGGCACCAGCGCCTTGGCTCCGGGGTCCACGCCGACGCGATCATGGACCGCATCGTCCACAACACCCTCTGGATCGAGACCGGCGACGTCAACATGCGCGAACAGACCGCCGCGTCCAGCTGAGTCGGCGCCGGTGAGCGTCGCGCCCGCGGGGGTGGCGCTCACCGGCAATCCCCCTGGCCCCGAGAGCAAATATCGGCTGGCCCCGAACCGCAATAATCAGTGGCCCTCAAGACTCCAAATACTCACTCAGGGGCAATGCTCGCAAAGGGATCGCGGTGCTCCGGCGGGAGTCGTCGCCGACCAAGTTGCAGTCGCGGCCGACCCCTGTGAACTGGCTCGCGGCGAGCCCTAGACCACAGGTTCCTTCCACCGATCGTCGCACCGTAGATTTTCTGCGCTCCAGGACTTGCACGTCCAAGGCCGCCTATACAGCTCATTTCAAGCTGCGTCATGAGGACGATGCGGAGTGGCAAACCGCGGCAGTAGATGTCAGAAGTCCATTCCACCCCTCGGGTCGCCGATGTTGACCCGGACATCCTCACGCTCCTCGGCGACGACGGCCTCGGTCGTCAGGAACAGACCGGCGATCGACGCGGCGTTCTGCAGCGCCGAGCGCGTCACCTTGGCCGGGTCGATGATGCCCAGTGTGAACAGGTCACCGAACTCGCCGGTCGCGGCGTTGAGGCCCCAGCCCGTGGGCAGCTCGGCAACCTTTTTCGCGACGACGTCAGGATCGAGACCCGCGTTCAGCGCAATCTGCTTAAGTGGCGCGTCGAGCGCGACGCGAACGATGTTCGCACCGGTCGCCTCGTCACCCGAGAGCTCGAGGCTTCCGAAGGCGACCTTGCCGGCCTGGATCAGCGCAACGCCACCACCGGCGACGATGCCCTCCTCGACGGCCGCCTTCGCATAGCGGACGGCGTCACTGATGCGGTGCTTGCGCTCCTCGAGCTCGACCTCGGTCGCCGCACCCACCTTGATGACGACCACGCCGCTGGCGAGCTTGGCCAGGCGCTTCTGGAGCGTCTCACGGTCGTAGTCGCTGCCGGCGCTCTCGGTCTCTCGACGGATCTGGGTCACGCGCCTCTCGAGCTGCGCGTGGTCGCCGGCTCCCTCGACGATCGTGGTCTCGTCCTTCGTGATGATGATCTCGCGGGCACGGCCGAGATGTTCCAGGGTGGCGTTCGCGAGATTGAGACCGACGTCCCGGCTGACCACCTGTCCTCCGGTGACGATCGCGATGTCCTGCAGCTGCGCCCTGCGACTGTCGCCGAAGCCGGGAGCCTTGACGGCCGCCGACCGGAAGATGCCGCGGATCTTGTTGAGCACGAGCGTCGCGAGAGCCTCGCCCTCGACGTCCTCGGCGATGATGACGAGCTCCTTGCCGTCCTCAATCACCTTATCCACGATCGGCAGAAGGTCCTTGATGCTCGAGATCTTCCGATCCGCGATCAATATGTAAGGGTTCTCGAAGACCGCTTCCTGGCGCTCCGGGTCCGTAACGAAGTAGGGGTTGATGTAGCCCTTGTCGAAGCGCATCCCGGACATTTGAGACAACGACGCAGCTTCGGGCAACGACCCTGCCTCTACGACAATGGCGCCTGCCATGCCGACTTTGTCAATCGCCTCGGCGATGAGCTCGCCGATTTCGGGGTCGCCGGCGGAGATGGACGCGGTGGCGGCGATCGCCTCTTTGGTCTCGACTTCCTTGGCGTCCTCGAGCAGTTGGGTCGTGATGGCCTGGACGGCCTTCTCGATGCCCTTGTTTAGCGAGATGGGGTCGGCGCCGGCGGCCACGTTGCGCAGTCCCTCGCGCACGAGCGCCTGAGCGAGCACCGTGGCGGTCGTCGCGCCGTCACCGGCGACGTCGTCCGTCTTCTTGGCGACCTCCTTAACGAGCTCCGCGCCGATCTTCTCGTACGGGTCGTCGAGCTCGATCTCCTTGGCGATGGAGACACCGTCGTTCGTGATCGTGGGGGCGCCCCACTTCTTCTCGAGCACGACGTTGCGACCGCGCGGGCCGAGGGTCACCTTGACGGCGTCGGCCAGTGTGTTCAGGCCGCGCTCGAGACCTCGACGGGCCTCCTCATCGAAAGCGATAATCCTCCCCCGGCCGAGTGCCCGGCTCGATCGAACGACAGCAGCGGTGGTCGACTCCGCCGCGGCCCGGCCCGTGGCAGCAATTGGCTCACGGGCCACCGCAGTCTTCGCTTCTGCGAGGTCGCCGACGCTCTCCTGAATCCCAGACGGGTCAAGTTTGTTGATACGCGCCCGTACCGCGGCCGCCTCATCGACTCGACCGAGCATTTCAAGGTTTCTTGCGCGCACTTCGAGAACTGCGTTTAGCGCGTCGGTCTGACTTGCCATCGTTCGTCACCTCCCCCACCGATATGGTGCCGTCGGTGTAATCCTTCATCAACGATTCGGCCATCAGGCGATCCGCATGAGTCGGCCAGTTTGAGGTCAGCAACCCGTTCAAGATTCTCGCGCCCTCGACGACTAGACCCGGATCGCCGGATCTGATCCACTCAGCGGCCTTCCCATATCGCTCGAATCCGTGTGAGCGGGCACCCTGAGCGCGCGTGATCGCATTCCCCTGTGCTGCAATCAGGCTGGCGACGACTGCGCTCAGCAGTGCAAGGACGGCAGCGATCAATGTGGCAACAGCGCCTGGATCACCAGCTGCCCATGCCACGAAGTCACCCCAGGGCCCAGCCGACACCGCCGTAGTTGTCGTCGGCGAGGGCGTCGGATTCACGGCAAGAGCTTATCGGCCGACCTGACCGCTCAGGTCACGCGTCAGGACCTCGGTCCCGACGCTGAGTAGCCGCATGGTCGGAGCACATAACGGGCTCAACTCGACGTCTAGCCTGATGCCCGCAAAGGGATCCCCTTACGGGCATGCGATCTGGGCTGACGCCTGTGACCGAGTGTTCAGTGCGCGCTGTATAGTTCAGTCCATGCTGACTATTGCTTCGCGTCTCGACGTGATGAACCGCCTGGGTCGTGCACTGGCCGACCCCACTCGATCCCGGATCATCTTGACCCTGCTCGACCATCCCGCTTACCCGGCGGAACTGGCCCGAGATCTGGACCTGACACGCCCGAACGTGTCCAACCACCTGGCATGCCTGCGCGATTGCGGGATCGTCGTCTCCGAGCCCGAGGGTCGTCGGACACGATATGACATCGCCGATTCGCACCTGGCGCAGGCGCTGACGGCACTGGTCGATGCCACCCTGGCAGTGGACGAAGACGCCCCGTGCATCGATCCCGCCTGCTCGCTTCCCGGATGCGACGCAGCTGGGGAGGGCGCATGATCCTCACCTCGGTCTTGCAGGCGATGGGCCTGTTCGCAGCGACCAACATCGACGACATCATCGTGCTCTCCCTCTTCTTCGCGCGAGGGGCAGGCCAGCGCGGCACTACCGCCCGCATTCTGGCCGGCCAGTACCTCGGATTCGCCGGCATCCTCGGTGCCGCGGTCCTGGTGACCATCGGTGCCGGAGCATTCCTGCCCTCGGCAGCCATCCCGTACTTCGGTCTCATCCCTCTGGGCCTCGGCCTCTGGGCCGCATGGCAGGCCTGGCGCGGAGACGATGATGACGATGACGACGAGGCCAAGGTTGCCGGCAAGAAGGTCGGCGTGTGGACAGTCGCAGGCGTCACCCTTGCCAACGGCGGCGACAACATCGGCGTCTACACCCCTGTCTTCCTCAGCGTGGAACCTCTCGCAGTAGTCGCCTACTGCATCGTCTTCCTCGCGCTCGTCGCGGTCCTGGTGGCCCTGGCAAAGTTCGTCGCCACCCGCCCCCCGATCGCCGAAGTGCTCGAACGCTGGGAGCACATCCTCTTCCCCATCGTTCTCATCGGCCTCGGCATCGTGATCCTCGTCAGCGGCGGAGCCTTCGGACTCTGACGTAGCGGCAGCGATCCAAACGGCCCCGACCGGGCGCACCCCTCTCGGTTCAGACCGCGACACCTACCTGCAGCCAGTCCTGCGTGATCGCGGCAACAAGTGACTTTGTCAACCTGATTTGGCCCCGGGGTGACGGTTTGAAGTGGCCCCGTCGTGGCGGCGGGTCGATGTGGGTGGCTGTCTGTTGTCAGGCGCAGCAGGAAGTGGGGAGTTCGTTGCGGAAGAGGTTCGCAGTGAGGCGGATGCCTTCGGCCATGGTGAGGTACGGGGCCCAGGTGTCGGCGAGTTGGGTGACGGTGAATCCGGCTTTGATGGCGTAGGTCGCGGCGAGCATCATCTCGCCGGCGGTGTCGGCGAGGGCGTGGACTCCGAGGACTTTGCCGGTGTCGGCGTCGGCGACGATCTTGATGCCGCCGCGGGTGTTGTGGTTGGCGATGGCTCTGGGCACGTCGGCCAGTCGCAGGTATCGGCAGGCGCATCTGTATCCGGCGGCGATGGCTTCGGCTTCGGTGATCCCGGCCGAGGCGAGTTGGGGTGAGGTGAACAGGACGGAGGGCAACCCGGTGTAGTCGACCTGCTCAGAGTGACCGAGGGCGTTGTGTGCGGCGATCTTCCCGGTCCTCGCGGCGACGTACACGTACTGGGGCACGTCGGTGACGTCGCCGGCGGCGAACACCGCCGGGTTCGTGGTCCGCTGTTGTTCGTCGACAATGATGAAGCCGCGGGTGTCGGTCGCGATGCCCGCAGTGGCGAGGCCGAGCCCGTCGGTGCGGGGGGTGCGGCCGGTGGCGACGAGGACGCGTTCACCGGTAGCTACTTTCCCGGTGCGGGTGAGGACTCGGACCAGGTCGTCGTGTGGGGTGATCGTTGCGGCGCGGTCGCCTATGACGGTGATTCCGTCGGTCAGGAAGGCTTTGCGGAGCTCGGAGGAGAGTTCTGGTTCGGCGTGCGGGGCGAGCCGGCCGATGATGGTGACCTCGACCCCGAGCCGGGCGAACAGCTGGGCCTGTTCGAGGCCGACGAATCCGCCGCCGATCACCACGAGCGAAGCGGGCAGCTCGGTGAGTTCCATCGCCGTGGTCGACGTGAGGTAATCGATCTGCTCGAGGCCGGGGATCGTTGGGATGGTCGGTTCGGCGCCGGTGGCGATGAGATACGACTTGGCGCGAACCGGTCGTCCATCGACGAGCAGTGTTGAGGGATCGGTGAATGTTGCGGTGCCGGGGAGGATGTCGAACCCGTAGGCGGCGACGATGTCGGCGTACTTGGTCTGGCGGAGCATGCCGACCAGCTCATCCTTCTGCTGCACGAGCGCGCCGAGGTCGACGGCCCCAGCGGAGGTGGCGGCGCCGGGGAACGGGTTCGTGAGCGCGGCGTGGCGGGTGTGCGCGGCCGCGAGGAGTGTCTTGGAGGGCACGCAACCCACGTTCACGCAGGTGCCACCGAGCGTGCCCGATTCGATGGCGACCACGCTCGCCCCCTCGAGTCGGGCGTGGATCGCCGCGGACATCGCCGCGCCGCCCGTCCCGACCACCGCAAGATCGAACTCGTTGTGCTGAGTCATGATGCCTCCTCGGGTGGACCGGGCCACACGTGCGGCCCTATGCGACAGAATGGACCTTCAAGCATGCTTGAAGGTCAAACTGACGGTGGAGGTGTCACGATGCGGATCGGAGAACTCGCGGAGAAGGCGAGGACGAGACCGTCGACGCTGCGGTACTACGAGGAGCGCGGGCTGCTGCAACCGCCGGAGCGCACCCCGGCCGGGTACCGCAGCTATGGTGACGAGACGGTGCAGCGGCTCGAGTTCATCGATCGGGCTCGCGCGGCGGGGCTCACCCTTGCGCAGACCGCGGAGATCCTCGATGTTCGCGACACGGGTGGTTCGCCGTGCGCTCACGTGCTGGATCTCCTTGACCGCCGGCTCGTGGAGATTGATGAGCAGCTCGAGCAGCTGCGCGCCCTACGAGGGAGCATCGTCGAGCTTCGGGCGCACGCGACGGCAACGGCGTCCGAAGCCTGCACGCCGGAGTCCATCTGCCGCTACCTCTGATGACTTTCGGATCGCTACTGCCGCTGGCGGGTGTGGTTGAGGCGGTACGAGGTGGTGCCGGTTTCGATGATGGTGCCGTTGAACGTGAGCCGGTCGACGATTGCCGCACACAGGCGCGGGTCAGTGAAGGTCTTCGTCCACCCGCTGAACGACTCGTTGGATGCGATCGCGACGGAGTTCTTCTCTTCCCGCTCTGTGAGGACCTGGAACAGGAGTTCGGCGCCGCGTCGGTCGAGTTCGAAGCCACAGAAGTGCGGAATTTCCGGCCTCGGCGAGTCGAAGTGAATAGCCCGGATTGCGTCCCATATAGGGATCCCGGGTACTGGGCGCGCTTCTGAGCTATTTCGTTAGGATCGCGCGCGCGCTTACCTCGGGGTCAAGGTCCAGCCGCCGCAGGAGTTGGGCGTTGAGGGCGACGACGAGGGTGGACAGGGACATAAGGATCGCGCCGACTGCCATCGGCAGCACGAATCCGATGGGGGCGAGGATGCCGGCGGCGAGCGGTACAGAGATCAGGTTGTAGCCTGCGGCCCACCCGAGGTTCTGCTTCATCTTGCGGTAGCTGGCGCGGGACAGTTCGATCACGGACAGCACGGAGCGCGGGTCGGAGCTGGCGAGAATCACGCCGGCTAAGGCGATCGCGACGTCCGTGCCGGCACCGATCGCGATGCCGACGTCGGCGGTTGCGAGGGCGGGGGCGTCGTTGACGCCGTCGCCGATCATGGCGACTTTCTTCCCCTCGGCCTGGAGCGCACCGATCTTGGCGGCCTTGTCTTCCGGGCGCACCCCGGCGAAGACGCGGTCGATGCCCAGTTCGGTGCTGACCGCGTGGGCAACGGCCTCGGCGTCGCCCGTGATCATTACGACCTCGACGCCGAGCTTGTGGAGCGCGTCGACGGCCTCGCGGGATTCCGGACGGATTTCGTCGGCGAGTTCGAGTCCGCCGATCACGGCGCCGTCTTGGACGACGTGCAGGATGATTGCGCCGTCTGCGCGCCAGGATGCCGCTTCATCGACTTCCGATGCGCCGAGCTCTTCGAGCAGGCGGGGACCGCCGACACGGATCTCGTGACCGTCCAGGGTGGCGGTCACGCCGACCGCCGGGGAGGACGTGAATCCGGTGACGTTCTCGATCTGGAGGCCACGGTGTTGCGCGGCACGGACGATGGCTTTGGCGAGTGGGTGCTCGCTGTCGGCTTCGGCCGCGGCGGCGATCGCGAGCACCGTGTCGGCGTCGTGACCGCCGGTGGGGGCGATGGCGGTGACGACGGGTTCACCCTTGGTGAGGGTTCCGGTCTTGTCGAACAGGACGGCGTCGATGGTGCGCATCTGTTCGAGCGCGAGACGGTCTTTGATCAGCACCCCGCCGCGGGCGGCGCGTTCGGTCGCGATGGACACCACGAGCGGGATCGCCAGTCCGAGCGCGTGCGGGCAGGCGATGACGAGGACGGTGATGGTGCGGATGACGGCGTCGTCCGGGCTGCCCACGAGGGTCCAGACGACGGCGGTGACCGCGGCGGCGCCGAGGGCGAACCAGAACAGCCAGCCGGCGGCGCGGTCGGCGATGCGCTGGGCGCGGGAGGTGGAGTTCTGCGCGTCGGTGACGAGTCGTTGGATGCCGGCGAGGGTGGTCTGGTCTCCGGTCGCGGTGACCTGGACGCGCAGGCCGGAGTCGGTCGCGACGGTCCCCGCGGTGACGGTGTCGCCGGTGCTGCGGGAGACGGGGCGTGATTCGCCGGTGACCATGGACTCGTCCATGTCCGCCCGCCCGTCGACGATCCGGCCGTCGGCGGGGACGCTGCCGCCGGGACGGACCACGACCACATCGCCGACACGGAGGTCTGCGGGGGAAACCGTCACGATCTGGTCGCCGTCGACGCGCTCGGCCTCGTCAGGCAGAAGCGCGGCGAGTGAATCCAGGGCTGATGTGGTCTGGGCGAGGGAGCGCATCTCGATCCAGTGGCCGAGGAGCATGATCACGATCAGCAGCGCGAGCTCCCACCAGAACTCGAGTTCATGGTGCAGCAGGCCCAGACTGGCGCCCCAGGATGCGAGAAACGCGACGGTGATCGCCGCGCCGACGAGCAGCATCATCCCGGGTGTGCGTGCGCGCAGTTCGCTGACCGCGCCGGACAGGAACGGCCAGCCGCCCCAGAAGTACATGACCGTACCGACCAGCGGAGCGATCAGGTTGATGCCGGGGGCGTCGGGCAGCGAGTACCCGAAGAGCATGGCGAACATGCTCGAGAACGCGACCACCGGCACCGCGAGGATCAGGTTGATCCAGAACAACTGCCGGAACCGTGCCACATGATCGGCCCCGTGCCCGGCATGCCCACCGGGGTGATCATGCTCGCCGTGAGGGTCGTGCCCGGCCGGGTGGTCCATGCCGTTCACGTGGTGGCCACCGTGCTCAGCGGCGTGAGAGCCGACCGGCGCCTCGCGTGTTCCCCGTGATGGGTCGTGGTGGTGTGCGTGCGGATCGGTCATGACGAGCCTCCTCGCTGGTCTGTGGTCGGATGATTCCGGCGTCAGGCGGGGTGCCCTTCCTCGGATTGCCGACATGTCATTCATCAACCGGGATACCCCCCTCGGGTATTCCGAGGGGTCTCGCGTTCGACAGGGCGAGACCCTCGGAATGATTCCTCAGTTCTGGGTGAGCAGGTTCTCCATCGTGGCGATCTCGGTAGTCTGCGTGTCCAGGATCGCTTGCGCGAGCGCGATCACCTCCTCGTTTGCTCCCTGGTCGAGTTCGGTCTGCGCCATCTCGATCGCGCCCTCGTGGTGCACGATCATCTGCTCCAGGAACAACCGCGCCGCCTCCGCGCCGTCGGCGGCTTCCAGTGCCGCCATGTCGCCATCGGACATCATTCCGTCACCGTGCCCCATCCCGCTCATGTCGCCGCTGGAGCTCATTCCCCCATTGGTGAGCCAGGACTGCATGAGCTCGATCTCGGGGGCCTGCGCGTCCTTGATCTGCTGCGCCAGGGCCTGCACCTGATCGTCGATGCCGTCCTTGCCGAGGATCGTGTCGCTCATCTCCACCGCCTGCTCGTGGTGGGGGATCATCATGATCACGAACATCTCGTCCGCCGCGTTGACCTGGGCAGACGGCGACGTGGGCGACATCATCCCGCCCTGGCCCATCCCCGGCATCGATCCGCCGCCGACATAGGCGCACCCTGCCAGCGACACCGCCACCGCGAGCGGCACGACGGTCAATACCGTCCATCGGAACTTCTTCACAACCATTGGTCCTTCTCCATCGATCGGTGAACTTCGCCCGCGTGCGGGCATGACTCAGCCCCGGCCACGAGGGCCGGGACGGTCGGTTCACGTTCGACTGATGGACAGGTCCAGCAGCGACGGCGGACGGGGCAGTACCGACAACAGCACCCCGACCACACGCGCCGGCGGGCTCGGCCCGCGGCTTCGGCCGCGGATGACCCCGGGGCCGGAGCGCGCCGCCCACAGCACCACCGCCAGCAGACCGAGCACGCACGCCCCCATCAACGCGTCATGCGCCGCACCGGGCGCGCAGTCCGCACAGGCGGTCTCGGCGACGACACCGGTGTCCGACGAGGGGCCGTGGCCGTGTTCGGCGCCGATGCTCGAAACGGCCGTCATCGGCGCTTCGGGGTGCCCGGTCATGAGCGTGTGCATGCCCAGCAGCCCCACCATCACCAGCGCCGCGAGCAACACCGACAGCATCCACCGCCACAGCATCGGCGGATGCAGACGAGTTCGCGTCGTGTCCAGGGCCACAGATCTCCTTGGTTCGCAGACTACCCCACCGGGGTATTCACCCCCACCTCGCCGCCAGCTGGTTTTTCCTGTCAGAAGGCTGGGTGGGGGCACGCGATCGTCGTGACATCCTGAGGGAGTCATGACCTCGTCCGCGATCACCAGCTCTCGCCGCTACGCGCGGTGGCGCGGCATGTGCGCGGTCATCGGGCTGGTCCTCGTTGCTCTCCTCGCCCTGCATGTCTCTCCCGCGACGGCCGCGGATGCCGCGCCCGCGATGTCGACGCAGAGCGAGAGCACCCATTCCCCGGATCGCTCGGACTGCGCGGGGTGCGCGGTGTGCCCGGATGGAAACGGCAGCCCGCACGCCGCGATGGGCGTGCACTGCGGGATGACGTTGCAGCCACCCACCGTGCATGCGGGCGTGGTGCCGACGCGAGCCTGGTTCCGCGCGCTGTCTCCCGGCGCACGACAGCCGTCGCCCGCCGAAGGAGCAGCTGCGCCGCGCTCCCTCACGCTCTGGGAGCTTTCAGTCAGTCGAACGTGAGTGCGGCCCGCCGGGACTGTTCGCCGGCAACCGCATCGCCCGTGTCCGGGCGCCCACACAACCTTCGACGAAAGTGAACCCTGCCATGCCTCGCGCATCGAAAACCAACCTCGGCGTGATCCTCGCGACCACCCTGCTCCTCGTCACCGGCTGCGCAGCCGCCACCCCCGACAGTACGACCACCGATCCACTCGCCGCCGCCGGTTTCCCCGACCAGACCATCCACCAGGTCATCGACGAGCTCGAAGCGACACCGGTCGACGACCGACGCGACGACCTGATCGCATCCGTGCGCCCGAACGCCGTGCTGTTCACCATCGACGGTGGGCCCGAGACCTCCGTCCCACTCGAGGACGAGTTCTACCTCTCCGTCGCGCCGTACCGGAACACCACGCACGACTGCTACTTCCACAGTCTGACCACCTGCGTCGGAGAGCTCGGCGACGAGCCCCTCCACCTCACGGTCGTCGGCGACGATGGCGAGGTGCTGCTCGACGAAGAACGCACGACGAACAGCAACGGCTTCGTCGGACTGTGGCTTCCCCGCGACATCGACGCCACACTCACCATCACGCACGAGAACGGCTCGATCACCACCCCCATCTCCACTGGCGCGGAAGACCCCACCTGCCTCACCGATCTGCCTCTCACGTAGAGGGCCCGAGGAAGCGACCCCGCCTCCCGGGCCGCCCGCTACGTGGTGGCGGCGCGGGAGACGTCACGCCGATCGTCGTCGCTGCGCGAATGAACGGCGCCTCGCCTCGCCTCGCCCGCACGATCACGCCACGCCCGCAACACCCCCTGACTGCGCATCGCCCGGATACGGATCCGACCGGGGTCCGCCGCCGACCTCCGGGATCAAGCTCGATGGCATGAATGGAATACAGATTGGCTATGCCAGAGTCTCGACCGCTGATCAGGACCTCACTTCGCAGCGGGACGGGCTATTGCGGCTCGGGGTTCTCGATTCGAACATCTATGTCGATCACGGGCTGACCGGCACCAACCGCGCCAGGCCAGGGCTCCGCGAAGCGCTCGCCGCAGTCCGAGAAGGCGACACCCTCGTAGTCACAAAGCTCGACCGGCTCGCCAGGTCAGTGAAGGATGCGCGCGACATCGCCGACGAGCTGACGACGAAAGGCGTCGCGCTCAGTCTTGGCGGCAGCAGGTACGACCCCACCGACCCAGTGGGGCGGTTGCTGTTCAATGTGCTCGCGATGGTTGCCGAGTTCGAACGCGACCTAATCAGCATGCGCACGAAGGAGGGGATGGCGGTCGCCCGCGCGAAAGGTCACCTAAAGGGTAAGCAGCCGAAGATGTCGACAACGCAGCGAAAGCTGATGTTCGACGTCCAGGACCGCGGCGAGTACACCCAAACCGAGATCGCCGAGCTGTTCAGTGTCTCTCGAGCCACCGTCTACCGCGAACTACAGCGTCGCCGGGCAGCGTTCCGTGCCGCGAGCGACGCGCACATCTTCTGAGCCCAGGCCGCAGCCCCTACCGGCGATGGCCTTGGGTCGCCGCCGGCGGAGGCGCGTACTGACAGTGCCCGCAGGAGGATCAGTTGTGACGGGCCGAGTGTCTGGACTGGTGCGTCGTCGCCGCGAGCGCGCGGTGGCCGGGTCAACTATGCGCGCGACCCGGCCACCGGTCGGCTATTCGGCGCGGCGCATCCCCACGATGATGAGTGCGCACGCAGCGAGGGCGAGGGCGATGCCGATCACCGCACCGATGACCGCGCCAGGGCCGGTCTCCTCGGCGGGGAGCAGGAACGCGGGAAGCGCGGGCAGAATGGACACGATTTGCAGGGCGATGATCGCAATACAGGGTCCGCGCCGGCCGTTCCAGGCGAACGCGACGAGCGCGAGGGTTCCGAGGGCGACGCCACCTGAGAGCACGGCGATGATGATGACGATCGGGTCCCAGGCGCTTCCGACGAGTCCGATCATCAGTGCGGGAACGGCTCCGGCTACGGCGAGCAGTGTGGCGAGCACGAGGCCGATGCGAAGCGGCACGGCTCGGCGCAGCGGAGGGGATGCGGTGATTGCGGTCATGACGAACTCCTCTCGATGGGGTGCCGGCATGTCCGGCTATGACTCACGATCTCGTCCCCGCGTCGCCCTGGGCGCGGGGTCCGTCCCCCGGGACGTGGGCACGGTCCGGGAAATCGTGCCCGGCACGTCTGGGGGCTGAACCCCAGATGCGGGGCGCGGTCAGCGGCAGAATGTGTCCATGTCAGACGCCGCGATTCGTGTCCTGGTCGCGGACGACCATCCCGTCGTCCGTGGTGGGCTGGCTGCGCTGCTGAGCACGCTCGAGGGTGTCGAGGTGGTGGCGGAGGCTGGCGATGGCGCTGCCGCGTGCCGGGAGGCGCTGGTGACGCGCCCGGATGTCGCGATCGTGGACCTGCGGATGCCGGTGCTGGATGGGGTGGAGACCACGCGACGCCTGACGGCTGATCTCCCTGGCGTTGCCGTGATCATCCTCACGATGTTCGACGAGGACGAGGAGATCGCGGATGCTCTCGCGGCCGGAGCGCGGGGGTATTTGCTGAAAGGCGCTCAACCCGACGAGATCGATCGTGCCGTGCGCACCGTGGCTGCCGGCGGCGCCGTGCTTTCACCCGAGGTCGCCGCGCGCGTGCTGGGCGGGTCGCTCCGCCGGTCCGCGGCCGATCCGTTCCCTCAGCTCACGGCACGGGAACGGGAGGTGCTCGACCTCATCGCACGTGGTGCACCCAATCATGCGATCGGCGAGCGGCTCGGGATCGCGGCTAAGACCGTCGGCAATCACATTTCTGCGATCTTCCTCAAGCTCGGCATCGCGACACGGGCTGAAGCGATCGTGATGGCCCGCGAGGGTGGGCTCGGCCGATGATCGCCCGCCGCGTGGGCCTTGTGCTCGCCACGATCCTGAGCGTGCTGGGCACCGCACCTGCCCTCGACATCGCACCGGACTCCTCAGGCTCGATCGTTCTACCGATCGCGGCGGCGATTCTGTCGACCGGGATCGCCGTAACGACGCTCGTTCTCCTCATCCCGGCTTGGCGCGGACGTTCACGCGCGTGCCTGACGATCGCCGTGCTCCAGCTGGTCGGCATCCTGACCGCCATCCCCGCGTTCTTCGCCCCCGCCGAGGTCGTCCCCGCCGGCGCCGTCGTCTTCGCTGCTCTCGGGTCGCTGCTGAACGTGACGGCATTCGCGCTCATCCTCGTCGATCAGTCGACCGTTCTCGTCTACTCGGCAGCGATCATCATCGTCGTCGCCATCTACGCGGGGGCCGTTGCCGTCGTCTCCCTGCTGGTGCCGCAGAGCGTGGAACGGACCGTGCAGACTGTCGCGGCGATCGGGATCGCACTGCTCTTTCAACCGGTCGTCGGACTGCTTCGCCGCACCGTCGGTCGCACCCTGTACGGAGGGCGTGACGATCCGGCCGGCACCGCACGCCGCGTCCGGCAACGGCACGACGGATCCGAAGCAGGCGTTGCCGCAGCCGTCGCCGAGACCGCTGCACTGCTGCGCCTCCCCGGGCTGACGCTGATCGTCGACAACAAGTCGGTCGCCACCGTGCGGCGCGGACATGCCGGCGGCCGGGAGGTTGAGGTGCCCGTCACCCCCGACGGTTCGCTCGCCCTGCGCGTGGCCCTCCGCCCCGGCGAGAAGGCGCTGCACGCCGACGATCGTGCCGCGCTCGAGCTCGTCGCGCTACCGCTCGCGTTGCTGTCGCGTCAGGCAGACCTTTCGAAGCAGCTCCGTGACGCCCGCGCCGCCACTGTCGAATCACGCGAGCGGGAGCGCGTGGCCCTCCACCGCGATCTCCACGACGGACTCGGGCCTCTGCTGACCGGAGCGGCATTCCGTGCGGATGCCGCGCGTAACCTGCTGCGCTCGCACCCCGACGAGGTCGATGCCCAACTCGAGGTCGTGCAGGCTGACCTGCGGACCGCGCTCGAGGAAGTTCGGCGGGTGGTCGACGGGCTGCGGCCGATCGAACTTCAGGAGCGCGGCCTCTGGGGCGCATTGGCACGCCGCGCCGACCGCATCGGAGCCGACCTCGACGTGCCCGACCCGCCCCCTGTTCTCACCGCTGCCGGACAAGTCGCGGTCTATCGCATTGTGAGCGAGGCCCTGACCAACGCCGACCACCACGGACCCGGCTCGCCCGTCCAGGCCTGCGCCACCCTCACCCCCGACGGCGCCCTCCACATCGTCGTCCAGAACCCGATCACCGAGGACACCCACGGCGGCGACAAGGCCAGCGCGCCAGATGACGGCCGATCGGCGCCGGCCCGACCGGGGATCGGCGCGGCATCGATCCACGCCCGCGCCGAGGAACTCGGCGGCTCAGCCACGATCGGCCCCGACGGGCAAGGGCTCTGGCGAGTATCCGTCCACTTGCCACCATCGATCATCGACACCGAGCCGTCGCCCTCCTCGCGCGACCGAGGCGGGATGAAGGGCGCAAGGTCAAATCAGACCTGACTCACCAGCACCTTCCGCACCACCCACCAACGTCAGCATCATGCTTCGAACCGCGCTCGGTGCGCACGCAAAGGGATCGTGTACGAGCTATCAGTATCCGCGGGAAGGTGCCATCGGAGGCGATGGGTCAACATGAGACTTAGCGCGGGGTCTCGTAGAGATATCTCAAGCGGGTACACGCGTGGGTAAAGACGAACGCAGATGAAGGGAGGCGAGTGGAGCCGGGAACGAGGTCGAACCGCGGGATTATGCGGTCACGGCATTGAAGCGATGGCGACTGCGCTCGCGATACATGGGTTCAAATCCCACCGTCACCGCCAGAAAAGCCCCTGCCAAGCAGGGGTTTTTCCATTTCCATCGCACCGTGGCAACGCCCCGCGGCTCACACCACCGGCAGCCCCGCGAGCCAGCGCAGCGTCGCGGCGACGCCGTCGGCGTCGTTCGACGGGGCGATGTAGTCGGCCTCGGCGAGCACGGAGGGGTCGGCGTTCGCGGGAGCGACCGACGTGCCCACGCGTCGGAACAGGCCGAGGTCGTTGCGCCCGTCGCCGATCGCGACGACCTCACTGAACGGCACATCCAGTCCCCCGGCGATGACCTCGACGCCCGTCGCCTTGTCGACCCCACGCGCCGTGATCTCGAGGTACGCCGCGTTCGATGTCTCCGCCGTCACCGACGCCGGCATCACTCTGCGCAGCGCCTCGATCTCCTCCGGATGCCGCGCGATGAACAGGATCTTCACCGGCGCCTCCAGCCCGTCGAAGTCCGCCACGAGTTGCGGGGCCATCCCCACGATCGACCCTTCGTGGGCGATCTCATCGGTGACCTCGTCCACGAACCACCCGGTCGGGGTGTACCAGCTGGTCGCGACGCCGAGCGACCGGGCCGCCTCCGCAACCTGCCCGGCCACAGCCAGCTCGATCGGCGTCGTCGCGATGACGCTCGGTCTGCCGTCCGCGTCGAACGACGCGACGAGCGCTCCCTGAAACCCCACGAACGCGCTCGGCGCCACGATGCCCAGCGCCTGCAGGTACTGCCACATCCCGCCGGGCGGACGCGACGACGCGAGAGTGAGCTGGATGCCGGCAGCGCGCGCCACCTGGGCAGCGGCGACCGTCTCCTGAGCGAGCGTCCGGTCAGACCGCAGCAGCGTGTGGTCGACGTCGATCGCGACGAGGCGCGGCCGGTGCGTGCGCTCGGCACCGGTATCCGTCCGTTGCATCACGAACGACGCGGACGAGGCATCCTCTGCAGTGCTCATGCCCTCGACGTTACGCCAGCCACCCCAACCGGCGGCCGGGGCGCCACAGACTGCAGCGGCATCACCGCTCACATCGCGATGAGCAAGACACCCGCCGCGACGAGGACGGATGCCGCGACGCGCCGACCGGGATGCGCCTCGCGCAGCACCCACGCACCGAACAGACTCACCAGCACGACGCTCACCTCGCGGATCGGCGCGACGAGCGCCACAGGTGCGATCGTGATGGCGGTCAGCACGAGAATGTACGACAGCGGCGAGAGGAATCCGAAGGCCACCAGCCGGCGCCAGTGCATCCGCCAGACCGCGCCGAGCGACCCGAACGCGTCTCGGCGCGCGCGCCGCGCCACCATCAGGAGCGTCAGCAGCGGCAGCTCGAGCGCCGTGCAGCCGACCATGTAAGCGACCGGCGGCACCTCCCAGGTGCGCAGGGCGAAGGCATCCCACACCGTGTACGCCGCGATCGCCACCCCGGTCAGCAGCCCGAACACGACGGCCGGGTCAAGGCCGGGCCGGCGCCGCGTCCCCGACCCGCGCTCGCGCTCACGGTCGACGAACCCGACGGCGACGACGCCCACGATGACGGCCAGCACCCCCACCACAGCCACCGCCGACAACCGCTCGCCGAGCACCACCACGGCGACCACGACGGTCAGCAGGGGTCCTGTGCCGCGCGCTGTCGCGTACGCGGTCGACAGGTCGCCCACGGCATAGCCGCGCTGCAACACCAGCATGTATGCGACGTGCAGCACGGCCGAGGTGCCCACCCCGGCGCAGAACCCGGAAAGACTCGCCGGCCCCCACCCACCCGTGAACGGGATCGCTACTGCCCACATCACGGTGCTGAGCAGCGCTCCCCACCACAGGAACGGCACTCCGCTGCGGCTCGTGCCGTGGGCGATGATGTTCCACGCCGCGTGCGCGACGGCGGCGGCAAGGACGAGAACGAGAGCAAGAACAGACACGCGGACCCTTCGCCTCGCCGCGGGCGCGACGAGGGGGTCCTCCGGGCTTTTGTCCTGTCAGATGACGCCCGCCACCGCAGGGTGCGGGCGTGGCGCCGCTCGGACCAGGCGGGCCGGCTCGAAGCCGAACCCCGGAACCCTAGGCGCTATCGCGATCCACGCTACCGCGACATTCCGCACTCCGCCGAACCGGCGGCGGCGAAGGCGCAGGCGAAGACAACCGTTCACCTTTCCCTCACCCGCCGTCTTCCCGCAGGCCAGGAAGCCACCGAGTCGACTGCCAACGTTCGCTTGCGTCCCTTCCCACATCTGCCCGGCACGACCGTGCCCGGGCACGTCCGAAGAAAGGCCGCATTCCCATGCGTCTGAACACCCGCAGCTTCGCCGCCCTCGGCGCCGGCATCGCCCTCCTGGCAGCGCTCACCGGTTGTGCCGGCACGACCGCTTCCGCTGACAGCGACACCAGCACCGACAACGCCACCACGATCGAGGGCACCTTCGCCTCGGGCGACTCGAACACGATCGTCTTCGCGACGCTCCCCGACCACGAGGGCGCTGAGCAGGATGCCCAGCCCATCGCCGACTGGATCGCCGAGATCACCGGCAAGGAGGTCAAGTTCTTCGAGGCCACCGACTACACCGCGGTCGTGCAGGGCCTGGCCGCGGGCCAGATCGACGTCGCCCAGATCTCCGCCTTCACCTACTACCAGTCGCAGGCGGCCGGTGCCGAGATCGAGCCCATCGGCGCGCAGATCACCGCAGAAGGCGCCGAGCCCGGCTACTTCTCGGTCGCGCTGAAGAACCCGGCATCCTCGGCGACGACGCTCGCCGACTTCGCCGATCAGCCCGTCTGCTTCGTCAATCCGACGTCGACCTCGGGCCGCGCGATCCCGGTCAGCCAGCTGCTCGAGGCCGGTGTCACCGTCTCCGACGAGAACACGGTCTACGGCGAGTCGCACGACCTCAACGCCGCCAAGATCGCTGAGGGCGTCGACTGCCAGGTCGGCTTCGCTCAGGACGTCGACGCCGACCCGCTCATCGCGTCGGGCGCGCTCGAGGAGATCGACCGCTTCCAGGTTCCCGCCGCGCCGATCGTGATGCAGGCCGCCCTGCCGCAGGACGTCAAGGACCAGCTCACCGCCGCGATCGCCGACAGCACGCAGGCATCGCTGACGGATGCCGGTATCGAGCTCAACGAGTTCCTCACCGAGAACTGGTTCGGCTTCGGCGCCGTCGACGACTCGTACTACGACACGATCCGCTCGGTCTGCACCCTGATCGCCGACCAGGTCGAGGCCTGCCAGGCGTAAGCCCGGCATCGAAACGGAGCATGACATGACCCACAGCGACACCCCGGCCGTCCAGATCACCGACCTGGGTAAGACCTACCCGGGCGCGGCTAGCCCTGCCCTGACCGGGGTGTCGCTGTCGGTCTCTCCCGGCGAGATCGTCGTCCTGCTCGGCCTCTCCGGCTCGGGCAAGTCGACGCTCCTGCGCCACATCAACGGGCTCGAGACGCCCACCACCGGCACCGTCGTCTCGCTCGGCGAGGACGTGTCGGCCCTCACCGGCCGGCCGCTGCGCGAGTTGCGCGGCCGCATCGGCTTCATCTTCCAGCAGTTCGAACTCGTCGGCGCCCTCACGGTGCTCGAGAACGTGCTGACCGGATCGCTCTCGACGCTGCGCGGCCCCCGCATCGGCGTCCGCACCTACCCCAAGCAGCTGCGTCTGCGTGCGCTCGGTCACCTCGACCGCGTCGGACTGCTCGAGCGTGCGTACCAGCGCGCCGACACCCTCTCGGGCGGCCAGCAGCAGCGCGTCGCGATCGCCCGCGCACTCATGCAAGAGCCCGACATCCTTCTCGCCGACGAGCCCGTCGCCTCGCTCGACCCCGAGTCGAGCAGCCAGGTCATGGGGCTCATCCGCGAACTCGCCGCCGAGCGGGGCCTGACCGTCGTGTGCAGTCTGCACCAGGTCGACCTCGCCCTCAGCTGGGGCGAGCGCATCGTCGGCCTGCGCGCCGGCGAGGTCGTGCTCGACACCCCCACCGACGACCTGACGCGCGAGCAGGTCATGGAGATCTACGGCCGCGTCGCCGTCACGACCGGTGAGATCACCGCGATCGAGACCGAGCTCGCCGACATCCGAGAACAGCTCCTCAGCGAGGGTGCGACCGAGGGTGGCATCGCTTCAGAGGATGCCCGCGCCGAGGCCCTGCGTGCACAAGCCGGCGAGCGCCTGGCGGAGGACTTCGCCAACGAGGAACCCGCCTGATGACCGCCGTGCTGAGCGCGCCGCCGCAACCGTCCGCTGCACGCCTGCAGGCGATCAAGCGGCCCCGCCCGCTCACCGCGACGGTCGTCTCGTACTCGGTCATCGCGGGGATCGCGATCCTCGGCATCTGGTCGTTCGCCGCGCTCGACTACAGCTTCAAGAGCCTCGAGACGACATTCGCCAACCTCAGCCGCTTCATCGGCATGGCCACCCCGATGCAGTGGCCGGGGTGGAACGTCGTCGGCACCCGTCAGCCCGACGGCACGACGACCTTCGTGACCGAATGGGTCGGCATCGAGCCGATCCTCGACACGTTCGGCAGTATCGCGATCACTCTCGCGCTCGTGATCGCCGGCACCGCCCTCGCGGCCGTCCTGTCGATCCCGGTCGCCTACGGCGCCGCCCGCAACACCGCGCCGGGCCGCGTCGCGCTCGCGATCTCGCGCTTCATCGGCGTCGTCATGCGCGCGATCCCCGACGTGGTCTTCGTCGTCTTCCTCGCCTTCCTGTGGTTCAACTCGGGCACGCTGCCGGCGATCGTCGCGATCGGGCTGCACTCGGTCGGCATGATCTCGAAGATGTTCGCGGATGCCGTCGAGCAGATCGACGAGGGACCGCGCCTGGCCATCCGCGCGGCGGGCGGCTCGAAGTCGCAGGAGTTCTGGTCGGGCGTCGTGCCGCAGGCACTGCCCGCCTGGATCGCCGTCACCCTCCACCGCGCCGACATCAACCTGCGCGGCACCGTGATCCTCGGTGTCGTCGGCGTCGCCGGACTCGGCTACGACCTCGATGAGGCCCTGCACGCCGGCCCCGCCGGCATGCGCCGGGTCATCCCGATCGTCCTCATCATCATCGCGCTGTGCATCGTGTTCGAGATCATCTCGTCGCTCATCCGTGCGCGCCTGCTGGGTGTGCGCCCGACCGGACGCGGCACGGGTGACACGGTCGTGCGCGCCCTCGCGAAGCGATCGTCGCGCCTCGCCGCGTCGATCGACCGCAACGGTGCCTCAAGTGACGAGGTCGCGCGCGCCGCGCGCATCGAAGCCGTGATGCACCGCCCGTGGGACCGCGGGCGGGTTCTGACAACCGCGTGGATCTGGCTCGGCATCCTCATTGTCGTCTGGGCCTTCGTCTACGCGGGCCCCGACCTCGCGCGCCTGGTGAGCGGCTGGCGGTTCGACCAGGTCGTCAACGCCGAGCTCGACCGCGCGATCTGGCCGCCGAACTTCGGCACGCGCGACGTCGGCACAGTGCTCGCGGCGGTCGGCACGACGCTGCAGGTCGCGTTCGCGGCGACCCTCATGGGCGCACTCATCTCGGCGTTCGTCGGCCCGCTCTCGGCGCGCAACGTCGCGCCGAACGGCGGCGTGCGCAACCTCTTCCGCGGCATCGCCCTCGTGCTGCGCGCGATCCCCGACCTCGTCGTGGCGATCATCTTCATCATCGCGACAGGGTTCGGCCCGCAGGCTGCCGCCCTCGCCCTCGGCATCGGCGGTGTCGGCCTGCTCGCCAAGCTCGTCGGCGATTCGATGGAGGAAGTGCCGAACGGCCCCGAGCGCGCCGTCGGCGCTGCCGGAGGCAGCCGCACCCAGGTGTTCTTCGCGTCGACACTGCCCATGTCGGTGCCCTCGACGGTCAGCCACCTGATGTATCTGCTCGAGCAGAATGTGCGCTCGGCGACGCTGCTCGGCATCGTCGGCGCGGGCGGCATCGGCTTCCTCCTGCTGAACGCCCTGCAGGGTCGCCACTTCGATCAGGTCTTCGCGTATGTGCTCGTCATCATCGCGATGGTCGTCGTCGTCGAGACGGCGGCGATCCTCATCCGCCGCGCGCTGAAGTAGGTCGGCATGGCACGCGACACGTACGACCTCATCGTGGTCGGGGCCGGCATCGTCGGCCTCGGGCACGCCGCCGCTGCCGTCGAGCGCGGGTTGAAGGTCGCGATCGTCGAGCGGGCCGATGCCATCGCGGGCGCGAGCATCCGCAACTTCGGCCACATCGGCGTCGGCGCGCACGCCGGTCAGGCGGGCGAGTACGCACGCCGCAGCCGCGAGCTGTGGTTGCGGCTCGCGGAGCGCGCGGGGTTGTGGATCCGTCAGGACGGCGCGATCGCGGTCGCCCGCCACGAAGACGAGCTCGCCGTGCTGCGCGAGAGCAACGCCGGCCCCCTGCTGTCGGCCGACGAGGTGAGTGAGCTCGTTCCGGTGCGCGGCGCGGTCGGGGGTATCCGCTTCGCTGACGACCTTCAGGTCGATCCGCGTGCGGCGGCCCCGGCGATTGCGGCGCACCTGGGCGCGCGCGGCGTCGACTTCCACTGGCGCACGGCAGCGCTCGGGGCTGAGACCGGCACGCTGCACACGACACGCGGACCGCTGCACGCACAGGCGATCGTCTTCGCCGTGAACGCCGACGTCGACCAGCTCTTCCCCGAGATCGCGGCCGCGCACGACGTGCAGCGGTGCAGCCTCGACATGCTGCTCGCCGACGGCGTGGGGCTGCCCGTGCCGCTGCTGACCGGCTCGTCGATGCTGCGCTACTCCGCGTTCGCGACGACGCCAGCCGCGGCCGACGTGCGGGCGAGATACGAGCGGGATGCCCCCGAGGTGCTCACGTACGACGTCAACCAGATGTACACCGAGCGCCCCGACGGCACCCTGATCGTCGGCGACACGCACGATGTGCGGGTGACACCGTCGCCGTTCCAGGACGAGCGCGCGTTCGAGCTGCTGCTGAGCCTCGGCGCCGACCTGTTCGACGCGCCGCTGCGGGTGCGCGAGCGGTGGCAGGGCGTCTACGCGCGCGCCCCGCACGAGTTCTTGAAGGCGGCGCCCGCCGACGGCATCCGCGTCGTATCGGTGACGACCGGCATCGGCATGACCTGCGGACTCGGCCTGGCCGAATCCGTCATCGACGACCTCTGGCGCTGAGGCCACATCCCCCCTCGAAGGAGAAACGAATGACCCGCATCGAAACCGTCGTGCTCGACATGGCCGGAACGACCGTCGCCGACGACGGCCTCGTCGTCGGCGCGTTCACGCGCGCGTGGGACCGCCTGCCCGCCGCGGCATCGGCCGACCGTGATGCCGCGATCGCGCACGTCGTCGCGACGATGGGGCAGTCCAAGATCGAGGTCTTCCGGGGGCTCGTCGATGAGGATGCCGCGCACGAGCTCAACGGCCTGTTCGAAGCCGCTCTCGACGAGCTCGTCGCCGAGAGCGCTGCCGCCCTGCCCGGCGCCGAAGACACGATCCGCGCCCTGCAGGATGACGGACGCACCGTCGTGCTGACGACCGGCTTCTCGCGCACGACGGTCGACGCGCTGCTCGCGCGCCTGGGCTGGGAAGAGCTCGTCGCCGTCGTCCTCACCCCCGCCGATGCGGGCCGCGGACGCCCCGCGCCTGACCTGAACCTGCTCGCGGCGATCCGCACCGGCGTCTCGTCGGTCGACGCTCTCGCCGTCGTCGGCGACACCGAGTCGGATGCCCGCAGCGGTGTGCGCGCCGGCGCGGGCCTCGTCGTCGCCGTCCGCACCGGCGGGCACGCGGCCGAAGACGCGCTGCGCGACGCGGGCGCCGCGCACGTTCTCGATTCCGTCGCCGAGCTGCCGGAGCTGCTCAGCCGGCTCGGCCGATGACCGGCCGCGTCGCGGCTCCTGCGGGAGCGGCGACGGTGCGGACGGGTTCGGAGACAGCGGTGCACCTGGGCCACGGCTCGGCATCTGCCGCTCAGCCACACGCGCCGGTCACACGACTGCGACTCGCACCGGCGCCCGAGGCGCTTGTGTTCCGCGGCGTCGGCGAGGGCTTCGAGCGCATCGCCGTACCCGACGTGTACCTGCACGAGGGCGACCTGCTCGTGCGCGTCGAGATGGCGACCGTGTGCGGCTCAGACCGGCACACCGTCTCGGGGATGCGCCACGAGAGCACGCCGCTCGTACTCGGCCACGAGCAGGTCGGCAGAGTCGTCGCCGTCGGTCCGGGCACGGCGCCGCGCACCGTCGACGACCGGCCGCTCGCGATCGGCGACCGCATCGTGTGGGCCGTCGCCGTCTCGTGCGGAACGTGCGCCCGGTGCCGCAGCGGGCTCGAGAACAAGTGCCTCCACCTACGCAAGTACGGACACACCCGCACGAGTCGCGGATGGGAGCTCACGGGCGGTTTCGCGACGCACGTGCACGTCGTCGCGGGATCGGCCGTCGTGAAGGTCCCCGAAGATCTACCGGCCGCCGTCGCCGCGCCCGCGTCGTGCGCGACCGCGACCGTGGTCGCCGCACTCGACGCCGCGGCGGCGCTGCGGCCCGTGGACGGCGGCATCGTCGTGGTGTCGGGATGCGGGATGCTGGGCCTGACGGCCGTCGCGCTCGCCCGCGCCGCCGGCGCCACCGTCATCGGCGTCGACCCCGACCCCGAGCGCCGGCGCCAGGCCATGCTGTTCGGCGCCGCGGAGGCGGTCGCGCCGGGGCGCGAGGCACTGGCATCCGCCGTCTCACGTGCCTCGTCGTCGACGGATGCCGACGGATTCACCGTCGCCCTCGAATTGTCGGGCGCCGGCAGCGCGATCGTCGACCTGCTGGCGACGGCGGGCGTCGGCGCGGCGATCGTGCTCGTCGGCAGTGTCTTTCCGGCGGCCCCCGTGCCCGTCTCGGCAGAGGACGTCGTGCGCCGACTGCTCACGATCACGGGCGTGCACAACTATCGCCCCGAGCACCTGCTGCGCGCCGTCGCGTTCCTGCGCACCGCCGACCACGCGCTGTTCGGCTCGCTCGTCGAGAAAGCGATCACGATGCCCGAGCTTCCCGCCGCGATCTCGGCACCGTCCGCCGCGGCGCGGATCGCCGTTCGGCCGTGACTCTGGACCGGGCCGTCGGGGCTACCGCAGGTCGGCGGTGGCCTCTGCGACCAGGCCCTGACAGACTGGGCGCATGAGCGTGATCGAGAACTCGAAGCTGACCGTCGTCGGTGCGGGGGCGGTCGGATCGTCCGTCGCCTATGCCGCCCTCATCCGCGGGTCCGCCCGCCACGTCGCCCTGTACGACATCGCCGCCGAGAAGACCGAGGCCGAGGTGCTCGACCTCGCCCACGGCGCCCAATTCACCGGGTCGAGCGACATCATCGGCGGGGCCGACATCTCGGTCACCGCCGGGTCGCACGTCGTCGTGATCACGGCCGGCGCGAAGCAGAAGCCGGGCCAGACCCGCATCGAGCTCGCGGGCGTCAACGCCAACATCCTGAAGTCGATGATGCCGCAGCTGCTCGAGGTCTCGCCCGACGCCACCTTCGTCATCGTCACCAACCCGTGCGACGTGCTCACCGTGCTCGCACAGGAGACCACCGCCCTGCCGTACGAGCGCATCTTCGCGTCGGGCACGGTGCTCGACACGTCGCGCCTGCGCTGGAAGATCGCGCAGCGCGCGGGCGTCTCGATCTCGAGCGTGCACGCCTACATCGTCGGCGAGCACGGCGACACCGAGTTCCCGCTGTGGTCGCATGCGACCATCGGCACCGTGCCGATCCTCGACTGGCAGCCCCTCGACGGTCAGCCGAAGTTCACGCAGGCAGAGCTCGACCAGATCGCGGTCGACGTGCGGGATGCCGCGTACAAGGTCATCCAGGGCAAGGGTGCTACCAACTATGCGATCGGCCTGTCGAGCGCCCGCATCGTCGAGGCCATCCTCAACGATGAGCACAGCGTCATGCCGGTCTCGACCGTGCTGGACGACTTCCAGGGCGTGAGCGGCGTCGCCCTCTCGGTGCCGTCGGTCGTGTCCGCGGCGGGCGCCGAGCCCATCCGCGAGACGTCGTTCGACGCCGCCGAGCAGGACCTCTTCCGCCACTCCGCCACGGCGCTGCGCGAGGTCGCCGACTCGCTGCGCTGAGGCGGGCTCGCGCTGAGCCCCGGCCGGGCTCGCGCCGCGGGCTGAGCCGGGCTCGCGCCGCGGCGCGCCGCGGTGTCGGATGCCGCGGATAGCCTGGGTGCATGGCATCCAAGCGCGCGGCGACCACCATGGCGTACCGGTGCACGGAGTGCGGCTGGACGAGCGTCAAGTGGGTGGGCCGCTGCGGTGAGTGCCAGCAGTGGGGCACGGTCGTCGAGGCGGCGACGCCGACCGGCATCGGCGCGGCTGCGGTGACGCCGCTGGCTCCCACGCGGTCGGCGCGGCCGATCACCGAGATCGACACGCGCGAGACGCCGCGCCGCAGCACCGGCGTCGGCGAGTTCGACCGGGTGCTCGGCGGCGGCATCGTGCCGGGGGCGGCAATCCTGCTGTCGGGCGAGCCGGGCGTCGGCAAATCGACACTGCTGCTCGAGGTCGCGGCGCAGAGCGCCCGCGCGGGGCGACGCGTGCTGTACGCGAGTGCCGAGGAGTCACTCGGCCAGGTGCGTCTGCGCGCCGAGCGCACCGGCGCGCTGCACGACGAGCTGTACCTCGCGAGCGAGACCGATCTCGCCACGATCCTGGGGCACGTGGATGAGACGGCCCCCGATCTGCTGATCGTCGACTCGGTGCAGACGGTGTCGTCGTCGCTGATCGACGGCGCCGCGGGGCATCCCAGTCAGGTGCGCGAAGTCGCGTCGACGCTGATCCGCGTCGCGAAAGAGCGCGGGCTGCCGGTCATCCTCGTCGGTCATGTCACGAAAGACGGCCAGGTCGCTGGCCCCCGGATCCTCGAGCACCTCGTCGACGTCGTGTGTCACTTCGAGGGCGACCGGCAGACGTCGCTGCGGTTCGTCCGGGCGCTGAAGAACCGCTTCGGCGCGACGGATGAGGTCGGATGCTTCGAACAGACGCAGCACGGCATCGCCGAAGTGCCCGACCCGAGCGCGCTCTTCCTCGGCCACGGCTCGCGCGAGCCCGGCACGTGCGTCACGATCGCACTCGAAGGTCGTCGCGCACTGCCCGTCGAGGTGCAGGCGCTGACGATGCAGGGCTCCGGCCCCAACCCGCGCCGGATCGTGAGCGGTGTCGACGGCGCGCGGGTCGCGATGATCCTCGCGGTGCTCGAGAAGCGGGCAGGCATCCGTGTGTCAGACCAGGACGTCTACGTCTCGACCGTCGGCGGCGTGCGGCTCGTCGAGCCGGCCGCAGACCTCGCGATCGCCCTCGCCGTCGCAAGCGCCGTGTCGAACCGCGCGAATCCCGCCAAGCTCGTCGCGATCGGCGAGCTCAGCCTCGCCGGCGAAGTCCGCGCCGTGACGCAGCACCAGCAGCGCCGCAGCGAGGCGACCCGGCTCGGCTATCGGTCGGTCGTCGACACCTCGTCGGCCAGCCTGAAGGGCGCCCTGCGCGACCTCGCGCGCCTGCACCCCATCGCCCCCGGCGACGAACCCGGCTTCTGAGGCGGCGCGGGCGCCCCAATTCAGGTCGCTCCTGCCCCACCCACGCGTCGTCGCGGTGGCCGTGTCCCTCCTACGCACCATGTCCCAATAAATGCTGTCTCAAGCCCCCTGAACCAGCCGTTTTTGGGACATGGTCTGCGGTTAGTGGGACATGGGCAGGGCGGTCACGCGTCGAGCGCGGCGATGACGTCGGCGGGGCTCGCCTGCATCGGGTGCGGGCCGGCGACGTCGAAGAACACCGTCGTGATCTCCTTCTCGTGGACGCTCAAGAACGCCCGCAGCCAGGCGGGCGACTGCAGCGCCACCGCGGGCGGAAGGGCCGCCGGCTTGTGCGCCGCATCGCTGAACAGCAGCAGCGCGACGTCGCCCGTGCTCGGGTCGCGGTACGTCCACACCTCGCCGACATCACGCGGGTCGTCGCGCTGGCCGGCTCGCAGCAGCGGCACGACGGTCGGTCCGTGGCGCAGCGCAAAGGCGAGCGCCGCCATGTCCTGCGTCTGCAGCGCATCAGCCAGCTGCGGATTGCGGAACTCGAGGGATGCCTTCGCGCGCTTCTTCCCAGCCATCGCTCCAGCCTAGAAGAATCACACGAGGAGACTCGCGGGGACGTCCGTCTGAGGGGGGCCCTCTCGATCCCCACATTGGGGACTGGGAGAATCGAGAGGGCCAGAGCTCACTGGGCGAAACGTCCGAATGTCGAGACCACTGGGGTTGGTGTCGAGGTCCACTGCTGGGGACAGCGGGGACTCGCCTCAGGAGCTGGTACCCAGATTACGCGCGTCGATCGTCCGCGCGACCCCTCAGAGCATTCCAGCGGATGAGAATCCTCTCAGACAGTGAATCGTCTCACAGACAATTGACAGGGCACAGACAGCCCGTCATCAGACGACACCGCCAGCCGACTTTTCCCGCCCGGATCGGGTCACCGCAGCTGGAACATCTTCGTGTCGGCGCCCTGGATGCCACCGATCGACACCTGCAGGTGGAAGTATCCGGCGGGCGCCTGCGAACGCGAGGAGTCGCACGTGTCGACAGATGAGCGCGTGCGATCCCACGCGAGCGGCGTCACCGACGAGACCGTCCGCCCGGCGTCGAGCTGCACGACCTGATCGCTCGGATCGGACTGGCAGTCCGTCGAACGCCACCACGTGTCGGTGCCGCTCGTGATGACGAACGACTGCTTCGCGGTGCCGACGTTGATCAAGCACGGCTGGTCGGAGTTGTTCGACAGCATGATCGACAGCTGCGGCAGCTCGCCCGCGCCGTACGAGTCCTTGTCGGTGACGGCCTGCACCGAGATGTCCGACGTCGTGCACGCCGCGATCGCAGGCTCGGTCGAAGACGCCGACGGATCGGATGCCTCGGACGAGTCGTCGGAAGCAGCATCGGATGCCGCGGTGTCAGCCTCCTCGGCATCCGTCGACGTCGGCGTCGACGTCGTGTCGGGCTGGGCGGTGACCGACACGCTCTTCGACCCGGTCGGCGCGGGCACGGCCCACCCCTGCCACGGTTGCCAGAGCACGAGCGCCACGATGCCGGCGATGACGACGAGCACCGCCAGCAGCACGACGAGTCGCCGGCGCCGGTATACGGCGGGCGAGTGTCGACGGCGCGGAGTGCTCACGCATCCAGGCTAAGCCGGGGCATCCGCGGGGCGTGCCGGGCGCGCGGGCGAGCGCCAACCCCGTCAGAGCTGCTTGAGCATGCGGGTGTTGCCGAGGGTATTGGGCTTGACGTGGGCGAGATCGAGGAACTCGGCGACACCCTCGTCAGGGCTGCGCAGCAGTTGCGAGTAGACGTTCGCGTCGACGATCTGCTCGCCGATCGGGGCGAATCCGCGCCGCGTGAAGAAGTCGACCTCGAACGTGAGGCAGAACAGACGCGACAGCCCGAGGGCGAGCGCGTTCTGCTCGAGCCGCTCGACGAGCGCACCGCCGACGCCGTGGTGCAGCCACTCGTCGGCGACGATGAGCGTGCGCACTTCGCCGAGGTCCTCCCACATGACGTGCAGCGCGCCGCAGCCGACCAGCACGCCGTCGCTCTCGGCGACCACGAACTCCTGCACCGATTCGTAGACGGTGACGACCTCTTTACCGAGCAGGATGCGCCGCGCCACCCACGGTTCGAGCAGTTCCAGGATGCCGCGCACGTCCGACGTGCGGGCGGGGCGGACGGTGTAGTCGGGCACGGCACCACTGTATTGCCGATCGTCCGTAACCCATCCGCAACAGGAATGCACGAAGCTGTGTTCATGTCGATCAAGGTCGCGCTCGAGCACTACACCGGCTACGAGTTCGCGCATCCCGTCAACGTCGCTCCGCACGTGATCCGGTTGCGCCCGGCACCGCACGCGCGTACGCCGATCGAGGCGTACTCGCTCGACATCCAGCCGGCGAACCACTTCCTCAACTGGCAGCAGGATCCGTTCGGCAACTGGCTGGCCCGCATCGTCTTCCCCGAGAAGGTCAGCAAGCTCGAGATCACGGTCGGCGTCGTCGCCGACATGATGGTGATCAACCCGCTCGACTTCTTCATCGAGGAGTACGCCGAGCGCTTCCCGTTCGCGTACGACCCCGCGCTGGCGGCCGATCTCGCACCGTATCTGCGCCCCGTCGACGACGCCGTGCAGGCGGATGCCTGGCGCTCGGGCCTGCCACCGTTGCCGGATGACGGCCTGCCGACCGTGCTGTTCCTGTCGCAGCTCAACCGCGCCGTCGCCGGCGCCGTCGACTACTCGGTGCGCATGGAGCCGGGCGTGCAGACCCCCGACCACACGCTCGCGTCGGGCATCGGCTCGTGCCGTGACAGCGCGTGGCTGCTCGTGAGTCTGCTGCGCCAGTACGGCCTCGCGGCGCGATTCGTGTCGGGCTACCTCGTACAGCTGGCCTCAGACCAGAAGTCGCTCGACGGGCCGAGCGGACCCGAGCACGACTTCACCGACCTGCACGCGTGGGCTGAGGTGTTCATCCCCGGCGCGGGATGGATCGGGCTCGACGCGACGAGCGCGCTGTTCGCGGGCGAGGGACACATCCCGCTGTCGGCGACGCCGCATCCGTCGAGCGCGGCGCCCATCACCGGCGCGACGGACCCGGTCGGGGTGACGTTCTCGTTCCACAACGAGGTGCGGCGCATCCACGAAGACCCACGCACGACGAAGCCCTACACCGACGAGCAGTGGGCCCGCATTGACGCGGCGGGCGAGCTCGTCGACGAGCGCCTGCGGGCGGGCGACGTGCGCCTGACCCTCGGCGGCGAGCCGACCTTCGTCGCGCTCGACGACGCGACCGCTGCCGAGTGGAACACGGACGCCGACGGCCCGCACAAGCGCGAGCTCGCGAACCTGCTCGCCGAGCGCCTGCGTCAGACATATGCCCTCGGCGGCATAGTCCATCGCGGCCAGGGCAAGTGGTACCCCGGTGAGCCCCTGCCCCGCTGGAACATCGCCCTGCAGTGGCGCACCGACGGCATCCCGCTGTGGGAGCACGCCGACCTGTTCGCCGACCCGTGGTCCGACGCGGTTGCGGCGGGCGCCGCGACGGATGGCGCGGCCGAGGGCGCGGCCGACCCCGCGACCGACGGCACGACCGGGGCGAAGGATGCCCCCGCCGCCGCCCGCGCCGAGGCTCTCGCCCGCCGTGTGACCGCGCTGCTGGGCCTGCCGCCCGAGCAGCTGCTGGGGGCGTACGAAGACCCGCTCGCGAGCCTCGCCGCCGACCTGCGCCAGCCCGACGGCCCGCGGCCGAGCGCTGACCACCCGAAGACCGACGACCTCGATGCCGCTGACGTCGCCGAGCTCGACGCCTCCGTCACCGCGCCGACGGGGTTCGTGCTGCCGCTCGCGATGGGCGAGGAGTGGTCGAGCCCCGCGTGGCGCTTCCGCCGCGGCCGCCTCGTCCTCACGCCCGGGTCGAGCGCTGTGGGCCTGCGTCTGCCACTGGATGCCGTCGCGTGGACCGACCCGGAGCGGGAGGGCGAGCCGTCGTACGTCGAGGCCGGCCCACCCCTCGACCCGGCGCTACCGCCCGTCACCGTCGTGAGCCCGGAGGGTGCCGCGACGACGGCCCTCGCGTTCGAATCCCGCGACGGCCACGTGCACGTGTTCCTGCCGCCGACGACACGGCTCGACGACTACGCCGCGCTGCTGCGCGTCATCGAGACCGCCGCCGTCGAGGTCGGCACACCGCTCGTGCTCGAGGGCTACGGCCCGCCGCCGGACGCACGCCTGACGCAGCTCATCGTCACGCCCGACCCCGGCGTCATCGAGGTCAATGTGCAGCCGACCTCGTCGTGGGCCGAGCAGCGTGCGCTCACGTTCGACCTGTACGAGCAGGCCCGCCAGGCGCGTCTGTCGACCGAGAAGTTCGATCTCGACGGCACCCACACGGGCACCGGCGGCGGCAACCACATCACGCTCGGCGGGCGCCAGCCGATCGACTCGCCGCTGCTGCGTCGCCCGGATCTGCTCGCGTCGCTGATCACCTACTGGCAACGGCATCCGTCTCTCTCGTACCTCTTCTCGGGCCGCTTCATCGGCCCGACGAGCCAGGCGCCACGCTTCGACGAGGGCCGCCCCGAGGCGGTCTACGAGATGGAGATCGCGCTGCAGGAGCTGCGGCGGCTCGCGGCCGAGACCGAAGAGCCGCGGCCGTGGCTCGTCGACCGCGCGCTGCGGCACCTGCTGACCGACCTCACCGGCAACACGCACCGCGCCGAGTTCTGCATCGACAAGCTCTACAGCCCCGACTCAAGCCGCGGCCGGCTCGGGCTGCTCGAGCTGCGCGGCTTCGAGATGCCGCCGCACCCGCAGCTCGCGCTCGTGCAGGCTCTGCTCGTGCGCGGGCTCGTCGCGATGTTCTGGGAGCAGCCGCTCACCGCTCCCCTCGTGCGCTGGGGAACAGCCCTGCACGAGGACTTCCTGCTGCCGCAGGGCGCGCGCCGCGACATCGGCGAGGTCGTCGCCGACCTGCGCGCACACGGCATCGCCTTCGAGGAGAGCTGGCTCGAGCCGTTCGTCGAGTTCCGCTTCCCCCGCATCGGCGTCACGCGGATCGACCCGGGCATCACCCTCGAGCTGCGCCAGGCGATCGAGCCGTGGCACGTCCTCGGCGAAGAGGCGACGGCCGGCGGCACCGCCCGCTACGTGGACTCCTCGGTCGAGCGCATCCAGGTGACCGTCGCCGGCATCGACCCCGCGCGCCACCTGGTGGTCGTCGGCGGCGCCGCCGTGCCGCTCACCCCCACCGGAAAGCAGGGCGAGTACTACGCCGGCATCCGGTATCGGGCATGGCAGCCGTGGTCGGCGCTGCATCCGTCGATCGCCGTGCATGCCCCGTTGACGGTCGAGGTGATCGATGCGGATGCCGCGGTCTCGCTCGGCGGCGCGACGTACCACGTCGTGCATCCCGGGGGCCGTGCGTACGAGCATCCGCCCGTCAACGCCAACGAAGCCGAGGCACGTCGCTCGGGCAGGTTCGAGCCACGAGGTCACACACCCGGTAGGTTCGATGTGGCCGCAGCGCGTGAAGCGGGGGCGCGCGCCGCGACATCCGACTACCCTCGCACCCTGGACCTTCGGAGGGTTCCCCCGGCGTGAGTGTGCTCCGCGACTACGCCACGGCAGTGGCCCAGCCGACGCTGCCGCTGTCGGCAGTGCCCGAGATCGGCCGCTATGACGAGGTCATCGCGGCCGACGGCTCCCTGCGCCCCGCCTGGCAGTCGCTGGCATCGCTCGCCCTCGCGCTCACGCCCGACGAGCTCGACCGCGTCGACGGCGAGATCGTCCGCTTCCTCGCCGACGACGGCGTCTCGTATCTGCGGCACGGCACGGGTGCGCAGCCGTGGCAGCTCGACCCGATCCCGCTCGTCATCGAGGCCGCGGCGTGGGGGCGCCTCGAGGTCGGACTCGCGCAGCGCGCCGAGCTGCTGAACGCGCTGCTGACCGACCTCTACGGCCCGCAGACGCTGCTGCGCGAGGGCATCGTGCCGTCGTCGATCGTGTTCGGACACAGCGGATTCGTCCGCCCGATCGCCCGGCCGAGCGCGTTCGATCCGCATCCGCTGCTGCTCGCCGCGACCGACCTCGGGCGCGACGCCGACGGCGAATGGCACGTGCTCGCCGATCGCGTGCAGGCGCCGTCGGGCCTCGGCTTCGCCGCCGAGAACCGGCGCGTGATCTCGCAGGTGCTGCCCGATCTCTCCCAAGAGAGCAGCCTGCACCGCATCGATCCCTACTTCTCGGCGTTCCGCGCGGCGCTGCTGTCGTCGGCACCCGAGGGCATCGACGACCCGCACGTCGTGATCATGTCGCCCGGAACGTTCAGCGAAACGGCCTTCGACCAGGCCTTCCTCGCGAACGCGCTCGGCTTCCCGCTCGTGCAGGGCAGCGACCTCGTCGTGCGCGACGGGTACGTCTGGATGAAGCCGGCGCGCTGGCCGTCGACGAAACCCACCGACCGCATCGACGTCATCATTCGACGTGTGGATGCCCAGTGGTGCGACCCGCTCGAGCTGCGCGGCGACTCGCGCCTCGGCGTCGCGGGGCTGAGCGAGGCCGTGCGCCGCGGCCGTGTGCGCCTCGTCAACGGGCTCGGTGCGGGCGTGCTCGAGAACCCGGGTCTGCTGCCGTTCCTGCCCGCCGCGTGCGAGCACCTGCTCGGCGAGCAGCTGCGGCTGCCCTCGACGCCGACGTGGTGGTGCGGCGACCCTGAATCGCGCGCGCACGTGCTCGCCGCCGTCGAAGCCGGCGACCCCGACGTGTTCGTGCGCACGATCGACGAACCCCGCAAGGACTTCGCGGGGTTGCCTGCCCCCGAGCTCGCCGCGCGCATCGAGGCCGAGCCGCACCGCTTCGTCGGGCAGCGCACGCTGTCGCTGTCGCAGGCACCCGTGTGGCGGCCTTCTCGTGAGGCATCCGCTCTGCCGTTGACCCTGCGCACGTTCACCCTGCGGTACGGCTCGGCGTACCGGCCGATGCTCGGCGGGCTCGCGACCGTGCGCGAGCACGTGGATGCCTCGCCGCGCACGAAGGATGTCTGGGTGCTCAAGGACGCACTCACCGACGCCGACCAGAACCTCGCCGAGATCACTCCCCCCTCGACCTCGCGCAGCGTGCCGCCCCTGGCACCCCGTGCGCTGGCCGACATGTTCTGGACCGGCCGCTACGCCGAGCGCGCCGAAGACGTGCTGCGTCTGGCGCTGGCGGCGCAGGCCGAGCTCGACCAACCAGGCGCGCGCACGGCCGACCGCCTCGACGAGAACGTGCGCGTGCTGATGAGCGTCATCGCACGCCTCGCCGGGCGCCGCTCAGACGACCCCGAGGCTGAGTTCCGCGACCTGCTGCTCGACAGCCGACGCGCCGGAACGGCCGCGCACTCGATCGCGCGGCTGCGCGACGCGATGGAGGGTGTGCGCGACCAGCTCTCCGGCGACACGTGGCGCGTCTTCTCGCACATCGACCGTGCGGCGCGCGCGCTTCGCAACGCGCCGCATCCCCACCGCACCGCCGAATCGGCGGGCCGCATGCTGTCGGCCATGCTGTCGCTCTACGGCATCACGGCGAACATGGTGCGCGACACCGGCTGGCACATGATCGAGGCGGGTCGCTCGCTCGAGCGCGGGCTGCAGCTGACGCATCTGCTGCGCGGGCTCGCCGAGCAGCGCAGTCCGCGCGACGACCGCTCCGTGCTCGAGGCGATGCTGCTGTCGGCGGAGAGCATCGTGACCTACCGCCGCCGCTACCGCGGGTCGCCCCGCGTCGCCGACGCGCTCGACCTGCTGCTGCTCGACCGTGGCAACCCGCGCTCGCTCGCCTTCGCGCTCGATGCCCTCCGCAGCCACGTCGCCGCGATGCCGGCATCCACCGGATCGACGCGCGCCGAGAGATTGCTCGACCAGTTCGAGTCCGACCTGCTCGCCGTCGACGCCGCCGAGCTCGCACGCGTGCGCGGTGGCCGCCGCGACCGGCTCGTCCAGGCGCTCGACGACATCGCCGCGAGCCTCGAACAGCTCTCCGACGCCATCGGGCACCTGCACTTCGAGAGCGGCCCGCCGCCCGTCCCGCTGTCTGAGCTGTCGCTGGTCGAACTGCTGGAGGCGCGGGTATGAAGCGCTACCGGGTGTGGCACCGCACGGCGTACACGTACGCGAAGCCGGTGCAAGACAGCGTGGGACTGTTCCACCTCGTGCCGCGCGCGCTGCCGTGGCAGTCGGTGGCGGATGCCGGGGTCGCGATCGATCCCGCGCCGAAAGACATCTCGGCCGACGTCGACTACTTCGGCAACTCGGCGACGTACTTCCACCTGACCGACGCGCACGCCGAGCTCACGATCGAGGCGAGCAGCGAGGTGACGATCGAGACGCCCGACTACGACGCCGCCGCGCTCGCACAGCCGTGGGAGCTCGCCCGCCCGCTCGTGCACCCCGACCAGCAAGGCGCCTGGAGCGCCGCCGAATACGCCCTGCCGTCGGCGCGCGTGCCGCACGTCGCCGAGGCGACGGCGTATGCCGCGGCATCCTTCACTCCGGGCCGGCCGATCGGCGAGGCGGCGACCGATCTGATGCAGCGGATCTTCCGCGACTTCGACTACGACAAGACGGCGACGACGGTCACGAGCACCGTCGCCGACGCGATGCAGCGCCGTGCGGGCGTGTGTCAGGACTTCGCGCACGTCGCGCTCGCGTGCCTGCGCGGCCACGGCATCGCCGCGCGCTACGTCTCGGGCTACCTCGCGACGCAGCCGCCGCCCGGCAAAGAGCGCGTGTTCGGCGCGGATGCCTCGCACGCGTGGCTCGCCGTCTGGCTGCCGGGCACCGACCAGTGGCTCGCAATCGACCCGACGAACAACCAGTGGGCGAACGACCGCTACGTCACGGTCGCGTGGGGGCGCGACTACGGCGACGTCTCGCCGGTGAAGGGCATCATCTACACGAAGGCGAAGAAGTCGACCCTGCGGGTGCAGGTCGACGTCGCGCCCGTCGAGGGCTGATTCCGACGCCCGGCACGATCCGCTGGGGCACCGACTCCGCAGTGTGTCGCGTACTCCGCAGCCGGAGGCATCCTTTTCTGCGGAGTTCGTGCGGTTCTGCGGAGTTCGTGTCATGTGCGGGCACGTTCTGCTCGCGCGCAGAGTATGCGACGCTGGATTCATGAAGGCCTACACGTGCCGCGTGTGCGGCAACGCCCTGTACTTCGAGAACTCGGTGTGCGTGTCGTGCGGCGCCGCGCTCGGGTACTCGCGCGAAGAGCGCGACATCGTCCCGGTCGATGCCGGGCGATATGTCGACGCGGCAGGGCTCGTGTGGCACGTGTGCCGCAATCTCGGCCTGTCGGGGTGCACGTGGCTCGCCCGGCTCGAGGGCGGCCAGTGCGCCGCGTGCGACCTGACGCGGGTGCGCCCCGCCGATGCGGATGCCGCGGGCCTCGCCGCGTTCCCCGTCGCCGAGCGCGCCAAGCGCCACCTCGTCGCCGAACTGGATGCCCTCGGGTTCCCCGTCATCGGCAAGGCCGAGGACCCCGTCGGAGGCCTGGCCTTCGACATGCTGTCGTCCACGAGCGAGCAGGTGATGATCGCGCACGCCGACGGCGTCGTCACGATCGACCTCGCCGAGGGCGTCGACTCGCACCGCGAGCGCGTGCGCGAGATGCTCGACGAGCCGTACCGCACGATGCTCGGCCACCTGCGGCACGAGGTCGGCCACTACTTCGAGTGGCGCCTCGTCGAGACCGTCGGCGGCGCGACGCTCGCGCAGGCACGCGCTCTGTTCGGCGACGAGAGCGCCGACTACCAGGCATCCGTCGCCCAGCACTACGAGAGCGGCCCGCCAGTCGACTGGCCGTCGCGGTACATCTCCGCCTACGCCACGATGCACCCCTACGAGGACTTCGCCGAGACGTGGGCACACTACCTGCACATCTCGGACACGGTCGAGACGGCTGTCGCGACGGGGCTGCTGCCCGCGACCGACATCATCGGCTACCCGAGCTTCTCGGCCCTCGTCACCGACGTCTGGATCCCGCTGTCGACGGCGCTCAACCTCGTCAACCGCTCGATGGGCGCGGCCGACCTGTACCCGTTCGTGCTGGCCGAACCCGTGCTCGCCAAGCTCGACTTCGTCGCGGGGTTGCGCCCGGCCGGCTGAGGCTCGGCTTCGCTCACAGCCGATCTTGCTAGTGTCGGGGCCGTGCCTTCTGCCCCCACCACCCGCGCTGCGCGTCGTCGGCGCGTCGCGCGGCGCCGCCGTGCCGCCGCCGGAGTCATCGCGGTCGTCATCGTCGCGGCCCTGACGGTCGGCGTTTTCGGGTTCGTGCGGTCGCTCTCAGAGCGGCCCGCGTCGACAGCGGGCGCGGCCGACGTCTCCGCAGCGCTGGATGCCGCGGACGCCAGCGCCGAGCCGAGCCCGACAGCCACCGCGGCGGCCCCCGACGTCGACACCGCCGCGGCCGCCGATGCAGCCCTGGCTGTGCTGGGCGACTACTCCGACGCCTCGCGCGCGACCGAAGACGCGCTGTACGCCGCGACAGAGACCCTGCGCGCCGCGACCACCGCCGATGAGGCCGACGCGGCCCAGGCGCAGGTCGACGCAGCATCCGCCGCCGTCATGGCGGATGCCGAGGCCTTCCGCGCCGAGATCTCCGCGGCCGCCACCGGCGACCAGCCCACGGGCGGCGATGTCGCAGCCCAGCTCGCCTACCTGCACCAGTACGTCACGGACTACAACAGCGACCAGTGGGGCGACTACAACGCCTACGGCGGCGACTGCACGAACTTCGCGAGCCAGGGGCTGATCGCGCGCGGCTGGCATATCGACGGCGCCTGGTACTCCCAGGGCGCGATGTGGACGGCCTCGAAGCCGTGGATCGCGACCGCGCCGATGGCCGCGTACTTCGACTCGCTGGGCTTCAGCTACTCGACCGAGACCGACCTCGACCGCGTGCGCGTCGGCGACATCGGCATCTTCAACTGGGGTGAGACCGGCAGCGGCGTGGACCACACGATGACCGTGTCGAAGGTCGAGTACAACCCCGATGGCCCGCCGACGGTGTACTTCGTGAGCCACAACTACGACGGCGACTTCCGTGAGCTGACCAACGCCCTCTACGTCGAGCACTCCGACTCGACGGTGCGGATCTACCACATCCCCTGATCGGCGCCCGCGCTCCCCGCCGCGCCCTGCGATCACCCACCACCCCACCGCAATAACTCAGGAGCGGCGCGACCCCGCGCGCGGCGCCCACCGATTCCGCCGCGGAACGACGCGGCGAGCACGATCGCCGTCGTCGGCGGTTCCTGAGTTATTGCGGTGCGAGCGGCGAGAGCGCCGAGAACGCCGCCGCGGTGACTGCCCAGACACGACGAGAACGGGTCGGATGCCACCTGGCATCCGACCCGTTCTGTGTCAGCTGGCCCCTGAGCTTGTCGAAGGGCCTGTCGAGGGTTACGCCCCCGCGACGATGTCGGGCGTGGCCTCGATCGCGCCGGCGGCGCCGACGCCGACCGCGACCTTCTCGCCGCGCGGACCGTGCTCGAACACGAACTTCCCGTTCTCGGCGTCGACCTTCACGTGGTCGCCCGCGTTGAGCTCGCCGTGCAGGATGCGCTCCGAGAGCTGGTCCTCGACCTCGCGCTGCATGGCGCGGCGCAGCGGCCGGGCACCCAGCGTCGGGTCGAACCCGATCTCGATGAGGCGGTCCTTCGCGGCATCGGTCAGTTCGACCGTCATGTCACGGTCGAGCAGACGCTCGCTGAGGCGCTTCGTGAACAGGCCCACGATCTGGCGGAGCTCTTCCTTGTTCAGCTGCGGGAAGACGATGACGTCGTCGACACGGTTGAGGAACTCGGGCTTGAAGTGCCGCTTGAGCTCCTCATCGACCTTGCCCTTCATCCGCTCGTACGTCGTCTGCGCGTTGCCCTCGACCTGGAACCCCACCGGGCCGCCGGCGATGGCCTGCGAACCGAGGTTGGTCGTCATGATGATGACGGTGTTCTTGAAGTCGACGACGCGCCCCTGACCGTCGGTCAGGCGCCCCTCTTCGAGGATCTGCAGCAGCGAGTTGAAGATGTCGGGGTGGGCCTTCTCGATCTCGTCGAACAGCACGACCGAGAACGGCTTGCGGCGCACCTTCTCGGTGAGCTGGCCGCCCTCTTCGAAACCGACGAACCCGGGAGGGGCACCGAACAGCCGCGAGACGGTGTGCTTCTCGCCGAACTCGCTCATGTCGAGCGAGATCAGCGCGCCCTCGTCATCGAAGAGGAACTCGGCGAGCGCCTTGGCGAGCTCGGTCTTTCCGACGCCCGTGGGGCCGGCGAAGATGAACGAACCGCTGGGACGCTTCGGGTCCTTGAGGCCCGCTCGCTGACGGCGGATCGTGCGGGAGAGTGCCGCGATGGCCTCTTCCTGCCCGATGACGCGCTGGTGCAGCGCCTTCTCCATGAAGACCAGGCGGCTGGTCTCCTCTTCGGTGAGCTTGAATACGGGGATGCCCGTGGCCTGCGCGAGCACTTCGGCGATCAGGCCCTCGTCGACGACCGCGTGGGTCGCGACGTCACCCGAACGCCACTGCTTCTCGAGGCGCAGGCGCTCGGCGAGCAGGGACTTCTCCTCGTCGCGCAGGGCCGCGGCCTTCTCGAAGTCCTGCTCTTCGCTGGCGAGCTCCTTGTCCTCGCGGACCTTGGCGATCTTCTCGTCGAACTCGCGCAGCTCGGGCGGGCTCGACAGGATCGACAGGCGCAGGCGGGCGCCGGCCTCGTCTATCAGGTCGATCGCCTTGTCGGGCAGGAACCGGTCGCTGATG
>NZ_MKTQ01000022.1 GCF_001898315.1 Microbacterium sp. 70-16 | reverse complement strand
GGTGTGAGTGCGTCACTAACCCACCTCCTTCGGACTAGAACGGATGCCGGGCATTTCCCGGCATCAGGAGGGTTGATGCACGTGTCCGACGCGCGAGCGCAGACGGACAACCACAACAGTCTAGCGGAGATCGCCGGTGCGCACGTCCCCGCCCGGTAGCGTGGCCGCATGAGCCTGCCGCCGGCATCCCTCCCGTTCGACACCCGCCCGCTGACCGAGCCGGTCAACCGCTCCACGAGTCGCGCGTATGTGCGCCAGCTGCGCGTCGAGGGCCGGATGCCACAGAGCTCGTCGGCCCGGATCATCCTGGCGGTCGTCATCGGGGTGTTCTTCCTGCTCCTATTCGGCAGCGCGTTCGCCGGGATCATCGGCGCGTTCGTCTCGATCGGCGGCAGCGCAGGGTTCTCACCGCTGTTCGCGCTGTTCCCCGTGGTCATCCTGATCGCGATCGTGGCGACAGTGGCGACCGTCATCTGGAAGTTCGCGTCGGGCCGCTACGGCAGCGCGCGCACCTACCGCCTCGACCGGTTCGCGCAGGCGAACGGGATGACCTGGCATCCTGAGGCCTCGGCGCCGCCGTTGCCCGGCATGATCTTCGACATCGGGCACGCGCGGCAGGCCACCGACATCATCCGCGGCACCAAGCCGCGACTCGTCGAGTTCGCGAACTACACATACAAGACCGGCTCGGGCAAAGAAGAGACGACGCACCGCTGGGGTTACGTCGCGGTCAAACTCGCGACGCCTCTGCCGCACATCGTGCTGGATGCCGTGGGCAACAACTCCTTCCTGGGGTCGAACCTGCCGGCATCCTTCAATCGCGATCAGCGGCTGAGCCTCGAGGGTGACTTCGACGAGCACTTCCAGCTGTACTGCCCCGAGGGCTACGAGCGCGATGCGCTCTATCTGTTCACGCCCGACATCATGGCGCGCTTCATCGACAACGCGGCCGCCCTCGACGTCGAGATCGTCGACGACTGGCTGTTCCTGTACACGCAGCGCGAGGTGTCGACGCTCGACCCCGCGACGTGGGCGTGGCTGTTCTCGGTCGTCGCGGCACTGCTCGGCAAGCTCGACCAGTGGGAGCGCTGGCGCGACGACCGGCTGGCGTCCGGTTCAGGCGGGTCGGATGGGTTGGATGCCTCGGCGGGCGCGCTCGCGCCGGCGGTGGCGGGCTCGGTCTCGGGTGGGGGCTCGGGTGGGGCTGCCGGGGCATCCGCCGCCCTGCCCTTCGTCGCACCGAGCGCCGCCCTGCGCCCACCCGCGGGCGTGGCCGCACCGGGCCGCCGCCTCAAGCGCGGCGTGCCCTGGGTGTTCATCGTGTTCGCCGCGGTGTTCCTCGCCGTGTGGCTCATCGCCCAGTTCGGTTTCTTCCGCTTGTTCGCGAGCTTCGGCGGCGTCTTCGGCGGCTGAACCCCGCGGCGCCGCGCCGCCTCAGCCCCGCTGTGCGGTCCAGGCCGCGCGGCGCGCGGCCTGCTCGACCGGGTCGGGCACGGGGAGGGATGCCAGGAGCTTGCGGGTGTAGTCGTCCTGCGGGTCGCCGAGCACGCGGGCGGTGGGCCCCTCTTCGGCGATGCGTCCCTTGTGCAGCACGATGACGCGGTGCGCCAGCATGTCGACGACCGCGAGGTCGTGCGTGATGAACAGGGTCGCGAACCCGAACCGGTCCTGCAGCTCGCCGAACAGATCGAGCACGCGCGCCTGCACCGAGACGTCCAGGGCGCTGGTCGGTTCATCGGCGATGAGCAGCTTCGGGTCGAGCGCGAGGGCTCGGGCGAGCGAGGCACGCTGACGCTGCCCACCGGACAGCTCGTGCGGGTACCGGTCGCCGAACGCCTTCGGCAGCTGCACCGCCTCGAGCAGCTCGTCGACCTTGTCGCGCGCGGCTTCGGCGTTGCGCGCGCCGCCGTGCACGATGAGCGGCTCGGCGACGCACTCGGCGATCGTCAGCAACGGGTTGAAGCTCGTGGCCGGGTCTTGGAAGACGAAGCCGAGCTCTTTGCGGCGGGCGCGGAACTGTCGCTCCTTGACGCCGTTCATCTCGGTGCCGAGCACGCGCAGCGACCCGTCGGCGACGGGGGTGAGCCCCGCGAGCGCACGACCGATCGTGGTCTTGCCCGATCCCGACTCGCCGACCAGCCCCAGCACTTCGCCCGGCTTGATCGAGAAGTCGATCGCGTGCACCGCACGGAACGTCGGGCTGCCCAACCGCCCCGGGTACTCGATGACCAGGCCCTGTGCCTCGACGACCGGCGCGGCCGCCACGTCGGCTCCCTGCGGCAGCGGCCGGTCGACGATCTCGACGCGGGGCACGGCGGCGAGCAGCTTCTTCGTGTACTCGTGCGCGGGTGCCGCGAAGATCTCGGCGACGGGCGCCGTTTCGACCAGTTCGCCGTTGAGCATCACCGCGACGCGGTCGGCGAGGTCGGCGACGACGCCCATGTTGTGCGTGATGAGCACGATCGCCGTGCCGGTCTCGTCGCGCAGGCGGCGGAGCAGGTCGAGGATCTCGGCCTGCACGGTGACGTCGAGCGCGGTCGTCGGCTCGTCGGCGAGGATCACGGCGGGCTCGAGCGCGAGCGCCATCGCGATCACGATGCGCTGCTTCTGCCCGCCCGAGAACTGGTGCGGGTAGTCGCTGACGCGTCGCTCCGGCTCGGGGATGCCGACGCGCGCGAGCATCTCGATCGCCTTGGCCTTCGCCTGCGCACGGCTGTACTTTCCGTGCGCACGCAGGCCCTCGGCGAGCTGCCAGCCGACGGTGTAGACGGGGTTGAGGGCCGTCGACGGCTCTTGGAAGATCATCGCGGCCTTCGTGCCGCGCACGTCACGCAGGCGGTCGCGCGACAGCCCGACCACGTCGACGCCGTCGAGCACGACCGCGCCGCGTGTGGTCGCCGTCTCGGGCAGCAGGCCCAGGATCGACCGCGCCGTCACGGTCTTGCCACTGCCCGACTCGCCGACGATCGCAAGCACTTCACCGGGGCGCACGTCCAGCGAGACGTCGCGCACCGCGTGGACGTCACCGCCGTCGGTCGAGAACGTGATGTCGAGATCGCGGATCTCGACTGCGGGGTTCGTGACGGATGCCATCACTCCACCTCTCCCATGAACTCGCGCGAGGCGGGCTGGCTCGCCGCCACGGCATCCGCCGGCGTCGACTTCGCCGTGGAACGGCGCCGTGCGCGCAGACGCGGGTCGGCGAGGTCGTTGAGGCTCTCGCCGATGAGCGTCACGCCCAGGATCGTGATCACGATCGCGATGCCTGGGGGGATCGCCGTCCACCAGATGCCGGCGGCGACATCGCTGATCGACTTGTTGAGGTCGTAGCCCCACTCGGCCGCGGAGGTGGGCTCGATGCCGAACCCGAGGAATCCAAGCGCCGCGAGTGTCGAGATCGCCTCGCTGGCGTTGAGGGTGACGATGAGCGGCAGCGTGCGGGTCGCGTTGCGCAGCACGTGACGGAACATGACCCGCGGCGTCGTGGCGCCGATGACCTTCGCCGATTCGACGAACGCCTCGGACTTGATGCGCACGACCTCGGCACGGACGACGCGGAAGTACTGCGGGATGAACACGACGGTGATGGATGCCGCGGCTGCCATGATCCCCGACCACATCTTCGACTGCCCGCCGCTGATCGCGATCGCGACGACGATGGCCAGCAGCAGCGTGGGGAAGGCGTAGATCGCGTCGGCGATGACCACGAGCACACGATCGACCCAGCCGCCGAGGTAGCCGGAGACGAGGCCCAGCAGGATGCCGATGAACACCGACAGCACGATCGCGACGATGACGACGTACAGCGCCGTCTGGGCGCCCCAGATCGTGCGCGAGAGCACGTCGTATCCGCCGACGGTCGTGCCGAGCAGGTGCTGCGCGCTCGGCGGCTGCTGCGCGCCGAAGTTGCCGTTCGCGTCGGACAGCTGGCTGTAGCTGTAGGGCGCGATCCACGGCGCGAGGATCGCGCAGAGCAGGAACAGCGCCGTGAGCACGAGGCCGGCGACGAGCATGCCCCGCTGCAGGCCGACGCTCTGCCGCAGCTGGTGCAGCACGGGGAGGCGGTCGATCAGGCGACGCTTCGCCATGTCAGTACCTCACTCTCGGGTCGATGAAGGCCGCGATGATGTCGACGATGAAGTTCGTGACCGCGACGATGATCGCGATCATCGCGACGATGCCCTGCACCGCGACGAAGTCGCGCGCCGACAGGTAGGCCGCCAGCTGGAAGCCGAGGCCCTTCCACTCGAACGTCGTCTCGGTCAGCACGGCACCGCCGAGCATCAGCGCGATCTGCAGACCGATCACCGTGATGATCGGGATGAGCGCCGGCTTGTACGCATGCGTGCGCACGAGGCGACTCTCGCGAACGCCACGCGAACGCGCCGCGTCGATGTAGGGCATGTTGTAGGTACCGATGACGTTCGTGCGTACGAGGCGGAGGAAGATGCCCGCCGTCAGCAGACCGAGGGTGAGCGCCGGCAGGATTGCGTGCGAAACCACATCCCAGACGTATGCCGGGTTGCCGCTGGCGATCGCGTCGATCAGGTAGATCCCGGTGCCGCCGTCACGACCGAGGGCGATCTCGGTGCGCACCCCGGCGCGGCCCGATACCGGCAACCAGCCCAGCCACACCGAGAAGACGAGCTTGGCGACAAGCCCCGAGAAGAACACGGGCGTCGCATAGAACAGGATCGCGCTGATGCGCAGCACGGCATCCGGCCACCGGTCGCGCAGCGCCGCGGCGACCATGCCGAGCGGGATGCCGACGATGAAGGCGACCACGAGCGAATAGAGCACCAGCTCGAACGTCGCCAGTCCGTATGAAGCCAGCACCTGCACGACCGGCTGTTTGTCGGTGATCGTCGTGCCGAAGTTGAAGGTGAAGATCTGGCCCAGGTACTCGAAGTACTGGATGAAGATGTTGCGGTCGTACCCGGCCTCGTGGATGCGCTCGGCCAGTTGGTCTGTCGGCAGCCGGCCACCGAGGGCCGCCGTGATGGGGTCACCGGTCATGCGGATGAGGAAGAAGACCAGCGTGACGAGGATGAACACCGTCGGGAAGATCAGCAGGAAGCGGATCAGGATGTAGCGGCCGAGGGTGCCGCCACCCCCGCGCTTGCGCGGGGCCTCGAGTGCGGCGGGGGGATCTGCGACGTCAGTCGTCATGGATGCCTACCTTAACGGCGCTCAACGACCGGGGAGCAAGCCCCCCGGTCGTTGAGCGAGCGGAGCGAGACGAAACGTCCCGTCGCGGGGTTACTTCGTGATCGGTGCGAAGCGTAGCTTGAACGATGCGTCGAGGATGACACCGCTCACGTCGGCTCCGGTCACCGCGACCTGCGCGCCCTGCAGCAGCGGGACGGTGGACAGGTCGGCAGCGACAAGCTCCTGGATCTTCTCGATGTCAGCCTTGCGGGCGTCAGCATCCGGCTCGACAGCCTGCTCGAGGATCAGGTCATTGACCTCGGAGTTGTCGTAGTGGTTGCCCAGGAAGTTGTCCTTCAGGAAGAACGGCGTCAGGTAGTTGTCGGCGTCGGAGTAGTCCGGGAACCAGCCGAGCTGGTAGGCCGGGTACACGTCAGCGGTGCGGTCCTTGGAGTACTGCACCCACTCGGTCGACTGCAGGTTGACCGTGAACAGGCCGTCCTTCTCGAGCTGGTCCTTCACGAGCGCGTACTCGTCACCCGACGACGGACCGTAGTGGTCCGGGCTGTACTGCAGACTCAGCTCGACCGGCGTCGTGACACCGGCTGCCTCGAGGGTCGCCTTGGCCTTCTCGGCATCCGGACCACCGTCGCCGTCGCCGTAGAGACCCTTCAGTGCGTCGATCGCGCCGGAGAAGCCCTCGGGAACGTAGGAGTACAGCGGGGTGTAGGTGCCCTTGTAGACCTGGTCGCTGATCGCCTCGCGGTCGACGAGGTCGGCCACGGCCTGCCGGACCGCGAGCGCCTTGGCCGCGTCGGCGTCAGCAGTGGTCGCGCCGTACGGCTGCGTGTTGAAGTTGAAGACGATGTAGCGGATCTCGCCACCGGGACCGTCGACGACCTTGACGGCGTCGTTTCCGCTCAGGTCTTCGACATCGGTCGCGGACAGGCTGCGGTACGCGACGTCGACGTCACCCTGCTGGACGGCCAGCTTCAGGTTGGACGACTCGGCGAAGTAGCTGAGGATGACGCCGCTGTTGACGGGGGCATCCAGCAGACCCTTGTAGTTCTCGTTCGGGGTGAACTCGACGGACTTGTTGAAGTCCCACGACGTGATCTTGTAGGGGCCGCCGAAGGCATCGCCGTCGACGATGTCCTGGTCGGGGGTGACGGCGTCGGCGGAGAAGACCTCTTCGTCGACGATCGCACCCGGGAAGCTCGTCAGGATGAACGGGAAGACCTGGTCGTTGTCGGTCTTCAGGTGGAAGACGACGGTCGTGTCGTCGGGAGCCTCGACGCTGTCGAGGTTGTACAGCAGGCTCGAGGCGCCGTTCGGGTCAGCGATCGCGATGTTGCGGTCGAACGAGAACTTGACGTCCGACGAGGTCAGGTCGTGGCCGTTCGACCACTTCAGGCCCGCAGGAAGGGTCACGGTGTACTCGTTCGGAGCCGTGAACTCCGCCGACTCGGCGAGGTCGGGGACGACCTCGGTGTCGTTGTAGTTCGTGTTGACCAGGTACGGGAAGACCTGCGTCTGGACCGCGAGGGATCCATTGTCGTACGAGCCAGCCGGGTCGAGCGTCGTGACCTTGTCGGTGGTGCCGACAATGATCGACTCGCCGGTCGCGTCGGTGTTGTCGGTGTTGCCCGTACCGCCGGCGCAGCCGGCCAGAAGGAGGGTCGAGACGCCGAGCGCCGTCGCCGCGAGGCCGAGCCGGCCCCGGGTGCTGTGGTGCAGTGCCATGGGTGTTACCTCTGCTGTGTGAAAGGGTGACCCCGCAGGCGCGGGGTCCATCCCGCTATCTTTCACCCGTTCCGACACAGCCAAGGCATAGACGCAACATTCGTAACGAGACTGAAACCGGGAGTCACGCGCTCAGGCGCTGGGTTTCAGCCCGAAGTGCTCCAACTCGGTCTCGGTGAGCATGCGCGAGCGGATGATGAACCGCTGGCCCGTGGGCCCTTCGACGCTGAAGCCCGCACCACGGCCTGGCACGGCGTCGATCGTCAGGTGCGTGTACTTCCAGTACTCGAACTGCGACTCCGACATGTAGACCTCGATGGGGTCATCCAATCCGGCGTCGATCGTGCCGAGCAGCACATCGGATGGGCCGGTGATGAACATCCCGATCGGGTAGCACATGGGCGAGCTGCCGTCGCAGCACCCGCCGGACTGGTGGAACATGAGCTTGCCGTGCTGCGTCGTCAGCTGGCGCAACAGGCCTGCCGCGGCATCCGTCACCGCGACGCGCTGGTAGATGGTGGTGTCGGTCATCATCGACCTCCGGAAGGTGAACCGCGGCCCGCGCGGAAAGTGGCGTCGCGACGGGCGGGGCTGCGAAAGCGCCCGCCCGTCGCGAACTTGGGGGAGTGTCGCTCAGGACACGCTCTGGATCAGAAGAAGCCCATCGAGCCTTCGGCGTACGAGACGAGAAGGTTCTTCGTCTGCTGGTAGTGGTCGAGCATCTTCAGGTGGTTCTCGCGACCGATGCCCGACTGCTTGTATCCGCCGAACGCCGCGTGCGCGGGGTACTGGTGGTACGTGTTGGTCCAGACGCGACCCGCCTCGATGCCGCGGCCGGCGCGGTACATCGTGTCGGCCGAGCGGCTCCAGACACCGGCACCCAGGCCGTACAGCGTGTCGTTGGCCGTCGTGATGGCGTCGTCGAAGTCATCGAAGCTCGTGACCGAGACGACCGGACCGAAGATCTCCTCCTGGAAGATCCGCATGCTGTTCTGGCCCTCGAAGACCGTCGGCGCGACGTAGTAGCCACCGCTCAGGTCGCCGCCGAGGTCGACCCGCTCGCCACCGGCGAGCAGCTTGGCGCCCTCGGCCTTGCCGATCTCGATGTAGCTGAGGATCTTCTCGAGCTGATCGTTGGATGCCTGGGCGCCGATCATCGTCGCCGGGTCGAGCGGGTTGCCCTGGATGATCTTGCCGACGCGCTCGAGCCCGTCGCCGAGGAACGAGTCGTAGATCGACCGCTGGATCAGCGCGCGGCTCGGGCAGGTGCAGACCTCGCCCTGGTTGAGGGCGAAGAACGAGAACCCTTCGAGGGCCTTGTCGTAGTAGGCATCCTTCTGTCGCGCCACATCCTCGAAGAAGATGTTGGCGCTCTTGCCACCGAGCTCGAGGGTGACCGGGATGAGGTTCTGCGACGCGTACTGCATGATCAGTCGGCCGGTCGTCGTCTCACCCGTGAAGGCGACCTTGCGGATGCGCTTGTGCTGCGCGAGAGGGGCGCCCGCCTCGATCCCGAACCCGTTGACGATGTTGACGACGCCCGCGGGGAGGAGGTCGCCGATGATCTCGAACAGGAACAGGATCGACGCCGGGGTCTGCTCGGCGGGCTTGAGGACGACACAGTTGCCGGCGGCGAGCGCCGGGGCCAGCTTCCAGGTGGCCATGAGGATCGGGAAGTTCCACGGGATGATCTGGCCGACAACGCCGAGCGGCTCGTGGAAGTGGTACGCGACGGTGTCTTCGTCGATCTGGCTGAGCGTGCCCTCCTGAGCACGCAGCACGCCGGCGAAGTAGCGGAAGTGGTCGATCGCGAGGGGGATGTCGGCGGCGAGCGTCTCACGGATCGGCTTGCCGTTCTCCCACGTCTCGGCGACCGCGATCGCCTCGAGGTTCTGCTCCATGCGGTCGGCGATCTTGTTGAGGATGTTGGCGCGCTCGGCGGGCGTCGTCCGCTTCCACGACTCGAACGCCTGCCATGCGACCTCGACGGCACGGTCGACGTCTTCGACGGTGCCCCGGCCGACCTCGGTGAACGGCTTGCCGGTGACGGGGGTGATGTTCTCGAAGTACTGGCCCTTGATCGGCTCGACGAACTCGCCGCCGATGTAGTGGCCGTAGCGGGGCCGGTAGTCGGCCACCGCGCCGCGCTGGCCCGGTGCGGCGTAGACGCTCGAGACGCCTTCTTCGACGATGGTCATGATGTCTCCTTCGACGGTCATGGCGGCTGCTGCGCCGCAGTTGAGGTTGCCGCCGAAGCTACGCCCCGCAACGTTGCATCGGGTTGCGCCGTGAAAAATCGCTCAGAGCGCGGAGTCGACGGCGTGGGTCAGCGAGACGAAACGCGGGTGGGATGCCAGGTCGTCCAGCAGCACGGCGGCGCCGTCGGCGCCCGCGAGCGGGATCTGCCAGTTCGGGTACTCCTTGTCGGTGCCCGGCTGATTCTGCGTGCGGCGCTCACCCACGGCATCCACCAGTGCCACGCCGAGCAGCTGCGACGGGGAGGCGGTGATCAGGACGTTCAGCGCCTCGATGATCTGCTGCTCGGTGGGCGCTTCGACGGGCTCGGGGGCCAGGGTAGGCGACTCGGGGGGCAGCGGCGGGAGCAGCCCGCGGTCGCGGAGCAGGGCGAGCATGGCGTTACGCTCGGCATCCGCTTCGGCGAGTTCTTGCTCGACGGGGCGGGTCAGCAGCCCAAGCCGTGCGCGCAGCGCGACGTGCTCGTCGGCGAGGTACCCCGCCGTCGGCGGCAGGTCGTGCGTGTTGACGGTCGCGAGTAGCGACGCGCGGTAGTGCTCGGGCGGGCGGAAGCCCTCGCCCTCACGCTCGAACCACAGCACGCTCGTGCCGAGGATCGCCCGGGCAGACAGGTAGTCGCGCATCCACGGCTCGACGTTGCCGAGGTCTTCGCCGATCAGGACGGCACCCGCACGCTGCGCCTCGAGCGTCAGCACCCCGATCATCGCCTCGTGGTCGTAGCGGATGTAGGTGCCCGCGGCGGGGCCGAGCCCGGCGGGGATCCACCACAGCCGGAACAGCCCGATGACGTGATCGATCCGCAGTGCGCCGGCATGGCGAAGCAGCGTGCGGATCATGTCGCGCAGCGGCGCGTACCCCGCCTCGGCGAGCGCGCGCGGCAACCACGGCGGCTGGTTCCAGGTCTGTCCCTGCTGGTTGTACATGTCGGGCGGCGCGCCGACGGCCATGCCCTGGGCGTACATGTCGCGCAGCGACCAGGCATCCGACCCCTTCGTGTGCACCCCGACGGCGAGGTCGTGCATGATGCCGATCGACATTCCGGATGCCTTCGCCGCGGCCTGCGCGCTCTCGACCTGCTGGTCGGCGATCCACTGCAGCCAGACGTGGAACGCGACCCGATCGCGCAGCTCATGGCGCAACTGCGCGACCAGCGGCGAGGTGATGTCCCAGGCATCCGCCGGACGCTCGACACCGTCGTAGTGCTCTTCGAGGGCGCACCACAGCGCGAAGTCCTGCAGGGGCTGGCCCTCGCGCGCGGCGAAAGCGGCGCGCTCGGCCTCGCGGCCCGGCGCCAGCGGCACCGTGAAGATCGCGTCGAGCGCGACGCGCTTGGCAGCCCACACGGCGTCGCGATCGATGCGGGTCGGATCGTCGTCGGATGCCGCGACGGGCGCGCGCGCCGCGTCGACGACCGCGCGCTCGGTGGGCGTCAGGTACGCGGCCTCACGGATGTCTTCGGGCCGCACATACAGCGGCGCGAGGAAGCGCCGCGTCGCTGGCAGGTACGGCGACGGCTCGATCGGGCCCGTCACCTCGGCGGCATGGATCGGGTTGATCAGCAGGAAGTCCGCGCCGCGCTGCCCCGCGATCGCCGCCAGGTCGCCGAGGTCGGCGAAATCGCCCATGCCCCACGACGCGCGCGAGCGCACGGAGTACAACTGCGCCATCAGACCCCACCCGCGGGTGCGGCCGGGGCGGGTCGGCGGTGCGGGCATCCGCTCGGGGGTGACGATGAGAGGTGCGGATGCCGTGCGCGTCAGCTCGGTCGCCCCGCTGCCGCTGGGGCGTTCGAACGCGTGCACCGTGTGCCAGCCGAGCGGCAGGTCGGCCGGGACGGGTACCTCGACGCGCCACCGCAGAGTGCCGTCGACCTCGCACGAGTGCGGGTGCTGGCCGGGGATCGGGAGGTTGCGCCAGCTACCGTCCTCGAGGGCCACGACGAGCTCGACGTCGTGACCGTCGGCGACGTGGACCTGCAGCGAGCGGGCGCCCGGGCGCGAGACGAGCGAGGGCGGCAGCAGCGCGCGCCACGGGTCGATCTCGCTGTGTGTCAGTGCGGCCTGAGTGGCGGCATCCGTCGAGGCATCCACGTGCATCGCCTGCAGTACGGCCCGCAGGGTCGAGGCGGGGACGACGACACGATCGCCGAAGAACGACCAGTACTCCGTCGCGATGCCGTACGCCTCGGCGAGACGCGTGAGCTCGGGGGTGGGGCTGTCTGCAGTCATGTCTGCCTCCGTGATGCCCATCCTGCCAGGGGTGGTGCGGTCGGTTCACCCCCTGATTGGCGGCGGTGACCGGACCCGACGGGTCAGCTCTCGAGCTTCTCGAGGCGCGCGACCAGGCCCGCGCGGCGCGGCGACCGCGCGGGCAGCATCCCGAGCGCGAGGCGCAGCACCTCGGCGTCGTCGGCTCCGTCGGCCGTCTCGGCGTAGGTGAGCAGCACTTCGACGGATGCCTCGGTCAGCAGCGCCTCGCGCAGGGCGATGCGCACCGAGCTGCGGAACTCCTCGACGCCCGGGGCGACCGACTCCGGCAGGACCGGCCCGCGGTAGGCGGCGAGCGCGACGCGGTGCGCGCCGCGGTCGAGCAGCGAGATCACCTGGTGTGCGTCGGTGTCGAGCTCGGCCGGCAGCCGGTACGGCCGCGACGACGGGACGAGGTGCGGCGCCGTGCGCTCGAGGACCTTGCGCAGCCGCACCATCTCGGGGCGCAGCGTGCCCTCGCCGGCGTCTGGCCCGTAGACGAGCTCGGTGAGCCGTTCGGCCGACAGACCGTGCCGGTGGACGGCGAGCATCAGCAGGATCTCAGCGTGCCGACCCGACAGCTCCGAGATCGTCTCGCCCGAGTGCCCCGCCACTTCGAGCAGTCCCCGGTCGCGCCCCAGAACCCGCAGGGTCGAGGTCTCAGGCGCGCGGACGGCTTCGCGAGCGGATGCCCGGGACGACCCACGCCGCACCCGGATCGGCGCTGTCGCCGCACCGCGGGCGCGCAAGCGCGAGACGAGCAGTTCGGCCTCGACGGCGCGCGCCGTGGCATCCACCAGCAGTTGCGCCTGCGGCGTCACGGCGTCGGCGTCGCCGGTCACGTCGATGACGCCGAGGATGCGGCGCGTCTCGGGGTCGTGCACCGGCGCCGCCGTGCACGACCAGGGCTGGACGAGGCGGTTGAAGTGCTCCGCACCGTGGATCTGCACCGAGCGACCGAGGGCGAGCGCCGTGCCCGGAGCGGACGTACCGACCGACTGCTCCGACCAGTTGGCGCCGGCGACGAAACCCATCTCGCCGGTCAGCGAGCGGATGCGCCGGTCGCCCTCGACCCACAGCAACCGACCCGCGGCATCGCCGACGGCGACGACGACACCCGAGTCGGACTCGGGCAGCAGCAGTCCGCGGATCATGTCCATGACACCGGCGAGCGGATGCGCCCGGCGGTAGGCCTCGAGCTCGGCATCCGTGAAATCGAGCGGTGGCAGCGCGTCGGCCCCGACGAAGCTCGCGAGCGAGCGGCGCCACGAGTCCTGCACGAGGCTGCGGATCTGCGTGAGGCGCGGGTCGGCCGCGTTGCCACCGACGAACTCTTCGTGCGCGCGCTCGATCAGCAGGCGCGACGTCTCGGGCGAGACATCACGCCGTGAAGACCATGACGAGGGCACGGCGACTCCGTTCGACGGTGAGGAGCGTGCGTCAAGTGTAGGCGGAGGGCCGTGAGAAATGCAGGGGTCTGATTTCGAGCCGCCTCGCGGCTGCGCTTCAGCGCCGCCCGCGGCTGTACTTCAGCATCGCGCGCAGCGCCGGTTCAGCCGCGCGCAGCCCACCAGTCGCGCAGGCGCTGCTCGGCCACCTCGGGGCCGACGGGGCCCTCGTCCAGGCGCAGGTCGAGCAGGAAGCGGTACGCCTCGCCGACCTCGCGGCCGGGCGCGATTCCGAGGATCTCCTGGATCTGGTTGCCGTCCAGTTCGGGGCGAATCGCGTCGAGCTCCTCCTGCGCGGCGAGCTCGGCGATGCGCCGCTCGATGTCGTCGTACGCACGCCGCAGGCGGGCGGCCTTCTTCGCGTTGCGGGTGGTGACGTCGGCGCGGGTCAGGATGTGCAGGCGCTCGAGTTCGTCCCCGGCATCCCGCACATAGCGCCGCACGGCCGAGTCGGTCCACGCTCCCTCGGCATAGCCGAAGAAGCGCAGGTGCTGCTCGATGAGCTGGCTGACCGACGCGATCGTGTCGGTGTCGAAGCGCAGGGCCGCGAGGCGCTTGCGCGACATCCGCGCGCCCTTGAGGTCGTGGTGGTGGAAGCTCACGCCCCCGCCGGGTTCGAGCTTGCGGGTCGCCGGCTTGCCGATGTCGTGCAGCAGGGCCGCAAGCCGCAACGTGATGTCGGGCTCCGCCCCCGGATGCCGCTGGTGCTCGAGGTCGATCGCCTGCTGCAACACCGTGAGCGAGTGCTCGTAGACGTCTTTGTGGTGGTGGTGCTCGTCGATCTCGAGGCGCAGCGCGGGCACTTCGGGCAGGATCTCGCCCATCAGCCCGGTGTCAACGAGAATCCGGATGCCCCGGACCGGGTCGGCGCTGCCGAGCAGCTTCACGAGCTCGGCCTGCACCCGCTCGGTGCTGACGATCTCGATCGTCTCGCGCAGGCGGCTCATCGCGTTGAGGGTCTCTTCGGCGACGGCGAATCCGAGTTGGCCAGCGAAGCGGGCGGCGCGGAGCATGCGCAACGGATCGTCGCCGAAGCTCACGTCGGGGTCACCGGGCGTGCGCAGGATGCCCGCGACGAGGTCTTCGACACCTCCGGTCGGGTCGACCAGCGCGGGGACAGGCAGCCGCAGCGCCATCGCACCGATCGTGAAATCGCGGCGGGTCAGGTCTTCTTCCAGCGAGTCACCGAACGCGACGGTGGGTTTGCGGGTGATGCCGTCGTAGCTGTCGGCGCGATACGTCGTGATCTCGACCTGCTCGGCGGTGCCGGAGGGTCCGGTGATCTTCGCGCCGATCGTGCCGAAGGCGCGGCCGATGTCCCACGTCGCTGTCGCGAGGGGCTTGACGATCCGCAGGATGTCGTCGGGCCGCGCGTTGGTCGTCAGGTCGAGGTCGTGCGTGGGGCGCCCCAGCAGTGCGTCGCGCACGGGGCCGCCGACGACGGCGAGCTCGAAGCCCGCTTCGGCGAACGCGGCGCCCAGGCGCGCCATGATCGGCGACGTGGCGAGGGCGCCCAGACGATCGAGTCCCTCGGCCATGTTGAGCATGGTTTCCAGCCTACTTGGCGGGTGGTTGCGGCGTTCTCGCTGCGTTCGCGGGTGCCCCGGCGATGGCGCCACGCTGGCTCAACGACGCGGCAGGGTGAGGAACCCGGTGAAGACGAGCTCGCGCACGCGCGGGAGCAAATCGGCGCGCAAGGCGGTGGCATCCACCTCGAGCAGTTGCGCGATGGCGTCGATCAGGGGACCGACGGCGAGGTCGCCGTCGCACGCACCGACGAGGGCGGCGAGCGCGGGGTCGACCTCGATCGTACGGGCGAGGCCTCCGCCCTGGCGCAACTCGATGACGCTGGGCGCCTCGGCGCCGGGCAGGTGGTGGCGCGCCTCGGTGACATCCCCCGCGACGGTCAGCGTCGTCGCCGCGAGCGCGGCGTCGTCGAGACCATCGATCAGGTCGGATGCCGCCAGTGCCTCGGCCACGTGGGCGCCGAGCCCCTCGCCGAGCGGCTGCGACACCCGCTCGAACCGGCGCAGCGTCGGGGTGCCGGATGCCGCGCGGCGCAGCACCAGATACCCGAAGCCGACCTCCGTGACGCCCCGCGCGGCGAAGTCGTCGAGCCACGCTTCAACGAGGGCGGCGTACCCGGGCGTGCCCGGGGCGGTGCCGCCGTCGCGCACCCACAGCTCGGCGTACGCGAGCGGGTCGAGGCGCTCGCGCTCGATGACCCAGGCATCCAGTGGCACCGGCGATGCGTCGACCCACCCGCGCACACGGTCGAGGCCGTCGACGTCGGCGCGGTACTCCCAGTTGCCGAGCAGTTGGGCCGTTCCACCCGGGGTCAGCACCTCGCCGACGCCCGTGACGAACGCGGCGACGAGGTCGTCGCCCGCGAAGCCGGCGTCGCGGTACTCGTAGGCCGGCACGTCGGCGCGCCGCGGCGTGATGACGAACGGCGGATTCGAGACGACGCGATCGAACAGCTCCCCGCGGACGGGCTCGAACAGGCTCCCCTCCCGCACCTCGATGCCGTCGACGTCGTTGAGTAGCGCGTTGAGCCGCGTGAACGCGAGCGCCCGCGCCGACACATCCGTCGCGACGACGGCATCCGCGAACCGCCGCGCGCGCAACGCCTGGATGCCACATCCCGTCCCGAGATCCAGCACGCGCCCCGCCGACGTCGGCAGCTGCAGACCCGCGAGAGTGAGGGATGCCCCTCCTACTCCCAGCACGTGCCCCGTCGGCAGCGCACCGCCGAGGGCAGCCTCGTCGAGGTCGCTCGCGACCCACCAGTCGCCGCCGGTCGCACCGGTGCTGGTGCCGGCACCGGCGTCAGGCGCCGCGCCGGCACCACCGGCCGCGACCGAGCCGCGCACACCGCCCACGCCGCCCGCATCGACGAAGTCCTGCGGGCGCACGAGCGCCTGCGGCACGACATCCGCCCCGTCGATCGTCGCGAGTCCCAGCGCGACCAGTCCCGCGGAACCCACGGTCGGCAGCGCCGCGTCGACGGATGCCCCGGGCGTGCGCACCCCGAGAAACAGCAGCCGCGCCAGAACCGCCGCCGCATCCGGCACGACCTGCGACCCCGCCGCCCGAGCCGCCTCAGCGGCCTGCGCCGCAAGCGCGGCGAGCGCCGGCCCGTGCAACCCGTGGCCGACCGCCTCATCGGCGAGTGGTCCCCACGCGGCGCGCACGGCATCGGCGGTGTATCCGGCGTCACGCAGGTCGGCGCGCAGCGCCGCGCACAGCGCGGGATCGGGGTTCAGGTCGGCGGTCACCGGGGCATCCCATCGTCGTTCGTCCCCCGCTTTCGTGCTCGCGCGGCCCGTCTCGGGCTGCGCTCAGGGGTGTCACCCTAGAATCGCACCTGTCTGTGCGGCGTGAATCGCACAGAGTCGATTCCCGCCATGACGCACAGATCCCTCGCCCTCGCGCGCCACCCGCGCCGCCACCGGCTCGGCCGGCTCGCCGCGGCGCTGACGGCTGTCGCCGCGCTTGTGCTGGGTGCGCCCGCCGGTGCCTGGGCTGTCGACGGCCCGCCCGAGACGCTGCCGGTGACGTTCACGATGGCGCCGCACGACCGCGGCATCGTGACAGCCGACCAGCCGGTGACCATCACGACGACGGTGCACAATCCCTCGGAATCGACGATCGCGTCGCGTGCGCTGAAGATCACGACCTCGAGCACGCCGCTGGCCACGAGATCTGAGCTGGATGCCTGGTTCGACACCCCCGGTGGCGATGCGACGCGCACCGAGCGGACGATCTCCGAGACCACGCTGCCGGGTGTCGCCGGCCACGGCACGGCCGTCGTCGACATGTCGATCGACGCGGCGACGCTGGCAGATCTCGGCGCCGGCGTGTACCCGCTGCGCGCCGACTACGCCGGCCCGCAGGGCACCCTGTCGGCCTTCAGCGTGCTCGTCGTGTCGGGCGAACCCGGCACCGGCGAGCTCGGCGTCATCGTGCCGATCACGGCGCCTGCGCTCGGGACGGGGCTGCTGGATGCCTCGCAGCTCGCGACTCTCACCGCCTCCGGCGGAGCCCTGCGTGCCCGGCTCGACGCCGTCACCGGCACGTCGGCGATCCTCGCGGTGGACCCCGCGATCGTCGCGGCGATCCGCGTGCTCGGGTCGTCTGCACCCGCGACGGCCGTGCGCTGGCTCGACGACCTGATGACGCTGCCGAACAGTCGGTTCGCCCTGCAGTTCGGCGACGCCGACCTGGCGACGCAGATCGGCGCGGGGCTGAGTGATCCGCTCACCGTCGCGACGCTCGACCCCTATCTGTCGTCGAGCGAGAGCACCGCGACGCCCACCCCCGCGCCGACCGCGACCGACGCCGCGACCGAACAGACGACTCTCGAGCGGATGACCGATGTGCGCGCCGCACCGGGAAGCGTGTTCTGGCCCGCGACCGGCACGGCCGGCGGCGAGGTGGTCGCAGCCCTCGGCAGCCTCACCACCGATGACGTGCCGTCGATCACGCTGCTCGACTCGAGTGCCGTCGCCTCGGATGCCCCCGCCGCCTGGGCGACCGCGGGCGACGCCCGGGTGCTCGTCTACGACGCCGCGGCTTCGTCCGCCCTCGGCGTTGCGGCGGCCAGCACCGACGTCGTCACCCGCTACGGAGCACTGGCCGAGGCATCCGCCTATGCAGCCCTCGCGACGACGGACCATCCCGATGCGACCCTTGTCGTCGCCGTCGACCGGTCGGGTACGGGGTCGGCGGCCTCCATCGCGGCGACGGTCGCTGCCGCGACGAGCCTGTCCGGCCGCACAGCGACCGACCTGGCCGCACTCACGTCGGGCACCGCGTCGGCGATCTCGCTCAAGAGCGTGCCGGCTGACGCCGCGCGCGTCGACCAGCTCAACGCGCTGCTGTCGGACGAGGTCACGCTCACGAGCTTCGCGACGATCCTCGCCGACCCGGCCGTGCTAACCGTCCCCGAGCGCGCCTCGATCCTGCAACTGCTCGGCAACGGCTGGCGCAGCGACACGACCGGTGCGGCGGATGCCTTCGCCGCCCACCGGGCACAGACGCAGACGACCCTGGCATCCGTCGCCGTCGTGCAGCCCAGTGACATCACGTTCGCCGCGACGAGTGCACCGCTGCAGTTCTCCGTCCGCAACGACCTCGAGTGGCCCGTGTCGCTCGTGCTCATCACGACGCAGAACGATCCGCGCCTGATCGTGCAGAACACGACCCCCGTCGAGGCGGGTGCCGCGCAGATCACCCGCGTGCAGGTGCCCGTCGAGGCGCGCGTCGGCAGCGGCGAGTCGTCGGTCACGCTGCAGCTGCGCAGCCCCACGATGATCGCGATCGGCGACCCGGTATCGGTCCACGTCTCGGTGCGCGCCGAGTGGGAATCGGTCGGCCTCGTCGTCTTGATCGTGATCGTCGCCGGTCTGATCATCGTCGGCATCATCCGCACGGTGCGCCGGCGGCGGCGCGGCGATGTGGGGGCAGAGGCCGAGGGCACAGACGGCGGGGCGGATGCCACGGATGCCGCTGAGGAAGCCTCGGCGGATGCCTTCCTGGAATCCACCGACGTCACCGAGGAGCGCACCGATGGCTAGTCACGGCCGCGCGAGCGCCATCATCGGCGCCGGCACACTCGTCTCGCGGCTGACCGGCCTGCTGCGGTCGGTCGTCCTGGTCGCGGTGATCGGGTCGACCGCGACGCGCGCCGGCGACGCGTTCATCGTCGCGAACACGCTGCCCACGAACATCTACGAGCTGCTCGCGGCGGGCGTCATCACGGGCATCATGGTGCCCCAGATCGTCCGCGCAGCCCAGTCGCACAGCGACGGCGGCGCACGTTTCGTGTCGAAGCTGCTGACGCTCGGCACGATCGTCATGGTCGCCGCCACCGCCATCGTGATGGCCCTCGCCCCGGTGCTGATCGGCCTGTACGGCGCCAAGTTCACGCCCGACCAGCTCGCGCTCTCGATCGCTTTCGCCTACTGGTGCCTGCCGCAACTGCTGTTCTACGGGCTGTACGCGCTGATCGGCGAAGTGCTCAACGCGCGGAAGGTCTTCGGCCCCTACACGTGGGCGCCGGTGGTCAACAACGTCGTGTCGCTCGCCGGTTTCGGCGTCTTCCTGTTGCTGTTCGGCGGGCCTCTGAAGGATGTCGCGCAGTGGACGCCCGAGATGATCGCGCTCATGGGGGTCACGGCGACCGGCGGCATCGCACTGCAGGCGCTGCTGTTGCTGTTCTTCTGGAAGCGGACCGGCCTCACGTTCCGTCCCGACTTCCAGTGGCGCGGCATGGGCCTGCGCCACATGGGGCGCCTGGCCTGGTGGACGTTCCTCGCGGTGCTGGTCGGCCAGCTCGCTGCGCTCATCCAGACGCGGATCGTGTCCGCGGCATCCGGCGATGACTCCTCGATCGCGGCCCTGAACTTCGCGTGGCTGATCTTTATGCTGCCGCACTCGGTCGTGGCGATGTCGATCTCGACGTCGTACTTCACCGAGCTCAGCGAAGACGTCGCGGCGGGCCGCAGCGAGCGCGTGCACGCGAACCTCGACCAGAGCACCCGCGGACTCAGCGTGTTCGCGTTCGGTCTCATGGTCGCGATCGCGGCGGCATCCGTACCGATCGCGCGGGTGTTCACAGACGGGCCGGATGCCTCGGCATCCTTCGCGCTCGTGCTGCTCGCCTACCTCGTGGGGCTCGTGCCGTTCGGCATCCTGGTCGTGGTCCGGCGCGCGTTCTTCGCGTTCCACGACACGCGGACGCCCTTCTACTTCACCGTCGTGCAGTGTGCGCTCGCGATCGGCGGGGCGTTCCTCGCGCAGGCGGTGCTGCCGCTGTCGCTGCTGGCCGCCGGGATTGCGGTGACGCAGTCGCTGTCGATGTTCGTGCAACTGCCGGTGGCGCTGTTCCTGCTGCGTCGGCACATCGGCGATGCGCGGTTCGGTGCGACGTGGCGCGCGCTCGTGCGGTTCGCGGTCGCCGCTGTTCCGGCGGGGCTTGCCGGTTGGGGCGTGTTCGCACTCACGGGCGGCGTCGCCGGCTGGACGACGACCGGGCTGATCACCGGCCTGCTCGGCAGTGTGCTCGTGGGCGGCGTCTCGCTCGTCGTCTACGTGGCCGCGCTCGCGCTGGTCCGTGCGCCGGAGCTCGCAGCGGCGACCCGGGCGGTGCGACGGATCATCGGGCGCTGACACGCACCGCGACACCCTGGTCGCGGAATGCCCCGCGGCTACCATGGGTTGAATGCGCTGGGGCCCCGATCGGGCCTCGCGGAAGAAGGGGAATGCAGTGCGACACGTCATCATCATCGGTTCTGGCCCGGCAGGCTTCACGGCCGCCATCTACGCGGCGCGGGCGAACCTGTCGCCGCTGCTGATCGCCAGCTCGGTCGAGGCCGGCGGTGAGCTGATGAACACGACCGAGGTCGAGAACTTCCCCGGGTTCCCCGAGGGCATCATGGGGCCCGACCTCATGGCCAAGATGCAGGAGCAGGCCGAGAAGTTCGGCACCGAGGTGCTCTACGACGACGTCACGGAGCTGGATCTGTCCGGCGATGTCAAGAAGGTGACGCTCGGCAGCGGCGCATCGCACGAGGCCGAGGCGATCGTGTTCGCGACCGGGTCGGCTCCGCGCAAGATCGGCATCGCCGGCGAGCAGCGACTCTCGGGCCACGGCGTCTCGTACTGCGCGACGTGCGACGGCTTCTTCTTCCGTGAGCAGGAGATCGCGGTCATCGGCGGCGGCGACTCGGCGATGGAAGAGGCGACGTTCCTCACGAAGTTCGCGTCGAAGGTCTACGTGGTCCACCGTCGCAGCGAGCTGCGCGCCTCGAAGATCATGCAGGAGCGCGCGATCGCCAACGAGAAGATCGAGTTCGTCTGGAACAGCGAGGTCGCCGATGTTCTCGGTGAGGATGCCGTGACCGGACTCCTGCTGCGCGACACGCTCGACGGTTCGACGCGAGAACTTCCTGTGACCGGGGTTTTTGTCGCGATCGGAAACGACCCGCGCACGCACCTCGTGCACGAGCAGCTCGAGCTCACCGAGCACGGAACGGTGTGGGTCGACGGTCGGTCCTCGCGCACCTCGGTGCCGGGAGTGTTCGCCGCCGGTGACGTGGTCGACCCGACGTACCGCCAGGCGGTCACCGCCGCGGCATCCGGCACGACCGCCGCACTCGACGTCGAGCACTATCTCGCCGCGCTCGGCGACGCCGGCGCGCCGGATGCCTCCGCTAGTGAGATCGACGGCCTCGACGACGCGGCGGCCTGAGCCGCGGGCTGGCGGTCGGTTGCGGGCTGGCCGCGGAGCGCCGCCGGATGCGAGGCTGGAACAAACCGTGAGGCACGTGCGTTTGTGATGCTGACACCGATGTGTCACGACAGAAGGAGTAGGAAATGACCGCGAAGGCCACGAGTGAGAGCACCTGGCAGCAGGATGTCATCGACGCTGAAGGCCCGGTGCTGGTGGACTTCTGGGCCGCTTGGTGTGGCCCGTGTCGCATGGTCGGACCCATCCTCGACGAGATCGAGTCGGAGAACGGCGACAAGCTGACCGTCCTCAAGCTCAACGTCGATGAGAACCCGAACCTCGCGATGGAGTACCAGATCACCTCGATCCCCGCGATGAAGGTGTTCAACAAGGGTCAGGTCGAGAAGACGATCATCGGTGCGAAGCCGAAGTTCGCCCTCGAGCAGGACCTCGCCGCCTACCTCGCCTGATCTTCGGGGGTTGCCCCGGTCGCTGCGTCAGGACGCTTCCGCGCGCACGGTGGCATCCCACCGGCGGTGCGGTTCGCTACCCAGCAGACGCCACACGGCGCGCGTGAGCGCCGGGTGCTCGAGCGCGATCTGGCGCAGCACCCGGTAGTTCCGCGCCGCCGTGGGCCGCTTGCCGCCGTCGGCGGCGATGTTCTCGGCGCGCAGCGTGAGCACGACGAGTTCGTCGACGGACGGCAGATCCTCCATGAAGTCCCACGGGTCTTCGCCGTCGCGGATGCGTTCTTCGATCAAGACCGACAGCTCATCCGCGGCCTCGGCGCGCAGCAGTTCGAGGCTGGCTCGGCGCGGGAGGTTCGGGCGGTCGGTCACTCGTAAAGCCTACGCCGCCCGATTCGGCTCACAGCGCTCCGAACTCGGTTTCACCCAGTTCACCCAGGATCCGGTTGAGGTCCTGAATGGTGGCGAAATCAATGTTGATCTGGCCTTTTCTTGCCGTCAACGAGATCTTCACCTTCGTGTTCAGTCGGTCACCGAGTCGCTCGGCGACGTCGTCCAGGTGAGCCCGGCGCGCACCGGCCTTAGGTGCGATACTCGCGCGACCGCCGGCCCCCGGTGCCTTCGCGGCGGCTTCCGCGGCGCGCACAGAGAGATCCTCGTTGACGATCTTGTCGGCGAGGCGCTGCATCGCATCGACGTCGTCGAGTGACAGGATCGCGCGGGCGTGACCGGCGCTGAGAACCCCCGCCGCGACGCGCTGCTGCACGGGCACCGGCAGCTTGAGCAGACGGATCGTGTTGCTGATCTGCGGACGCGACCGGCCGATGCGGTTCGCGAGTTCCTCCTGCGTGATGCCGAAGTCCTCGAGAAGCTGCAGATAGGCGGATGCCTCTTCCAGTGGATTCAGCTGCGAGCGGTGCAGGTTCTCAAGCAGCGCATCACGGAGCAGGTCTTCGTCGGCCGTGTCGCGGACGATCGCCGGGATCGACGTGAGTCCCGCCTCGCGCGACGCGCGGGTGCGGCGCTCGCCCATGATGAGCTCGTACGCGCCGTCTTCGTTCGTGCGGACCACGACGGGCTGCAGAACGCCGAACTCTCGCACGCTGTGCACCAGCTCGGCGAGGTCGTCGGCGTCGAAGTTGGTGCGCGGCTGCCGCGGGTTCGGCACGATGTCGTGCGGGTCGATGTGGATCAGGCGCGCGCCCGGCACGGCGACGAGTTCTGGTGCCGCCTCGTCGGCTTCGGCCTTGGCATCCTCATTCAGGTCTTCCGCTTCGGGAGCGGCCGTCTGAGGAGCGTCTTCGCCTGCCGGCGGCTCGACCGTGGCGGTCGCGGTCGCGGCGCGCGCTCCCGGGAAGAACACGTCGACAGGTCGCTCAGCGCTCTCTGACGTGGGGATGAGTGCGCCGATCCCCCGGCCGAGTCCGGTTCGCTTCGCCATCAGTGCGCCTCCTCTTTCATCGCCGACTCCTGTCGGCGCACAAGTTCTACTGCAGCCTCGCGGTACGAGACCGCTCCGACCGACTGCGGGTCGTACGCGATGACCGTCTGTCCAAAGCTGGGGGCCTCGGAGACGCGGACCGATCGCGGGATCACGGTGTGCAGCACCTCGTTCGGGAAGTGCGAGCGCACCTCCTCCGCGACCTGCTGCGCGAGCCGCGTGCGGCCGTCGTACATCGTCAGCAGGATCGTCGAGAGGTGCAGTGCCGGGTTCAGGTGCTTCTGGATCATCCGGATGCTGCCGAGCAACTGGCTCAGCCCCTCGAGCGCGTAGTACTCGCACTGAATCGGGATCATGAGCTCTTCCGCCGCGGTGAACGCGTTGATGGTCAGCAGACCCAGCGACGGCGGGCAGTCGATGAAGACGAAGTCGAGGCGTTCGGTGGATGCCGCGAGGTAGTCGTCCAGGGCGGTGCGCAGGCGGTGCTCGCGGGCGACTTGTGAGACGAGTTCGATCTCGGCGCCGGCGAGGTGGATGGTGCTCGGCGCGCAGAGGAGGTTCGGCGACTCAGGGCTGGTCTGGACGATGTCGGCGAGGGGGAACTCGTCGATGAGCACATCGTAGACGCTGGGGATCTCGGCGGTGTGCGGCACTCCGAGGGCCGTCGAGGCGTTGCCCTGCGGGTCGAGATCGATGACCAGCACGCGTGCACCCAGCGACGCGAGGGCGGATGCCATGTTGACGGTCGTCGTGGTCTTGCCGACGCCGCCCTTCTGGTTCGAGATCGTCAGAACTCGCGTCTTCCCCGAGAACTCGAACGACACTGCCTCCAGCGCCTTGCGCCGCGAAGTGAGATCAGCCAACTCGCGCGCGATGGGGCTGTCGTCGATGGAGAAGGGTGCGGGAGAGGTCAGATTCTCCGATTCCGCCACCATGAACTCCTGTCTTTCTGGGACCATCCCACTGTAGTCGAGGCTCCCGACCCCCTCGTCCGTTTCACGTGAAACGTCGGTCGTTCGGGCTGGTTGTGGTTTCGATACGCCCGGCTGCGCCGGGCTACTCAACCACCGACATGCGGTCGGCCCACCCCGGCGATCGAGTGCCGGTGCGTAGCGCCGGTGTATCGAGATCACTCCGCAACCCGTTTCACGTGAAACATCACGGCTGCGGCGCGGGAGTGTGGTTTCGATACGGCGGCTTCGCCGCCTACTCAACCATCGGCTTGGGCCTCGGTGATCGAGTGCCGCGCCACAGGCGCGGTGTATCGAGATCACATCGTGAGCGTTTCACGTGAAACACCCCCGCGATGCGCGAGTGTGGTTTCGATACGCCCGGCTGCGCCGGACTACTCAACAACCGACATGCGGTCGGCCCACCCGGCGATCGAGTGCCGGTGCGTAGCGCCGGTGTATCGAGATCACGGCGCAACCCGTTTCACGTGAAACATCACGCCGCGGATGGAGGTGGATCGTCGTCGTCGCAGTCACCGCCGAAGACCTTCCGGCTGAGCGCGGGCAACTCCGACCCACGGAAGTCGATCAGTGCGCGCCGCTTGGCACGACTCCAGCCCTGAACCTGCTTCTCGCGGGCGAACGCGTCACCAACGTTGTCGAACTCCTCCTGATAGACGAGGGTGACGGGCCGGCGGCGCTTGGTGTACTCGGCGCCCTCGCCGATATTGTGCAGCCAGAGGCGGTGGTCGATGTTGCGACAGCTACCGACGTAGAACGACCCGTCGGAGCATTTGAGAATGTACATGAACGGCATGCGTCGATGGTGCCTAGTAGGCGACACCCGTGGGAGCGGCAGACGCCGATCAGTGGACAGTCTCGCCAAAGTGGTGATTGGGGAGGAGGCGGTGCGCGGCGGGTGGGGTGGTGGTTTCGATACGCCCGGCTTCGCCGGGCTACTCAACCACCGGGGGGTGGAGCGACCGTCCTACCGGTGATCGAGTGCCGGCGCGCAGCGCCGGTGCATCGAGGTCACGGGGTAAGGGTTTCACGTGAAACATCGCGCCACTCCCGCGGGGTGTGGTTTCGATACGCCCGGCTGCGCCGGGCTACTCGACCACCGACTTGCGTCCCGGTGATCGAGTGCCGGCGCGTAGCGCCGGTTTATCGAGATCACATCCCACAACCGGTGATGGTTTCGATACGGCGGCTTCGCCGCCTACTCAACCACCGGAAGGCAGCTGCGCCGGGCTACTCAACCAGCGCGAGTGGCGCGGATCACGCGGGTGGGCTCGGAGATCACGCCTTCGCCGACTATCTCGACCCGCACATCGGTGAGCTTGTACTTGCGAATGACCTTCTCGGCCGCGGTGATCTCGTTCGCTGCGTTGGAGCCCTTCAGTAGAACCAGCTCCCCGCCCGGGCGCAGCAGAGGCACAGTCAGGGGAATGAGCGTCTTCAGCGCACTGACGGCGCGAGCGGTCACGGCATCCAGCACCGGACCCTGCTTCCACTCTTCACCGCGAGCCCGCACGACCTCAACGTTGTCGAGGGCCAGGGCATCCGTCTGCTCCTGTAGCCATGCCACACGACGCTCCATCGGCTCGATGAGCACCCAGTTCACGTCGGGGCGCGCAATCGCGAGCACCAACCCGGGCAGCCCTGCTCCCGAACCGATGTCGCCCACGCGCGCATCGGCCGCGAACAGCGGCGCTGCGACGGCTGAGTTCAGGATGTGCCGCGTCCACACTCTTGCCGGCTCAAGCGGGCCGATCAGCCCTCGCTCCTCACCGTGCTCACCGAGGGCGGCGGTGAAGGCGCGAGCACGCTCGATGTGCTCGCCGAAGACGATGGATGCCTCTGCCGGCTCAGCTTCGATCATCGCGATGTTTCACGTGAAACGCGAGCACCAACGTCAGCCACAGCGTCCGCCACAACGTCAACCGCGGCGGATGACCGTGTGACGGTCAGCGCCCTCGCCGTACGACTCGGAGACGAGCCCGCGCTCAGCGACGATGTCGTGGATGAGCTTGCGCTCGTAGCTTGACATTGCGGGCAGCGACGCCTGCGACGCGCCCTCGTCCAGCCGCTCGATCGCCCTGTCGACGAGCTTCTCGAGCTGGGTCTGACGCGCGTCGCGCGACCCACCCACATCGAGGATCAGCCGCGAGAAGCGACCGGTCTGCGTCTGCACCGCAATGCGGGTCAGCTCCTGCAGCGCCTGGACAGTCTCGGGGTCGGAGAGCAGGCGCAGCGCGTCGGCATCCTCATTCTCGACCGAAACGTAGGCGCGGCCGCTACGGACGTCGAGAGCGAGGTCACCCTCGATGTCGGCGATGTCCAGCAGTCCTTCGAGGTAGTCGGCGGCGACGTCGCCCTCCTGCTCCAGCTGCTCAACGGTTGCGGAGGTGCGCTCGGTGGTCTGATCTGCGGTGTTGCTCATGATGGGCCTCGTCACGACTCGTCGGTGGGCTTGTTCTTCTGCGCCTGCTTCTTGGCGCGTTCCTTGCTCATGGGCTGCTGGCGCTTGGGCGCCTGAGCCTTCGCCTTCTCGGCCTCTTCGTACAGACGCTGCTGCTCGGCCTGGTACTTCTCCATGGGCACGACCTTGCCCTGAGCATCGAGTGCCTTGCCCCGGCGCGCGAGGCGCTCTTCACGTGCCTTGGCGGCATCAGAGCCCGGCGTCGGCAGGTTCCGGATGACGAGGAACTGCTGCACCATCGTCCAGATGTTGGACGTGAACCAGTACAGCACGACACCCAGGGGGAAGAAGACGCCCGAGAAGATGAAGGCCAGCGGCAGGACGTACAGCATGATGCGCTGCATCTGGTAGGCCTGGCCGGTCTTTGCCTCAGGGGAGAGGTTCTTCGAAATGATCTGCAGCTGTGTGAAGAACTGTGAGGCGATCATCAGGATGACGAGGATCACGAGGATTGTGACCGTCGCCGTCTGGCCCGCATTGATCGCCTCGGTCATGTTCGTGTGCAGCGGCGCTACCCCGAACAGCTGCGCATCGTAGAACTGCCTGGTCAGCTCGGCGCTCAACAGGCCCACGCCGCCAATGCCGGCTTCGGCGTGCTTCTTGACATCGCTGAGTGTGTAGAACATGCCCAGCAGAATCGGCATCTGCACGAGCAACGGCAGACAGCTCGCGACAGGCGTGGTGCCGTGCTTCTTGTACAGCGCCATCGTCTCGCGGCTCATCGCCTCGCGAGAGAGCTGATCCTTCTTACCGCGGTACTTCTCCTGAACTTTTCGCAGTTCAGGAGCGATTTCCATCATCTTGCGCTGGCTCTTGATCTGCCGCACGAATAGCGGGATCAGCGCCGAGCGCACAACGACCACGAGGCCGATGATCGAGAGCACCCAGGTCAAGCCCGCGTTCGCCTCGAGGCCGACGGTCGTGAAGATCCAGTGCCAGAACACGAGGATCGCTTCGACCGCCCACTTGAACGGCCACATGATGGTACTGAAGAGGTCGAAGCCGCCGGAGTCGGCGACCGGGCTCGGTGTCGCGGCGAGAAGATCCAGCACGGATCAGTCCTTTCTCGTCGACGCGGATGCCGCTGCACCGCGCGCAGGCGGCACCACGAATCCGTGTCGGGTCAGTTCGTGTCGGAAATTCCGATGGAGGGGAACATCGTCGATGCCGCCCTGTGCCCACGGGTGGCACCGGGCCAACCGCGCCGCGGTGAGGGCAGAACCCTTCAGCAGCCCATGCTGTTGCACAGCGCCGACCGCATAGGCCGAGCACGACGGGTAGTACTTGCAGACGTCGCCGTAGACGTGCGAAATCGTCGCCCGGTAGCCGTGCAGCAGCGCGAGTCCGAGATTGCGGGGGACCAGTGGGACAGAAGCGAGAAGGTCGGATGCCGAGAGGGTGCCGCTCCCGAGGGAGTACGACGGCAGCGTCGTGGTGCTCACGCGGCCGCCCGCCGTTGCAGACATCGGGTCACTTCGGAACGCAGTTCGGCGAAATCGGCGGATGCCGCAGACGGAAGCGCGCGAATGACGACGTCGGCGCCGGGCCGCACGTGGGGAAGCACCTCGGCACACACGGCTTTGAGCCGGCGCCGGACGGTGTTGCGGGTCACTGCTGTTCCCACCTGTTTGCTCACGATGAATCCGAACCGCGGTGGACGGTCTTCGGAAGTGGTGACGACGTAGGTCACCGTGCGCGGGCCGGAGCATCGGGAACCACCGCGGACGACGGATCTGTAGTCCGCCCCGCGGGTGATTCGGTTCCCGCGCCCCAGCACCGGGTCAGATCAGGCCGACAGCTCGGTGCGACCCTTGGCGCGGCGCGCCGACAGGATCGACCGGCCGGCACGCGTGCGCATGCGGGCGCGGAAGCCGTGCTTCTTGGCGCGGCGGCGGTTGTTGGGCTGGAACGTGCGCTTGCTCATGAGGATCACTCCGGATCGGCGGTCACCGGAATGCTCTAGGCCGGAGACACAGGTACAGGGGACTGCCCGTATGGGCATAAGTCAACCGACTAAGAATACGTCGGGATCGCCCAGACCTCAAACCGGCGCCGGTGAACAGGACATTATCCACCGCCTGTGGATAGTGAGTGGCAAGGACACGCGGAGCGGATCTACAGTGGATTTTGCTCTCGACGGGGTCGCTGACTACCGTGGCTCGGGTAGTTATCCACAGGGCTCGGGGAACCAAAGTCGGCGACCGTGCGCCCCGCTCGAGTGCACCGCTCGAGTGTTCCATCCCGAAACCTGGGGAGCCCATGTCGCAGCACGAAGTTCCGGATGTCCCGGTCTGGACCGCCGTGCTGGAGCACCTCGAGGACGATGAGCGCGTCACTCCGCAGCTGCTCGGATTCCTCAACCTCGCCGTCGCGCAGGGTGTCATGGGCGGAACGCTCTACCTCGACGTTCCCAACGAGCTCACCGCCGCGCAGCTGACCAAGCGGCTGCGCGCCCCGATCATGGAGGCGCTCGCCCACGTCGATGCGGAGCCGGCCGCAACGGCCTTCCGTGTCGTCGTCAACCCCGAACTCGCCGACGCGCACCTGACGGCGCCAATCCCGGTGCAGGGATCGGTGCCGGAATCAACGGCACCGGTCGCCCCGACGCTGGCGCGCTCTCCGCTCGAGGAGACACCCGAACCGGCATCCGTCGCCTCGCGCACCGACACCCGCCTGAACCAGAAGTACAGCTTCGACAACTTCGTCATCGGTCAGTCGAACAGGTTCGCCCACGCTGCGGCCGTCGCTGTGGCCGAAGCTCCGGCGAAGGCGTACAACCCGCTGTTCGTCTACGGCGACTCCGGCCTCGGCAAGACACACCTGCTGCACGCGATCGGCAACTACGCGATCGATCTGTTCCCCGGCATCCGCATCCGTTACGTGTCCAGCGAAGAGTTCACGAACGACTTCATCAACTCGATCGCCAACAACCGAGGTTCGGCGTTCCAGGCGCGCTATCGCGACGTGGACATCCTGCTGATCGACGACATCCAGTTCTTGCAGGGACGTCAGGAGACGCAGGAGGCGTTCTTCCACACGTTCAACACGCTGCACGATCACGACAAGCAGGTCGTCATCACCAGTGATGTGCCGCCGCGGCAGCTCACCGGGTTCGAAGACCGCATGCGCAGCCGGTTCGAGTGGGGCCTCATCACCGACGTGCAGGCGCCCGACCTCGAGACGCGCATCGCGATCCTCCGCAAGAAGGCGCAGTCCGAGCGGTTGCTCGTCCCCGACGAGGTGCTCGAGTACATCGCGACCAAGGTCTCGAGCAACATCCGCGAACTCGAGGGTGCACTCATCCGCGTCTCGGCGTTCGCGAGCCTCAACCGCTCGAGCCTCGACATCTCGCTCGCGCAGACCGTGCTGCGCGACATCGTCGACACCGATGACGCCAACGTCATCATGCCGACCGACATCATCGCCGCCACGGCGCAGTACTTCCGGCTCTCGGTCGACGACCTGTACGGCTCGAGTCGGTCGCAGTCTGTCGCGACGGCGCGCCAGATCGCAATGTACCTGTGCCGCGAGCGCACCAACCTGTCGCTGCCGAAGATCGGCCAACTGTTCGGAAACCGCGACCACACCACGGTCATGTACGCCTGCAAGAAGATCGCGCAACTCATGAAGGAAAGGCGCTCGATCTACAACCAGGTCTCCGAGATCACGACGCAGCTCGGCCGCGTCAGCCGCTGAAGCTCGACACGCCCGAGATGACGGATGCCGGCACCGCCGGCTTGACACGGATGCCCCGTGTGCCCCATCATCCGCGTTCTGCACAGTGTGGACAGGCTGTGGATAACTCCGCGACGGCGTCGAACAATTGTGAGCAGATCGACCGTGACTGTGGATGACACGTTGTGAGGCCACAGCGCCGAAGTTCCGCGCTGACACTGTCATCCGCAGCTCGCCCACAACTTACACGCGTGTGGTTTCGGCTCGCCGAGCGGGATCGCGATGGTTATCCACAGTTTCCACAGCTGTTAACACCATGACAGAGAACTATCTAGAGAAACCCGATTCGATCACCAAGTGGCGAGCGACCGCCGCAGCGGACTCGGCAACGAGAATCAACACACAGCGCACGAGCAACAGGGCACTAGCATGGGAAGGCCCTACTCGAGCCAAGGGAGCCACAGTGAAGTTCCACGTGAATCGCGACGTGTTCAGCGAGGCCGTGTCATTTGTCGTCAAGCTCCTGCCGCAGCGCAACCCGCAGCCGATCCTGGCCGGCGTGCTGATCGAGGCATCCGAAGAGGGACTCTCGCTCGCGGCGTTCGACTACGAGGCATCCGCTCGTACGACGATCGAGGCGACGGTCGATGACCCCGGCACGATCCTCGTGCACGGCCGCCTGCTGTCTGAGATCGCGAGCCGGCTGCCGAACGCCCCGATCCAGATCGAGGTCGGCGAAGACGACGGCATCGTCCTGACGTGTGGTTCGGCGCGGTTCACCCTGGCATCCATGCCGGTGCAGGAATACCCCGCGATTCCCGAGGTCTCCGGTGAGTCGGGTCTCGTCCCGGCGGAAGACTTCGCGACCGCGATCGCGCAGGTCGCCTTCGCCGCATCGCGTGACGATGTGACCCCCGTGCTCACGGGTGTGCAGCTCGAGGTCGCTGGCACGTCGCTGAGCCTGGTCGCCACCGACCGCTACCGCGTCGCGCTGCGCGAAGTCGCCTTCGATGGCGGCGGCGTCGCGACGGATGAGACGACGACGGCGCTCGTCCCCGCGCGCACGCTGACCGAGGTCGGCAAGACGTTCGCGCACTCGGGTGACATCCAGGTGTCGTTCTCGGGATCGGGTGACCGCGAGATCATCGCCTTCACCTCGGGCAACAAGACGGTCACGTCGCTGCTGATCAAGGGCAACTTCCCGCCGGTGCGGCGTCTGTTCCCCGAGCAGACCGACCACTACGCCGTCGTGAACACCGCCGACCTCGCCGAGGCCGTCCGCCGCGTGTCGCTCGTGCTCGACCGCTCGGCTCCGCTGCGGTTCACCTTCACCGAAGACGGCGTGTCGATGGATGCCTCCGGTACCGAGCAGGCCCGCGCGACCGAGTCGGTCGATGCGACCCTCGCCGGCGAAGAGGTCACGCTCGGTCTCAACCCGCAGTACCTGCTCGAGGCGCTCGGCGCCGTCAAGAGCGAGTTCGCGCGCATCACGTTCACCTCGAGCGACAATGCGAACAAGCTCAGCCCCGTGCTGATCACGCCGCAGACCTCGGGCACGCCCGAGACTTTCAAGTACCTGCTGCAGCCGAACCTGCTGTTGCGCTGACGCCGGGGTTTCGATACGCCGCCTTCGGCGGCTACTCAACCACCGGGGTGCGGGCCCCACCGCTGATCGAGTGCCGGCGCGCAGCGCCGGTGTATCGAGATCACTCCGACGCGGTCCGGTCGATGTAGGCACCGCCGCCTAGGCTGATCTGGTGATCGTGGAGCAGCTGAGTCTCGTCGACTTCCGCAACTATGCGGTCGCCGACGTGACCCTGGCATCCGGCGCGAACGTCTTCGTGGGCCGCAACGGTCAGGGCAAGACCAATCTCGCCGAGGCGATCGGCTACTTCGCGACGCTCGGCTCGCATCGCGTGTCGCAGGATGCCCCGATGGTGCGCGACGGCGCGGATGCCGCGATCGTGCGCATGCGCCTCGCCTACGGCGAACGTCGTGTCGTGCTCGAGGCGCAACTCAATCGCTCGGGCAGCAACAAGGCGCGCGTCAACGGCGCGAACGTGAAAACCGCCGAGCTTCCGCGGCACGCGCAGGTCGTGCTGTTCGCCCCGGAGGACCTGCAGATCGTGCGCTCCGATCCGTCCGCGCGCCGGCGGTTCGCCGATCAGCTGCTGATCCAGCGCGCTCCGCGCATGGCCGGCGTGCTGGCCGACTACGACCGCGTGCTCAAGCAGCGCAACGCGCTGCTGAAGTCGGCGCGCGCCCGGGGCATCCGTGGCGACGGACTCACGACGCTCGAGGTGTGGGACGACAAGCTCGTCCAGCTCGGCACCGAGGTGATCCGTGCGCGACTGGCTCTCGCCGACGAGCTCGCGATGCCCGTCGCGCAGGCGTACACCGCGATCGCGGGCGCCGATCACCGACCCGAACTGGAGTGGGCGCTGTCGATCGGGGGCGGTGACCCGGAGGATCTCGACGACACCGACGCGCAATCGCAGGCATCCGCTCGTGGCACGGCCCCAGGCGCGATCCCCGCCCCCGGCCGCGGCGCCGAAGAGATCCAGCGTCAATTCCGCGAGTCACTGACCGCGAAGCGCTCGGCCGAGCTCGACCGCGGCCTCACACTTGTCGGCCCGCACCGCGATGACCTCCTGCTGCGCGTGCGCGGACTTCCGGTGAAGGGCTACGCCTCACATGGCGAATCGTGGTCGGTCGCGCTCGCGCTGCGCCTGGCATCCGCTCAGCTGCTGCGCGCACAGTCGCAGCTGGGGGATCCGATCCTGATCCTCGACGATGTGTTCGCCGAGCTCGACACCGACCGGCGCGCGCGTCTCGCGGGTCTGGTCGAGGGTTTCGAGCAGGTGATCGTCACGGCGGCCGTCGAAGAAGACGTTCCCCTCGCGCTGCGGGCGCGCACGGTGCGTGTCGTCGCCGGCACGATCGTCGACGCGGAGGTGCCGCATGCCTGACGAGATCCCCGAGATCCCCGAGACCGTCGCGACCTACCTGCGTCTGCGCGGCCTGCCGCCGTCGGCCCGCGGTGCCCGCCGACGTCGCAAGCGCCTCGCCGAAGACGACGACAAGCAGCCGTTCATGCCCGGGCGCGAGCCCCACGGCGTCGGCGATGTGCTTGCCGACCTCACGAAGCAGGCCGGCTGGGACAGCCAGCTCGCGAAGGAAGACCTCGTGCTGCAGTGGGAAGAGGTGACCGGCGCCGAGACGGCGCGGCACGCGCATCCGGTCGCTCTTTCCGACGGGTTGCTGACCGTGCAGTGCGATTCGACGGCGTGGGCGAAGAACCTCCAGCTAATGCGCGCCGAGATCGTGACGCAGCTCATGCGACGGTTCCCGGATGCCGGTGTCGTGAACGTCCGTTTCATCGGCCCGGACGTTCCCTCCTGGAAATGGGGCCCCAGAGCCGTTCCAGGGCGCGGTCCTCGCGATACCTACGGCTGATCCACGTCCGTCGGCATCTCGACGCGTTTCAGGGCGCCACAGGGCCGTTCAGCGGGGAAATCGGCCCCGGATGGCGATAGAATGGATCGACCCTGATCTGAAGATTCTGGAGCGCTCGAAACCTATGACGTCCGTTACCCCTGACAGCGTTCCTGAAGACGACGCCACGAAGCACATCCAGCCGGCGAAGAAGGTCGAGAACGAGTACGGGGCCGACGCCATCCAGGTGCTCGAGGGCCTCGAGGCGGTGCGCAAGCGCCCCGGAATGTACATCGGCTCGACCGGTGAGCGGGGTCTGCACCACCTCGTCTACGAGATCGTCGACAACTCGGTCGATGAGGCGCTCGCGGGGTACTGCGACACGATCGACGTGACGATCCTCGAAGACGGCGCGCTGCGCGTGGTCGACAACGGCCGCGGCATCCCCGTCGATCCGCACGCGTCCGACCCCAGCAAGTCGACCGTCGAGGTCGTGCTCACGGTTCTGCACGCCGGCGGCAAGTTCGGCGGCGGCGGATATGCGGTCTCGGGCGGTCTGCACGGCGTCGGCTCGTCGGTCGTGAACGCGCTGTCGACGCGATTCGACGTCGAGATCCGCCGCCAGGGCTTCGTCTGGCGCCAGTCGTTCGCCGACGGTGGCAAGCCGCTCGCACCGCTCGCGCAGGGTGAGGTGACCGAAGAGACCGGAACGATCATCACGTTCTGGCCGGATGCCACGATCTTCGAGACCATCCACTTCGACTACGAGACGCTGCGCACGCGCTTCCAGCAGACGGCGTTCCTGAACAAGGGTCTGCGGATCAGGCTCAGCGATCTGCGCCCCGAGTCGGCCTACGTCGTCGACGGCGAAGACGGTCAGGCGATCGAGAAGCAGCCGCACGACGACTTCCTCTATGAGCGCGGCCTGGTCGACTACGTCGAGTACCTCAACAAGGTGCGCAAGGCCGAGGTCGTCAACGAAGACATCATCGAGGTCGAGTCCGAAGACACCGAGCGGCACATCTCGCTCGAGCTCGCGATGCAGTGGACGACGAGCTACACCGAGAACGTCTTCACGTTCGCGAACACGATCAACACGCATGAGGGCGGCACGCACGAAGAGGGCTTCCGCGCTGCGCTGACGACGCTCGTCAACAAGTACGCCCGCGCGAACAACCTGCTCAAAGAGAAGGACGACAACCTCACGGGTGAGGACATCCGCGAGGGCCTGACGGCGGTCATCTCGGTCAAGCTCTCCGAGCCGCAGTTCGAGGGTCAGACCAAGACCAAGCTCGGCAACACCGAGGCGAAGGCGTTCGTGCAGAAGATCGTCGGCGACCAGCTGACCGATTGGCTCGACCGCAACCCCGCGCAGGCCAAGCGCGTCATCACGAAGGCGATCGACGCGGCGACCGCACGGCTCGCGGCGCGCAAGGCGCGCGAGACCGCACGCCGCAAGAGCGTTTTCGAGTCGGCATCCATGCCCGAAAAGCTCAAGGACTGCACGAGCAAGGATCCCTCGATCAGCGAGATCTTCCTCGTCGAGGGTGACTCGGCCGGCGGTTCGGCGGTGTCGGGTCGTGACCCCGAGCGGCAGGCGATCCTGTCGCTGCGCGGCAAGATCCTCAACGTCGAGAAGGCGCGGCTCGACCGTGCGCTCGGCAACGCCGAGATCCAGGCGATGATCCAGGCCTTCGGCACGGGTATCGGCGAGGACTTCGATGTCGCCAAGGCGCGCTATCACAAGATCGTGCTGATGGCGGATGCCGATGTCGACGGCCAGCACATCACGACGCTGCTGCTGACGCTGCTGTTCCGCTACATGCGCGGACTCATCGAGGCCGGCTACGTCTACCTCGCGATGCCGCCGCTGTTCCGCCTCAAGTGGAGCAACTCGCCGCACGAGTACGTGTACAGCGACCGCGAACGCGACGCGCTGCTGGCCGCCGGGGCCGAAGCAGGCAAGCGCCTGCCCAAGGAAGGCGTGCAGCGCTACAAGGGTCTCGGCGAGATGAACGCCAAGGAGCTGTGGGAGACCACGATGGACCCCGACACCCGGACGCTGCGTCAGGTGACGATCGACGACGCCGCCGCGGCCGACGAGATCTTCTCGGTGCTGATGGGCGAAGACGTCGAGTCGCGCCGCAGCTTCATCCAGCGCAACGCGAAAGACGTCCGCTTCCTCGATATTTGACGACGCCGTGATCTCGCTACACCGCGGCTGCGCCGCGGCACTCGATCACCGGATGCAAAGGCACACACATGACTGACGACGAACGCCCCGATCCGACCGCCGGGTACAACCACGGCAACATCGATCAGGTCGACCTGCAGGTCGAGATGCAGCGCAGCTACCTCGACTACGCGATGAGCGTCATCGTCGGGCGCGCGCTGCCCGACGTGCGCGACGGGCTCAAGCCCGTGCACCGCCGCGTGATCTACGGCATGTTCGACGGCGGGTACCGGCCCGACCGCGGTTTCAACAAGTGTGCGCGCATCGTCGGCGATGTCATGGGTCAGTTCCACCCACACGGCGACAGCGCGATCTACGACGCGCTCGTGCGTCTCGTGCAGCCGTGGTCGCTGCGGTATCCGCTGGCCGAGGGCCAGGGCAACTTCGGCACCCCGGGCAACATGGGTGCCGCCGCTTCGCGGTACACCGAGACCAAGATGGCGCCGCTCGCGATGGAGATGGTGCGCGACATCGACGAGGACACCGTCGATTTCGAGCCCAACTACGACGGCAAGACGCAAGAGCCGACCGTTCTGCCGGCGCGGTTCCCGAACCTGCTGGTGAACGGCTCGGTGGGTATCGCCGTCGGCATGGCGACCAACATCCCGCCGCACAACCTGCGCGAGGTCGCCGATGGTGCCCTGTGGGCGCTCGAGCACCCCGAGGCATCCCGCGAAGAGCTTCTCGACGCGCTCATGGCGCGCATTCCCGGCCCCGACTTCCCGACCGGTGCGCAGATCCTCGGCACGAAGGGCATCCGCGAAGCGCAGCGCACGGGGCGCGGGTCGATCACGATGCGCTCGGTCGTGAACGTCGAAGAGATCCACGGTCGCACGTGCCTCGTCGTCACCGAGCTGCCGTATCAGGTGAACCCCGACAACGTCGCGGCGAAGATCCGCGACCTCGCGCGCGACGGCAAGCTGTCGGGCATCGCCGACATCCGCGACGAGACGAGTGATCGCACCGGTCAGCGCCTCGTGATCGTGCTGAAGCGGGATGCCGTTGCGAAGGTCGTGCTCAACAACCTGTACAAGCACACGCAGCTGCAGGAGAACTTCGGCGCGAACATGCTCGCGATCGTCGACGGCGTGCCGCGCACGCTCGCACTCGACGGGTTCGTCTCGTACTGGATCGAGCACCAGGTCGAGGTCATCGTCCGGCGCACGCAGTACCGCCTGCGCGAGGCCGAGAAGCGCATGCACATCCTGCGCGGATACCTCAAGGCGCTCGACGCGCTCGACGAGGTCATCGCGCTGATCCGCGCGTCGGCGACCGCCGACGACGCGCGCGAGGGCCTGAAGGCGCTGCTTGAGATCGACGACGATCAGGCCGACGCGATCCTGACGATGCAGCTGCGTCGCCTCGCCGCGATGGAGCGTCAGAAGATCATCGACGAGGCGAACGAGCTCGAGCTGAAGATCGCTGACCTCAACGACATCCTCGCGACGCCCGGGCGCCAGCGCACGATCATCGCCGACGAGCTGACCGGCATCGTCGACAAGTTCGGCGACGAGCGTCGCACGCACATCCTGCACGGATTCGACGGCGACATGTCGATGGAAGACCTCATCCCCGAAGAGGAGATGGTCGTCACCGTCACGCGCGAGGGCTACATCAAGCGCACGCGCAGCGACAACTACCGATCGCAGCACCGCGGTGGCAAGGGCGTCAAGGGTGCGCAGCTGCGGGCCGATGACGTCGTCGAGCACTTCTTCGTGACGACGACGCACCACTGGTTGCTGTTCTTCACGACGAAGGGTCGTGTCTACCGCTGCAAGGCGTACGAGGTTCCCGAGGCGGGGCGGGATGCCAAGGGTCAGCACGTCGCGAATCTGCTTGCGCTGCAGCCGGGTGAGCAGATCGCGCAGATGCTCGACATCCGCGACTACAAGGTCGCGACCCACCTCGTGCTCGCGACGCGCGACGGCAAGGTCAAGAAGACTTTCCTCAGCGAGTACGACACGAACCGTCAGGGCGGGATCATCGCGATCCGCCTGCGCGGGCAGGATGAGGAAGAGGGCGGCGACGAGCTCGTCAGCGCACTGCTCGTCGATGACACCGACGACATCCTGCTGATCTCGCACCACGGCATGTCGCTGCGGTTCACCGCGACCGACGACTCGCTGCGTCCGATGGGTCGCGCGACCGAGGGTGTGAAGGGCATGAGCTTCCGCGAGGGCGATTCGCTGCTCTCGGCATCCGTCGCCCGTGATGATGAGTACGTGTTCGTGGTGACCGAGGGCGGGTACGCCAAGCGCACGAAGGTGGCCGAATATCGGTTGCAGGGGCGTGGCGGACTGGGCATCAAGGTGGCCAAGCTGAACGAGGATCGCGGTGATCTCGCGGGCGGTCTGATCGTCTCTGAGGACGACGAGGTCTTGGTGGTTCTTGCCAGCGGCAAGGTGGTACGCTCTGCCGTGGCCGAGGTCCCCGCCAAGGGTCGCGACACGATGGGTGTCGTGTTCGCCCGCCCCGATGACGACGATCGCATCCTCGCGATCGCCCGCAATTCGGAGCGGACCCTGGGACAGGCTTCCGAATCCGAGGAGCCCGCCACACCCGCCGCCGCAGACGAGAACCCGTCCGCGAGCCCCGAAGAGAGTGACCCCGACGCATGAGCACGGTAGCCGACAAGCTGGCCAGGAAGTCGTCCAGCAAGACCAGCGCGAAGCAGGTGCGCCTGCGCCTCGTGTACGTGGACTTCTGGTCTGCAGTGAAGCTGTCGTTCCTGGCAGCTGTGGCGCTGGCGATCGTGACGATCGTCGCGAGCTTCCTCGTGTTCATGGTGCTGCAGACGACCGGCATGATCGGTCGCCTCGACGAGCTGTTCAAGGCGTTCGACGACAACTTCACGCTGAGTGACTACGTCGGCCTGTCGCAGGTGATGGCGTTCTCGGCGATCGTGGCGATCTTGAACCTCATCGTCGTGACGGTGCTGGGCGCTGTCGTCGCCGGCATCTACAACCTGATGGTCAAGGTCACCGGCGGCCTGCTCGTCGGCTTCACCTCGAACTGACGGCGAGGCGGGCGGCTCGCCGGCGCCCGGTGATCGAGTGCCCGCCGCGTAGCGGACCCCCGGAGGGTGCCGGTGATCGAGTGCCCGCCGCGCAGCGGCGGGCGTATCGAGATCCCTCCCGACCAGCACGATTTCTAGATCTCCCGATAATCGGGTAAAGTCTTGGAGGTTGACGGCGGTAACGCCGACCTCCGGACGGGGCTATAGCTCAGGCGGTTAGAGCGCTTCACTGATAATGAAGAGGTCCCAGGTTCAAGTCCTGGTAGCCCCACCATTTCCCGTCCGGGGCCTTAGCTCAGTTGGTAGAGCGCCTGCTTTGCAAGCAGGATGTCAGGAGTTCGAATCTCCTAGGCTCCACATTTTCCGTCGCTCGCTGGTCGTTTGAACCGGCGCCGCCGCGTGCCGCACTTCCTCTTGACGAGAGGCATCCTCGCGTCTACGACGGTAGCCATGAGCACCGACACGCGCGCCGAACGGGCCGCGACCTTCCTCGCGCTGCACGAGCGCGGGTTCGTTCTGCCGAACGTGTGGGATGCCGGTGGCGCGCGCATCCTCGCGTCGATCGGGTTCCCCGCGATCGCGACGACCAGTGCGGGCATTGCGTGGGCGGCGGGCGTCCGCGACGGCGGCCTCATCGACCGCGACGAGATGCTCGCTCATGTCGCGGCGATCGTCGCGGCGGTCGATGTGCCGGTGACCGCCGACCTCGAGGCCGGCTACGGCGACCAGCCTGAGGACGTCGCCGAGACGGTCGCCCGCGCCGTCGCGATCGGAGTCGTCGGGGCCAACATCGAGGACGCCGCCGACGGCCGGCTCTTCGACATCGACGTCGCGACGGATCGCATCGCGGCCGCGCGGTCCGCCGCGCCGCGCGGCACATTCGTGGCTCTTCGCAGTTGAGGGTGTAGTCGAGGGTCGGCGGCTGGTTCGCGGATAGACGTCGAGGTCTTCCAGGATGGAAGTTCTCACACTGCCCATCTGCCGGAAGACCTCGACTTGCA
>NZ_MKTQ01000021.1 GCF_001898315.1 Microbacterium sp. 70-16 | reverse complement strand
ACCCCGTGCCTGGGCCCCACCCTCGCCGCGATCTCCGCCCTCAGCCTCACCACCGGCAACCCCGCCCGCGGCGCCCTCCTCGCCGTCACCTACTGCCTCGGTCTGGGGCTGCCCTTCATCACCGCTGCGGCCGGCCTGAACTGGGCCACCGGAAGCATCGCGTTCCTGCGCCGCCACATCCGCACCATCAACATCACCGGCGGGATCCTCATGATCGCCACCGGCATCGCGATGATCAGCGGAGCCTGGACACTCCTCATCTCCAGCATCCAGAACCTCATCGGAGCCACCGTGCTCCCCCTCTAAACCACTGACCGCGAGCACGGGCACCCCGGGCAAGCGCGCCGCCCGGCAGTGCCGACCGCAGTGACCGGCTCCCTCCGCATCAGAGAAAGGACAGACCATGCGACCCCACGGCACCCGTGACCGCGCCTCCATCCCGTCCGAGCCGGACCCGGCCCGCGGTTCCCCGGCGCTGGGGGCCGGGGGCGTCTGGGTCGCTGCCGCCGCCGCGGCCGCCGGGGTCGGGTCGGCGTACTGGGACGACTCCTGGCACACCACCCTCGGCCGGGACAGCACCTTCATCCCCCCGCACCTGCTGCTGTATGCGTCGATCCTCACCGTCGGGGTCGTGATCGCCGGGTGGGGGTGGCGGCGGCTGGCCGCCACCCGCTCCGTGGCCGCCGTGTTCCGCACTCCCGGGTTCGCCCTCGCGGTCGCCGCGGCGGTCGCGACCGCGGCGGCCGCGCCCGCCGACGCGTTCTGGCACACCGCGTTCGGGCGTGACGCGGTGCTCTGGTCGCCCCCGCACCTGCTATCGGTGATCGGCACCCTGTGCGTGCTGATCGGCCTGCTCACCGGCACCGACCGGCTCGTGCCCGCTCCGCCGCGGATCGCCCTGGCCGCAGGCGTGCTGGGGGCGGCACTGATCATCGTGATGGAATACGACACCGACGTGCCCCAGTTCACCGAGACCCTGTACCTGCCGCTGCTGCTGGCGACCACGCTCGGCGCGGCATGGGTGATCACCGCCCTGGTCCCCGGCCGCACCCGCATCGTCCTCGTCGTCGCCGGGTACCTGGTGTTCCGGGTGGTGCTGTGGGTGCTGCTCACCAGCGCGGGGTGGCTCGCCCCCGACCTGCCGGTCGCCGTGGCCGGGCTCTTCCTGCTGGCCCTGCCCGTCCCCCGGTGGCGGTGGCCGGTGGCCGCCCTCGCCGTGACCACCCTGCAACTGCTGGCCTCCGGGACTGGCCTTGTCAAGCTGAGTCGGACCCAGCAGGACGGTCTGATGCGAGACCAGCGAGCGGAGCAGCTGGGGTATCGGGAAGAGTACGCGCTGTCCCCCAAACGGCTAACTTGTGATGCGAGTGCGCGCTGTGGGACGCTCTCGGTGAGCACAGTGCAACTGGCACTTGCGATCGCGAGCGAAGGAGCTCACGTGTCAAAGACGATTAGAGAACGTTCGAGAAGGATGATTTCCGTGGTGGCAGCGAGCCTTCTCGCTGTCGGATTGCTCTCCGTGCCGACTGCCGCAAGTGCTTACACGACGACGGGCTGCAAGTGGAGCACAGGAAACCTGAACATAAATCTGTCGAGCACGAACGGCACTATGCGAACGGCGCTCTACTCCGCTTTGAACAACTACACGCTCGGTACCGACACGAACCTCACAGGCGTCACCACCTCCGGCCCATCTTTCACTGCGGCTAACAACAACTACGGTGCGACGGGTTGGGCGGGTTACAACAACTGGAACTGCGCGTTCGGCGTAACGTCCTCCTCATTGGCGCGCGTCAATGACTACTACAACGCGAATCTGGCATCCAACGAGGGACGGATCCGAGTTATCTGGCTCCACGAGATCGGCCACGGGCTCGGGCTCGATCACGTTACGACCGTGGCTCGTGTGATGTACACGCCCACCTCTTCTGCGTACAACGCAGGCGTGCGGAACCTGACGTCCGACGAAATCAACGGCATCAACGCCCTCTACTGAATCGAGTGAATGATGCGATCCGCAAGACTCTTGGCCCTGATCACTGTCCTTGCCCTCGCCCCGGGGCTACTTAGTGCGTGTACGTCGCCCTCGTCCAACCAGGATGGCGCCAGCATGTCCCGCGTGCAGCACTACGCGTCGCTGGACGAGCTCTCCGACGCCAGCGCTGTTGTGGTGGTCGGCTCCGTCGTCGACCAGACCGTCGCGCGTGACATTGACGAACTCACCGAGTTCACGATCTCTACCGTCCAGATCGATGAAGTGGTGAAATCGGACGGGACGCACCAGGCCGGCGACACCATCCAGGTCCGTCAGCTCGGTGGCGGTGAGCAGGCTGCCCCGACGCCGGTGTTGTCGACTGAAAGCAAGTACCTGCTGTACTTGACGCCGTCCGGTCTGGCAGCGCCTCTTGACTCCCAGTTCTATGTGACTGGTGCGAACGCGGGGGTGTACGCGAGCGCCGGAGCAAGCGCCCGTGGAACTGAGGTCACCTCGGAGTTCCTTCAGGTTGACGCCGAACCGGGAGAGCAGCTTCCGTCAGTAATCGAGGTTGATGACGCGCTGCGCGCAGCACAGTAGGCGTAGAGCTCACTCAACTGCGGAGAGAAGTCGTGAGAGCAATCTGGGTCGTGGTCGCCGCGCTTGGTCTGGTCGGCATTCTCATCACGGCGGTGACTTCGACCGGTTCCTGTTCAACAGGCGCCACCGGCTGCACAGTATCGAGCATTTCAACGGACCCAACACGGTGGGCTCTGATTGTCGTTCTCGGAGTCATCGTCGCGGTTGCGATCTACCGGATCATCAAGCCCGCTCGGCCAAAGTAGACAGCTTGGCCCGCGACCACGATGCCAGTCTTCCCTGGGGGCCCCGCCGGCCCTCAGGGGAGGCTGGCGCGCTGAACCAAGTGAATGGCATTGTCAACCTGACCGAGGACTGGCTGGGTGACGGTTCGAATCCGGACGACTCGCTATCGACGGAACCGTTTCGGGCACTCATCCCCTTGGCCTCGGCCGGTAGAGCGGCAGTCGAACGCCGAGACGTCAGTTAGTCAGGTTGATGGCTGCGATCGGGTGTGGCCGAGTCGGTAGCTGGTGGAGCCGGTTTCGATGATGGTGCCGTGGAAGGTGAGGCGGTCGACGATCGCGGCGCAGAGCCGTGGGTCGGTGAAGGTCTTGGTCCATCCGGAGAACGACTCGTTCGATGCGATCGCGACGGAGGCCTTCTCCTCCCGTTCGGTGAGGACCTGGAACAGCAGCTCGGCGCCGCGGCGGTCCAGTTCCATGTAGCCGAGTTCGTCGATGCAGAGCAGGTCGACGCGACCGTATCGGGCGATGGTGCGGGCGAGCTGTTTCTCGTCGGCGGCTTCGACGAGCTCGTTGACGAGTTTGGTGGCGAGGGTGAACTTCACCCGGAACCCGTTCTCCGCTGCGGCGGTGCCGAGCCCGATGAGGAGGTGGCTTTTGCCGGTGCCGGAGTCGCCGATCAGGCAGAGCGGGTCGCCGCGGCGGATCCAGTCGCCGGTGGCGAGGGTGTGGATGGTGGCGGGGTTCACGTTCGGGTTCTGGTCGTAGTCGAAGTTGCCCAACCATTTCTGGCGTGGGAATCCGGCGCCGGCGACGCGGCGGATCGTGGACCGTCGATCCCGGTCGTCGCATTCGGCGAGCAGCAGCTCCGCGAGGAACCCCTGGTAGGTGAGCTGCTCCTGCTCCGCGGCCCGAGTGGCTTCCTCAAGAACCGCCCGAATGGTGGGGAGTCGGAGCCGGCGGCAGGCTTGATCGACGGCAGCGGCCGCCGCCTCGGGAGTCATGCCGCGTTGCCGGCGTAACGTGGTGGTGATACTGGTCACGGTGGGGCTCATGCGTTCATCCCTTCAGATTGCTGAGCCGGTATCGTCCGGCGGTGCAGGAGTTCGTCGTATCGATCTAGATCCGGCAGAGGCCTGTGGTCGGGAGGTAGCCCGGCGATCACCGCCTCCGGGTCCCGCAGCCGACGCTGCGTGAGGCTGACAACCCGTCGCTCATCCCCGCGGTCTTCGGCAACAGGATGACGGTCTGATCCGGAGCCAGCCGAGTTGGCTGCCAGGCGGGCTTCGACGGCGACGACGTCGGCGGTGACGGCGCCGACGGTGAGTGCGGCACGGATCCCTGCGGTGACATCCGAGGAGGTCATGGTGCGGTGCAGGAGCAGCACGCCGATCAGCTCCCGGGTGCCCGCGCTGTCGCCATTGACCTTCCGGGAATCGGCCCAGAACGCTTCGTGGGCGGCGGTGAACTCGCCGGCGTCTCTGGCGGCCGCAAGCGCGGTTGATCCCTTGAGCGCGCCAGGCTTGTGGCGGAGGACTTCGAGGTAGTGATCGAGCTGGATCGACTCACCGCCGCGGGCGACGACTCGTTCATGCCGGGCGACCAGAGCGCGGCCGTCGAACACGACGAGCTCGGACGCGCGCAGCGAGACACGCACCTGCCGGCCGATCAACCGGGCGGGAACAGAGTAGCGGGCCATCCGCACGGTGATCATGCTCGACCGATCCACCCGCGGATGCAGCACCAGGCCAGGGTCGAACCGGTCCGCCGGCAACGGCGCCAGCGCGGCCCGGTCAGTCGCGAAGTCGTGAACGACGGTGGTGGTCTTCCCGGCGATTCGGCGTTGTTCGTCTCTGGCGTCCCAGCGGCGGAGTCGCTCGTTGAGCTCGTCGAGGGAGTCGGTGACCGGCATCGGCGACAGCCAGGTGCGTCGAAACCGGCCAACGTCTCCTTCGACGCCGCCCTTCTCGTGCGCGCCGCCGATACCGGGGATGCAGTAGAACGCATCGAAGCCGTAGTGGGAGCGAAACAGCACCCACCGGTCGTTCTCCACCCGGCCACGGCCCTCGCCGATCAGCACACGCTTGACCGCGGCGGTGAGGTTGTCGTACTTGATCTGCAACCTCGGCACCCCACCGAGCTCTTCGAACGCGGCGATATGACCCTCGAGGAACGCCTCCTGCGACTGCGTCGAGTACACCCGATGCACTGCGCGGCCTGAGTTGGAGAGACGGAACGTGAACATGTGACACTTCGTCTTCACCCCGGCCAGGATCACCCAGACCTCACCGAAGTCGACCTCCGCCTCCGCGCCCGGAGCGTGCGCCTGCGGCACGAACGCCTGCACCGGACGTCTGCCGGCGTCGATCTCGATCTGCGGACGCCGCGCCCGGACGTAGTCCCGCACCGACCCGTATGACACGTCTGCGCCATGCTCATCGAGGAGACGGTGATGAATCCGGGTCGCGGTATGCCGCTGCTTGCGAGGTGCGTCCAGATCGACCCGCAGCATCTCGTCGATCGCGTGCTTGAACGGGTCCAGCTTCGGCGCTGCACGCACCGGCACCTTCCGTTCCGGTGGCACCGCGGACGCCAACGCCTGTCGCACCGTCCCGCGGCCGACGTGATACTTCCGAGCCAGTGCCCGGATGCCGAGCTCCTCCACCCGAGCATCACGACGGATATCCGCGAACAACCCCACCCTGTTCCTCATTCCCGACCACCGGCCTCTCCGCACCCCCAGCGGGCACGGCACAACCGTCCAGGTGGTCCCGAATCAGACCGTCACAACACACCGACGATCAGCGAGGTGGGTCCAGGTCAGACCGTCACCCCGGTCCCCACCCAAGCTGTCACAGACACGGGACCGGGATCAGCAGCGTCCCACCCACCCCCGTCGCCTGGTCCGCCGTCGGCACCACCACGGTGATCATCGTCAGCATGATCGCCCTCACCGTGCGGCCGGGGACTCGCCTCCGATCCGGGGCCGCGGCCGCGGCCCTCACCCTTCTGCTGGTCGCCCTCGCCCCGCCCCCACCCGCGCAGGCGCACGACCCCGGCCAGGGCACCGCCTACGGCACCGCGCAGATGACCGTCACCGGCGACGGCACCGGGCAGCTGACCGTCACCATCACCGGCATCCGCCTCACCGACGACACCGGCCTCACCCCGACCCGGCTGGTCGCCCGCCGCGCCGGAGAGGACCTCACCGCGCCGCTGCGCGCACAACCCGGCACCCCGCCTCCCGGCACCTTCACCGGGGAACTGGCACTGCCGTCACCGGGGCTGTGGTTCGTGTACGCCCAGTTCGCCACCGGCGAACGCACCCTCGAGGTGTGGGTGCCCGTC
>NZ_MKTQ01000020.1:51840-56135 GCF_001898315.1 Microbacterium sp. 70-16 | reverse complement strand
CCGTGGGTTCTGTCATCAAGAAGCGCCGCAAGCGCATGGCGAAGAAGAAGCACCGCAAGCTGCTTCGCAAGACTCGCCACCAGCGCCGCAACAAGAAGTAAACGTCGCGGCACACTGCAAGACGACACCGAGCGCCTGTCCATCGTGGACGGGCGCTTCGTGTTTTCCGGCGCGACGACGGTGGCAGGATGGGTCGGGTGACGACCGTGACGATCATCTCCAAGCCGGACTGCCATCTGTGCGACGTGGCGCGCGAGATCGTCGACGTGGTCGTCGCCGATCTGCCCGATGGGCGGGACGAGACCGTCGACGTCGAGGAGCTCTCGATCCTCGACGATCCGGCGCTGCACGCGCAGTGGTGGGAGAAGATCCCGGTCGTGCTCATCGACGGCCGGCTGCACGCTCATTGGCGGCTCGATGCGGGCCGGTTGCGGTCTGCGCTCGATGCCGCGGGGAAGGAATCCGCATGATCCGTCACGTCGTCGCCTGGAAGCTCGCCACGACCGATCCCGCCGAACGCGCCGAGCAGGCGCGCAAGGTCGCGGACGAACTGCGCGCTCTGGACGGCGTCGTGCCGTCGCTGCTGCAGATCTCGATCGGGCCCGACATCATCGGTGGCGGCAACTGGGATGTCGCCCTGGTCGCCGACTTCGCCGACGCGGCGGGCCTGGATGCCTACCAGACCCACCCCGCCCACCAGGCGGTCGTCGGTTACGTGCGCTCGGTCGTCGCCGAGCGCGTCGCCGTCGACTTCGAGATCTGACCCCGCGAGCTTGCCCTCGCTCCCGCGAGCTTGCCCTCGCTCCCGCGAGCTTGCCCTCGCTCCCGCGAGCTTGCCCTCGCTCCCGCGAGCTTGCCCTCTGAGCCGCGAGCTTGCCCTTTATTTCGCGACTTCGCCCACCCGCGCGAGCACGGGCACGGGGTCGATCGAGATCCGCACACGGTCGTCGTAGCCGACCTGGTCGGCGACCGAGTGCTGCACCGTGACGAGCGTGCCGTCGGAGGTGCGCACGAGCGTACGGCGGAAGCTGCCGAGGAACGTCGACTCGAGCACGGTGGCGTCGATTCCCGGGGCATCCGGCGCGACGAGCCGCACGTTCTCGGGGCGCACGAACACCTCGACGGCGCCGGTGTCGACCTCACGCAGCAGCGGCAGCGACTGACCCCACACCTGCACGTTCAGCCCGTCGGTCGTGCCTGCGACGACGCTGGACAGGCCTACGAACGCGGCGACTTCGGGCGACGCGGGGCGCGCGTAGAGCTCGTCGGGCGTGCCGATCTGCTCGATGCGGCCCGCGTTCATGACTGCGATGCGGTCGGAGACGGCGAGCGCCTCTTCCTGATCGTGGGTGACGAACACCGTCGTGATGCCCAGGCGCAGCTGGATGCGGCGGATCTCGTCGCGCAGCTGCACGCGCACCTTGGCATCCAGTGCCGACAGCGGCTCGTCCAGCAGTAGCACACGCGGCTCGGTGACGAGGGCGCGAGCGAGCGCGACGCGCTGCTGCTGACCTCCCGAGAGCTGGTGCGGGAATCGGTCGGCGAGGTGGTCGAGACCGACGAGCGCGAGCGCGTCTGACGCGCGGGATGCCGCGGCGCGCGCTGCGACGCCTCGGCGGCGCAGGCCGAACGCGGTGTTGTCGACGACCCGCAGGTGCGGGAACAGCGAGTACGACTGGAACACCATGCCGATGTCGCGCTTGTTCGTCGGAACGCGCGAGACGTCGTTGCCGTCGAACGAGACGCTGCCCGCGGTCGCACCCTCGAGGCCCGACAGGATGCGCAGGAGCGTCGTCTTGCCGCAGCCGGACGGTCCCAGCAGCGACACGAACTCGCCCGGAGCGATGTCGAGGTCGACGCCGTGCAGCACGCGCGTCGTCCCGAACTCCTTGACGATGCCGTTCAGGGACACCGAGGTGCCCGCGCCGGCTTCGTGCAGCAGCTGGTTCTCGGACGTGCGCGGCAGTGGGCGCGCGGGGGAGTCGGCGCTGGTCATGACGAAGCCTTTCCATCGCGCGAACGGGCGGCGCGACCGATGAGGAGCAAGAGGATGAAGACGAACAGGAGGGACAGCAGCGTGAAGATCGCCGACGCGTACGGGTCGATCTTGTTCGCGACGACAAGGGCGGTCTGCAGCACCTGCCGGTTCAGCAGCGACGCGATCGTGTACTCGCCGAGCACGACCGCGACAGAGATGAGGGATGCCGCGAGCAGGCCCTGCCGCAGATTGGGTACGAGCGCGCGCGTCACGACGGCGAGCCAGCCGGCACCGAGCGAGCGCGCGGCCTCGGCGAGGGTGCTCAGATCGACGGCATCCATCGACGCCTTGATCGACCGGTAGGCGAACGGGAGCACCGTGATGCCGTATGCGAAGGCGAGGGTCCACGTGCCGGTGCCGAGCGTGCGTCCGATCTGCAGGTAGATCGGGGCCAGGCCCACGACGAGCACGATCGCGGGGATCGAGATCGGCAGCAGGACGGCGAACTCGAACACCCGACCCAGGCGCGGGAAGCGCAGCTCAATGAGGATCATCGTCGGCAGCAGCAGGAGCAGCACGATCGCGACCGTCACGACGGCGAGGATGAGCGAGTTGCCCAGGCCCGTCCAGATCGGCGTGAGCACCTGTGTGTTGGTCGGATCGAACACGCGCGCCCAGTTCGCGAGCGAGTAACCGTCGCCGTCGCGCAGCGTGAACACGATGGTCGAGAGGAGGGGGATCGCGAACAGCACGCCGACGATGACGGCGATGAGCACGCGGGTCAGCCGCGAGGGGGCGATGCCGTTCACGACTGCCACCGCGCCGCGCGCCGCTGGATGAGGGCGTAGAGGGCCATGACGACTCCGACGACGACGATCATGCCGAGCGCGAGCGCGCCGGCGAGGTTCTCACGGCCGAGGACCGTCTCGCTCGTGAGCGCCGCACGGATCTGCAGCGGCACGATCTGCGAGCCCTGGCTGGCGAGCGCGGCGGCGGTCGCGTACGACGAGAAGGCGTTGGCGAACAGCAGCAGGAAGCTCGCGAGGAACGAGGGCGCGAGCACGGGGAAGCCGATGCGCAGCCAGAAGCTGGTGCGCGTGCCGCCGAGCGTGAGGTTGGCTTCGGCCCACTGCGACTTCAGCGCCGACAGCGCCGGGAGGAAGGTGATCACCATGAGCGGCACCTGGAAGTAGATGTAGGGCAGGATCAGGCCCGGCACGGAGTACAGCCACGTGCCCGGCTGCAGGTCGATGCCGAAGGAGTCGCGCAGCAGCACGGTCACGACGCCCTGCACGCCGATCGTGGCGATGAAGACGAACGCGAGCATGACGCCGCCGAACTGGGCGAGCACGCCCGTCGCGGCATCCAGTGTCGTGCGCACGACGCCCGTCGCCGGAAGCCCCATCGCGGTGTAGCAGACGATCGCGCCGATGACGGCGCCGACGGCGGCCGTCAGCAGCGACAGCCAGGTCGTGTTCCAGAACGTGTTGAGGATGACCGGATCGACGAGCGCGGTCAGGTTGTTCCAGGTGAACGCGCCGGCCTTGTCGAAGAAGCCGGTGCCGATGGCGAGCACCGTCGGCAGGACGAGGAACAGCGCCAGGTAGACGGCGAAGGGGGCCAGGCCCAGCCACGCCGTGGACGCGCGGCGGCGCGGGGCCGGAGCGTGCAGCTCCGACCCCGCGCCGTTCGTGCCGGTGGCAGCGGTCACTGAACCGCCGCTGCCCACTCCTGGCCGAGCAGCGTGCCGGCGGCCGCGCTCTGCGCCTCGGTCGGCACCACGGTGTCAGCGGGCGCTGCGGGCAGGGCTGCGGCGAGGTCGGCGTCGATCGTGCCGGCCTCGGTCATGGCTTCCATACGGACGGGGCGAGCACCGCCGGCCAGCCACAGGTTCTGCACCTCGTCGCTGTAGAGGAACTCCTGCCACAGGCGCGCGGCGGCGGGGTGCGGGGCATCCTTGTTGATCGCCTGGTTGTAGTAGCCCGCGTAGCCGGTGCCGTCGAAGACCTTGACCTTCCACGCCGAGTTGGTCTCGGAGTGGGTCGCGTTCAGGTAGTCCCAGTCGAAGACGACGGGGGTCTCGCCCGAGGCGATCGTGCCGGTGGTCACGTCGACCTTCAGCAGGTTGCCCGCCTTCTGCAGGTCGCTGAAGAAGTCGATGCCGGGCTGGAAGTCGTCGAGCGTGCCGCCGTTCTGGACGGTGGCCAGACCCACGGCCGCGAAGGCGGCGCCGGCCTGCGTCGGGTCGCCGTTGATCGCGACCGAGCCCTTGTAGTCCTCACCGAGCAGGTCGGTGATCTCGGCGGGCTCGGGGAAG
>NZ_MKTQ01000020.1:0-51805 GCF_001898315.1 Microbacterium sp. 70-16 | reverse complement strand
CCGTAGTCGCCGACGAACAGGCCGGTGGGCTCCTTGAGGGCATCCGGGATCTCGTCGAAGGTCTGCACCTTGTAGGCGGCGAACTGGTCGGTCGACTGCAGTGCGACGGTCAGGCCCACGTCGAAGACGTCGGGAGCGGTGTCGAGGCCCGCGTTGGTCTCAGCGGCCTGGATCTCCTCGGCGCTGGAGACGTCGGGCGACTGCTCGGTCACCTCGATCTCGGGGTAGGTCTCCTTGAACAGGTCGATGATCGCACCATAGTTGGCCCAGTCGCGCGGCAGCGCGATGACGTTGAGCTTGCCCTCGGCCTTGGCGGCGGTCTCGAGGTCGGCGAAGGTGCCGAAGTCGGCGACGCTCGTGGCGGTGGCGGCGTCCGATGCGGAGTCGGAGGCTCCGTCGGAGGCATCCGACGACGACGAGCAGGCGGCCAGGGCGATGGCCGAGGCGGTGAGCAGAGCGACGGCCGGAGCGATCCGGCGCAGCGCGAGACGGGACATACGGGTATTCCTCTCGGGTGGTGCACGCACGCGGGAGCGGTCGTGCAACGGGGACGAGAGGACGTTACGGGCGGAGGATGGACCGTTCGTGCGCCGCAGATGAACGATCGGCAAAGGAGAGGGAAAGACGACGAAGGGTCCGCCGGAGCGGACCCTTCGCGAGAACGCCGTGTGTTACTTCTCGACCTCGACGAGTTCGGCGTCGGGCGCGTTCGTGCGCACCGATTCGATGCCGTTCAGGGCGCTCGCCTTGGAGGAGTACCCCTGGCTCGTCGCGATCACCTGTCCGTTGGCCGCCTTCAGGTTGAAGCGCCAGTCGCCACCCTTGTCGGTCCACAGTTCGAACTTCCCAGCCATGATCCACCTCTCATCGGGGACGGCGCCGTCGCACATCCGACGCTCACGCTAGCGCGCCGGGTTGCGGTGGGGAAGAGTCGATCCGCCCTTACGGGGCCAGGCGCGTCGGGCCGCGGAACAGGAACGTGACCTCGCGGATCGAGTCCTGCCCGAGCATCAGCATCAGCACGCGGGCAAGGCCCATGCCGAACCCGCCGTGCGGCGGCACGCCGTAGCGGAAGAAGTCGAGGTAGTGCGCGAGACCCTCGAGCGACAGCCCCTTCTCGAGCGCCTGCGCCTCGAGCACGTCGATGCGGTGCTCGCGCTGCGCGCCCGTCGTGATCTCGGTTCCGCGGAACAGCAGGTCGTAACTGTTGGTGAGCCCCGTCTCGGCGTTGCGCATGTGGTAGAACGGCCGGATCTCGGGGTGGTAGTCGGTGACGAAGACGAACTGGTGTCCGTAGGTCTCGAGCACGTGCGCGGAGATCTGACGCTCGCCCTCGGGGTCGAGGTCGCCGTCGGTGCGAGGGATCTCGTAGCCGCGGGCCTTCACGATCTCGCGGGCTTCGGCCAGCGGGATGCGCGGGAACGGCACCGTCGGCACGACGACGTCGATGTCGAACAGTTCCTTGATCTCGGCGCCGTGCTTCTCTGCGACGGCGGTGAACGCTGTCGCGAGCAGCTCCTCCTGCATCTGGGCGACATCCTCGTAGGAGTCGATCCAGCTGATCTCGGCGTCGACCGAGGTGAACTCGGTCGCGTGGCGGCTCGTGAAGCTCGGGTCGGCGCGGAACACGTCGCCGATCTCGAAGATCTTGCCGAAGCCGGCGGCCTGCGCCATCTGCTTGTAGTGCTGCGGGCTCTGCGCGAGGTAGGCGGTCTGCTCGCCGAAGTACTCCATCTCGAACAGCTCCGCGTTGCCCTCGGCGGGCGTCGACATGAGCTTCGGGGTGTGCAGCTCGACGTAGTCGTGCTCGACCCAGTAGCTGCGCATCGCGTGCTCGAGCGTCGTCGAGATGCGGAAGATGAGCGCGTTGCGGCGCTGGCGCAGGTCGATGAAGCGCCAGTCCATGCGCTTGTCGAGGCCGCTGTCGGCGGCGATGGGGGTCTCCGGCAGAGCGGATGCCGCGATGTCGAGCGCACCGATCTTGATCTCGACGCCGCCGAGCTTGACGCGCTCGTCGTGCTTGAGCTCGCCGGTCACCGTCAGGAAGGTGCCGGTGGACAGCTCGGAGATGAGCGCGGTCAGGGCGAGCGCGTCGGCATCCTGCCCGTCGGCGTTCTCCGGGTCGGGCCGGGTCGCGGGGTTGACCAGCTGGACGGCGCCGGTCTCATCGCGCAGGATGACGAACTGCACCTTCTTCTGATCGCGGACGGTCTCGACCCATCCGGACACCTGGACGGGTCCGTCTTCGCGGGACTGCAGCTGGCTGACAAGGGTGCGTTCACTCACGAGGGAACAGTCTACTTAAGCGGACGGCTGCGCTCTCAGCCCAGCCACAGACCACGGCCACGTAGACTTGGCGGGTGCCCGCTGATCGCCTCCACCTCGTGCGTCATGGGGAGGTCGACAACCCCCAGCGCGTGCTGTACGGGCGGCTGCCGAACTTCGCGCTGAGCGCGGACGGACAGCAGATGGCACGTGCTGCCGCGCAGTACGTCCAGGGCCTGGGGCGCCCGGTCACCGCGCTGTACGCCTCGCCGCTGCAGCGCACGCGTGAGTCGGCCGCACCGTTCACCGAGCTGCTCGGCCTCGAGGCTGTCATCGATGAGCGCGTCATCGAACCGACCAACGTCTTCGAAGGCAAGCGCATGAAGCGCGCCGTGCTCAACCCCGCCAACTGGCGCCACCTCGTGCGGCCGTCGATCCCCAGTTGGGGCGAGCCGTATCTCGAAGTCGTCGCGCGCATGGATGCCGCGATGACGGAGGCCTGGAACGAAGCCGACGGGGGAGACATCATCATCGTCTCGCACCAGCTGCCGATCTGGATCACGCACCTCGCCGTCGCGGGCGAGCAGCTGAAGCACGATCCGCGCAAGCGTCGGTGCGCGCTGTCGAGCGTCACGAGCTTCGAGCGGACCGGCGGCGTGTGGCGCGAGGTCGCCTACGCCGAGCCGGCGACGACGGCGGGCGCCGTGGATGTGGGGGCGGTGTGATGCGGAAATTCATCGCGGCGATCGGCGCGGTCGCACTGGCGCTGACGCTCGCGGCGTGCACGAGCGCGAACGACGACCTCGTGAGCCAGTACCAGCAGGGCGGCGACACCGGGTTCATCTCGGGCGACGGTCGGGTGCAGGAGATCCCGGTCGACGAGCGCGGGGATGCCGTGGAGTTCACCGGCACGGCCGTCGACGGCTCCACGGTGACGGGCGCCGACTACGCGGGCGACGTGCTGGTGCTGAACTTCTGGTACGCCGGGTGCGGCCCGTGCCGGGCCGAGGCATCCATGCTGGAAGAGACCTTCCAGGCGACCGGCGCGCACTTCCTCGGGGTCAACATCTATGACGGCCCCGAGCAGGCCACCGCGTTCGAGGAGACCTACGGCATCACCTACCCATCGCTGCTCGCACGCGAAGACGCCGACCTGAAGCTCGCGTTCGCCTCGTGGACGCCGCTGCAGTCCGTGCCGATCACGCTCGTCCTCGACGCGCAGGGCCGCGTCGCGGCGCGATTCATCGGGCAGGTCGAGAGCGCCTCGATCCTGAAGACGATCGTGAACGACGTGATCGCGGAGAACTCGTGAGCGGGGCCTCGTGAACGCGGGGTCGATCGTCTTCGACGGAGCGCTGTGGCTCGCGATCCCCATCGCCCTGGTCGCCGGGCTCGTGTCGTTCCTCTCGCCGTGCGTGCTGCCGCTCGTGCCCGGCTATCTCGGGTTCCTCGGCGGGTCGGTCGGCGGCTCTCGCGCGGCTACGCAGGCGCGGGCACCGCGCGGTCGGCTCGTCGGCGGCGTCCTGCTGTTCATCGCGGGGTTCACGCTCGTCTTCGTCGCGATGGGTGTGCTCGCAGGCACCCTCGGTCGCTTCTTCATCCAGTACCAGGACCTCATCACGCGGATCCTCGGCGTCGTCGTCATCGCGATGGGACTCGTCTTCCTCGGCGTCTTCGGGTTCGCGCAGCGCACGATGAAGCCCGAGGTCCGCAGCGGACTGGGCCTGATCGGCGCACCTCTGCTCGGCATCGCGATGGGCATCGGCTGGGCGCCGTGCATCGGCCCGACCTACACCGCGATCCTCTCGATCTCGCTGACGCAGGCCGACCCCGGCCGCGCCGTGCTGCTCGCCGTCGCGTACTCGCTCGGCCTCGGCATCCCGTTCCTGCTGCTCGCCGTCGGCTTCGGCTGGGCGACGCGCTCGGTCGCATTCCTGCGGCGGCATATCCGCACCGTGAACATCATCGGCGGCGTGCTGCTGGTCGTCCTGGGCATCCTCATGGTCACGGGCGTGTGGACGGCCGTCATGTCACAGCTGACGGGGGTGATCGGCAGTGTCGAACTCCCCCTCTGACCCCGCCCTGGCCCCCGAGCTTGTCGAGGGGCCCGGCACCGACCCGCTGCGTCCCTCCGACCACGCCGACGGCACGCGCGAGATCACGCAGCCACAGCTGGGCTTCGTCGGATGGCTGCGCTGGGGCTGGCGCCAGCTGACGAGCATGCGCACGGCGCTGGTCCTCTTGCTGCTGCTCGCGATCGCCGCGATTCCGGGCTCGATCTTCCCGCAGCGCACGGCCGACCCCAACGGCGTGATCGACTTCCAGACGAAGAACCCCGATCTGTACCCCGTCCTCAACGGCATGCAGCTGTTCGACGTGTACTCGTCGGCGTGGTTCTCGGCGATCTACATCCTGCTGTTCATCTCGCTCATCGGGTGCGTCCTGCCCCGCACGAAGCACCACTTCAAGGCGCTCAAGGCGCGCCCGCCGCGCACGCCCGCGCGCCTGTCGCGGCTCGATGACCACGCCGAGACGCTGCGGCCGGTGGCCGAGGGGACGGATGCCGGGGCATCCGCCGCCCACATCGTCGATGTCGCCCAGGCGCAGTTGCGCAAGGCCGGGTATCGCGTCGAGCGGTACGACACCGCCGCGGTGGGCGGCCGCCCCGCGGTCGCGTCGGTCTCGGCCGAACGCGGGTATGCCCGCGAGACCGGCAACCTCGTCTTCCACGCGGCGCTCGTCGGCGTGCTGATCTCGGTCGGCGTCGGCGGCGGACTCACCTACACGGGGCAGACCGTCATCGTCGAGGGCGACAGCTTCGTCAACTCGCTCGGCCTCGGCTACACGTCGTTCAACCCGGGCCGCTTCGTCGATTCCGAGGCGCTGCCCCCGTATTCGCTGACGCTCGACAGCTTCGACGTCAGCTATGTGCCGGTCGGCGAGTCGGGCCAGGGCATGGCGGGCGACTTCTCGGCGAACCTCACGACGCGCGAGCCGGGGCAGGATGCCAAGGAGCAGTCCGTCCGCGTCAACCACCCGCTCGACATGGCCGGCGACCGCATCTACCTGATGGGCAACGGCTACGCCCCGACGATCACGGTGCGAAACCCCGACGGCGACGTCGTCTTCCGTGAGGACGTCGAGTTCCTGCCGCAGGATGCCAACATGACTTCGCAGGGCGTCGTGAAGATCACCGACGGCCTGAGCGACCAGCTCGGGCTCGTCGGATTCTTCTACCCGACCGCGATGACGCTGCACTCGGGAGCGTTGACCTCGGCCTACCCGGCCCTCGTGAGCCCCCTGCTGACGTTCTGGGTCTACGCGGGCGACCTCGGCATCAACGACGGCACGGCCCGCAACGTCTACGCCCTCGATCCGTCCGAGATGACCCTGCTCGCCGGCAGCACGAGCGACGTCGCGGCGCTGCAGCTCGAGCCCGGCCAGACCGTCGACCTGCCGAATGACATGGGCACGATCACGTTCGAGGACAACACCGCGAACGGTGGCGCCGAGACCGTCAAGCGCTACGTCTCGCTGTCGATCCACCGCGATGTCGGCGCGCCCTTCGTGCTCGCATTCGCCGTCATCGCCCTGTTGGGTCTGCTCGCGGCGCTGTTCGTGCCGCGCCGCCGGCTATGGGTCAAGGCGGTGCCCGCAGACGGCGGCGTGCGCATCGAGTACGCGGGTCTTGCGCGCGGTGAGGACCCGGCGATCGCCGTCGCGGTCGCCGACCTGCAGCGCGGTCTCGAGACGGCCCTCGACGGCGAGAAGGCCTGACCCGCGGGCATCCTGGGCGGCCGTGCTGACCCGGGCATCCGCTCGACGCGCCGCGTAGACTTGCACGCATGCCCGAAGCCGAATTCTCGCTCGACTCTGTCTCGGTCCTGCTGGTGTGGACCGCGATCGCGATCTACGCCCTCGCCTTCGTGGCCTACGCCGTCGACCTGGCGCGCCGCTCTGACCTCGCCGTCAAGGCGAAGGATGCCGCGCCCGTGCGCGAACTCGTCGCCGCCGGCGGCTCGACGATCTCGCGCGTGCGCGCGCAGGAAGACGCGGCGCTCGCCGCCGTCGAGGCTCGCCCCGGCGCGCGCCCGCGGTACATCTGGGCGCGCATCGGCACGTCGCTGACGGTGCTGGGCTTCCTCTTCCACGTCGGCGCCGACATCACCCGCGGCATCGCGGCGGGGCGCGTGCCGTGGTCGAACATGTACGAGTTCGCCCTCACCGGCACGATGCTCATCATCGCGGTGTACCTCTTCGTGCTGCTGAAGTACGACCTGCGGTTCCTCGGCACGTTCATCACGGGCCTGGTCACGGTGCTCCTCGGCGCGACCGCGATCTGGTTCTACACGATCGTCGTGCCGCTGTCCGACCCGCTGAAAAGCGTCTGGCTGGTCATCCACGTCTTCGTCGCGTCGCTCGCGACGGCGCTCTTCGCGCTCGCGTTCGCGCTGTCGGTGACGCAGCTGTTGCAGGCGCGGCGCGAGCGTCTGGCGGTGGCGGCCGATGAGGCATCCACCACCGGTGACGAGGTCGCGGTGGCCGGTGCGGGCGCTGCCGGCGCTGCCGGCGCTGCCGGCAAGACCGGCAAGACCGGCCCGCGGTTCCTGCGCACACTGCCCTCGTCGGATGCCCTCGAGTCGCTCGCCTACCGCTTCGCGATCATCGGGTTCATCTTCTGGACGTTCACGCTCATCGCCGGATCCATCTGGGCCAACGACGCGTGGGGCCGCTACTGGGGCTTCGACACCAAGGAAGTCTGGACGTTCGTCATCTGGGTGCTGTACGCGGGCTACATCCACGCGCGCGCGACGCGCGGCTGGCGCGGCACGCGCTCGGCCTGGCTGTCGATCGTGGGATTCGCGGCCGTCATGTTCAACTTCACGATCGTCAACATGTTCTTCAAGGGCCTGCACGTCTACAGCGGCCTGAGCTGAGGCGGGGCTCGCGCCCCGTGGGGGTGCTCGCGTGGGGCATCCCTCGTGGATTTGATGGCGCGAATGCGCACCTCGCATGCGCTGAGGGGCCCATTTGCGCCAACCATTTGAGCGGGCTCGCATTTGGATGGCGCGAATGCCTACCTCGCCTGGGCCTAGGGGCCCATCTGCGCCAACCATTTGAGGCTCAGCCAGATCGAGGTGGCGCGCCGGACCATCTCACGCCCGCCGGGCTGGTCCGCAGCGCCACCCCGATTGCCGGCACTGATTTCAGGTGGCGCGCCCGACCATCTCACGGGCGCTGAGCTGGTCCGCAGCGCCACCTGGATTGTCGCCACCTGCACGGCGCGACCGACCACACACCAACCGCCGACCAGACACCAACCTCACGCGAGCGCCAACACCAACCTCACGCGAGGGCAGGGGATGCCGCGAGCAGCTCGCGCGTGCTCGCGGTGCGGCGGCGGCCCACCGCGATGACGGTCGCGACGAAGGCGAGGCCCGCCCAGATGATCATTCCGGCCAGGCCTGCGCCGAGTCCTCCGGCGGGCGTGAGCGCCGCGAGCATCGCGTTGTATGCGGGCGCCGTCGGCATGAGCGACGCGATCGACGCGAGCACCCCCGGGATCGTCGACACGACGCCCGTCGCGACGGCGAGCACGCCGATCAGCGCCGAGACCCACCGGCCCGCGCCGCCGAACACCGCGACGAGCGCCTGGTTAACGGCGGCGAAGGCCACGCCCGCGACGACGGCGAGACCCGCGAAGGTCCACCAGGCGCCGGCGTCGTAGTCGGCCGCGAACTGAACGACGATCGCGACGAGCAGACCCTGCGCGGCGCCGATGGCGGCGACCGGCGCGAGCGAGCGCAGCGCGAGCAGCGCCGACGGCCGGCGCGAGCTCAGCGCGTGCCGCGGCACGGCTTGCAGCGCGATGAAGGATGCCAGGCCGCCGAACCACAGCGCGAGCATCGCGAGCAGCGGAATCGCCGACGCACCGAACAGGTTCGTGTTCGTGCCCTGTGCGCTGACCGGGTCGACGACGACGGATGCCAGATCGGTCGCCTGCTGCTCGGTGTATGACGGCACGGCGTCGGCCGCCTGCGTCAGGCCGTCGGCGAGCGACGAGGTGCCGTCTGCGAGTTCGCCCACACCGTCCGCGAGCGAGCTCGCGCCGTCGGCGGCGCTCGATGCGCCGTCGGCGAGCTGCGCGGCTCCCGACGCCGACTGCGCCGTTCCGGATGCCAGGGTCGATCCGCCCGCGGCGAGCTGTGCGGCGCCCGACGCGGACTGCGAGGTTCCGGATGCCAGCGATGCGGCCCCGGTGGCGAGGCCGTCCGCGCCGTCGGCGAGGTCTTGCGCGCCGGCGGCGGCCTGATCGAGCCCGCCGGCGATGCCGGCGATGCCCTGCGAGAGGCCGGCCGCTCCGGCGGCGAGTTGCGCTGTCGAGTCGGGCAGCTGGTTGATCTGGGTGAGGCCATCAGCGATCTGCTGCGAGTTGCCGATGATCTCATCGACCTGCGGCAGCGCGGCCTGCGCGCTGTCGGCGGCCTGCGTCAGCGCGGTGCAGAACTCGGCGGGGTAGCCGTTCGTGGTGCAGTCGGCGGCGAGCTGCTGCAGGCGCGCGACGCTGTCCGCGGCATCCTGCTTCAGCTGCTCGCCGTTCGCGGCGGCGGAGTTCGCGGCGTCGATGACTTCCTGCGGAATGCTGACGCCTTGCACCTGGTCGGCGAACTGCTGCAGTCCGGCCGCGAGCTGCTGACTGGGGCCGACCAGCTGGTCCGCGCCCTGCGAGAGCTCGGACAGTCCTGCGGCTGACCGGTGCGCGCCGGCGGCGTACGCCTGCACGCCCGCGGCGTACTGTGAGCTGCCCGACGCGAGCTGGCCCAGGCCGTCGGCGAGCGCGCTCACGCCGGCGGTGTACTGGGCCGTGCCCGACGAGAGCTGGCCCAGACCGCTCGAGAGCGAGCCCGCGCCGTCGGAGAGCTGCTGCACGCCGTCGGCGAGCGAGACGGCACCGTCGGATGCCTGGCCCGCGCCGTCGGCGAGCTGGTGCGCGCCGTCGGCCGCCGTGCCGAGCTGGTCGGAGAGCGTCGTGAACCCGAGGAACACGTTCTCGAGGTAGACAGTCGACAGCTGTTGGCCCATGAGTCCGGCGGCGGCCTGCGTGACCTGCGAGGTGATCGCGTCGTCGACGATGCGGCTGTCGGGTGAGGTGGTCACCGAGATCGTCGCCTGCTCGGCGGTGCCGCCCGAGCCGTCGGAGGCCCCTGCCGTCGAGGTCGCCGCGGCGGAGAAGTTCGCCGGGATCGTGATGACCGCGTCATACGTGCCGTCGGCGAGCCCCGCGGCGGCGTCGTCGTCGTTGGAGATCGTCCAGGTGAGGTTGCTCGCGATGTCGTCCGAGCCTTCGACCAGGCCCGCCGTGAGCTGGCGCCCGAGCGGCACGTACTGGTCGCCGATGGTCACCGGCTCATCGTTGTTGACGATGGCGGCGTTCATCGCGTCGAGACGCTCGACCGGGTTGTACAACGCGGCGATGAGGAGGCCGCCGATGACGACGGGCAGCAGCAGGACGCCGAGCAGCGTCAGCCACGTGACGGGGCGGCGCGAGCGTGCGCGTTCGAGGGAGAGAGTCATGAGATCACCTGGGTCGAGATGTCGGAGGCGCGGGTCTGCAGGGCCAGTGCGGTCACGCTGGTGCGGTGGGCATCGGCGAGGATGTCGAGGGCGGCACCCTCGGGGCGGGCCGAGGCGACGATCGTGAGCGGATGCCGGGGTGTGCGGCCCCCCTCGGCGGCGCGGGCGCCCGCCCGCTCGGTCGCATCGCGCAAGAGTGCGGCGGCCTGGTCGCGGTCGGCGCCCGTGAGCACGTCGATCCCGTCGATCGCGACGAGGGTCGTGCCGCCGGCGAGCGCGCGGCGCAGCTCGCGCAGCGGGTCGGCGGCGCCGTCGAGCAGCGCGACGCCCACGTGCGCCCGCACCCAGGGCCCGCGTGCGGGCAGCAGGTGCCCGGCGACGCGCAGGCGGCCGGCGCTGGGCTCCACACGCCCGGCGACGGCGAGCAGGAATGCCCGCCCCGCACGTGGGTCGGCCGCCGTGACGATGAGCGTGTCGCCCTGGTCGAGCTGCACGGTGGCATCCGTGAACAGGTCGACCTCGCCGACGCCGCGTCCGGCTTCGGCGCGCACCGTGAGTCCTTCGGCGGCCAGCGGCCCGGTGTAGTCGGGGGCGGGCCATTCTGCCAGGGCGAGTTCGCGCTCGACGGCCTCACCCTCGATGTCGAAGTGCGGCAGCACTCGGTCGAGCCAGCGCGGCATCCACCACGCCTTGTCGCCGAGCAGCGCCATGACCGCGGGCACGAGTGTCATGCGCACGAGGAACGCGTCGACGGCGATGCCGACGGCGAGGCCCAGTGCGATCGGCTTGATCGACGTGTCGCCTTCGGGGACGAACGCGGCGAAGACGGCGAACATGATGATGGCGGCGGCGGTGACGACGCGGGCAGACGCCGTGAAGCCGCTGCGCACGGCCGCGAGGGCGACAGCCCGTGCGTCGAACCGCTCACCGGCGGCCTTCGCGGCGCGACGGGCGTGCACGAAGTCCTCACGCATGCGCGAGACGAGGAAGACCTCGTAGTCCATCGCGAGGCCGAACAGCACGCCCATCAGGATGATCGGCATGAACGAGATGACCGGGCCGGTGCGCGTCACGTGCAGCGCGTCGGCGAGCCAGCCCCACTCGAAGACGGCCGCGACGACGCCGAAGGCGGCGAGGATCGACAGCAGGTAACCGGCGGTCGCCTTCAGCGGCACCCAGATCGACCGGAACACGATCATCAGCAGGATGAACGAGAGGCCGACCACGAACAGGCCGAACGGCAGCAGTGCGGCGCCGAGCTTGTCGGAGATGTCGATCGCGATCGCCGTGAAGCCGGTGACCTTGAGATCGACACCGTACTTTTCGAGCCACTCGTCGTGGTGCGAGCGCAGGTCGCGCACGAGGTCGGCCGTCGCGGGGTCGTCGGGGCCCGTCTCGGGCACGATCTGGATGAGGCCCGTGTCGGCGGTCTCGTTGGGGGTCGCGAGGGCGACCTCCTTGACGCCGGGGATCTGCTCGACTTCGGCCTTGAGGTCGGCAATGAGTCCAAGCGGGTCGGTCGAGGTGACGATCGTCCCGGTCAGGATGAGCGGGCCGTTGGCGCCTGCGCCGAAGTACTCCGCCGTGAGGTCGTAGGTCTGCCGCGCCTCGCTCGAGGTCGGCTGCATGCCGGCGTTGGGCAGGGCCAGCTGCAGGCTCGCGGCGGGGATCGCCATGACGCCGAGCGTCACGACGACGGCGACGGTCGTGATGATCGGATGCCGCGTCACGAGCTTCACCCACGCGTTCGTCTTCGCGACGGGCGCGTGTGCGGGGGCGCTCGGGGGAGTGGCATCCGCGATCTCGGCGGTCGGTTCGGGCTCGGTCTGTGCCTCGGCGCCGGCGGCGGCGAGCCCGGCAGGAGTGGCGGCCGCGCGGCGGCGCACCCGCACGCCGCGGCCGAGGCGGCGCGGCCAGCCCGCGACGCTCTCCTTGGCGAAACCGAGCAGCGCCGGTGTGAGCGTGAGTGCGACGACGACGGCGACAGCGACGGCACCCGCCGCGGCGATGCCCATCGTCGTGAGGAACGGGATGCCCGCGAAGCCGAGGCCGATCAGGGCGATCAGCACGGTGACGCCGGCGAACACTACGGCCGATCCGGCCGTGCCGGTCGCGCGCGCGGCGGACTCTTCGGGGGCGGTTCCCGCGCGCACTTGGTCTTGATGTCGGGCGACGATGAACAGTGCGTAGTCGATGCCGACCGCGAGCCCGAGCATGATCGCGAGCATGGGCGTCGTCGACGACACCGTCGCGAAAGCGGTCGAGGCGAAGATGAGCGCGATCGCGAGGGCGACGCCGATCAGGGCGCTCACGAGCGGGAACCACGCGACCGCGAGCGAGCGGAACGTCACGATCAGCACGAACAGGGCGATCAGGACGCCCACGACCTCGACGAGCGAGAGCGCCGGCAGTGACGTCGAGAACAGGTCGCCGCCGACGACGACCTGCGAACCGGTGGGGAGCGCGGCGCCGAGGGATGCCGAGATGTCTTCGAGGGCCGTCTTGGTGGCATCCGGCACATCGGTCACCGTGCCGGCGAACTGCAGGCGGATCAGCGCCGCCTGGTCGTCGTCGCTGATCATTCCCGAGACCATGTCGTCGAACGGATCGGTGACGGCGAGCACGCCGTCGAGGGTGCCCAGCTCGTCGACGACCGACGCGATCTCGTCGGTGTACGGGGCCTCGTCGACGCGGTCGCCGTCGGCCGCGACGACGACGTACTGGGCGCTCGTGCCGCTCGCCTGCGGGAAGGTGCGCGCGAGCAGTTCGATGCCCTCCTGGCCCTCGCTGCCGGGGATCGTGAACGAGTTGTCGAAGCCCTTGACCGCGCCGCCCGCGACACCGAGGCCGACGGCGCCGCCGACGATGCCGAGCAGCAGCAGCCACGACACGAGGACCCGCCACGGGTGGCGGTACGACCAGCGGCCGAGCGAGTACAGGAGAGTGGACACGTGCGCTCCGGTGGGTGGTGGTTCAGATGGATTCGATACAGCGCTGTATCCGATACATAGATGTATCCTAGAAGAGTTCCGGTCCGCAAGTCTGTGGACTCGGTGTGAAGATGGCGGGAAGGAGACGTCGTGGTCGATGTGACCAGCAAGCCCGGCTCGCGGCGCCGCGAGCAGACGAGAGCGCGGCTGCTCGACGCTGCGCACGAGGTGTTCGCCGAGGTCGGCATGGATGCCGCGTCGGTCGAGATGATCTGTGAGCGCGCGGGGTTCACGCGCGGCGCGTTCTATTCGAACTTCGAGTCGAAGGACGAGCTGTTCCTGGCCCTGATCACGCAGCTGGCGAGTGCGAAGCTCGACGAGGTCGCGGTGCGTGTGCGCGATCTTGCACCCGACCCGATCGTCGATGTCCGTGGGCTCGTGCGGCAGGTCGTCGGGGCGTCGATCAGCGAGCGCATGGAACCGCAGCTCGTGTCGGAGATCCGCACGCAGGCGCTGCGCGACCCGAAGCTCGCCCCCGCCTACCTCGCCTGGCAGGAGGTGCTGCGCTCGCGCATCGAGGGCATCATCGCGCACGTCGCCGACGCGTTCGGCCTGCGCTTGCGCCTGCCGATAGCCGAGGCTGCGCAGCTACTCGTCGACGTCTCCGATGACACGTGCGCGCGCGGAACTCTCGAGGGTCGCTCGGCGGCCGAAGTCACCGAGATGATGAACGACCGCCTCGAACGGATCGTGGGGCTGCTCGTCGAGATGCCCGCGTAGTCAACCCGCGGCGAGCACGGCGTGGCAGCGATCGAGGCGGGCGAGCCACCACTCGCGGCGGTCGGCGGATGCCTCGTGCCGCGTGAGCAACCCGGGGTCGGGCTCGACGCGGCCGACCGGCAGCGTGCCGCTCATCGGGCGCAGCGGGCGGGCGGTGACATCGGCCGCGAGGAGCGACGCCGTCCCCAGCCCGCAGTCGTAGGGCAGCTCGGGCAGCGCGGCGGCCAGCGCCACGCCCATCGACAGGCCGATGCTGGTGTCGAGCGCGCTCGAGACGACCGCCGGCAGGCCCGCCTCGGCCACGATCTCCAGCGCGCGTCGCACGCCGCCCAGCGGCTGCGCCTTCACCACGATGAGATCGGCCGCGCCCGCGCGCGCGACGGCCAGCGGGTCGGATGCCTTGCGGACGCTTTCATCTGCTGCGATCGGGATGTCCCAGTCCGCGATCCGCTCGCGCAGCTCGGCGAGCTCGTCCACGCTCGCGCACGGCTGCTCGAGGTATTCGAGGTCGAACTCCGACAGCGCGTGCACGGCGTGCTCGGCTTCGTCGACGTTCCAGCCGCCGTTGGCGTCGAGGCGCACGCGCCCTTCGGCGCCGAGCTGCTGGCGCACCGCGCGCACGCGGGCGACGTCGTCGGCGAGGGTCTGTCCGCGCTCGGCGACCTTCACCTTCGCCGTGCGGCACCCGTCGAACCGCGCGAGCACGCCGGCGACCTCCGCAGCGGCGACCGCGGGAACGGTCGCGTTGACGGGCACGGCATCGCGAACGGATGCCGGCTGCGCGTGCCACCCGAAGTCGAGTGCGGCAGCGAGCCAGGCGGCAGCCTCGGCATCCTCGTACTCGAGGAACGGCGAGAACTCGGTCCAGCCCTCCGGTCCCTGCAGCAGCAGTGCTTCGCGATGCTCGACACCGCGGAAGCGGGTGACCAGCGGCAGCGAGACGACGCGCGCCGTCTCGTGCAGCTCCGACAGCGGTGGCAGGCTCATGGCATCCATCCTGCCGCGTGCGTCGTTTGTGCGCTGGTTACCCGGGTGTGCCTTTTGTACGCGCCTCGATGATGACGCATCATTGGGTTGCTTACTGAGAGTAACCAACAAAGGAACCCGCGCATGACCATCGCCCTCTGGATCGTCAACATCCTCCTCGCCCTCGCCTTCCTCGCCGCCGGTGCCATGAAGGCCGCCCGCCCGAAGGAAGCGCTCGCCGCGAACGGCATGGCGTGGACCGAGGACTTCTCTTCGCCGTCGATCAAGCTCATCGGCATCGCCGAGGTCATCGGTGCCGTGGGCCTCATCGTCCCGCTGCTGACCGGCATCGCCCCAATCCTCACGCCGATCGCCGCCGTGTGCCTCGCGATCATCATGATCGGCGCGACGGCGACGCACGCCCGCCGCAAGGAGTCGGTCGCCCCGGGCCTCGTCCTGGCCGTGCTCTCGATCGCAAGCGCCGTGCTGGGCTTCCTCGTCGTCCTCGGCTGATGAACCGGCCGGGGCTCGGCCCGCGGCCGTAGAATCGGGCGGTGACCGCGACCCGCACCGAACCCCGTTTCGCCCTCGACATCGACGGGGTGCCACGCACCGAGCGCGCCCAGGCGCTGCTCGATGCCCTGGCGCGCCGTGTCGTGATCGCCGACGGCGCGATGGGCACGATGCTGCAGCGTCACGACCTGCAGATCGACACCGATTTCGCGGGGCTCGAGGGCTGCAACGAGATCCTCAACGTGACGCGGCCCGATGTCGTCGCGGCGATCCACGACGCGTACTACGCGGTCGGCGTGGATGCCGTGGAGACCAACACCTTCGGCGCGAACTGGTCGAACCTGTCGGACTACGGCATCGATGACCGCATCACCGAACTCGCCGAAGCTGGTGCGCGCATCGCGCGGGGCCGCGCCGAGGCGGCCGAGGCCGCGGACGGCCGCATGCGCTGGGTGCTCGGCTCGATGGGGCCCGGCACAAAGCTGCCCTCGCTCGGGCACACGACGTACGCGCACCTGAAAGAGACGTTCGCGCTGCAGGCCGAGGGGCTCATCGACGGGGGAGCGGATGCCTTCCTCGTCGAGACCAGCCAGGACCTGCTGCAGACGAAGGCCGCGATCAACGGCTGCAAGCAGGCGATCGTAGCCCGGGGCATCCGCCTGCCGATCTTCGTCGAGGTGACGGTCGAGACGACTGGCACGATGCTCATGGGATCGGAGATCGGTGCCGCGCTCACCGCGCTCGAACCGCTCGGCGTGGATGCCATCGGCCTGAACTGCGCGACGGGCCCCGCCGAGATGAGCGAGCACCTGCGGCACCTGTCGAAGCACTCGCCGGTCACGATCGCGTGCATGCCCAACGCGGGCCTGCCCGTGCTGGGGGCCGACGGCGCGCACTATCCTCTGACGCCTGCCGAGCTCGCGACGGCGCACGAGCAGTTCGTCCGCGAGTTCGGCCTGGGCCTGATCGGCGGATGCTGCGGCACGACCCCCGAGCACCTCGCCGCCGTCGTGGAACGGATTCGGCCGCTGGCACCCGAGCCGGCGCTGGCCCCCGAGCTTGTCGAGGGGCCGCGCCACGCCGACATCGACCCCGGCGTCGCCTCCCTCTACCAGCACGTCCCGTTCCGCCAGGATGCCTCGTACCTCGCGATCGGCGAGCGGACGAACGCGAACGGTTCGAAGGCGTTCCGTGAGGCGATGCTCGAGGGCCGCTGGGACGACTGCGTAGAGATCGCCCGCAATCAGATCCGCGTCGGCGCGCACCTGCTCGACGTGTGCGTGGACTACGTCGGCCGCGACGGCGTCGCCGACATCCGCGAGGTCGTGTCGCGCTTCGCCTCGGCATCCACTCTGCCGCTCGTGATCGACTCGACCGAGCCCGCGGTGATCCAGGCGGGGCTCGAGCTGATCGGCGGCCGGCCCGTCGTGAACTCGGTCAACTACGAGGATGGCGACGGCGCGGCATCCCGCTTCGGTCGCATCATGCCGCTCGTCAAAGAGCACGGCACGGCGGTCATCGCCCTGACGATCGACGAGCAGGGGCAGGCCCGCACGACCGCCGACAAGGTGCGCATCGCATCGCGGCTCGTCGACGAGCTCGTCGGCGAGTGGGGTCTGCGCGTCGAGGACATCATCGTCGACTGCCTCACGTTCCCGATCGCGACCGGTCAGGAAGAGACGCGGCGCGACGGCATCGAGACGATCGAGGCGATCCGGGCCCTGACGGCGAAGTACCCCGGCATCAACACGACGCTCGGCGTCTCGAACGTGTCGTTCGGCCTCAACCCCGCCGCGCGCAGCGTGCTGAACTCCGTGTTCCTGCACGAGGCGACCCAGGCGGGACTGACCTCGGGCATCATCGACGCGGCGAAGATCGTGCCGCTGGCATCGCTCGACGAGGCCCAGCGCAAGGTCGCGCTCGACCTCGTCTGGGACCGCCGCGAATGGGATGCCGAGGGCAACCTCACCTACGACCCGCTCGCGACGATGCTCGACCTGTTCGCCGGCGTCGACTCGGCAGCCCTCAAGGACCAGCGCGCCGCAGAGCTGGCCGCCCTGCCGTTGGGCGAGCGCCTCGAGCGCCGCATCATCGACGGCGAGGCGAAGGGCCTCGAGGCCGACCTCGAGCAGGCGCGTGCGGAGGGCATGAAGCCGCTCGACATCATCAACGTGCACCTGCTGGAGGGCATGAAGGTCGTCGGTGAGCGGTTCGGCTCGGGACAAATGCAGCTGCCGTTCGTGCTGCAGTCGGCCGAGACGATGAAGACCGCCGTCGCGCTGCTCGAGCCGTTCATGGAGAAGACCGAGTCGGCCGGCAAGGGGCGCATCGTGCTCGGCACCGTGCGTGGCGACGTGCACGACATCGGCAAGAACCTCGTCGACATCATCCTCACCAACAACGGCTACGACGTCATCAACATCGGCATCAAGCAGCCGATCGCCGACTTCATCGCGGCTGCCGAAGAGCACGACGCCGACGTCATCGGCATGAGCGGACTGCTCGTGAAGTCGACGGTCGTCATGAAGGAGAACCTCGACGAGCTCGCCGCGCGGGGATTCGGCACCCGCTGGCCGGTCCTGCTCGGCGGCGCGGCGCTGACCCGCGCCTACGTCGAGGACGACCTCGCGAGCGCGTTCGAGGGCACCGTCCGCTACGCGAAGGATGCCTTCGAGGGCCTCGCCCTCATGGAGCCGCTCGTGCGCATCGCGCGGGGCGAAGACAAGGATGCCGTGGGACTGCCGCCCCTGAAGAAGCGCATCCACGCGGCGGGATCGCGGCTCACGCTCACGGAGCCCGAGGCGATGCCGGCGCGCTCGGACGTGGCATCCGACAACCCCGTTCCGGTGCCGCCGTTCTGGGGAACGCGCATCGTGCGCGGCATCGCGCTCGCCGACTTCTCCGCCTACCTCGACGAGCGCGCGACGTTCATGGGCCAGTGGGGCCTGAAAGCGGGCCGCGGCGACGACACGCTGTCGTACGAGCAGCTCGTCGAGACCGAGGGGCGGCCGCGGCTGCGGTACTGGCTCGACCGGATCCTCAGCGAGGGCATGCTCGATGCCTCGGTCGCGTACGGGTATTTCCCCGTCGTGAGCGACGGCGACGACATCGTGGTGCTGCACCACGGCGACGACCCCACCGGGGTGCTCGGCGTGCCCGGGCTGCTCGCGCCCGACGGGGGTTCGGGTGGCCCGCTCGGCTCCGACCGCCTCCGCTTCCACTTCCCGCGCCAGCGCCGCGACCGTCATCTCGATCTCGCCGACTTCGTGCGCTCGCGCGAGTCGGGCGTCGTTGACGTCATGCCCGTGCAGTTGGTGACCGCCGGCGCCGCGATCGACGCGGTCACGGCGAAGCTGTTCGCCGAGAACAAGTACCGCGACTACTACGAGCTCAACGGCCTTGTGATGCAGCTGACCGAGGCGCTCGCCGAGTTCTGGCACGCTCGCATCCGCTCCGAGCTCGGTTTCGCCGGTGAGGATCCGACCGACACCGCGGGCCTGTTCAAGCTCGAGTACCGTGGCGCGCGGTTCTCGCTCGGATACCCCGCGTGCCCCGACATGGAAGACCGCCGCAAGGTCGTGGAACTCCTGCGCCCCGAGCGCATGGGCGTCGAGCTGAGCGACGAGTTGCAGCTGCACCCCGAACAGTCGACGGATGCCTTCGTGTTCCACCACCCCGAGGCGAAGTACTTCTCGGTGTGAGGCTCCGCGTCCACCCGAGAACAGGCAATCGCACGAGAACAGGCGGATGCCTCTGATTTCGGCCTGTTCTGGGGCGGTTGCCTGTTCTGGGGCAGACGCGGCTCAGCCGACCCGCTGGCCGCACATGCCGCACACGCCCGACGCGGGCACCTCGACGAAGCAGTCTGGGCACAGCACCGCGACACGCTCGGGCATCGACGGCGCAGCCGCCTTGCGCGGCGTCGCGGCCGCGCGGGTGCGACGCGCGCGCTCGGGTGCCGACATAGGCGGCGGAGCGAGCTTCGGCGTCGGCTTGTGGTCGGCGCAGTAGTACCGCACGAATCCGGCCGGATTGTTCGGATGCCGGTGCTTCACGATCCACAGGCCCTCGCGCGGCCAGGGCTCGCTGTCGGGGCCGCAGCCGGCGCAGCGGGTCGGCTCGCCGGGCATCGCGTCGGCGGCCGGCACCGGCAGTTCGAAGGGGAGGGCGTCTCGCCAGTCGGAGGAGTTCCTGATCTGCACGATGAGCCTTCCCGGCGGCATCCGTTCGGGGTGGAGCCGCCGCGGTCCATTGTCCCATGACGGCACTATGGTGTGGCCGGGTGAGGCCACTCTCGTCAGCGGGTGTTCACGACGCGGCGTCGTGCGCAGCCCATCCGCTCCAGCCGGTCGCATCGACGACGCAGAAGCGGTTGCCCTCGGGGTCTTCCATGATGACGTAGTCGGCGTCGGCGGGTTGCTTGTCCCACCGCACGCGGCGCGCGCCGAGCGCCTGAAGGCGGGCGACCTCGGCATCCTGATCCTGCGCATAGAGGTCGAGGTGGATGCGCGGCGGCAGCACCCGCTCGCTCGCGACGGCGTCCAGCGAGACGCTCACACCGGGCCCCGAGCGCGGCCGCAACAGGGCGAAGTCGACGTCGACCGGCTCGCGGGCGACGTAGTCGAGCGCCTGCGTCCAGAACGCGAGTTGTGCGGCGAGGTCGTCGACACGGATGACGATCGACCCGATCACGATCATGCGTCGACTGTAGCCCTCGTCGCCGGCAGGCGCGGGGTAGCCACTGCCACGGGCTTCGACCTTCGCAGCGACTGCAGCAGCGCGCGGCCGACGAGCGCGAGGCCGACGACGGTCGTGACGGCCCGCAGGGTGTCCCAGCCGATCGTCGAGGTCAGCAGCGAGTAGACCAGGAAGTGCGCGAGGTTCTCGCCGATCGACCCGCCCGGCACGTACGAGATGCTCGTGTTCGCTCCGACCGCGAACGGCCAGAACCACATGTTCATGATGAGTCCGAACAGGTAAGAGGCGACGATGCCGTACCCGGCGAGCATGATGATCTCGGGTACGCCGCGCACGCGCCGGGGCAGCAGTCCCGCGCCCGCGCCGACCCAGCCGCACGCGAACATCTGGAACGGCAGCCACGGCCCGACGCCGCCCCACATCAGTGCGGACAGGGCTATGGATGCCGCGCCCAGCAGCAGCCCGAACCGGGCTCCGAACGCGCGCCCCGCGAGGATCAGCAGGACAAACAGCGCCTCGACGCCGCCGACGCCCGTGCTCGCGATGCGGATCGCCGCGCCGATCGCGGCGAGCACTGCCAGCAGCGCGAGCGTGTGCGCGGAGCGGATCGAGGCATCCAGCGCCGCGAAGACGAGGACGACCGCGAGCGGCGCGAGCGATAGCGCGATGTAGGGGACGGCCGCCTGCGCCTGGCTCGGCGTCGCGATCGCGACGAGCGGCCACAGGAATGCCGTCGCCGCGGCGAGGTTCGCGGCGATCAGGGCGGGGGTGCGCCAGCGGGGGGTGTGGGGGTGCGGGTTGTGGGGGCGCGGCGGCCGTGGTCGCACTTCGGGAGGAGATTTCGCTTCGGGAGGATCGATCGGGGCCTGGGCATCCTCCGGAACGGAAATCTCCTCCCGAAGTGCAGGCCGAGCGGATGCCTCGAGGGCAGCCCCCGAGGGCAACCCCGCGGGCTCGTGCCGCGCCCGGCCCCCCAGCACCCCGCCCTCCATCGCCAGCGCACGGCCGGCGAGGGCGGCGAAGCCGGCGTCGTGCGTCGCGAACAGCACGGCCGTGCCGCGCGCGGCTTCGGCGAGCATCGCGCGGGCGACGAGGTCGCGCGCCCGCGGATCGAGTCCCCGCGTCGGCTCGTCCAGCATGAGCACGCGCGGATCTCCCGCCGTCTGCAACGTGATCGCGAGGCACCGCCGCTCGCCCGCGGAAAGATCGCGCGGATGCCTCCGCAACCGCTCGCGGAACGCCGCGGCATCCGTCTCGAGGCTCAGCAGCCCCGCGAACCGCGCCGCCGTCGTGCCGGGCGCCAGGCGGCGGCGCCGGTCAAGGTGACGGCACTCCGCCGCGACGGTGTCGCGCACGAACAGGGCATCCGAGTCATCGGGGACGAGCGCGACGTCTGCCGCGTGCTCGCCGGTGGCGATCGCCGCGAGCAGGCTCGACTTGCCGGCCCCGTTCGGGCCGCGTAGCGCGACGACCTCGCCCGCGTGCAGGGTCAGCGTCGCCGCGTCGACGGCCACGCGGTTGCCGTGGCGCACCGTGAGACCCGTCACCTCGAGCGCAGGCGCACCCGTCTGCTGTTCATAATTCAGTCTCTGTGGCCGCGAAATGCCCGATTCGACCCCCGGGGCGGTGTTTTCGTGGCGCGGAGACTGAATTGCGAACGCGTGCCCCGCCACAACCTCGCCCGCCGCAACCCGCCCGCCGTGCACCTCCCACCACCCGTCGGCGACGCTGGCGAGCTCGCCCGCGCGGTGCTCGGCCACGAGCACGCTGATTCCGGCGTCGTGCGCGAGCGTGCCCAGCAGCGCGACGATGCGGGCGCGCGCGTCGACGTCGAGGTCGGCGAGTGGCTCGTCGACGAGCAGCAGGATCGGCTGCTCGACGATCGCGGCCGCGATCGCGACGAGCGTCGCCTCGCCGGCCGACAGGCCGCGCAGTTCGCGATCGAGCAGATCCGTGACCCCGACGCGCGCCGCGACGTCGCGCACGCGCTCGTCGACAAGTACCGGGGCGACGCCGCGCAACTCGAGAGCCAGCCCGATCTCATCGCGCACGTGCTGCGTCGCGAACGCCTGGCGCGGATGCTGCAGCACGACGCCGACCCTCCGCGCGAGGTCACGGGGCGCCGTCGCGGCGCGATCCCAGCCGGCGACCTGCACCACGCCCGAGATCCAGCCGCCGTCGACATGCGAGTGCAACCCGCTCAGCGCGCGCAGCAGCGTCGTCTTGCCAGCGCCGGTCGCACCCGTGAGCACGACCAGCTCGTCCGTGTGCAGCGACAGCAATTCGGGAACAGTGACGACGGCATCGCCTGCGCCGAAACCCGCGGATGCCCCGCGCAGCACCGCCGGGTGCGCACAGTCGCCCTCGAGCCCGCGCCCCGCGTACCCGCGCACCTCGAGCGCCGCCGCGACGGCGGTCGCCCGCTCGAGGGTGTGCTCCAGCACGGGCGCGAGCAGGCGCACGCCGCTCGCCACACCCGCGCGCTCGCCGCGCAGCCGCTGCGCGAAGCGCGCCGTGCGCACGGCATCGGCGAGCGAGGGCAGCGTCGCCCACGCCACCGAGATCGCGCGCGCCAGCCCCTGCAGCGGACCCGACCGCGCGCCCCGCGCGAGCAGCCGCGGCACGTCGAGCATCGCGTTGAGCAGGCCGAAGGCGAGGATCGTCAGCGCGATCGGCACCGCGCTGAGCGCGGCATCCATCAGCCCATCGAGCGTCACGGGGCCGAGCACCTGCACGTGCGCGAACGGCGCCGGCAGCCGCCACAGCGGCAACGGCCGCACCACGAGGCCGTCGCCGTCGGCGCCGTGGAACAGCACCCGATAGACGATCCGGACCACCACGAACCCGGCCGCCAGAGCGGCGGCCGCGCGCAGAGGCCCGGATCGGAAGGTCACACGGGGAACTTACGCCGCGGGCGCCGCCGGCGCGCCGTCGAGTGTGAACAGCAGTTCGACGCTGTCGCCCGGCTCGGCGGTCAGGGTCGACAGACCCTCCTGCGCGTAGTCCCACGCGCCGCCGGCGGGCTTGACCCACAGCGACCAGTACGCGAACGCGGCCGGCATCGACTCGCACGCCTCGACGTAGGTCGGGTCTTCCGTCGATCCGACGGGCTCGGATGCCGAGGGGAGACCGTCCACCCGGCAGATGACCTGGTCTCCGTACTCGGTTGTGCCCTCGGTCGTCACTCCCGTGCCGACGAGCGCGTCGGAGACGGCGACGGTGTCGGTCGCGAAGTAGCACCAGGTCTCGGAGGAGCCGTCTGCGAGCGCCGAGGAGTCGACGACGATCGTCACGCCCTCGTCGCCGTCGCACGCCGCCTGCACCGCGACGGCGGCACTTGCGTCGCTGGAAGAAGTCGGCTCGGTCGAGGTCTGCGCCGTGCAGGCGGACAGGCCGAGCGCGAGGGCGCCGGCGGCGAACAGGGTCAGGATGCGGGGAGTCGTCGTCACCGATCCAGCGTAGGGGGCGGCGGGGGCCTCGCGTGACGCGCGCGTAGGCTGGGCGCGTGACCGAGCCCTACGTCTCCGAGCTGTTCGACCCCGCCGAGTGGACCCTCGCGCCCGGCGCGGATGCCTACACCGACATCACCGCGCACGTGAGCCTCGACGGCCGCATCGCGCGCGTCGCGTTCGACCGACCCGAGGTGCGCAACGCGTTCCGCCCGCACACTGTCGACGAGCTGTACCGCGCCCTCGACATCGCCCGGCAAGACCCGAAGATCGGCGTCGTGCTGCTCACCGGCAACGGCCCGAGCGCCAAGGACGGCGGGTGGGCGTTCTGCTCGGGCGGCGACCAGCGCATCCGCGGGCGGGCGGGGTATGAGTATGAGGCGGGTGGTTTCGATACGCCGGTATCGCCGGCTACTCAACCACCGGTGGGTGTGACGGCAGCGTCCCTCGGCCGGCTGCACATCCTCGAGGTGCAGCGGCTCATCCGGTTCATGCCGAAGGTCGTCATCGCCGTCATTCCGGGGTGGGCGGCGGGCGGCGGGCACTCGCTACACATCGTGTGCGACCTGTCGATCGCGAGCGCGGAGCACGGCAAGTTCAAGCAGACGGATGCCGATGTGGGCAGCTTCGACGCCGGCTACGGCTCCGCGTACATGGCGCGCCAGGTCGGCCAGAAGGTCGCGCGCGAGGTGTTCTTCCTCGCTGAGGAGTACTCCGCGCAGCGCGCGTATGAGATGGGCGCCGTCAACCGGGTCGTGCCGCACGCCGAGCTCGAGCGCGAGGCAATCGCGATGGCCCGGACGATCCTCGGCAAGTCCCCCACGGCGATCCGCATGCTGAAGTTCGCCTTCAACGCGATCGACGACGGCATGGTCGGCCAGCAGGTGTTCGCGGGCGAGGCGACGCGTCTCGCTTACGGCACCGACGAGGCCGTCGAAGGTCGCGACGCGTTCCTCGAGAAGCGCGATCCCGACTGGTCGCCCTACCCGTACCACTATTGATGAACCTCGAACCGGTCGACGGATCCGACGCCCGAGCCGTCTTGCGCGGCCTGCGCGGCGCCGTCCTCGGCGCGGGGCCGGCGATCGCGCTCGGTGGCGGCGACCTCCCGCACGAGGTCCCCGCGGGGACGGCCGTCGTCGTCACGACGTCGGGCTCGACGGGGCATCCGAAATCCGTCGCGATCAGCCGCGCGGCGCTCACCTCGAGTGCGCTCGCGACGGCCGATCGCCTCGGCGCTGGCGCGTGGCTGCTCGCCCTGCCGGCGGGCTACATCGCAGGGGTCCAGGTGCTCGTGCGCTCGCTTGTCGCGGGACGCGAGCCGGCGATTCTGGCGGGGTCGTTCTCGGCGCACGCGTTCGCCGCGGCGGCCGCGGCGATGGCATCCAGCGACGGTGGCGTGCGCGTGCCGACGTACACGTCGCTCGTCCCGGCGCAGCTGCAGACCGTCCTCGATGCGATCGACGGCGGCGATACCGCCGCAGCACGCGCCCTCGAGGGGTTCGAGGCGATCCTCGTCGGTGGGCAGGCGCTCGCGCCCGCGCTCGCCGAGCGCGCCGCCGCCGTCGGCGCACGGATCGTCCGCACCTACGGATCGAGCGAGACCTCCGGCGGTTGCGTGTACGACGGCATCCCGCTGCCGGGCGTCGGTGTGCGCATCGACGAAGGCGAAGTGCAGCTGTCCGGGCCGACGCTCGCCGACGGCTACCTCGGCGATCCCGAGCAGACCGCCCGCGTCTTCGTGCGCGACGGCGCGACCCGCTGGTACCGCACGGGCGACCTCGGCAGCTTCGACGACGGACGCCTGCGCGTGACGGGCCGGGCTGACAACGTCATCATCTCGGGCGGCGTCAACGTGTCGCTCGACCGCGTCGAGCGGGCCGTCCGTACGATCGAGGGGCTCGCGGATGCCGTCGTGGTGCCCGTCTCGGACGAGCGCTGGGGTCAGGCATCCGTCGTCGTGACGGCGGCGCGCGTCGACGCCGATGACGCGACCGCGCTCGTGCGCGCGGCGGTCGAGGCCGAGATCGGCAAGGCCGCGCGCCCGCGCGAGGTGCTGGTCGTCGACCGGCTGCCCCTGCTGCCCAGCGGCAAGCCCGACCGCACGGCGCTGCGCGCCCTCGCCGCAGACGCGGCCGCCGCGGGTTGACCGGCCCCGCATAGCCTCCCGCAATAGGATTTCGGGGTGGCAGCCAGTACCCGCAAGAAGAAGAGCTCCGGATCGAAGAAGGTCCACGGCAATCCGCAGCGCGCGCATGTCTCGCGCGACCCCGCCCACGTCGAGCCTGCGCGGCTCGGCGACTGGATCGGCGCGGCGCGGCTGCGCACTCTTCCCCTCGCGGTCGCACCCGTCGTGCTCGGTACGGGCGCGGCGCTCGTTGTCGACCGCACGTTCCACTGGGTCATCGCACTGTGCTGCCTCATCGTCGCCGTCGCCCTGCAGATCGGCGTCAACTACGCGAACGACTACAGCGACGGCATCCGCGGCACCGACGACCACCGGGTCGGCCCGGCCCGCCTGACGGCGAGCCGCAAGGCGAAGCCGCGCACCGTTCTCACCGTCGCGCTCGCGTTCTTCGGTATCGCCGCGATCGCGGGCATCGCGATCGTCGTGCGTACGGGTCACTGGTGGATGCTGCTGGTCGGTGCCGCCTGCATCGTCGCTGCCTGGTTCTACACCGGCGGCAAGCGCCCCTACGGCTACGCGGGCCTCGGCGAACTGTTCGTCTTCGTCTTCTTCGGACTCGTCGCGACGGTCGGCACGACGTTCGTGCAGGCGGGCTTCGTGCCGCAGGAGGCCTGGTTCGCGGGCGTCGCGGCGGGCCTGCTCGCGTGCGCCGTGCTGCTGGCCAACAACCTGCGCGACATCGACCAGGACCGCATCGCGGGCAAGCGCACGCTGACGGTGCGCATCGGCAAGCGCGCGACGCAGATCGTCTTCACGGTCTTCGTGGTCGTGCCTTTCCTCATCGTCACGCTGCTCGCGCAGGTCTACCCGATCGCGTGGCTCGGATTGCTTGCGCTCATCCCCGCCGCCTGTGCGATCCTCATCGTCTGGACCTACCGCGCACCGCGCGAGCTTGTCATCGCGCTGAGCCTGACGAGCGTCACCTCGCTCGGCTACGCCGGTCTGCTCTGCTGGGCGTTCGTCGGCTGAGCTCGACGGGATGCCGCGGCTGAGGCCGGCTGACGATCACTCGTCGGTCGTGGCATCCTCGATCTGCTCGTCGGTGGGCCGCTTCGGCTTGCGCGCCGCGAGGTCGGCGGTCAGGTCATCGAGCGGGCGGCGCAGGAACAGCATCGACAAGCTCAGGCCGATGAGCGCGGCGAAGATCGCCGACAGCCAGTAGTACTCACGCAGGATCGGGATCAGCATCATGATCCCGAACGGCACGAGGAAGGCCGCCAGTCGCAACACCGTGTAGACGAGGGCCGAGCGAGCACGCATGGTCCCAGTTTACGCGCGCGCCCGTGCCGCCCGGCCGCCACACCGCGGCCGCGGCAGGGCGCACGCGCCTAGGATGGAAGGGTGGTGCGCATTCTCCTTCCGGCGGTGCTGCTGCTGATCGCGTTCTGGGTCTACAGCATCGTCGACTGTGCGCTCTTGCCGCCGACCCGCCATCGCGGCGTGAACAAGCCCGTGTGGCTGCTCATCGTGATCCTGCTGCCGGTCGTCGGGGGCATCCTGTGGTTCATCGTGGGGCGCGGCCGAGTGCGTCCGCAGCCCGAGTTCCGCGCGCCCGACGACGACCCGGCCTTCCTCGGCAGCATCGGCTCGATCAGCGATCAGGACGAGCGCATCCGCCGTCTCGAGGCAGAGCTGGCTGCCCTCGATGCGGAAGACGACGATCCGGATGCCCCGGGCGGCTCCGCAAGCGATGCCCCCGGCACCAGCCAGGCCAAGCCCTCACCTGACGACGAGGGTGACGGCCAGGCGCACGGCCCGCGCGGATCCCTCGGCTGACATGACCCACGCGCACGACTCGGCTCCCGCGACGGATGCCGCGGCCGCCCTGCTCGGCCGCCTCGTCGAGCTCGGCGTGCGCCACCTGGTGGTCAGCCCCGGGTCGCGCTCGCAAGCGCTCGCGCTCGTCGCCGCCGAGCTCGAGGCGCGGGGATCGGCATCCGTGCACGTGCGCATCGACGAGCGGGTCGCCGGCTTCACGGCGCTCGGCATCGGGCGCGAGAGTCGCATGCCCGCCGCCGTGATCTGCACGTCGGGCACCGCCGTCGCCAACCTGCTGCCGGCGGCGCTGGAGGCGCACCACGCGGGCATCCCGATGCTGCTGCTGACCGCCGACCGGCCGCCCGAACTGCGCGGCGTCGGCGCGAACCAGACCACGCGGCAGCCGGGGCTGTTCGCGCCCAGCATGCGGCTCGAGGCCGACCTGCCCGTTCCCGAGGTCGTCGACCCGGACGGATCGGGTGAGCAGTCGGCGATGCTGCGCCGGGTTGCGGAAGAGGCGGTCGAAGCGGCGCTCGGCGCGGGCACCAGGCAGGCAGGGCCGGTGCATCTGAACCTGCCGCTGCGCGAGCCGCTCGCGGGTGCACTGCCGCGGTGGCTCGGCGAGCCGACCGTGCAGCTCGTGCATACAGGCCCCGGCCCCGACGACGCACCCGCCGAAGACATCCCCGCGCCCGAGCCCTCCGGCGCGCTGTATCAGGGCGGCGGCGGCATCGGCGAGTCGAACGTGCCGACCGATCCCGAGCTCGACCCGCATGTGCTCGAGCGCGGGCCGCGGACGGTCGTGGTGGCGGGGGCGGATGCCTCCGGCGCCGCCGAAGCGCTCGCCCACGCGGGCGGCTGGCCGCTCGTCGCCGAGATCGTGTCGGGCGCGCGCTACGGCCGCAACCTCGTGCACGGATATCGCGGACTGCTCGCTGACCCCGAGCTCGGCGGGCGCATCGAGCGCGCGATCGTGTTCGGGCATCCGACCCTCAGCCGCGAGGTCACGGCGTTGCTGTCGCGCGAAGACGTCGAGGTGTTCGCCGTCCGCGGGCCGGGAGAGCCGCTCAACCTCAACGGCGCGACGACCGCCGTCGACGCCGTCGTCGCCGCCGTTGGCGATCTCGACCGCGACTGGTTCGGGGCGTGGATGCGCGCCTCGCGCGCGGCATCCGTCGATCTCGCGCCCGCGGCACCGGATGCCGAAGGGCTCGCGTCGGCCGTGCCGGCACAGCGCCTCGGCGCGATCGCCGCAGAGCTCGAGGTCGCGCGGGCCCGCATCGACCGCGCGATGCTCGTCGACGCCGTCTGGCGGGCGACCTGGCCGCACGACCGACTGCTGTTCGCCTCGTCGCGGCTCGTGCGCGTCGCCGACCAGCTACTCGGCGGCAAGAAGGTGCCCGTGCACGCCAACCGCGGGCTCGCGGGCATCGACGGGACGATCGCGACCGGCGTGGGCATCGCGTTGACAAGCCAGGCGAACGGTGCGCCGGGCGTCACGCGCGTGCTGATCGGTGACCTCGCGCTGCTGCACGACGTCGGTGCGCTGCTGCTGCCCGCCGCCGAGCCTGCACCGAGGATCCAGGTCGTCGTCGGCAATGACGGCGGCGGCACGATCTTCGACGGACTCGAGGTCGCGCAGACGGCCGGCGCCGCCGCGATGGATCGCGTGCAGTACACGCCGCAGGACGTCGACATCGCACAGCTCGCCGCCGCCTACGGCTGGGAGTACGTCCGCGCGACGACGCGCACCGAGCTCGATCAGGCACTCACTTCGGCCGTCAGCGGGCGTCAGATCGTCGAGGTGCTGCTCGACCGGTGAGCGTCGCGCGGCGCTACCGAACGTCCGTGGCATCCGCCAAGATGACAGGATGACCGCGAAGAGCCAGACCGAATGGACGGGCGAGCCCTCCGAACTGCTGCGCGTGGGGGAGGGGTTCCGCCTCGCCGACGTCGATCCCGACGCCACACCCGGCTACGACGGCGGCAAGAAGGATGGCAAGGGCGACCTCGACGCCGGTGTCGAAGAGCTCGACGAACTGCAGGAGCGCCTGTTCGCGCAGAGTCGCGTCGTCGACGACAGCCCCGCCGTGCTGCTCGTGCTGCAGGCGATGGACTCGGCAGGCAAAGGCGGGATCGTCCGACACGTGATCGGCGCCGTCGATCCGCAGGGCGTGCAGTTGAAGGCGTTCAAGGCACCGAGCGCCGAAGAGCGCGCGCACGACTTCCTGTGGCGCATCGAGAAAGAGGTGCCGCGGCCGGGGTACATCGGCGTCTTCGACCGCTCGCACTACGAGGACGTCCTGATCGGGCGGGTGCGCGAGCTCGCGTCGCCTGAGGAGATCGAGCGGCGCTACGGCGCGATCGTCGACTTCGAGAAGCGGCTGACCGATGCCGGCACCCGCATCGTCAAGGTCATGCTGCACATCTCGTCGGACGAGCAGAAGGCGCGGCTGATGGAGCGTCTCGACCGCCCCGACAAGCACTGGAAGTACAACCCCGGCGACGTCGACGAGCGGCAGCTGTGGCCCGCGTACATGGATGCCTATCAGACCGTCTTCGAGCGCACGTCGACGCCGAACGCGCCGTGGTACGTCGTGCCCGCGAACGCGAAGTGGTACGCGCGGCTCGCGGTGCAGGCGCTGCTGCTCGAGGCCCTCGAAGAGATCGACCCGCAGTGGCCCGCCGCCGACTTCGACGTCGAGGCCGAGAAGGCCCGCCTCGCCGCGACCTGAGACTTACGCGAGGGCGTCTACCACCGGGCGGAACTTGACGCGGGTCTCGAGCAGCTCCGCCTCGGGATCACTGCCCGCGACGATGCCGGCACCGGCGTGCGCTGTGAACGGGATGCCCTCGGCATCCGCGGCATCCACATCGAACTGCGCGCCGCGCAGCGCGATCGCCCACTCGCCGTCGCCGCGGCCGTCGATCCAGCCGACCGGGCCCGCGTAGCGGCCGCGGTCGAACGGCTCGATGCGCGCGATCGCGTCGAGCGCGGCCTCCGTCGGGGTGCCCGCCACCGCGGCCGTGGGGTGCAGCACGTGCACGAGATCGAGCGCCGAGGTCTCGGCGGTGGTCGCCGCCTCGACGTCGGTCGCGAGGTGCCACACGTTGGGCAGCGCGAGGGTGAACGGCTGCTCACTGGCGGCGAGGGCCGACGTGTACGGGGTCAGCGCGTCGACGAGACTGCGGACGGCGTAACCGTGTTCGGCGAGGTCCTTCGCGCTGGATGCCAGGCCCAGCGCGGCCTCGCGGTCGGTGTCGGGGTCGGCGCCACGCGCGACGGTGCCCGCCAGCACACGCGCGGTGACCGTGCCACCTGTGACGGTGACGAGGGTTTCGGGACTCGCGCCGATGAGACCGTCGACGGCGTAGACCCACGTGTCGGGGTAGCCCGAGGCGAGCGCGCGCACGAGGCGCCGCAGGTCGGCGCCGGGTGGCACGGTGCCGACCAGGTCGCGGGCGAGGACGACCTTGCTCACGTCGCCGGCGGCGATCGCGGCAAGGCCCGCGCGCACGGCATCCTGGTAGCCCTCCGGTCCGAGCGCGCCGGGGCCGACCGCGGCTGACCAGTGCGGGCCGAACCCGATCGCCTCGGGTTCAGAGGGCTCGGGTTCGCCGGCATCCGGCAGCACCCATGTCGCCCAGCAGCGGTCGCCGCGCCGCCCGATCGTCAGGCGGGGCACCGTCAGCACCGCCGTCGCGGCCGAACGCGGGTCGAAGGGCAGCGCCCCGAACGCGACCAGGCCCGAGCCCGGTTCCTCGACGGGATCGTCGACCTCGGCCGCGGCGGCCACCGCGCGCCAGCGTGCCGACAGGTCTGCGGCATCCGCCGCCGACGCCGTCAGGGTCAGCGCGTCGCCGACGCCCACGAGCCACGCGCCGCGCCGCGCCCAGACGAGCGGATTGCGCGGGTCGGCGTACTCGAGCAGGTCGCCGAGCGGCGCGATCTCGCGGGTCAGGACGCGCAGCCGGGCAGGGCTAGGCGCGGTGACACTCACGCTGTCAGCCTAATCCGCTCGGTCCGCGTAGGCTCGCGTCCGTGACCGCACGCCCCGACCTGCCCGTACCGGGCACCCGGCTGAAGTTCCGTTGGCGCAAGTGGGACGGCAGTCCGCACTGGGTGCACGACTGCGTGTTCTTGGGCAGCGATCAGTGGGGCGATTGGGTCGGTCAGCGTGACGGCTGGCACAGCGCGCGGCCGGGCCTCGCCTTCGACGTGCTGGGCGACAGCGTGACGCTGCTGCCGCCGAGCGGCGAGTACGCCGCGACGATCAACGCGGCGCATCCGCGCATCGCGATCTACATCGACGTCGCGTGGTACGTGCGGTGGGATGCCGGTGAGCACGGCCCCGAACCTGTCGGCATCGACATGGATCTCGACGTCGTCCACGCCCTCGACGGGCGCGGCATCTTCATCGACGACCGCGACGAGTGGGACGAGCACCGCGTGCAGTACGGCTACCCGGCCGACATCGTCGCCCGGCTCGAGCAGGTCGCGATCGACCTCGAGCGCGAGGTGACCGCTGAGCGCGCTCCGTACGACGGCGCGACCGCGGCGCGCTGGCTCGCCGAGCTTGACCGCCTTGCTCCGGCATCCGGCCCCGCGCCTAGGATCGAGGAGTGACTGAGCACCGCGCCGACCTCGGCAAAGACCCTTCCCGCGTCAGCGGCATGTTCGACGAGGTCGCTGCCGGCTACGACCGCACCAACACGGTGCTGAGCCTCGGTCAAGACAAACTGTGGCGCATCGTGACGACCCGCGCCGTCGCGCCCAAGGCGGGTCAGCGGATCCTCGACCTCGCTGCCGGCACCGGCGCGAGTTCGGTGTCGCTCGCGCGCAGCGGCGCCGAGGTGGTCGCGGGTGACTTCTCGCCTGGCATGATCGCGGAGGGTCGCCGCCGGCATGGTGACGTCGCGAACCTGTCGTTCGTCGAGGCGGATGCCACGGCGCTGCCGTTCGACGACAACGCGTTCGACGCCGTCACGATCTCGTTCGGGCTGCGCAACGTCAACGACCCGAAGAAGGCTCTGGGGGAGATGCTGCGGGTCACCGCTCCGGGCGGACGGCTCGTGATCTGCGAGTTCTCGCACCCGCAGAACGCCGCTTTCGCGGGCCTGTACGGCTTCTACAACAACCGCGTGCTGCCGATCGTCGCGAAGACCGTCTCGAGCAACGCCGATGCGTACGACTACCTCAACGAGTCGATCCGCGACTGGCCCGACCAGGTGACGTTGTCGTCGTGGATCCGCGGTGCGGGCTGGACCGACGTGGCCCACCGCAACCTCACGTTCGGCATCGTCGCTCTGCACCGCGCGACCAAACCCCACGCCTGACCCGCGAGGGGAAGACCGGGCAACGACGGTAGGCTGGAACGGTGACTGCGAGCCTCCCTGCCTCCGGCGCGCGCCTCTCGGCCCAACTGGGTCTGACCGAGCGCGTGCTCGCCGGCCCTCGCCTGCGCAAGCTGCTGGGCATCGTGGAGGACGGCCTCGACACGGTCGAGCAGTCGCTCGCTCGCGAGCTGAAGGTCACTGACGCCCTCGCCGACGCGACCACCCGATATCTCTACGAGGCCGGCGGCAAGCGCGTGCGCCCCATGCTGACGCTGCTGACCGCTCAGCTCGGCCGCGGCATCACCGATCACGTCATCGCGGGCGCGACCGCGCTGGAGATGACCCACCTCGGATCGCTCTACCACGACGACGTCATGGATGGCGCCGACGTGCGCCGTGGCGTGCCCAGCGCCCACGCGGTGTGGGGCAACAACGTCGCGATCCTCACGGGCGATCTGCTGTTCTCCCGCGCGAGCCAGCTCATGGCGCAGATCGGCGAGCGGGCCATCCGCCTGCAGGCCGACACGTTCGAGCGGCTCGTGCTCGGGCAGATGCACGAGACGGTCGGCGCGCAGGCCGGCGATGACCCCGTGGAGTTCTACCTGCAGGTGCTCGCCGACAAGACCGGGTCGCTGATCGCGGCATCCGCTCAGGCCGGAGTGCTGTTCTCGGATGCCCCGGACGAGTACGTCCAGCCCGTGCTCGAGTACGGCGAGAAGGTCGGCATCGCGTTCCAGCTGCTCGACGACGTCATCGACCTGTCGGCGGATGCCGCCGAGACCGGCAAGGTTCCGGGCACCGACCTGCGGGCGGGTGTTCCGACGATGCCGTACCTGCTGCTCGGCCGCGAGTCCGACGCCGCGTCGCAGGGCCTGAAGGCCGCCATCGACGACGGCGTCGCGCGCATCGCCGACGGCGCCGACCCGGCGATCCTCGACGGCGCGATGGCGCAGCTGCGCGACCACGACGTGACGGAACAGACCCGCAGGCAGGCGTACGAATGGGCGGATGCCGCGGTCGCGGCCATCGATCCGCTCCCGGATGGCGTCGTCCACGACGCGCTCGTGCGGCTGTCGCACGTCATCGTCGACCGCTCCAGCTGAGGCGCGCTCACGTTCGCGTTACCCGGGCCGTGCAGGCCCATCGACTGAATCGAAGGAACCCTCATGACCAAGCTCAGGCTGGCCATCGTCGGCGCAGGCCCCGCCGGCATCTACGCCGCGGACATCCTGCTCAAGGCCGAGCGTCAGTTCAACGTCGCGATCGACCTGTTCGACCACCTGCCCGCACCCTACGGGCTCGTCCGCTACGGCGTCGCGCCCGACCACCCGCGCATCAAGGGCATCATCACGGCCCTGCGCGATGTGCTCGACCGCGGTGACATCCGCATCTTCGGCGGCGTCCGCTTCGGCGAGGACCTCACCCTCGACGACCTCAAGCGGCACTACAACGCGGTCATCTTCGCGACCGGTGCGGTGCGCGATGCCGAGCTCGACATCCCCGGCATCGACGCGGCCGGCTCCTACGGCGCCGCCGATTTCGTCAGCTGGTACGACGGGCATCCCGACTTCCCCCGTGAGTGGCCGCTCGACGCGGCATCCGTCGGTGTCGTCGGCGTCGGCAACGTCGCGCTCGACGTCGCCCGCATGCTCGCCAAGCACGCCGAGGATCTGCTCGTCACCGAGATCCCCGCGAACGTGCAGGCCGGGCTCGAGGCCTCACAGATCACCGACGTGCACGTCTTCGGACGCCGTGGCCCGGCCCAGGTGAAGTTCACGCCGCTCGAGCTGCGCGAGCTCGGCGAGCTGCGCGACGTCGACATGGTCGTCTACGACGAGGACTTCGACTACGACGAGGCGTCGCGTGACGCGATCGCGTCGAACAAGCAGGTCATGGTCATCGACCGCGTGCTGCAGTCGTGGCGCCAGCGGCCGAGTGCGAACAACGCCGGCGGCGAGGCATCCCGTCGTCTGCACCTGCACTTCTGGGCCAAGCCCGTCGAGCTGAAGACCGAGGACGGCCGCGTCAGTGCGCTCGTCTACGAGCGCACGCAGCCCGACGGAGAGGGCGGCGTCGTCGGCACGGGCGAACTGCGCGAGGTGCCGCTGCAGCAGCTGTACCGGGCGGTCGGCTACTTCGGTTCGCCGCTGCCGGGCGTGCCGTTCGACAAGAAGCACGGCGTCATCCCCAACCATGAGGGTCAGGTGCTACACAAGGACTCGAACGAGCGGGTTCCCGGTGTGTACGCGACCGGCTGGATCAAGCGTGGACCGGTCGGCCTGATCGGCCACACCAAGTCGGATGCCATGGAGACCATCAGCCACCTGATCAACGATCAGGGCTCGTGGTGGTCGCCCGAAGATCCGTCGCCCGAGGCGATCCCGGCGCTGCTGGCATCCCGCGGCGTCGCCTGGACCGACCTCGAAGGCTGGCACCGCCTCGACGCGCACGAGATCGCCCTCGGCGCCCCGCATGACCGTGCCCGCATCAAGGTCGTCGACCGCGACGAGATGCTGCGCGTCTCGCGCGGGGAGTAGGGGCGCGCTCCCGCGCGCGTTCCCAGCCCGCGCTTCGGGGTGCAGTTCGGGAGGAGATTTCGCTTCGGGAGGAGATTCTCGGGGCATCCATCCTCCCGAACGGAAATCTCCTCCCGAACTGCAGGGATCCCGAGCGGCAGGGCGAACTAGGCTGACCCGCATGACCGACGCGTGGGCTGCCGACATCCTGGGGCACCCTTTCGAGCGGCTCAGCCTCGATCTGGGGCAGGATGCCGAGGGGCCGGTCGCCGCGACGCTCGTGCGCGCCGTGCCGCACCGGCTGTCTGCGCTGGCCGCGCCGCTGCGCGACGTCGACGTGCTGTACGTGCACGGGTGGTCGGACTACTTCTTCCAGACCGAGGTCGCCGCCTTCTGGAACCGCCTCGGCGCGCGCTTCTACGCACTCGATCTGCGCAAGTACGGGCGCAGTCTGCGTGACGGGCAGACGCCCGGCTACGTCGCGAACCTCGACGACTATGACGCCGACATCGCCGCGGCGCTCGCCGCGATGGGCACGCAAGAACGCGGGCGCCGGCTCGTGCTGCTGGGGCATTCGACGGGCGGACTCACGCTGAGTCTGTGGGCGGCGCGGCATCCGCACACGGCATCCGCGGTCGTGTTGAACAGCCCGTGGCTCGAACTGCAGACGGGCGCGATCGGCCGCCAGGCGATGGCGCCGCTCATCGCCGCGCGCGCCCGCTGGGATCCGCTCGGCGCGCACCCCGTCGTCGACCTCGGGTTCTACACGCGTGCCCAGCGCGAGCTCGACACGCTGCCGGATGCCCCCGAGCGCTGGCGCCCCGAGCGAGGATTCCCGACGCACCCGGGCTGGCTCGGCGCGATCGTCGCGGGTCACGCGCGCGTCGCCGCCGGCCTGCAGATCGACTGCCCCGTGCTCGTCATCCTCTCGGAGCGGTCGTCGACGCCCTTGCAGTGGTCTGACGAGATGACGAAGACCGACAGTGTGCTCGTGGTCGACGACATCGCGCGCACCGCGACGAAGCTCGGGCCGAACGTGGGCATCCGGCGCATCGACGGTGCGATCCACGATGTCTTCCTGTCGGCGCCGACGCCGCGGCAGGCGGCGTTCCGGGCGCTCGAGGACTGGCTGCTGAAGGGCGCGCTGCGACAGTGACGCGACGGAGCGCGAGGCGCCGTCAGCCGAGCAGCGACGGGTTCGTCAGGCGCCACCAGTCGCCGGGCGGTGTGATCGTGCCGCTGATGCGGACCGGCACCGACACGCTGTTCGGACCGGCCGTCCAGGTCGCGGTGCCGACCTGCTCGCCATCCGCGTAGGTCACCGGCGCAGTCGTCTCCATCTCGACGGTGACCGGAGTGTCCGACCACGTCAGGATCGAGGCGCCATCGTCGAGGACGAGCTGTGCCGACGACCCCCACGCCGTCTCGTAGACGCCGACGACGGTGCCCGCCGTGGCGACGGGGATGAAGTGGAAGCCGTCGCGCACGCTGTCGAGCAGGCGGGTGACACCGGCATCCACCGAGCTTCGCGTGAAGCCGTCGAGCGAGACGCCGGTCACCGACAGCGGGGTGCCGATCCCCACGTCGAAGGTCGACGTGTACACGAGGCTGAACGTGCCCTCGCCGAGGTTGCCGGTCTTCAGGCCCGTGATCCCGTCGACGCCCAGCAGGCTGTTCGTGTTGGTCAGCGTGCCGGGAACCGCCAGTGTGATCGACGGGGTCGCCGCGATCTGCGCGAGGGTGGGGTTCGCGGATGCCAGATCGGCGATCCGCAGCAGATCGGCGGTCGTGCTCACGTTGCGCGGGCTGATGCCGGTCGGTTCGACGAGTGTCGTGCCGGAGAGCCCTTCTCGGGCGGTCCAGTCGCGCACCGCGGCAAGGAACGCGCCCTGCGAACCGAACGCCCACGTCGACACCGCCTCGGCGTAGTTGCTGGCCGAGGGGATCAGCATCGTGGCGAGGGCGTCGTGCAGCGACATCGTGCTGCCGGTGGGCATCGCGGCGACGATGGCATCCTGCACGTAGTACTCGTCGTACAGGTCGTGATCGGCCTTGCTGAATGTGATCGTCGGGCCGGGGTCGTCGGCGGATGCCAGGGGATGCGCGTCGAGGATGACCAGAGCCGTGATGAGCTTGCTGATGCTCGCGATCGGGCGGGGGACGCTCGCCCCGACCGCGAGGTGGATGCCGTCGGGGCCGAGGTAGTTCTCGCCGCCCGTGATGGCGATCGCGGCGGCGCCCTCGGACGGCATCGCGATGGCGACCGCGGGGCCGGGGTCGGGAGCCGTGAGTTCGCGCGTCGTCGCGACCGGGGTGGGCAGCGGCGCGTTCAGCGCCCACGCGATGTAGCCGGCCGTGCCGCCGCCGAGGAGCAGCACGATGGCCGCCGCGATCGTCCCGCCGATCCACGCGCGACGGCGCGGGGCTGCGGTGGGAGGCGTGTCGTCGAGTGGCTGCTCGGCGGTGCCAGCGGCGGCCACGGCGCTCGCGCGGCCCGCGGTCGCGTGGTCGTCGCTCGCGCGGTCGTCGCTCTCGCGGTCGTTGCTCTCGCGGTCGTCGCTCTCGCGGTCGTTGCCTCCGATCAGCGCCGTGAGGTCGCCGAGGCCATCGGACCCATCCATCCGGTCCGGAGGTGGCGGGGTCGTCATCAGCCGCCGAACTCCGCGCTGGTCACGATCGGCGTCTGATTGACGTTGCAGGCATCCATGATCACGCCGATCTGTTCGTGGGCGACCGGTGTCGCGGCGCCCAGCGCCGTCTCCGTCGTGATCACCGATTCGTGCAACTCCACGAGTGCCGGGGCGATCGAAGAGGTCGACGAGGCCGCGAGCGCCGCCAGGTCATCGGTTGCCGCGCCGACGCGACGCGCCCACTCGTCTTCGCCGAACGCCTTGTACGGGCCATAGCCCTGATCGGCGTTGAGGTACGCGCTGTACACGGCGGCGAACGCGGAGCAGTCGCTCGCCAGCGAGGTCTCCGTCGGGAACGGGTCGGTGGAGAACAGCGGCGTCGCCGTCCAGGCCACGCCCTCGTCGACGTAGACGGTGAGCTTCGGCTGCGTCGCCGCGAGGACGGGGAAGAGGAGGTCTGCTGTGTCGCCGCACGTGCCGTAGAGCGGCGACTGCTGCAGCATCATCGAGCCGCCCAGTTCGACCGAGAACGGGCTCGATCCGTCGCACTCGAACACGAGCAGCAGCGACTGCGCGCCGGCGGGAATCGGGAAGTCCATACCGGGGAACTCCACCCGCCCCGTGCCCGACACCGGTTCGGCAGACAGGCCCTGCGCCGCGACGGGCTCGGCGGTGGCGGCGATGCTCGCTGTTGCTGACGGCGCGGTGGATGCCGGTGCCTCGGTCGCGCAGCCGGTCAGGGCGAGCACGAGCGCGGCGAGCGCACCGCCGATGCCGTGAGCTCGGTGGCGTGAAACAGGCGTCGCGTGCGCGGTCATGGGTCTCCTCGTGGGTCTCGCACTCTGTCTATCAGGTTGCTATGTCGTGCGCACGACGGGGCGGATTCTCACGGCTGCGCGGCATGCTCGGCCTTTGCGCGGCGGCGTACCGTCATCGCCATGAGCGACCGGATGCCCCGCGGGTTGCGCACCGCGCTGTCGGTTGTCGCGTGGTTCAACCTCGTGTCGGCGCTGGTCGGGGCAGTGGGCCTGATCGGGTTCGATGGCATGGGCATCCCGCTGCAGTGGCTCGACGGGACGCCGTTCACAAGCTACTTCTGGCCCGGCGTCATCCTCGGGCTGGTCGTCGGCGGATCACAGGCGTTCGCCGTCGTCGCGCTGTGGCGCAGGCATCCGCTCGCACGGGGCCTGAGCGCCACGGCGGGACTCGTCATGATGATCTGGATCTTCATCGAGATCGCGCTGATGCTCGTGTGGTCACCTCTGCACGGCATCTACTTCGCGGCCGGGTGTGTACAGGTCGTTCTGGCGGTGCTGGCGCTCGGCGCGTGGCCGTGCGAAGGCCTTACCGGTAGTTGACGGACCGCATCCGGCCCATTGCGGATGATAGACGTGGCGGGAAATCCGCGGAATCACGCGGATTTTCGGTTGATCGACGATGTCCGCGAGAGTGTTGAAAAGCGGATTCTGCGGACTTTCTGCGGACTCGATGAGCGCGCGAGCCGTCGGGCAAAGTGCGCGAGTTGTTGGCTCGTCAGTTCCGCCCTGCTCGGAGCCTACAGTCGAGCAGGTTCCGTGGCTTTCTCGTTGGCGGCATGCAGATCGGGCGTGGGGAAGAGTCGCGGGCGCAACCACAGTGCCACATAGACCAGCGCGACGAGTACGGGGACCTCAATGAGCGGGCCGACGATGCCGGCAAGTGCCTGCCCGCTTGTCGCTCCGAAGGTGCCGATGGCGACAGCGATGGCCAGTTCGAAGTTGTTCCCCGCGGCGGTGAACGACAGGGTCGTCGTGCGTTCGTAGCTCAGGCCGATGCCTTTTCCGGTGGCGAAACCGATGAAGAACATCAGAATGAAGTAGGCCAACAGCGGTAGCGCGATGCGGGCGACATCAAGGGGGCGATCGATAACCTGTTGCCCTTGCAGCGCGAACAGCATCACAATCGTGAACAGGAGACCACCGAGGGCGAGCGGACTGATCTTTGGCAGGAAGACGCTCTCGTACCATTCGCGTCCGCGCTGCCGTTCCCCAACGACTCGGGAGAGGTATCCGGCGACGAGTGGAATGCCGAGGAACACGAGGACGCTGAGTGTGATGGCCCAGATGGAGAATTCGGCGCTCGTCGTCGAAAGGCCGAGCCACGTGGGCAACACCTGCAAGTAGAACCACCCCAGGGCGGCAAACGCGATGACTTGGAAGACCGAGTTGATTGCGACGAGGAACGCTGCCGCTTCGCGGTCGCCGCAAGCGAGGTCGTTCCAAATCAGCACCATGGCAATGCAGCGCGCAAGTCCCACGATGATCAAACCGGTGCGATACTCCGGGAGGTCGGGGAGGAGTAGCCAGGCAAGGGCGAACATGAGCGCTGGGCCGACAACCCAGTTGAGCACGAGAGACGAGATGAGCAGCCGCTTGTCCCGTCCGACGACGGCAGCATCCGAGTAGCGGACCTTCGCGAGTACCGGGTACATCATCACGAGGAGGCCTATCGCGATGGGGATGCTGATCGTGCCGACAGACGCTGCGTGCAAGAACTCACCGAACGCGGGAGCGTAGACGGCGAGAGCAAGGCCCGCCCCCATCGCCAGCAGGATCCATACCGGCAGGAATCTGTCGAGAGTTCCCAAACGTGCTGACGCGGCCGAATCGCTCACGGTGCTCCTCGATAAATAGACGAACTTCTATATCCAACATACAGGGTATCGACGGGCATCGATGCGAGGTGTCACGATACCGGGCACTGCCGAGCGGGTCAGGTCGTAGAGAGGAACTGCGAGACGCGGTCGAGCGCTCCGGGGACGAGAGTGAAGTAGGCCCAGGTTGCGCGTTTGCGGCGCGTGAGGAACCCCGCGGAGGTCAGCACCTTCAGGTGGTGCGAGATCGTGGGCTGACTCAAACCGATCGGCTCGACGAGGTCACACACGCATGCCTCCGAGTTTTCGGATGCGGCCACGATGGAAAGTAGTCGAAGGCGCGTGGGATCCGCCAGCGCTTTCATTGTGAGGGCGAGTGATTCGGCCTCTTCGCTCGTGATCGGCTCGCGCACCAGGGGTGTGCGGCAGGACGCAGTGCTGATATCCGTGACGTCCAGGAGCGTAGTCATAGATTGACCATAGCCGATATTGACAGTTGTCGATAGATCGAGTAAGAACAATATCGAACATCATCGATATCCGCTGGAAGGTGCTGCCATGACCCTGCTCGATCTCACCCCCCGAGTGACCGAGGCCGACAGCCTGAGTACTCTGCCGGTCGCCATCATCGGCGCGGGTCCCATCGGCCTCGCGGCGGCCGCCAACCTGCGAGAGCGCGGGATTGACTTCGAGATATTCGAGGCAGGCGATTCAGCGGCGTCCAGTGTGCGATCGTGGGGGCACACTCGACTCTTCTCGCCGTGGAAACATCTGGTAGATCCCGCATCGCGTCGCCTCCTTGAGGCAACGGGGTGGGAGTTGCCAGATCCGGATCGGGCGCCTAGCGGCAAGGAGCTCGTTGAGAAGTACGTGGCCCCGCTGTCGGAGGTGGACGGAATCGCATCGCGCATCCGGACCGGTGTCACAGTAGTCGGTGTCAGTAGGCAAGGGATGGATCGCACACGCACTCACGGTCGTTCCTCCGCGCCGTTCGTCCTGCGGCTGCGCACTTCCGGCGGATCCGAAGAAGATGCAGTTGCGCGCGCGGTCATCGATGCTTCGGGCACGTACCGTTCGCCGAACTCACTCTCCTCCAGTGGCCTAGAGCTGTTGGGATTGTCGGAGATCGCCGAGCATGTGACCCCTGCGCTGCCTGATGTGCTGGGCCGTGATCGGTCGCGGTTTGCGGGGAAGCATGTCACCGTTGTCGGAGCCGGGCACTCCGCGGCCAACACGTTGCTTGCGCTCGTGAAGCTCGCGCGTGAGGAAGCAGGGACTGAAGTCTCGTGGCTCATTCGCAACGCTCAGGCGGTTCGTGTGTCTTCTTCGCCCGACGATGCGCTAATCGGTCGTGCGGATTTGGGTAGTCGAGTCGATCGGGCTGTAGAACGTGGGGAAGTCACTCTCGTGGACGGGTTCGAGATCATCCGAGCTCGCCGCGTCGCGGAACGAGTGGAGCTCGTCGGTCACCGAAACGGAGAGGTTGTGACGCACTCGTCCGACATCGTGGTGAATGCAACGGGGTTTCGTCCTGATCTGTCCATGCTTCGCGAGATTCGTCTAGACCTCGATGACATTGTTGAAGCTCCTCGGCGCCTCGCGCCGTTGATCGACCCGAACGTGCACTCGTGCGGGACAGTCGAACCGCATGGATTCCGCGAACTAACCCACCCCGAGAAGTGCTTCTTCATCGTCGGCATGAAGTCCTATGGGCGTGCACCCACTTTTCTGCTGGCCACCGGCTACGAGCAGGTCCGGTCCGTCGCGGCATGGCTCGCGGGCGATACAACGTCCGCGGTCAATGTGGAACTCGTGCTGCCCGCGACCGGAGTGTGCTCGACTGATGCTGGCGCTGGCGCTGGCGCTGGCGGTGGATGCTGCTCGTGACATCGATCCGCCCTATGCGGGCGCTCGATTGGCCCAGCGTCGAGGCGATCTACCGGCACGGGATTGAAGACGGCGAAGCGACGTTCGAGAGCGCTACGCCCACCTGGGAAGACTTCGACGCGGGCAAGATCCTGGCGCCGCGACTGGTCGCCGTTGAGGCCGAAGGTGCCGTCATCGGCTGGGCGGCGGCGTCGCCCGTATCCACCCGCTCGGCATACTCCGGTGTTATCGAGCACTCTGTGTACGTGGGCCGAGATGCGAGGGGTCAGGGTGTCGGGGGGCTGTTGTTGACCGCGTTTGTTGACGCTGCCGATGACGCAGGATTCTGGACCATTCAATCCAGCGTGTTCCCGGACAACTCGGCAAGCATTCGCCTGCACCTGAGCGCGGGGTTTCGGGTCATCGGCATTCGCGAGCGAATCGCTCGTTCGGCGGTGGGGCCGCACGCTGGGCGGTGGCGAGACACTGTTCTGATCGAGCGACGCAGCGCGAAGAACGCGACGGGATAGTCAGCTCATGGACGACGCCGTGATTCGGAGATATTTGAGCGCACCCCGAGCCGTCGTGCTCGACATCATCGCTCGCAATCCTGAGATCACCCACGACGAGATCGCGGCGTACTGGGCGACACATGCAGGACCAAGCGTCCCTCGCCAGGGCAAGAGCCTCCCCCAGATGACGGGTGAGATTCTTTGGCGCCTCGTCAATCTCGAGTGGGTAGAGAACCGCAGGGGTCACTTTCGACTGACTGATCTGGGAGTGCGCGTGCAAACTGTCGCGCAGTCCGACCGCTGCTAGCGGCATTGCGTTCACCCTGCGTTCACATAGAAGGTCTTCTATGTGGAGCGGATAGAAGCTCGTCTATCTGAATCGCCCGCACCGGCGATCCCAGACCGGCCCTCCGGGCCTGAACGAAAGCACATCGTGAACAAGACCACAGCAAAGCTTGCCGCAGTCGCGGCGATCACCGCTGCTGCACTCGCTCTCAGCGCGTGTGGCGGCCAGTCCGCCGGCGGCGAAGCGACCACCAATCCCGATGGCTCGACCACTGGTCTGAGCGGCCCGGTCTCCACGGACGGCTCCTCAACGGTAGAGCCGCTCACATCCGCGGCAGCTGATCTGTTCAAAGAGGTTCAGCCTGATGTCAACGTGACAGTTGCGACCTCCGGAACCGGCGGAGGCTTCAAGTCGTTCTGTGCCGGCGAGACGGACATCTCCAACGCTTCGCGACCGATCAAAGACGAAGAAGCAACCGAATGTGAAGCCAACGGTATCGAGTACACCGAGATCGTCGCCGCGAACGACGGACTTTCCGTCATCATCAGCCCGGAGAACGACTGGGCGACTGAGCTGACCGTCGAGCAGCTCCAGACGATTTGGGCGCCGGAATCCGAGGGCGTCGTGATGAGCTGGTCGGACGTTGACCCGAGCTTCCCGGATGAGCCGCTCGTGCTCTTCGGTGCTGGGACCGACTCCGGCACGTTCGACTACTTCACCGAGGCCATCAACGGTGAGACCGGAGCAATCCGCACGGACTACAGCCCCTCCGAGGACGACAACATCACCATCCAGGGTGTGGCGGGCGATGTCGGAGCCATTGGTTTCCTCGGACTCAGCTATGTCGAGGAGAACGAAGGTGTCATCGTTGCGGCTTCCGTGGACGGCGTCTCCCCGAGCACCGAAACCGTCCAGGACGGCACATACACTCCGCTCGGTCGACCGCTGTTCATCTACGTCAACAACGCCGCGTACGGCGAAAAGCCGCAGGTGAAGGCGTTCGTCGACTTCTATGTCGAGAACTCGGTCGAGATCGCCGACCTTGCTCTGTTCGTTCCCCTCACGGACGAGCAGATCACGACTGCCCAGGAGGAGCTCGCGTCGCTCGGCTGAGCCGGCGCCGCTCACTTCTGACTCGATCTGTCGTCATGACATCTGTCACCGAAAAGGTTGGGGGCCCGAGGATCGCCTCGGGCCCCCGGCCCTCGAGCCACTTCGCCGGTAAGCCGCGACACGGCGAGACCATCATCAAGGCGATCTTGCGCGTTGCCGCGATCGCGACGGTTCTGACAACCGTCGGGATCTTGATTGCACTGTTCACTCCAGCGCTCTCGTTTTTCGCGGAGGTGCCGGTGTGGGAGTTTCTCTTTGGAACTCGATGGGCACCCCGGTTCGCCGATGCGTCCTTCGGAGTGCTGCCGCTTGTCACGGCCACCCTGTGGACTACAGGTATCGCACTAGTTGTGGCAGTTCCCTTCGGGCTCGGCGCCGCCATTCTTCTTTCGGAGTATGCGAAACCGAACGTCCGCAAGGTGCTCAAGCCGCTCCTAGAGATACTCGCCGGGGTGCCGACGGTCGTGTACGGGTTCTTTGCACTGCAGTTCGTCCAAGCGACCGTGTTCCGTGAGTGGTTGGAACTGCCCACGGGCGCGTTCAGCGTGCTCGCTGCAGGCCTCGTGATGGGTGTGATGATCATCCCGACCGTTGCATCCATATCGGAGGATGCGATGTCCGCAGTGCCCACCGCGATGCGGCAGGGCAGCGCCGCGCTCGGCGCGAATCGAATGCAAACAACGTTGCGAGTCGTGTTCCCGGCCGCGCTCTCCGGAATCGTGGCCGCGATTGTTTTGGGGATCTCTCGAGCCGTGGGCGAGACGATGATCGTCGCTATCGCTGCGGGCAACCAGGCGCGGATCGTTAGCAACCCGCTGGAGCAGGGGCAGACGATGACCGGCTTCATCGCCAACGCAGCGCTCGGCGACTCTCGCGTCGGCAGCCTCGAATACAACACCCTGTTCGCGGTGGGTCTGCTGCTGTTCGTCATCACGCTAGCGATCAACTTCATCAGTATCCGCGTCGTGCGGCGCTATAGGGAGATTTACTGATCATGAGGACCGTCGATATTAAAGGTCCGTTGGTTGTCGCGAAACCTCTCGGCACAGGAACCAACGGTGAGTTGCGCCCATCGGCGCTGATCTTCTTGAGCCTGCTGTGGTTGTCACTTCTGGTGGCGTTCGGCGTACTGGTGACACTGCTGATCACGATCTTCATTGAGGGCCAGAACAAGCTCACGATGGATCTGATCACCAACTTCCCCGCTTCGACGCCCGACAACGCAGGCGCTCGGCCAGCTATTCTCGGTTCGATCTGGGTGATCATCACAACCGCAGTGCTCGCTATTCCGATCGGCATCGCTGCTGCCGTGCACCTCGAAGAATTCGCAGATAGTCGCAAGTGGTACAACCGGCTCGTCGAGCTGAACGTGCAAAATCTGGCCGCTGTCCCCTCGATTGTTTATGGCCTACTCGCGCTGGCGTTTCTTGCGCTTCTCGGCGTGGGGGACACGAACATCGTCATCGGCGGTGCGTTCGCGCTGACCTTGCTGATTCTGCCGGTCATCATCATCTCCACACGCGAGGCGCTTCGTGGGGTTCCACGAGAGATCCGCGATGGGTCGCTTGCCTTGGGCGCAACAGAGTGGCAGACGACGTGGCGGCAAACCTTGCCGGCAGCGGTCCCGGGTATCGCGACCGGATCGATCCTTGCTCTTTCTCGTGCGCTGGGTGAGGCTGCACCGCTCTTGGTTCTCGGCGCGCTGGTATACATCACGTTCGACCCGAACGGGCTATTAAGCGGGTACACCACGCTCCCGATCCAGATCTTCAACTGGACAGGACGACCTCAGGAAGGCTTCCACGAACTCGCGGCAGCCACGAGCGTTCTTCTGCTGGTCGTTCTCCTCCTGATGAACGGTCTGGCCATCTTCATTCGCAACAAGTTCCAGAAACGGTGGTAGCCATGAGCGACCTGACAACGACGACGAATAGTCACGAAGAACCCCATCCGAACTTCCACCCCACGGAAGTCCGTACTCTGCGGGACAGTCCGAGTGGACTCATCCGGTGCGAAGACGTGAACGTCTTCTACGGTGACTTTCGCGCGGTTACTGGTGTGAACCTCTCCTTCGGAGCGAGGGAGATCACCGCACTGATCGGCCCGTCAGGGTGCGGAAAGTCCACGTTGCTGCGGTCCCTGAACAGAATGAATGACCTCGTCATCGGCGCTCACGTCGAAGGGCAGGTGCTCTTTCAGGACGAGGACATTTACGGCAAGGGCGTGGACCCGATCGAAGTTCGGCGGCGCATCGGCATGGTCTTTCAGAAGCCCAACCCGTTCCCTAAATCGATCTACGACAACATCGCGTACGGCCCACGCGTGACGGGCATGAAGGTCGAATCGATGGATGACCTTGTCGAAGAGTCGCTGACGCGAGCGGCTCTCTGGAGCGAGGTCAAGGACAAGCTCAAGCAGTCAGCTTTCGGGCTGTCGGGCGGACAGCAACAGCGCCTGTGTATCGCCCGCACAATCGCGGTCAAGCCTGACGTCATTCTTATGGACGAGCCGTGCTCGTCGCTGGACCCGATCGCCACAAGCCGCATCGAAGACCTGATGCACGAACTGCGACGGGATTACACGATCATCATCGTCACCCACAACATGCAGCAAGCTGCGCGGGTGGCGGACCGCACAGCGTTCTTCACCGCGCTGCCAGACGAGACGACCGGCAACCGCACGGGGGTCCTCGTCGAGTATGGGACGACGTCCCAGATCTTCGAGAACCCCAACGACCAGCGCACAGAGGACTACATCAGCGGCAGGTTCGGATGACGATGGTCGCTGAGCCGCTTCTGGGCTCCGCGCGCGTGGTGGTTCTCGCTCCAGACGACACGGCAGTACGTGGCGCCGCGAGCGAATTCCGTCGCTTCGGGTTGTCGCTTGTGTTGCGCAACGACATCGTCGCCGCGCTCGGGGAGGTGGTTCATGATCCGGCAGCAATATTGGTGATCTCTTCCGACATTCCATGTCAGGACCTTCGAGACGTGGTCGACATCGCTGTCATGACCTGCGGGTCATCCGTTCTCCTCGGGTTGACGACAGCGACCGGCGTCACCGAGGTGAGTGCCGCCCTCAGCGCGGGCATCCGAGGAATTGTCGACCTGCCACTCACCGCGGAACGGCTCGCGCGGACGTTACGCACGCTCCCGACCAAGACGCTGGCAAGCGGTCCCATCACCATCGGTGACTTGACCGTCGATGCGAGGAGCCATCGGATCTACTGGGAAAGCACCCCCATCGATGCGTCACCGCGCGAGTTTGCGGTGATGCTCGAGTTGGCGCAGAACCATCCGCACACCGTCGGACTCGACCAGCTCGTCGACGCAGGCGGCCAGGGCAGCTCAGTTGACCCACACGCGTCCGTACGCGTGCTGATCAACCATGTGCGGTCCCGCATTGCGCAGGTCACCGGCGCGCGCGGTTCCGCGATCATCGAAACTGTCCGTGGCGTGGGCTACCGGCTCGCCGGCTGATTCACGATCCCCATCTCAGCGAGCAGATTCTCGACGTGGGCGCGGATTCTGTCACGTACTGTCCGAAGGCCGGCATCATCCAATGTGAGTGGATCTTCGAGCTCCCAGTCCATGTAGCGCCTACCCGGGTAGACCGGGCACGCGTCCCCGCAGCCCATCGTCACCACGTAGTCTGCTGCCTGGATGACTTCGTCGGTCAGGGGCTTCGGGAAGTCATCCGAAAGCGGAATCCCCACTTCAGCGAGAACTTCCCTGACTCGCGGGTGCACAGCCATAGCAGGCTCCGAGCCGGCAGTCCGAACGTGGACCGCGCCACCGGCGAGATGCCGCAAGTAGGCGGCAGCGATCTGCGACCGACCGGCATTCTGCACGCAGACGAACAGCACTTCAGGAGTTCCCCGCAGCGACAGGCCGGATGCGGAGGCGAGTGCGTCCAAACGATCCGCGGCATACCGGGCAGTCAACGCAGCCAGATGGGTGCGCACCTGCGCGCGGTGGCTGAGCAGAAGATAGCTCTCCGCGACATAGCGCGACACCGTCTCAGTGCTGAACGTCGAACTGAACCGGTACGACAGGTCGCGCGCGACTGCGGCGATGGCGACAGGGAGAGCGGTGACTGCAGGTTCCGCCTGAGGTTCTGGCAAAGCGGGATCGCCGTTCACCAACAGCCGGCCGAATCTTACCCACGCCTCTGCGGTGAGGATGAGCGTCCCATCGGAAGCAGGATGGACGATACCGACGGACTCGAGGGAGTGAAGCGCCGAAGTGACCTGCGCTTGAGGCACGTGAAGCGCCGCAGCGAGATTGACGGCAGGAACGCCCGCAGCCAGCACGCTGAGCACCCGCAACGCGAGGGTATCCCCGAGTACCGCAGCCTGAGCGGCGCGCCTTTGCGCGGCCTCGAGATCGAGGGGGCGACCAATCCGGTGAGGAGGGTGAGGGCTCATCGCAGGAGATCCTCGATCGCCGGTCGGCGATCGAGCGCAACCGACAACCACACGTACTTGCCCTCCGGCTCGCGCGTGAGCAGGCCGTCGTCGACGAGGATGCGCACGTGGTGGGTCACCGTCGGCTGCCGCAACCCCAAAGCCTCCGTGAGCTGGGTGACCGTCGCGCGACCGTCGGCTGAGTCGAGAATCACGCTGAGCAGTTGCAGCCGCGTGGGATCGGCAACAGCTCGAAGAGTTCGGGCGAGTTCCTCCGCAGCTGAGCGCCCCAGCGAGGGAATCGACTCCGAGTTGGCCGGGGTGGGAAGTAGCGAAGGCACCTGCTCATGGTACCCGTGGATAGACTCTTGTCTATGAGTACGGATGGTGCGTCGGTGCGGGCTATCTCAGTCCTTGCCGACCCGACCCGTACCGCGATCCTCGGGATGATGCTCGCATCTGCGGATGGCCGGGTCCTAGTCGGCCGGATCGCCCAGTCGCTCGGGTTGCGTCAGCCGACGGTGAGCTACCACATGAAAGCCCTCTTAGATGAGGGGGTCGTCGCCAGAGAGCCCTCCGGACGCCAAGTCTGGTACAATATCGCCCCCGAGCATCGCGATCGGATTGAGGCTTTGTTCGCCAATCCGGTGGCCCATGAACGCCGACCCTTCGATCTGGTCCGCATCGTCGACGACCTTGCGCTTCGGTTCGACGGTACGGTTGACCGCCCCACCATCGAGTCGTGCGTCACCGAGACACACAACCTTCTCAAGCGGACCTCGCATCCGAATCTTCTCGGTTCACGCACCGCAGCCTTCGCAGCAGATCGGCTCGAATCCTCCGCGCGTGCGGGCGTCCAGGGAAACACCCCCACGGTGCTGTTCGTCTGTGTTCAGAACGCGGGGCGGTCCCAGATCGCCGCGGCCGTGCTGCGCCACCTGGCCGGTGATCGGGTTCGCGTGCTTACCGCGGGCTCCGCGCCATCCCCCGACGTCAGAGGCTCGATCATCACCGCGCTCGACGAGATCGGTATCCCGTTCGCGGGTGAGTTCCCGAAGCCACTCACGGATGATGCGGTCCGCGGCGCGGACATCGTCGTCACGATGGGCTGCGGCGATGTCTGTGCCACCTATCCAGCGACAGAGTATCTGGACTGGGATGTCGAGGACCCTGTGGGTCGTCCGATCGGCGACATACGAGCGATTCGGGACGAGATCGCACTCCGCGTCCGAGACCTGCTTCCCGCCGTCCTTGAGCGATGACACCAGATGTTCATCATCCGTTGAAAAAGAGTGCATAGATGATTCTCTATGCTTTGAAGAAAAGAAAGTGAGAGACCATGTCAGTCAAGCCCACAGTTCTCTTTGTCTGCGTCCACAACGCGGGGCGTTCTCAGATGGCCGCAGGATTTCTTCAGGAGTTGGGTGGCGGACGCATTGACGTTCTTTCCGCTGGTTCTGCACCGAAGGATCAGATCAACCCCGTCGCTATCGAAGCGATGGCAGAAGAAGGCATCGACATCGCCGGCAACACGCCGAAGGTCCTCACCGTCGACGCCGTCAAGGAATCGGACGTCGTGATCACCATGGGCTGTGGAGACGTGTGTCCGATCTTCCCCGGCAAGCGCTATGAGGACTGGGAGCTCGACGACCCTGCCGGGCAGGGGATCGACGCGGTGCGCCCGATCCGCGACGAGATCCGGAGACGGGTGCAGTTGCTGATCGCCGACCTGCTGCCCGAACGGGGCGCCGCATGACGCGCAAAGGGCAGGATGCGCTTCTGTCTGCGGATTCCGTGCTCCACCGTGCTGCCGAGCGGTTGGCGCAGCAGTTCAGTGGCATGGTCAGCGAAGAGACCGTGGAACGGGTTGTCTTCGAGTCCCACGCTGCGCTTGCCAGAACGGCCGCCGTGTCTACTCACTTGCCGTCGCTCGCGGAGAAATTTGCCCGCGATCGACTCACTGCGCTCGCTCAGTCGCGCGGCTTTATCGCCAAGCCGGTGCCCGAGGTGCTCTATGTGTGCGTCCAGAACTCGGGACGGTCGCAAATGGCAGCCGCGATCACCCGCCACCTCGCGGGCGATCGCATCCATGTGCGGTCTGCCGGCTCCCAGCCTGGTGCCGGCATCCTCGCATCCGTTGTGACGGTGCTTGCGGAGCTCGGGATCGACGTCTCTGAAGAGTTCCCCAAGCCGCTGACCGATGATGTCGTCCGCGCGGCGGACGCGGTGGTCACAATGGGATGCGGCGATGCGTGCCCTCTGTACCCTGGCAAACGGTACCTGGACTGGGAGCTCGCCGACCCTGCAGACCTCACGCTGGACGGTGTGCGAGCGGTCCGCGACGATGTGCAGTCTCGGGTTGAGCACCTGCTCGCGGAACTTATCCCCGGCGACAAGTAGGCGGTGTGAGCGCGTCGCCCCTCATCCTCTTTATCTGCCAGCACAACGCCGGCCGATCTCAGCTCGGCGCGCACCTGCTCGGATACATTGCGTCGGAGCGCGTGAACTCGATCAGCGGCGGGATCTCGCCTGCCGCTCACATCAATCCGGTGATCGCCGAATCATTGCAAGAGCTGGGCATCGATACCAGTGGGGCGCGCCCGCGCGCCGTCACGGCCGCCGATCTGCGGACGGCCGATGTTGTCATCACGATGAAGTCGCGGCTTACCCTTCCCGGGCCGATTACTGGGCGACTGATCGAATGGGAGTTCCCCGACCCCGACAGCTGGGACATCGAAGGTGTTCGGGGCCTCCGGGATCGTGTTCTCTCCCACGTCCGAACGCTCGCGCTCGATTCTCCGGCGCCCGAGTGACAAGCGCTGTTGCCTGCCGCGCGACGCTTCTTTGACGACAGAAGTTGCCCTGCCGAGCCCAAAACACTTCGCGAAACCCCTTCGACCCTGCAGTCCAGCAGCAGTCGAGAGAGATAGTCAGCGAAATAGCTAGCGAAAAAAAGACAGCAATGCACGCAGGCATCAATGATGTTTGCTAGTTGTGCGCGACTAGAAACGCGCGTAGCGTGCATGACATGCGCGGCGGACTGGAGCGTTGGAAGCGAGGCGGCGATTCGCGCGGCATTCGACAGGCCATCGCCTACGCGCTCAAGGGCACGTGTGACGCCCACCTGCAGGTCGGAGCCGATGCGCTCGAAGCCTACGCCGGAGCAAGCGACACCACCGTGGCGCGTTTCAGCATCCAAGACCGTGTCATCGTTCGCGACGAGCTTTCGGCGGGAGGACTGCGGGTCTGGTTGACCGGGCATGACCCGATCACGGGTGAGGAGAGAGGACGGCAGCGTCTGAGTGAGTATTTGGAGTCTTGAGGGCCACTGATTATTGCGGTTCGGGGCCAGCCGATATTTGCTCTCGGGGCCAGGGGGATTGCCGGTG
>NZ_MKTQ01000019.1:53153-91064 GCF_001898315.1 Microbacterium sp. 70-16 | reverse complement strand
GTGTAGATCTCGGTGCTGAGTGTCACGTCGAGGACGTGGTGAGCCATCGTGCGATGGTCAGTGAGAACCGACTAAAGCTACTCACAGAAAGACACAACGCACGATGGCTCTTGACCAGTCTGCCCTCCTCGAGCTCCTCGGGGAACTGAAACTCACCGGCGTCACCGACCGGATTCGGGTCGCGACCGAGACGCTCTATCAGGAGCTGATCGACGCGGAAGCTGCCGCGTTCATCGGCGCCGCCCCGTTCGAACGCACCCCTGAGCGGGTGGCGCAGCGCAATGGCACCCGCTCGAAGACGGTGTCGACCACGGCCGGGGATCTCGAGCTGCGGATCCCGAAACTGCGGGCGGGGTCGTTCTTCCCATCGCTGTTGGAACGGCGCCGGCGGGTCGATCAGGCCCTGTTCGCGGTCGTGATGGAGGCCTATGTTCACGGCGTCTCGACCCGGAAGGTCGATGACCTCGTGAAAGCGCTCGGTGCGGGCACGGGGATCAGTAAGAGCGAGGTGTCGCGGATCTGCAGCAACCTCGACGAGGACGTCGCCGCGTTCCGTGACCGCCCGCTCGCGGAGACCACCTACCCGTATGTGTTCCTCGACGCCACCTACTGCAAAGCAAGGGTCGGCCGGCGGGTCGTCTCCCAAGCGGTCGTCGTCGCGGTCGGGGTCGCCGCGGACGGGCGCCGGGAGGTGCTCGGGTTCGAGGTCGGGGAGACCGAGTCGCAGCCGTTCTGGACGACGTTCCTGCGCTCACTCAAGGCCCGCGGCCTCGGCGGGGTGCGCCTCGTGATCTCCGACGCGCACACCGGGCTCGTCGCCGCGATCCAGACCGTGTTCCAGGGCACGGCCTGGCAGCGGTGCCGGGTCCATTTCATGCGGAACGTGCTTACCGCCGTCCCGAAAACGGCGGGCCCGATGGTCGCGTCGATCATCCGCACGATCTTCGCGCAACCCGACACCGAGCACGTGTTCACCCAGTTCCACGAGGTCGTTCGCATGCTCACCCGCTCGCACCCGAAGGTCGCCAGCATGCTCGAAGACGCCGAGGACGACCTCCTCGCGTTCTGCCAGTTCCCGTTCCAGCATTGGCGTCAGATCTGGTCCACGAACCCCCTCGAACGCGTCAACAAGGAGATCAAACGCCGCACCGACGTCGTCGGCACGTTCCCAAATCCCGCGGCCCTGCTCCGCCTGGCCGGCCACGTCCTTATCGAGCAGCACGACGAATGGGACGGCGCCGACCGCCGCTACTTCAGCGAGCAATCCATGGTGCTCCTGCTCGCCGAACCCGAGGAGGTGAGCATCCCCGAACTCACTGCGGCATAATCAAAACAACTGACCCGCACGGTGTTGAGAAACTCCACCACTCAGCGGGACGTCACCGACGGCTGACGACCACGAGTATGGCACAGCTTCCGCGGGGGCGGAAGACATCGACGAAACCTGGCGCATCGCATCACGAGAACGTCGATCCCGGTACCATGGAGGTGCTCGCGCAGACTCAGCTGCCCCCAAGCGGCGTTCGGACAGGCTCCCCCCAAACTGCCTGCCCGGGAGTGCGTGAGTAGGGGTCCTCCCGACACCGACCGTCCCCAACGGCTCGTCTCCGGAGGGCCCCCCCTTTTTTTGGGGGCAGGCCTTTTCTCCCCAGGGTTCGCTGAGGTGGCTGGTGTCGTAGCACCGTACGATGTACCGCATGTGTGGAATCGTCGGATACGTGGGCCCGCGGGACAGCCAGGCCATCCTCATCTCGGGCCTCGCCCGCCTCGAGTACCGCGGGTACGATTCGGCCGGCATCGCCGTGATCGACTCCGCGGGCGACCTCGCCATGCGCAAGCGCGCCGGCAAGCTGCAAGTGCTGCGCGACGACCTCGCCGCCCATCCCATGACTGACGGGACAACGGGCATCGGCCACACCCGATGGGCGACACACGGTGGCCCGACCGATGCCAACGCGCACCCGCACCTCGCCGACGACGACAAGCTCGCCCTCATCCACAACGGCATCATCGAGAACTTCGCCGAACTGAAGGCCGACCTCGTCTCGCTCGGGTACACCTTCCGCTCCGAGACCGACACCGAGGTTGCGGCGGTGCTGCTGGGGCACGAGTTCCGGGCATCCGGCGACCTCGTCGTGGCCTTCCGCTCGGTCGTCTCCCGCCTCGAGGGCGCGTTCACGCTGCTCGCGATGCACCAGGAGCAGCCCGGACTCGTCGTCGGCGCCCGCCGCAACTCGCCGCTCGTGATCGGCCTCGGCGAGGGTGAGAACTTCCTCGGCTCCGACGTCGCCGCCTTCGTCGAGCACACCCGCAATGCCCTCGCGATCGGTCAGGACGAGATCGTCGCAATCACGCCCGCCGGTGTCGAGGTCACCGATTTCGACGGCAACCCCGTCGAGACCTCGCCGTTCGAGGTCGTGTGGGATGCCTCCGCCGCCGAAAAGGGTGGCTGGTCGTCGTTCATGGCGAAGGAAGTCTCGGAAGAGCCCGAGGCCGTCGCCAACACCCTGCGCGGCCGCGTGCACGACGGTGCGGTCGTGATCCCCGAGCTCGACGGACTGGACGAGCTGTTCACGGGCATCCGTCGCATCATCATCATCGCCTGCGGTACGGCCTTCTACGCCGGTCAGACCGGCGCCTACGCGATCGAGCAGTGGACGCGCGTGCCCGTCAGCGTCGAGCTCGCGCACGAGTTCCGCTACCGCGACCCGGTGATCGGCGACGACACCCTCGTCGTGTCGATCAGCCAGTCGGGCGAGACGATGGACACGCTCATGGCGGTCAAGTACGCGCGCGAGCGCGGCGCGAAGACGCTGTCGATCTGCAACACGCAGGGCGCGACGATTCCACGCGAATCGGATGCCGTGATCTACACCCACGCGGGGCCCGAGGTCGCCGTGGCATCCACCAAGGCCTTCGTCGCGCAGATCACCGCGCTGTACTTGCTCGCGCTGCATGTCGGGTGTGTGCGCGGGGTGCTCTCTGCGGCTTCTTCGGCTGATCACGTGCGGGAACTCGAGGCGGTGCCGGCGAAGATCTCGTGGGTGCTCGAGAACGAGCAGGAGCACATCGAGCAGTTCTCGCGCTGGATGGCCGACACGCAGTCTGTGCTGTTCTTGGGCCGTCACGTGGGATACCCGGTCGCGCTCGAGGGCGCGCTCAAGCTCAAGGAGATCTCGTACATCCACGCCGAGGGCTTCGCCGCCGGTGAGCTCAAGCACGGCCCGATCGCGCTGATCGAGCCCGGGCAGCCGGTGTTCGTGATCGTGCCGTCGCCGCGCGAGGCATCCGAGCTGCACAAGAAGGTCGTGTCGAACATCCAGGAGATCCGCGCGCGCGGCGCCCGCGTCATCGTCGTCGCCGAGGAGGGGGACGCCGCGGTGCTGCCCTTCGCCGACGAGGTGCTGCGCATCCCGCTCGCCGGGCCGTTCTTCGAGCCCCTGCTCGCGGTCGTTCCGCTGCACATCTTCGCGATGGGCCTCGCTACCGCGAAGGGCCTGGACGTCGACCAGCCCCGCAACCTCGCGAAGTCCGTCACGGTGGAGTAACCCCGCGGGGTGGCGCGCTCGCGCCGCCGGGCGGTGCCGTCCGCGACCGCGAAACAGCAGTGGTGCACCGAGACTGCATCCGTGCGCTGCAGTCTCGGTGCACCGATGCAGTCTCGCGGACGGGAGGGTGCGGGGTGGGCGCGCTGTAGGGGTGGAGCGTGCGCGGGTAGGCTGGCGGAGTGATCGTCGGAATCGGCGTCGACATCGTCGACATCCCGCGCTTCGAGCGCTCGCTCGAGCGCACGCCCCGACTCCTCGAGCGGCTCTTCGCCCCGGCCGAGCAGCACCTCAAGTCGCACTCGCTCGCCGCGCGCTACGCCGCGAAAGAGGCGCTGATCAAGGCACTCGGCGGCTCGGACGGTGTGCACTGGACCGAGATCGAGGTCGCCTCCGAGCCCAGCGGCCGCCCCGTGTTCGCCCTCAGCGGCGAGACGGATGCCACGGTCACAGGCCGCGGCATCGCGGCGCTGCACCTGTCGCTCAGCCACGACGCGGGACTCGCGACGGCCTACGTCATCGCCGAATCGGACGGACCGGTCACCGGGCGCGCCGCGGCATCCGCAACCGACTCACCCGGGGACCCCGCATGACGCGCCTGCCCGACGGGACGATGCGCGAAGCGCTCATCGACACCGCCGCGATCACCGAGAACGTGCGCCACCTGCGCCGACTCACCGAGTCGGAGGTCATCGCCATCGTCAAGGCCGACGGATACGGGCACGGCGCCGTCCGCTCGGCCATCGCTGCGCTCGCCGGCGGAGCGACGCGCCTCGGCGTCGCCGACATCAGCGAGGCGATCGCGCTGCGCCGCGCGGGGATCAGCGCGCCGATCCTCGCGTGGCTGCACGCGCCCGGCGCGTCCTTCGCCGAGGCGGCGGCCCTCGGCATCGAACTCGGGATCTCGAGCTTCGCGCAGCTGCAGGCGGCGGCATCCGCGGCATCCGCTGAGCGTGCTGTCGCGGTGCATTTGAAGGCCGAGACCGGGCTCGGACGCAACGGCATCCCGCCCGCCGACCTGCCCGTGGTGTTCGCCGAAGCGGCGCGCCTCGAGCGGATCGGCAAGCTGCGCGTCGTCGGGATCTTCAGCCACCTGTCCAACACGAGCGACGCCGACGATCGCGCCGCGCTCGCCCGCTTCACGGATGCCCTCGCGCTCGCCGCGACCCACGGACTCGCGCCGCAGCTGCGGCACCTCGCGGCCTCGCACGCCGCGATCAACCTGCCCGAGGCGCGCTTCGGGTGCGTGCGGTTGGGCGTCACGATGTACGGGCTCTCGCCGTTCGCGGATCGCACGTCGGCCGACCTCGGCCTGCGCCCGGCCATGACGCTGCGCGCCGCGGTCGCGGCGGTGCGCCGCGTATCCGCCGGGCAGGGCGTCTCATACGGCTACACCCATCGCGCCGCCGAGGAGACGACCCTCGCCCTGGTTCCGCTCGGCTATGCCGACGGCATCCCGCGCGCGGCATCCGGGGGAGCGGCGGTCCGCGTCGGCGGCGCGGTGTTCCCCATCGCCGGGCGCATCGCGATGGACCAGTTCGTCGTCGACGTCGGCGACCTGCCCGTCGCGGTCGGTGACGAGGCGGTGCTGTTCGGCGACCCGACGCTCGGGATGCCCGCGGTCGAGACCTGGGCGGATGCCGCGGGCACCATCAACTACGAGATCGTCACCCGCATCGGCCCGCGCGTGCCCCGCCGCGAGGTCGCCCGGTGAGCGCCGTGCGCCGGTGCGCGGGCGACGCCACAGCGGCGGCGGTGCACGGGGCCGCCGCGGCTGTGTGTGAGGCCGCCGCAACAACTCAGGAGATTCGCGCGTCCCGGCCGTGCGCCGCTGCGGAATCACGCGGAATGCCGAACCCGGCGACGGTTGTTCTCCTGAGTTATGGAGAGTGACGTCCTGATGACCGGACTGGACGGATTCGTCGGCGAGCGCGAGATCGCCTCGGCTGACGACATGGAGGCGCTCGGCCGCGCCTTCGGCGGGGCGCTGCGGGCGGGGGACCTCGTGGTCCTCACCGGTCCGCTCGGCGCGGGCAAGACGACGCTCACGCGTGGCATCGCCTCAGCGCTGAACGTGCGCGGCCCCGTGCAGAGCCCGACATTCGTGATCGCCCGCACGCATCCATCGCTGAGCGACGGGCCGCCGCTCGTCCACGTCGACGCCTACCGGCTGGGCACCGACGGCGAACTGGATGACCTCGACATCGACTTTGCGCACTCCGTCGTCATCGCCGAATGGGCGGCCCCGTTCGCCGCGGCCGTCGCCGACCACTGGTGGGAGGTTGAGATCGACCGCGGCTGGAGCGGCACCGGCGTCGACACCGCCTGCGGGACATCCGGTCACCACGTCGCCGACATGGAGGATGCCGCGCCGCGGCACGTCCGGATCTCCCGCCGCACCGCCTGACCCCCGCAGCTCCGCAGATTGTCACCAACTCCGCAGCGAAACCCGCGGGGTCTGCGGAGTTCACGCGAATCTGCGGAGTTCCCGCGGCCGAACGCGGCCCGCACAGGCTACGCGCCGCCCGTGCAACCGCGGCTACCCTGGATGACGTGATCCTCGGCATCGACACCTCCCTCGGTACGGCCGTCGCCGTCGTCGAGACCGACGGCGTCGCCCTCGCTGCAGCGCAGAGCGCCAACCCGCTTGGGCATGCCGAAGTGATCGGCACGCTGCTGCAGACGGTGCTGACGGAAGCCACGCTGGGCCCGATCGGCACCACGACGCCGACCCCCGTCGTCCTCACGCACGTCGCCGCAGGCATGGGCCCCGGCCCGTTCACGGGGCTGCGCGTCGGCATCGCGGCGGCGCGCGCGTTCGCGCTCGGCCGCGGGCTGCCGGTCGTTCCCGTGCCGAGCCATGACGCAGCCGCGCTCGAGCTGATCCTCGCCGCGGCTCTCGCCGACCCCTTCGCCGGGACCGCCCGCTTCGCGGTGGTCACCGACGCGCGTCGCCGCGAGTTCGCGTACTCCGTCTACGACGGGCTCGACGACGACGGCATCCCCGAGCGGGCACATGGCCCCGCCCTGACACCCCGCGACAGCATCGACGACGTCCTCGCGGGCCTGGGCGCTACCCGCCACGACGTCACCGCGATCTCGGCCACGATGCTCGCGACGCTCGCGGGCCGCGCCGTTGCGGCAAGCCGCACCCTGTCCGGCCCCGAGCCGCTGTACCTGCGCGCTCCCGACGTGACGCTGCCCGCGCCCCGCAAGAGGGTGAGCACATGACGCTGCGCGCAGCGGAGGCATCCGACCTTGCCGACATCATGCAGCTCGAGCGCGTCTCGTTCCCCACCGACGCGTGGAGTGAGCCGATGATGCAGGGCGAGCTCGCGTCGCCGCACGGCCGCTACCTCGTCGACATCGAGGCGGGCGGCATCGTCGGCTATGGCGGCGTGCGCGCGGTGGCGGGGGCGGCGGATGCCGACATCCAGACCATCGCGATCGCCGAGGCGGCGCGGGGGAGGGGGCGGGGCCGCGCCCTGCTGCGGGCTCTGCTCGAGACGGCGCGCGAGCGCGGAGCGCGCGAGATATTCCTGGAGGTGCGAGACGACAACCCCACCGCCACCGCGCTCTACGCCTCGGAGGGGTTCGTCGAGATCGGCCGTCGCCCGCGCTACTACCAGCCCGATGACGTCGATGCGATCGTGATGAAGCTCGACCTCGCCGCGTGGCCTGCAGGTCGCGCGCCCGCCGCCGCCGACGCGGGGGTGTGCTCGTGAAGACTGCCCAAAAGCAGGCTGGATCGCGCTCCGAGCGCCGTGCCGGCCGAGCAAATGCCACTTCAGCCTGCTTTCGAGCCGCGGAGGCGCTCGCATGAACCGCGATGAGCCCCTCGTCCTCGGGATCGAGACGAGCTGCGACGAGACCGGCATCGGAATCGTCCGCGGCCGCACCCTTCTGTCGAACACGATCGCCAGCTCGATGGACGAGCACGCCCGCTACGGCGGCGTCGTGCCTGAGGTCGCGGCCCGTGCCCACCTCGAAGCGCTGCAGCCGGCGATCGAGGCCGCTGCCACCGAAGCGGGCATCACGCTCGACGAGCTCGATGCGATCGCCGTCACGAGCGGGCCGGGGCTCGCCGGTGCGCTCATGGTCGGTGTCGGCGCCGCGAAGGCGCTCGCCGTCAGTCTCGGCAAGCCGCTCTACGCCGTCAATCACCTCGTCGGGCACATCGCCGCCGACCTCCTGGACCGCGACGAGGTCGAGTACCCGACCGTTGCGCTACTCGTGAGCGGTGGGCACACGTCGCTGTTGCTCGTGCGCGACCTCACGACCGACGTCGAGTTGCTCGGCGAGACGATGGACGACGCGGCAGGCGAGGCGTTCGACAAGATCGCACGCATCCTCGGGCTGCCCTACCCCGGTGGCCCCGAGATCGACCGCGCCGCTGCGACCGGTGACCCGGCCGCGATCCGGTTCCCGCGGGGGCTGTCGCGGGCATCCGACATGGCCGAGCACCGCTACGACTTCTCGTTCTCGGGGCTGAAGACCGCCGTTGCGCGGTGGGTCGAGCAGGCCGAGGCATCTGGCACGGCCGCTCCGGTCGCCGACGTCGCGGCATCGTTCCGCGAAGCGGTCGTCGACGTGCTCGTGACCAAGGCACTGGATGCCTGTGCGCGCCACGGCGTGCCGCGGCTGCTGCTCGGCGGTGGTGTCATCGCCAATCGGCGGCTGCGCGAGGTCGCGCTCGAGCGCGCCGCAGCCGCGGGAGTGACCGTGCGCATCCCGCCGCTCAGCCTGTGCACCGACAACGGAGCGATGATCGCGGCGCTCGCCGGGCAGCTGGTCGCGAGCGGACGTCAGCCTTCGACGCTCGAGTTCGGCGCCGACTCCACCCTGCCGGTGACCGAGATCCAGATCGCCGAAGCGCCCGTCGAAAGTGCGGTGGCGCGATGAGCGACAACGAGCAGACGCCGACCGTGATCGCGGATGCCGGCACAGCGGGCATGGCCCTCCCCGCGGCACCGCCGCCCGCCCAGCCCGCGGCACTGCCGCCCGCCCCACCCGCCGCACACCTCGACGCGCCTTCCGACGACGTTGTCCTCGCGACCTCGGCGGCGCTGCCCGGCGAACACCACGGCGGCTTCGCGCGCGAGCTGACCGGCCCGCTGCCGATAACGGCCAGTGTCCACACCGAGCTCGACTGGGCGCCCGCCACCGCATCGCCGCTGCCCCGCAGCGCGCCGTGGGCGCTGCTCTTCGGCATCCTCGGGTTGATCGTGTCGGTGCTCGTCGGCTGGGGATTCCTCATCGGGCTCGTCGGCGCGGGGCTCGCCGTCGTCGCGCTGCGTCGCCCGTGGGAGTCGCGCCAGGCTGCGGTGTGGGCGCTCTGCCTGAGCGTCGTGTCGCTGATTTACAGCGCGGGCTGGCTGTGGTGGGCATCGACACAGGGGCCGCTGTTCGGCTGAACCGGCTCTGATCAGACCCTGTCGGCGATCAGACCCGGTCGGCGAGCAGTCCCGGTCGGCGAGCAGACCCTGTCGGCGAGCAGACCCGGCCGGCGAGCAGACCCGGTCGGCGCGTCAGACGCGGTCGGCGAGTAACGTGACGCGCGCGTCGCCGATCCGGGTGACGAACAGCGTCGCCGCCTCCGCGCCGCGCAGTTTGAGCTTGGTGCGTAGGGCCGCGGGGTCGATGTCGACCCCGCGCTTCTTGATCTCGAGCGTCCCGATGCCGCGCTCGCGCAGCGCGCGGGCGAGGGCCTTCACATCGTTCGGCATGCGCTCGCGCACGCGGAAGCTCTGCACGAACGGACTGTCGACCGCGGCATCCGAGGTCAGGTAGGCGATCTTCGCGTCGATCATCCCGGCATCCATCGTGCGCGCCACTTCGCCGATGAGCCGCGCGCGGATGACCGCGCCCTCCGGCTCGTGCAGGTAGGCGCCGAGGTCGCGCACCGGGGCGTCGGCAGCATCGCCGGATGCCACGAGCTCGGCCGCCACGCCGCCTCGGATGACGAGTGCGGCGCGCCGCACGTCCGGGCGCGCGAGGATGCCGGTCCACACGACGAGCTCGATCGTCGAGCCGTCGACGCTGATCCACTGCGCTTCGGCATCGGCCGGGATCAGCGCGCGGTCGAACGCGGGGCCGAGCTTGATGCCGGCCGGTGTGCGCGCGGCGAGGCTCCAGACCCACTCCAGGGGCGGTGACCAGTCGCCTGCGCCGACGCGGGTGGTCTCGGTGTGGCCGGCAGTGCGACGGGCCGGGTCGAGCCAGACGCCGTCTACGCCGGCGAGGTCGACTTCTTCGGCACGCGCGTGCTGCACGTGGGCGCCGTCGCCGAACGGCGCCAGGTTGTACGCGGCGAGCGCCGCCGTGACCTCGTCGGCTTCGACGGCGAGCACCTCGAGCCCGATCCCCGCGAAAGCCAGCGAGTCTCCGCCGATGCCGCAACCCAAGTCGGCGACACGACGGATGCCCGCGTCGCGGAACCTCCCGGCATGGCGGGCACCCACCTCGAGGCGCGTCGCCTGCTCGAGGCCGGCCCGAGTGAAAAGCATGCGGTCGGCGAACTCACCGAACTTCGCGCGGGCGCGTGTGCGCAGCCGTGCCTGCCCGACTGCGGCCGACACGAGGTCGGGCGACAGGCCGGATGCCCGTAGGCGCGACACCGCGGCCGCGACGCCATCGGTCGAATCGATGGCGCCGAGCTCGTCGACCAGCCGCAGTCCTTCGGGCGTCAGCAGGGTGGTGAGCTCGGCGAGTTCCATCGGGCCAGCCTAGAAGGTGAGATGGGAACGAAGCCCGATTGGCACTCGCGTTGCACGAGTGCCAGCCGCGCCCTAGACTTGCCATTAGCACTCCGCCCCTGCGGGTGCTAATGAGTCTTGCAGTACGCCAAGCCAGAAAGAGGTAAACCGTGTCGGTTTCCATCAAGCCGCTCGAGGACCGCATCGTCATCAAGCAGGTCGAGGCTGAGCAGGTCACGTCCAGTGGCCTCGTCATCCCCGACACCGCCAAGGAGAAGCCCCAGGAGGGTGAAGTCGTCGCCGTCGGCCCCGGCCGCATCGACGACAACGGCAACCGTGTCCCCCTCGACGTCGCCGTCGGCGACCGCGTGATCTACAGCAAGTACGGTGGCACCGAGGTCAAGTTCGGTGGTGACGAGTATCTCGTCCTGTCCGCGCGTGACGTGCTGGCGGTTGTCGTCCGCTGACGTTCGCACACGAAAGAAGCCCTCGGTTCGCCGAGGGCTTCTTTCGTTGGCAGGACGATGATGCACATCGGCAGGATGCCGCGGGCCCGAGCGGCACGCACAGTGTCACGACCGTTCTAGGCTTGGACCCATGACACCCGAGGAGACCTCCCGCGAACAGTCCCTCGGCGGCGTCTACGCCTTCATCGCGTACTTCCTATGGGGCTTCATGCCCCTCTACTTCCTGACGCTCGCCCCCACCGGACCGTGGGAGGTCGTCGCCTGGCGCATCCTGTTCTCGCTGCTGTTCTGCGCGATCCTGCTGACCGTCACACGCACGTGGCGCAAGCTCTTCGCGATTCTGCGCAATCGCAGGCTCGTGTTCTGGACGATCATCGCGGGCCTGCTCATCTACGTGAACTGGCAGGTCTTCCTCATCTCGACCCTCACGGGGCATGTGATCGAGGGGAGCCTCGGCTACTTCATCAACCCGATCTTCACGGTGCTGCTGGGTGTGCTCGTGCTCGGCGAGCGGCTGCGGACGGCGCAGTGGGTCGCGATCGGCATCGCGGGGCTGGCCGTGGCCGTCATCATCGTCGGGTACGGCTCGTTCCCGTGGATGGCACTGACCCTCGCGGCATCCTTCGGCACCTACGGTCTCGTCAAGAAGCAGATCGGGCCGAGTGTGGATGCCATCAGCGGGCTCACGCTCGAATCGCTGTGGCTCGCGCCGATCGCCGCCGTACAACTCGTCGTCGTCGCCGCGACGACGGGGCTCACCTTCGGCGCCTCAGGCGCGGGGCACGCCGCGATGCTCCTGCTCGCCGGTGCCGTCACGGCCGTCCCACTGTTGTTCTTCGCCGCCGGCGCGCGCCGCGCCCCGCTGACCGTGATCGGACTGCTGCAGTTCGTCGCCCCGATCATGCAGTTCCTCACCGGTTGGTGGCTCATGGGCGAGCCGATGCCGATCGAGCGCTGGATCGGATTCGGCCTCGTGTGGCTCGCCCTGATCGTGCTGACGATCGACTCGCTCCTCTCGGCGCGGCGCGTCCGCGGGGCATCCGACGTCGCCGATCTCGTCTGATCCACGCGCGCTCCCTGCGCCCCGGGCGGTGCGATCGGCCGGTCAGACCGTTATTCGACCGTGATCGAGCTGTTTCACACCGTTAACGCATCGCAACATTCGCGACTTGATGCACCTACTAGGTTGGTCACAACCCGGACGGGGCATGCGTGCGTCGTCATCGAGATCAAGGAGCAACATGGGCGTTTTCACCCGTTCACGCGCCGCGAAGGTCATGGGCGGTTTCGCCCTGGTCGGCGCCAGCGCGCTCGTTCTGGCCGGCTGTGCCGGCTCGTCGGACCCCGGCTCGTCTGAATCGGAGGCCGCCGACGTTGCGGCATTCGATTTCCCGATCGACTGCGACGCCGCCGAGCCTCAGGCCTACACGCCGACGTACGATTCGACGTCAGCGGGCCCCGCCACCGACCTGACGTACAAGATCGGCACGGCGCTTCCCGTCACCGGTAACCTCGCCTTCCTCGGCCCGCCCGAGATCGCGGGCACCGAGTTCGCTGCCTCCGAGGTGAACGCTGCGAACAAGGGCATCACGATCGACCTGATCCAGGGCGACTCGGGTGACACAGACAACAAGGCGTACGAGACGGAGATTCCGCGTGTGCTGGGCGAGGGCGCAACCGCCATCATCGGCGCCGCATCCTCCGGCACATCGCTGCAGTTCATCGACCAGGTGATCGCCGCGAACGCCATTCAGTTCTCGCCCGCCAACACGTCGGCGGCATTCACCGGCTACGAGGACAACGGTCTGTACTGGCGGACCGCTCCCTCCGACGTCCTGCAGGGCGACGTGCTCGGCAACCTCATTGCCGGTGACGGCAACGAGACACTCGGCATGATCGTGCTCAACGACTCGTACGGCACGGGCCTGGCGTGCTTCACCAAGAAGGCGTTCGAGGCTGCCGGCGGCAGTGTCGTCTCGGCGTCGCTCTACAACACGGGCGACACCAACTTCTCAGCGCAGGTCGAGGACGTTCTGGCCGCTCAGCCCGACGCGATCGCCCTGATCACGTTCGAAGAGGTCAAGACGATCATCCCCGAGCTGCTGGGTGCGGACTTCCCGGCCGACAAGATGTACTTCGTCGACGGCAACCTCGCCAACTTCGGCGACGAGTTCGACGCGGGCACCCTCGCGGGCGCCAAGGGCACCTACCCCGCTGTCGACCCGGCGACGATCGCGACGTTCCGTGATGACCTGCAGGCGTTCGTCGCCAGCGAGGGAGACCCCGAGCTGACCGACTTCACCTACGCGCCGGAATCCTACGACGCCGTCATCCTGCTCGCCCTCGCGGCCCTCGAGGCCGGTTCAACGGCGGGCCCGGATGTCGCAGCCCACCTGCAGCAGGTGTCGGGCGGTTCGGGCGACGGCACGAAGTGCACCTCCTACGCGGAGTGCGCCGACATCATCATCGGCGGCGGCGTCGCTGACTACGACGGTGTCTCGGGCCCGATCACGTTCAACGACGTGGGCGACCCGACGGAGGCATCGATCGGTGTCTTCGAGTACGGCGACGACAACAACTACTCGTTCCTCAACGTCGGCTGATCCGACAGAGCAACCACGTGAGCCCCGGTCTTCGGACCGGGGCTCACGTGCGTGTGAGATGGCGACGGGCACACACGAAGGAGGGGGCTGGATGCGCATGGCATCCAGCCCCCTCCTTCGTGTGTCAGGCGCCGAGCGTACCGAGGTACAGGCCGATGACGTTCGGGTCGTTCAGCAGATCGCGGCCCGTGCCGGTGTAGGCGTCGCGTCCCTGGTCGAGGACGTAGCCGCGGTCGCAGATCTGCAGGCAGCGGCGGGCGTTCTGCTCGACCATGATCGTCGTGACGCCCGCCTTGTTGATCTCTGAGACGCGCAAGAAGGCCTCATCCTGGCGCGAGGGGGATAGGCCCGCCGAAGGCTCGTCGAGCAGCAACACGTGTGGGTCCATCATGAGCGCGCGGCCCATGGCGACCATCTGCCGCTCTCCACCCGACAGTGACCCGGCGCGCTGTGCCAGTCGCTTGCCGAGGTCGGGGAAGATCGACGTCACGAACTCGATGCGCTCGGTGACGACCTTGGGGCGCTGGTAGGCGCCCATCTGCAGGTTCTCTGCAATCGTGAGGCTCGGGAAGACGTTGTTGGTCTGCGGCACGAAGCCGACGCCCTTGGCGACCAGCTTGTTGGCGCGCAGACCCGTGATGTCCTCGCCGTTGAGCGTGACCGAGCCGGAGCGGATCTTGACCTGCCCGAAGATCGCCTTCAGCATGGTTGACTTGCCGGCACCGTTCGGGCCGATGATGCCGATGAGCTCGCCCTTGGCGGCTGTGAGGTTCGCACCATTGAGGATGTTCACGCCCGGCAGATACCCGGCGACGACGTTGTCGAGGACGACGACGTTGTCGGCGGTGGGGGCCACGGGCTGCGGTGCGGCGGCGGTGTCGGTCACTTGTCGTCCTCCGACTCTTCCATGTGCTCGGCATCCTGTTCGATCGCCTGATCGAGCTCCTGTGCCGTTTCGACGAGCCCCTGCGCCTCGGCGGGCAGCTCGCCCTCGTAACGGCCCGTGACGACGCCGAGGTCGACATCCTGGTGGGCGCCGAGGTAGGCGTCGATGACGGCGGGGTCGCGCATGACCGTGTCGGGCGGGCCCTCGGCGACGACCTTGCCCTCGGCCATCACGACGACCCAGTCGGCGATGTGGCGGACCATGTGCATGTCGTGCTCGACGAAGAGCACCGTCATGCCGAGGTCCTTCAGGTCGAGGATGTGGTCCAGCAGCGACTGCGTCAGCGCCGGGTTGACGCCGGCCATCGGCTCGTCGAGCATCACGAGGGTCGGGTCGCTCATGAGCGCGCGCGCCATCTCGAGCAGCTTGCGCTGACCGCCCGACAGCGACGCCGCGAAATCCTTCTCCTTGGCGTCCAACTTGAAGCGGGCCAGCAGCTCACGCGCCTTCGCCTCATACTGCTTCTCCTGGCCACGCCAGAGGAACGGCAGGATGCTCGCCCAGAAGTGCTCGCCCGTCTGGCGCGGCGCGCCGAGCTTCATGTTCTCGAGAACCGTCAACAACCCGAGCGACTTCGTCAGCTGGAAGGTGCGGACCTGCCCCATGCGGGCGGCCTTGAACGCCGGGATGCCGGCGAGGTTCCTGCCGTCGAACGACCAACTCCCGGTGTTGGGCTTGTCGAAGCCGGTGAGCAGGTTGAACAGTGTCGTCTTGCCGGCACCGTTGGGGCCGATGAGCGCCGTGATCGCACCGCGCGGGATCTCGAGGTGCTCGACGTCGACGGCGGTCAGGCCGCCGAAGACGCGCGTCACGCCGTCGACCACGACGATGGGGTCGACCTTCGCGACGCCGGGGCGGATCTCGCCACTCGGGTCGACCTTGTGCAGACCCGTGGACTTCGGACGGGGGGCCGGGGGCGCAACGTCAGCGGACAAAGGTCAACTCCTTCTTGCTACCGAGGATGCCTTGCGGTCGGAAGATCACGAGCAACATCAGCGCGGCGCCCACCAGGACGAAGACGAGCATCTGGCTCTGCTCGGCGGTGAGGAAGGGCAGCAGTCCCGCATTCACAAGCGCCGGCAAGAGGTTCGAGAGGAAAGCGCGCACCATCCAGAACAGCACGGCGCCGAGCACCGGGCCGAAGATCGTCGCCGCGCCGCCGAGCAGGAGCGCCGTCCACACGAAGAACGTTTGCGATGTCACGTACACGTTGGGGTTCACGTTTGTGCCCATCGCGGTGACGATCCCGCCCGCCGCGATGATGACACCGCCGACGATGAGGGCCTGCATCTTGAAGGCGAACACGTTCTTGCCGAGCGAGCGCACGGCATCCTCGTCTTCACGGATGCCGCGGATCACACGACCCCACGGGCTGCGCATCAGCAACCACACAACGAGCACGGCGATCGCGATCGTGACCGTACCGACGATGATGACCCACCACTGGTCGGACTGGTACGTCCACGGCCCGAAGCCCCAGCGCCCCGGCGGCAGCGGATTGCTCGCCCGAAAGTCGCGCTGGAATCCGGACAGACCGTCGGCCGAGCCCGACCAGGCGCGGTTGCTCGACGTGAGGAAGAGCAGACGCAGAACCTCGGCCGCCGCAATGGTGACGATCGCGAGATAGTCGCCGCGCAAGCGCAGCGTCGGGATGCCCAGGATGATGGCGAACAGCACCGCGCCGATGAGGCCGATGAGCACCGCGACCGGCCAGGGGAGGCCGAACGTGAGGATCGAGACGGCGAAGCCGTACGCGCCGATCGCCATGAAGCCCGCGACACCCATGTTGAGCAGGCCCGCGAAGCCGAAGTGCACGGAGAGGCCGATCGCCGCGAGCGCGTAGCCGAGGGTCGCCGGCGCGAGGATCTGGGCGAACGTGTTGTTGAGAATCTGCAGCCAGTTCATGGTGTGCCTAACCGATCCGCTCTCGGCGTCCGAGGATGCCCTGCGGACGGAACAGGAGGATGACGATCAGCACGACCAGCGCGCCGACGTACTTCAGATCCGACGGGATCCACAGGGTCGATACCTCGACTAGTAGACCCACGATGATCGAGCCGATGAGGGCGCCGAACGCCGTGCCGAGTCCGCCGAGTGTGACCGCGGCGAAGACGAGGAGCAGGATGCTGGTGCCCATGTCCCACCGGATGCCGGGGCGGAAGTAGGCCCACAGCACGCCGGAGAGCCCTGCGAGCGCCGCCGCGACGATCCAGACGATCCGCACGACGCCGTCGACGTCGATGCCGCTCGCGGCGGCCAGCGATGGGTTGTCCGACACGGCGCGCGTGGCCCGGCCGATGCGGGTGCGCATGAGCCACCAGGCGAACACCCCGATCACGACGATCGAGACCGTCATGCTGACGAGGTCGGTCACCGAGAGCCGGATGGGGCCGAGGCCCGGGATGCTCTGCGAGACCGCACCCGGCAGCTGCAGCGTGCGGCCGCCGATGAACATCTGGTAGAGGTAGCGCAACGCCAGTGACAGACCGATCGACACGATCATGAGCTGCACCGTGCCCAGGCCTCTTCGCCTGAGTGGTCGCCACAATCCGGCATCCATCGTGTATCCGAACGCCGCCGAGGCGATCACCGCCAGCGGAATCGCGATCCAGATGGACCATCCCGCGCCCGACGCGAACAGCAGTGCGATGAGGGCACCGAAGGTCACCATCTCGCCGTGCGCGAAGTTCGACAGGCCCGTCGTGCCGTAGACCAGCGACAGGCCGATCGCGGCGAGGGCCAGCATGAGGCCGAAGTTGAGGCCGTTGACGGCGCGCGAGATGAGCTGATCCCAGAAGCTCGTGGTCTGTCGCTCGGCGGCGACGAGCGTGAAGTTCTTGGTGATCGAGGCGCCGGCACCGAACGTGGCCTCCTGCTCGAACGCGAACCCGTCGGGTGCCGTGACGCCGGTGGGCAGACTCGACTCGACGAGGACGATGGTCCAGGCGGATTCCTTCTCGGGCACGCCGATGCGGGCCCGGCCCGAGGCATCCGTCGTACCCTCGCCCTCGTACGTCCCGTCGGTCACGGTGATGGTGACGCCTTCGACGGCCTCACCGCCCGAGCGGACGTTGACGACGATCGTGTACGGCAGGTCTGCGGTGTCGGCGGAGGTCGTGCCTGCCGCCGTGTCCGCCGGATCGGCGGTGTCGGCGAGGGCCGAACCCGCAGTGCCGAGGAGCAATGCGGCGGCAGCAAGCAGTGCCCCCAAGAACAGCACGAACCATCGCAGGGGGGTTCGCGCGGTGACGGTCGTAGGACTCAACGTTCCTCCAGTCCGGCGCACCAATTGGGTGATGCGGTCGCATCGACAGTGATCAACGACGCTACGAGCGTAATGTGTCGGACTTGTTTCCGTGAGTCCGCTGAATGTTTCGTTTGGCGCGTCGCGGGGTCGGTGAGTGCTCGAGGCGCGGGCGGATGCCGCGGATCCACGCGGAATCCGGGAATGCCGAGCTCCACCGTCGACTTAGAATCGTTATACGCGCGCGAGGCTTGGGAGAATACGTGGAGTACAACGACCCGTTCGGATTCGTCGGATTGACCTATGACGATGTGCTGCTGCTGCCCGGGCACACCGACGTCATCCCCTCCGAAGCCGACACGTCGTCGCACGTGACCCGCCGCATCACGGTCGCCACGCCGCTGCTGTCGGCCGCGATGGACACTGTGAGCGAAGCGCGCATGGCGATCGCGATGGCACGTGAAGGCGGCCTCGGCATCGTGCACCGCAATCTCTCGATCGCCGACCAGGCCGCGATGGTCGACCAGGTCAAGCGCAGCGAATCGGGCATGATCACCGATCCGATCACGACGCACCCCGACGCGACGATCGAAGAAGTCGACGCGCTGTGCGGGCAATACCGCATCTCGGGGCTTCCGGTCGTCGACGAAGATGGCCGCCTGGTCGGCATCATCACCAACCGCGACATGCGCTTCGTATCGGGCTTCGAGCGTCAGACGACGAAGGTCCGCGACGTCATGACCAGCGAGGGCCTGATCACCGGCCGTGTCGGGATCGGTGCGAACGAGGTCATCGCGCTGTTCGCGCAGCACCGCGTTGAGAAGCTGCCGCTGATCGACGACGAGGGCAAGCTCGCGGGGCTCATCACGATCAAGGACTTCGACAAGAGCGAGAAGTACCCCCTGGCGACCAAGGACGACCAGGGTCGCCTGCGCGTCGGCGCGGCCATCGGGTTCTTCGGCGACGCGTGGGAGCGCGCCGAGGCACTCCGCGACGCGGGCGTCGATGTCATCGTCGTCGACACCGCCAACGGCCAGTCACAGGGCGTCATCGACATGGTCATGCGGCTGAAGGCCGACCCCTCGTTCGCTGAGATCGACATCATCGGCGGCAACGTCGCGACGCGCGAGGGCGCGCAGGCGCTCATCGACGCCGGCGTCGACGCCGTCAAGGTCGGTGTCGGACCGGGCTCGATCTGCACGACGCGGATCGTCGCGGGTGTCGGCGTGCCGCAGATCACAGCGATCTGGGAGGCCTATCAGGCCGCCCGCGAAGCAGGCATCCCCATCATCGCCGACGGCGGTCTGCAGTACTCGGGCGACATCGCCAAGGCACTCGTCGCCGGAGCCGACACCGTCATGCTCGGGTCGCTCTTGGCCGGCACGGACGAGTCGCCGGGCGAGATCGTCTTCCAGGGCGGCAAGCAGTTCAAGCTCTATCGCGGCATGGGTTCGCTCGGCGCGATGCAGACACGCGGAAAGAAGACGTCGTACTCGAAGGACCGCTACTTCCAGGCCGACATCCCCAGCGACGACAAGCTGATCCCCGAGGGCATCGAGGGCCAGGTCGCCTATCGCGGACCCGTCTCGGCCGTCGCCTACCAGCTCGTCGGCGGCCTGCGGCAGTCGATGTTCTACGTCGGCGCCCGCACGATCGAAGAGCTCAAGGCGCGCGGCAAGTTCGTGCGCATCACAGCCGCGGGCCTGAAAGAAAGCCACCCCCACGACGTCCAGATCGTCGTGGAGGCCCCCAACTACAAGAAGTAGGCCCGGGTGGCGCGTGCGCACGAACTCCGCAGAATGTGACGAACTCCGCAGAGTTTCGCGGCTGAGTCTGCGGAGTTGGTGACATTCTGCGGCATTGATGGCGCTGGCATCCGCGCTCATCGCCTCCTCCCCAAACGGGCATCCCGCAGATCTGTCCCCAGATCGGGCACTTGGCCGACCAGACGGTGCGGGGATCGGCCAGGATGCCGGGCATGACACCTCTCGAAGACCGCCTGCGCGGCGTGGCCGTGCACCGCGAGCAGCTCCGTCGCGAAGGCTACAGCGATCGCCAGTTGCGTGACGCCGCTCGGTCGCAGGATATCGAAGTGCTGCGCCGGGCGTGGTTCGTCTCGGCATCCGCCCCGTCTGTCCTCCGCGAGGCTGCGCGGGTCGGTGGGCGGCTGACATGTACGACGCTCGCCCGGCAGCGCAATTGGTGGATGCCAGAAGGTATCGGCGACGAACTGCATGTGCACCTGCTGCCTGGGTCGACGGGGCCGCAGTCATGGCCGGGCGTCGCGCACTGGACGAAGCCCATCGTGCCCGTCGGGCGCAGCCTTGTCGGCACGATCGAGGATGCGCTGGCGCACATCGCGCTGTGCCTGCCGCCCGAGCGTGCGCTCGTCGTATGGGAATCGGCGGTTCGCATCGAACAGCTCGCTCCCGAAGCTCTGCGTCGCGTGCGCTGGCAATCTCGCGCGGCGCGGGAACTCGCTGAATCGGTCACGGGGCTCTCGGACTCGGGACTGGAAACGCTCGTGTGTCGGCCGCTCCGACGACTGCGCGTGCAGGTGCGACAGCAGGTGTACCTCGCCCGCAAACCTGTCGATGTGCTTGTGGGTAACTGGCTCGTGATTCAGATCGACGGGTGGGCATATCACTCCTCAGCCGCGCAGCGCGAGAAAGACATCGCGCACGACGCGGAACTGCGTCTGCGTGGGTACACGGTGCTGCGCTTCTCGTACACACAGATCGTGCACCGCTGGCCCGAGGTGGAGCGCACCATCCAGCGAGCGCTCGCTGCGGGGCTACATCTCAGCGCTGCGTTCTGAGGGGCGCACGAACTCCGCAGAAGGTGACGAACTCCGCAGAGTTTCGCGGCTGAGTCTGCGGAGTTCGTGACATTCTGCGAAGTTGTCGCCGCGCGCGCCCGCTGTCCTGACGGCGTGAGCACGCTGGCGACGCCGACCCGCACCGAGGCCTACACCGACGCGGTCTTCGCGATCGCGGCGACGCTGCTCGTGCTCGACCTCACGACGGCGACGTTCGGCGAGATCCAGACGGATGCCGAGTTGTGGGGCGCGCTGTTCGCACTGTGGCCGAAGTTCCTCGCCTTCGGCGTGAGCTTCGCCCTGCTCAGCGACCTGTGGATCATCCACACCCGCCAGTTCCAGGACATGCGCGCCGTCGATACGCCGCTACTGTGGCTCAACAGCGCGCGGCTGCTGTTCATCGTGCTGATCCCGTTCACGACGTCGCTGACCTCCGAGTACTCGTCGCTCATTGCGGGCCGGGTGCTGCTACCGATCGACTTCTTCTTCGCGGCGCTGCTCGGGCACCTGTCGTGGCGCTGGTCGGCCGCGCGGAGCGGGCACCTGTTGACGCCCGAGGCGTACGAGCGGCGTCACGTCGCCGCGGCCGCCGGGTTGTCGGCCGTCATCTGCGCGGGCATCGCGGTGATCCTCTCGCCGTGGATCGGGTCGTGGGCGTTCCTGGCGTTCGTGCTCAGCAGCCCCCTCGGCAAGTTGCTTGCACGCCGGACGCCGCCGACGCACCCGGGTAGGCTGGTGGGGTGAGCATGGAGATCGAGCTCGGCCGCGCCAAGCGCGCCCGCCGGGCGTACGCGTTCGACGACATCGCGGTGGTGCCTTCGCGCCGCACCCGCAACCCTGAAGACGTCTCCACGGCCTGGTCGATCGATGCCTACGGCTTCGGCATCCCCGTTCTGGGCGCGCCCATGGACTCGGTCATGAGTCCGCGCACCGCCATCATGCTGGGTCAGCTGGGCGGCCTGGGCGTGCTCGACCTCGAGGGCGTGTGGACGCGCTACGACGACCCCGAGCCGCTGCTCGCCGAGATCGCGGCCCTGCCCGCCGACCAGGCGACCCGCCGAATGCAGGAGCTGTACGCCGAGCCGATCAAGCCCGAGCTCGTCTCTCAGCGCCTCGCCGAGATCCGCGCCGGAGGGGTGACGGTCGCCGGATCGCTCACGCCGCAGCGCACGCAGGACCTGTACGAGACCGTCGTCGCGGCCGGCGTCGACCTCTTCGTCATCCGCGGCACGACCGTCTCGGCAGAGCACGTCTCGAGCGACGCCGAGCCGCTCAACCTCAAGAAGTTCATCTACGACCTCGACGTGCCGGTCATCGTCGGCGGGGCATCCACCTACACCGCCGCACTGCACCTCATGCGTACGGGCGCGGCGGGCGTGCTCGTCGGTTTCGGCGGGGGAGCGGCTTCGACCACGCGCGTGACCCTCGGCGTGCACGCGCCGATGGCGACGGCCGTCGCCGACGTCGCCGGCGCGCGCCGCGACTACCTCGACGAATCGGGCGGCCGCTACGTGCACGTCATCGCCGACGGCGGCGTGGGCACGTCGGGCGACATCGTCAAGGCGCTCGCGATGGGCGCGGATGCCGTGATGCTCGGCGTCGCGCTCGCGCGTTCGACCGACGCGCCCGGCCTCGGATACCACTGGGGCCCCGAGGCGCACCACTCGAAACTGCCGCGCGGCAAGCGCGTGCAGGTCGAGCAGGTCGGTCCGCTCGAGCAGGTGCTGTACGGCCCGGCCCCCGTGGCAGACGGCACCGCGAACCTCATCGGCGCGCTGCGCAAGTCGATGGCCACCACCGGATACTCCGACCTCAAGGAGTTCCAGCGCGTCGAGGTCGTCGTCGCGCCCTACGCGTCGCACTGATGGCGGGCGGCGGCCCCTCGACGGGCTCGGGGACCAGTGCGGGCGGCCCCGCGACAGGCTCGGGGGCCAGCGCGGGCTCCGGAGCCAGCGGCGCGGGCGGAGAGTTCGCGCCCACCCTGCGCGAGGTCATGCTGCGGCCGTGGTGGATCGGCATGCTCGCCTTCGCCCTGATCGTGGCCGCCGTGTTCGCCTGGCTCGGACAGTGGCAGCTCGGCCGTGCGATCGACACCGACCCGGCTCCACCCGGTGCCACCGAGAACGTGCAGCCGATCGCCGATGTGACCGCTCCCGGCGAGTACCTGCCCGAGCCGCTCGTCGGTCAGCGGGTCGAGGTGGCGGGCAGCTTTGTGGCCGGCGACTTCCTCGTCGTGTCTTCGCGGTTCAACGGCGGCGTTGAAGGCTACTGGGTCACCGGGCAGCTGCGCGTCGACCCGAGCACCGCCATCCCAGATCCGACCTCGCTCGCGGTCGCCCTCGGCTGGACCGACGATCGCACCGCGGCGGATGCCGCGGCATCCGCCCTCAACGCCGATCCCGGCGCCGCCGTCGAGCTGACCGGCCGCCTCATCTCCGATGAGGGTCCCGCACTGCCCGCCGCGGGGGCGGCGGCGACCGAGATGACGCGGATGTCGCCGGCCGCCCTGCTCGGCTGGTGGCACGACACGTCCGGTCTGAACGTGTATCGCCCGTACCTGGTCGCCGACGGCGGCGAGACGCTGCCGGAAGGCCTCGCGGCGATCGACTCGCCCGCCCCGGACGAGGGCTCGAACGTCAACTGGCTGAACATCTTCTACGCCGTCGAGTGGGCGATCTTCGCCGGCTTCGCCTTCTACATGTGGTACCGCCTGGCCAAGGATGCCTGGGAGAAAGAGCTCGAAGAGCGCGAGGAGAAGGCGGCTGCGCCCGGGAACTAGACTTGGGGCCATGCCCCAGCCGAAGCTCGCCACGTTCCCGGCGATCCGCGGCGCGCTGCGCTTCTACCAGATCGCGTCGGTCATCACCGGCTGCATGCTGCTGTTGCTGTGCGCCGAGATGATCCTGAAGTACGCCTTCGGGCTCGAGCTGTTCCTGGGCGGGTCGGGCGGGCTCCTCTGGTTCGCACACGTCGACGCCTTCGGCGAGTCGACCGGCGACGGGACGAACCTGTCCCTGGGCATCCTCATCGCGCACGGCTGGTTCTACGTCGTGTACCTGTTCGCATGCTTCCGCGTGTGGAGCCTCATGCGCTGGGGCTTCCTGCGGTTCGTCACGCTCGCGCTCGGCGGCATCGTGCCGCTGTTGTCGTTCTTCATGGAGGCCCGCGTCGCCCGCGAGGTGCGCGCATACCTCGCCGATCGCGAGGCGACCGAACTGCACTCGCGCGCCGAGCACTCTTCTCTCACTCAGCAGATCCCGACGGAGAACCAACGGTGACCGACACCCAGACCGACCAGCGTCCCGTCCTCGTCGTCGACTTCGGCGCGCAGTATGCGCAGCTGATCGCGCGCCGCGTCCGCGAGGCGGGCGTCTACAGCGAGATCGTCCCGCACACCGCGACAGCTGCCGATGTGGCCGCGAAGCAGCCGGTCGCTCTGATCCTGTCGGGTGGTCCGTCGTCGGTCTACGAAGACGGCGCACCCTCGCTTGACCCGGGCATCCTGCAGCTCGGCATCCCGACCCTCGGCATCTGCTACGGGTTCCAGGTGATGGCACAGCAGCTCGGCGGCACGGTCGCGAACACCGGCCTGCGCGAGTACGGGGCGACGGATGCCACCGTCGCCGGAGACGGCGGCGTCTTGCTGGGCGGCCAGCCCGCCGAGCAGAACGTGTGGATGAGTCACGGCGACCAGGTGTCTGCGGCTCCCGCGGGCTTCGACGTGCTCGCCTCGACGGCGGCGACGCCGGTCGCCGCCTTCGGCAATGCCGAGAAGTGCTTCTACGGCGTGCAGTGGCATCCTGAGGTGAAGCACTCGGACTACGGCCAGGACGTGCTCGTCAACTTCCTGCACAAGGCCGCGGGGCTCGCGGCGGACTGGAACAGCGGCAACGTCATCGCCGAGCAGGTCGCGAAGATCCGCGCCCAGGTCGGCACCGGGCGGGTGCTGTCGGCGCTGTCCGGCGGCGTCGACTCGGCGGTCTCGACGGCGCTCGTGCACGAGGCCGTCGGCGACCAGCTCGTCGCGGTGTTCGTTGACCACGGGCTGCTGCGCAAGGGCGAGCGCGAGCAGGTCGAGAACGACTACGTGGCATCCACCGGTGTGCGCCTGATCACGGTCGATGCTCGCGAGACGTTCCTCAACGCGCTCGCCGGTGTCAGCGACCCCGAGCAGAAGCGCAAGATCATTGGCCGCGAGTTCATCCGCGCGTTCGAGAAGGTGCAGGCTGACCTCGTCGCCGAGGCGGCGGCACAGGGTGAGCCGATCCGGTTCCTGGTGCAGGGAACGCTCTACCCCGACGTCGTCGAGTCGGGCGGTGGCACCGGTACGGCCAACATCAAGAGCCATCACAACGTCGGAGGCCTTCCGGAGGACTTGCAGTTCGAGCTCGTCGAACCGCTGCGCACGCTCTTCAAGGACGAGGTCCGCGCGATCGGCCGCGAGCTGGGCCTGCCCGAAGCGATCGTCGCGCGCCAGCCGTTTCCGGGCCCCGGCCTCGGCATCCGCATCGTGGGTGAGGTCACCGCTGACCGTCTCGAGATTCTGCGGGATGCCGATGCCATCGCCCGCGAGGAGCTGACGCGCGCGGGCCTGGACGGCGAGATCTGGCAGTGCCCCGTCGTGCTGCTCGCCGACGTGCGCTCGGTGGGTGTGCAGGGCGACGGCCGCACGTACGGGCATCCGATCGTGCTGCGCCCCGTCTCGAGCGAGGACGCGATGACCGCCGACTGGAGCCGCCTGCCCTACGACGTGCTCTCGAAGATCTCGAACCGCATCACGAACGAGGTGCGCGAGATCAACCGCGTCGTGCTCGACGTCACGTCGAAGCCCCCGGGAACCATCGAGTGGGAGTGACACACCCCCACGTTGTGTCAACGGATGCCGGGGCCCGCGCCCCGGCATCCGTCGTCTGCGCGCGCCGTCCATGAACGCGAGACTGCGTTTAGACGACGAGACTGCGCGCAGGGTTGGCAGTCTCGTCGCGAGAGCGCAGTCTCGCGATAGGGAACGGGGGCGGGGCGAGCGCGGGGATGCGAAAGGCCCGCCCGGCGGGTGCCGGACGGGCCTGAGCGCGTGAGGAGAGGTTTCGATACGCCGCCTGTGGCGGCTACTCAACCTGAGTCGCAGGCGCATCAACGCGGCTGCGCCGCATTGATCCGCCTCGACTCAGTTGTTGCCGCGGAGGATCGCGATCATGCGCAGCAGCTCGACGTAGAGCCAGACGACCGTGACCATGATGCCGAAGGCGCCGAGCCAGCCGTACTGACGGGGAGCGCCGTTGCGCACCCCCTGCTGGATCGAATCGAAGTCGAGCACGAGCGAGTACGCGGCCATGATGACGACGAAGACGCCGATGATGACACCCCACGGGATGCCGAGGATGAAGCTCGGCTGGCTGTACATGCCGAACGGGCCGGCGCTGTCGGCGCCGAACGCGCCGAACATCATCATGACGACGTTGACCAGCGAGAAGACAAGGTAGCCGACCATCGCGATGAGGAAGACCTTCGTCGCCTTCGCCGAGGCGCGGACCTTGCCGCTCGCGAACAGGGCCAGCGTGACTCCGACCACCGAGAGGGTCGCGATCGTCGCCTGCACGACGATGCCGGGCCACAGGTACTCGAAGTACGCCGAGATCGATCCGATGAACAGACCCTCGAAGGCGGCGTAGGCGAAGATCAGGGCGGGGCGGATCTTCTTGCGCGACGTGAAGGTCACGACCATCGCGAGCACGAAGCCGCCGAGCGCGCCGATGATCCACGGCATGATCGTCGGGACGGGGTTCGCGGCTGTGACCGGCGCCATCGTCCACACCCAACCGGCGACGGCGGTGACGAGAAGGATCGCGAACAGGCCGAGGGTCTTGACGACGGTGTCCTCGACGGTCATGCGACCGGTCTGCACCGAGCCGGCGGCGGGGGCGGCGAAAGCGCCCTCGAGCTGAGCCTGCGCGGCGAGGTCGACCGACTGCGCGGACGAGGTCGCGAACTGGGTCTGAGCAGCCGGCGGAGTCAATCCGGGCCGCTGCTCCTGGAACGCGGGATTGTTGAATGCGGGATTGCTGCTCGAGGCCATGGTGGTCTCAACTCCAATGCGTGGGTGCCGCGGCGGATACCTGCGGAGTTCCAGCGTATCCGACCCCTGATCGCTCAGGCAGGTGCTCGGCTGTGAGGCGCCTTTGAACCGCAGGCTCGAGTTTCGCGGAGCGCGAATGGGTGCCGAAACCTCGCTATGAGAACCATTTGCGAGCCCCGAACGGCACGATGCCCCGCTTACGCTGGAACCATGCCGCGTCGTCGTCCCCTCGTGATCGGTCACCGCGGAGCCCCGGGCTACCGTCCTGAGCACACCCGATCGTCGTACGATCTCGCACTCGCGTTGGGGGTGGATGCCGTCGAGCCCGACGTCGTGTTCACCTCCGACGGCATCCTCGTGGTGCGCCACGAGAACGAGATCGGCTCGACGACGAACGTCGCTGATCACCCCGAGTTCGCCGATCGCCGCACCACCAAGACCATCGACGGCGACGAGCTGACGGGCTGGTTCACCGAGGACTTCACGTGGGGTGAGCTGTCGACGCTGCGCTGTCGTGAGCGGTTGCCGCAACTGCGGCGGCAGAGCGCGACCTTCGACGACGCGCAGCCGCCGCTGCGTCTGAGTGACCTGCTCGATCTTGTGCGCCAGGCATCCCTCGATCAGGGACGCGAGATCGGCGTCGTGCTCGAGATCAAGCACGCGACCTACTTCGCCGGCCTCGGTTACGACGTCGCCGGGACGATCGCGGCCGAACTGCGCGCCGCGCACTGGGCCGACGGCGAGCTGCCTCTTGTGCTGGAGTCGTTCGAATCCACCGTTTTGGCGCAGGTGCGCGCACAGGGGGTGCGAGGCAGCTACATCTATCTGCTCGAGGCATCCGGTCACCCGTACGACCTCGCCGCGGCCGCGGCCTCGGGCACAGCCGCCGCGGGCAAGACCGCCGCCCCGACCTATCGCGAGCAAGCCTCACCGGCGGGCCTGGACGCGCTCGTCGGCGCGGTCGACGGGATCAGCCTCGACAAGCGGATGATCCTCGCGCCCGATCGCCTCGGCCGGACGGCCGGGCCTTCGCGCGTCGTCGCCGACGCACACGACCGCGGGCTGCGCGTGTTCACGTGGACTTGCCGCCCAGAGAACAAGTTCCTGATCGCGCAGTTCCGACGCGGACGCGACAAGAGCGCCTTCGGCGACTACGAGGCCGAGTGGCAGGTGATCGCGGATGCCGGGGTCGACGGCGTCTTCGTCGATCACGCCGATCTCGGCGTCGCGTTCTTCCGCGACCGCATTCGCTGACAATTCACCGGGCGCTCCCCGCCCCGTGCACAGCCGCCCCATAGGGTGGGCCCATGAGCTCTCCCGGAATCGCCGCCGCAGGCGTGCGCCGTTCCTTCGGGAACGTGCACGCCGTCCGCGACGTCACGCTGGATGCCCGCGCGGGCGCTGTCACGGGCCTGGTCGGCCCGAACGGCTCGGGCAAGACGACGCTGTTGCTGATGCTCGCCTCGCTGCTGGCACCCGACGCCGGCCAGCTGCGCATCGGTGGCATCGATCCGGTGGCGGATCCGGCCGCCGTCCGAGCGATCGTGGGCTGGATGCCTGATGCGCTCGGCGCCTGGCCGTCGCTGACCGCCCGCGAGACGCTCGTCATGACGGGCCGCCTGTATGGGCTCGACCGTGATCAGGCAGGTCAGGGCGCGCACCGCCTGCTCGACGAAGTGGGGCTGCGTGAGCTTGCCGACACCCCGGCCCGCGTCTTCTCGCGCGGGCAGAAGCAGCGGCTCGGCCTGGCGCGCGCACTCGTGCACGACCCGCGTGTGCTGCTTCTCGACGAGCCCGCCTCGGGCCTCGATCCGCAGGCGCGCGTCGAGCTGCGCACGCTGCTGCGCCGGCTCGCCGCCGAGGGGCGCACGATCCTGATCTCCAGCCACATCCTGTCGGAGCTCGAGGAGGTCGTCGACGACGCGGTGTTCCTCGTCGAAGGCGCGACCGTCGGTGCCGACCGGGTTGCGGCGGCCGCGACCCGCGGCCGGTCGTGGCGCATCCGTCTCGCCGACCGTGATGCCCGCGCCGCCGTCGTCCCGGTCGCGCAGGCACTGGGGCTGGATGCCGCGCTGATCCCCATCGACCGCCGCGACCTGCTCGTGTCCTTCGGCTCCGACGCCGACGCCGCGACGGCCCTTGCGGCCCTCGTCGCCGCGGGCCTACCGGTTGCCGAGTTCGCCGCGGCGACGGGCATCCTGGAACACACCTTCCTCGACCTTGGAGGCCGCTCGTGAACGCCGCGCGCCTGTGGACGATCGCCCGCCTCGAACTGCTGCAGCGCGTGCGCACTGTGTCGTGGTATGTGCTGCTGGGCGTGTTCGCCCTGCTGCTGGTCGGCGTCACCGCGCTCGCGTTCCTCGCGTACGGCGGCTGGGGGATCGGCGGCGCCGGCGTCTACTCGGTCGTCGTGTACGTCACGCTGCTGCTGATCCTGCTCGTCTCGCCGACCCTCAGCGGCAACAGCATCAACGGCGACCGGGATGCCGCGACGCTCGCTCCGGTGCAGGTCACGCTCGCGACGACGGGCGAGATCCTGCTCGGCAAGTTCGTCGCGGCGTGGATCACGGGCCTCGCCTTCGCGCTCGTGGCCGCTCCGTTCCTCATCATCGCGACGCTCGCCGGCGACGTGCACCCTTGGACTGTGCTGATCTCGCTCGTGGTGCTCGTCGTCGAGACGGGCATCATCGCGGCGATCGGCGTTGCGCTGTCGGGCATCCTCGCCCGCCCGCTGTTCTCGGTCGCCGTCACGTATCTCGTGGTCGCCGCGCTCGCCGTCGGCACCGTCATCGGCTTCGGCCTGATCGGCTCGGCCGTCGCGAGCGAGGGGTTGTCGAAGTCGCGGTACGCCGAGTACGACGCGATGGGCAACATCGCGTGCAAGGACGGATCCAGCGACTGCTACGGCGACGCCGACAACATGATCTGTCAGGACTGGCAGACCAGCACTTACCGTGTGCCGCGGTTCGACTACGTGTGGTGGATGCTCTCGGCGAACCCGTTCGTCATCCTCGCCGACGCGACGCCGACGCACTTCGACCAGTACGGCAGCCCCGACGACATGTTCGGCTGGCTCAAGTACAGCGTGCGCAGCGCGCAGCTCACGCCCGAGCTCGAGACGGTGTGGGACGAGTGCGATCCCGACAACTATCGCTACTCAGACCTTCCGAACCCGGACTACCGCACGCCCGAGGACACGATCGCCGCGACCGTGCCGAGCTGGTTCGTCGGACTCGCGGTGCAGACGGCGCTCGCGGCGCTGCTGCTGTGGTGGGCGTGGGCGCGCACGCGCACGCCCGCGCGTACGCTGCCGCCGGGGACGCGCATCGCCTGAGCGGCGCGGGTGTGGCGGCGCGGGTTGCGCGGCGGCGCTTGTCGCGCGGCGGCGCTTGTCGCGCGGGGGCGCGTGTTGCGCGCGGCCTCGCGGCGGCGTGGGTCGCGCGGGGGCGCTTGTTCCGCGGCGCGGGTTGCGCGGCGGCGCTTGTCGCGCGTCGGTGCGGGTTGCGCGGGGTCAGTCCCAGTCGAGGTAGTCCTCGATGACCCACGACGTCTCGCCTGGGTGCGTCACGGGGAACAGGTGGCCGACACCGTCGAGGCGCACGACGCTGACACGGTCGGGCGCGGCGGCCTGCAGCTGCTCGGCATCCTGCGGTGACGACACGGCGTCTTCGGCACCCGCGACGAGCAGCACCGGCACGCCGGCGGCGAGCTCGGTCCACTCCGTGGAGGCGGTGGATGCCACGGCGGCATCCTGCATCGCGACGACGTCGGCGTCGCGGGCGGCCTTCACGATGTTCCACGCGTGCACGGCGTCGGCCGACTGTCCGATCAGGGCGGGCAGCGCTTCGAGGGCCTCGGCGTCGTCGTCGGTCGTGAACACGGTGCGCAGCGCGGCGGTGGCCTCGGCGGTCGGGGCGGTGGGGCCTTCTGCGGCGAGCATGATGACGCCGTCGACGCGGTCGGTGTGGTCGACCGAGATGATGCGGGCCAGCGTGCCGCCGAGGGCGTGGCCGCCGATCCAGGCATCCGTCACGCCGACATGGTCCATGACGTCGACGACGTCCTGCGCGAGGTCGTGCAGGGTCGGGGTGACGCCGGCGGCGGGGCGCCGCGAGCCGACCCGCAGCACGCGGAAGTCCTCTTCGACGAGGATGCTCGCGAGCGTGCCGAGCGTGACGATGTCGAGGCCCGCCGCGGGCAGCAGCACGACCGTGGGGCCCTCGCCGTCGAGGACGTACGGGATGGCGCGGCCGCCGGACTCGGCGGGCACGAAGATCTGGCGGGTCGCGGTCGTCATGGCATCCAGTCTCCCAGCGTCGATGCAGGTGTGCCAATCGGGTGACCGGGCGGGGCGCGGCGGCCCGCGCCCCGATCAGCGGGAGTCGGGCTCCGTCGCGCGGACGAGGCCGCAGTTCAGGCACGACCACGCGACGAGGAACCGCTCATCGTCGAGGATCTCGAACGAGAGGCGATCACCGCAGGTCGGGCATTCCCACGGTTGCAGGGAGCGGCTGGTCACGGTTCCAGCCTAGGCACCGGCATCCGCGTGGGGGCCGGTTTCAGCGCTGCTCGGTGCCCGCGCGTGGCACACTGATGAGGGCGCCGGCGACGATCAGCAGCGCCGCCGTGACGACGTGGGCGGTCAGCCACAGCGGTCCGGTGAACTCGAACGGGTAGACCGGGTTCCACAGCACCGCGATCGCGATCATGACGACGGTCCACCACCACTGCTTCGCCTGCGCGGCGAACCAGCCGATGATCAGGGCGAGGATCGCGACGATGAAGCAGATCACGATCGCCCCGTCGGTCGCGATCAGCGGGATGCCAGCGATCAGCGCGGCCGCCGCGATGACCCCGGGGATCAGCGCATTGCGCTGCCGGGCAGAGGGTGTGCGTGGGGATGCCATCACCCCCATCCTCCCACCCCGCGCGCGCCTCGCCTCGCCCCGCGCGCGGCGGCGACCCGACGCGCGTTGTCGGTGGAGGTGGCGCGCACCGACATCTTGCGTCGGCTCGGCGAAGTGGACGTGCGTCGGGGCGGCGAAGTGGACGCGACGGCGGGAGTCGAACCCGCAACGCAACCGGTTATGAGCCGGTGCCCGGGACCGCCCGGATCGCCGCGATGACCCCACGCTAACCCGGCCCGCCGACGCTGGCGAGGGCTGTGACGTGTGGTTTCGGTTTGCGTCGTCGCGTGTCCTCGTGCGCCCATCGAGCAGGGGGGGAGTGCCCTGTGGCATCCCACAGTTCATGTCCGTTTCGGCGGGTTTCTCCGGCCGATGGATGCCAAAAACGCGAGCAAAACCAACAAGAACTAGGCAAACGGGCATGAAACAACGTAGAATCAATCAAACCAACGTCGGACCGCAGAGTTGACCGTCCGACTTCGAAGACGAAGGGAACGTCCAGATGGTGAACATGATCGATCGGGACACCGTGGTGTGCATCTCGCTGGCCGCTCGGCCCGGCAACCACGGCAATCGCTTCCACAACTTCCTCTACGACGAACTCGGCCTGAACTACCTCTACAAGTCGTTCAGCTCGTCCGACATCGGCGCGACGATCGGCGGCATCCGCTCCCTCGGCATCCGCGGTGCGAGCGTCTCGATGCCCTACAAGGAATCGTGCATCCCGTTCCTCGACGAGCTCGAGGACTCGGCGCGCGCGATCGACTCGGTGAACACGATCGTCAACGACGGTGGCAAGCTGACGGGGCTCAACACCGACTTCATCGCCGTGCGGACCCTGCTCGATGATTACGAGGTTCCCCCGACGACGCCCTTCGCGCTGCTCGGCGCCGGCGGCATGGCCAAGGCCGTGCTCGCCGCCCTCGTCGACGCGGGCTTCCGCGACGGCGTCGTGCTGTCGCCGACGAACCCCGAGCGCGGTCGCGACCTCGCCGCCCGCTACGGCGTCGAGGCCGACACGACCCTCGGCGACCGCCGCCCGGGCCTGCTCATCAACGCGACGCCCGTGGGCATGGCCGGCGGCGCCGAGTCCGACGCGCTCGCCTTCGATGTGGATGCCGTGCGTGCCGCCGACTACGTCTTCGACGTCGTGTACCTGCCCGCCGAGACGCCGCTCGTAAACCTCGCGCGTGCCGAGGGCAAGACCGTCATCACGGGTGATCTCGTCATGGTGCGGCAGGCCAAGGAGCAGTTCGCCCTCTACACCGGCGTCACCCCGACCGACGAGCAGATCGACCGGGCGGAGCTGTTCTCTGTCGACCCCGCCGCGTACCTCGCGTCGCACTGAGCCCCACCGCCTGACCCGACAGCCCCCGAGCCGACAGCCCCCGAGCCGACAGCGAAGTCACCACGATGAAGTCATCGATCCGGCAGAGCCACATCATCGACGCCGCCCGCACCGACGGGCGGGTCGAAGTGGTCGCGCTCGCCGAGCGCTTCGACGTGACGGCCGAGACGATCCGGCGCGACCTCAGCTCGCTCGAGCGCAAGGGACTCGTGCACCGCGTGTACGGGGGAGCGATCCCGCTCGCGCGCCTGGGCTACGAGCCGAGTCTCACCGACCGCGTCGGAGCGCAGACCGACGAGAAGGAGCGCATCGCGCGTGCCGCGCTCGCCGAGCTGCCCGACGGCGGGTCGGTCGCGTTCGACGCCGGAACCTCGGTCTCGCGCATGGTCGACCTGCTGCCGGTCGACGTCGAGTTCACCGTCATCACGCACGCGCCGGCGCTGATCCCCGCGCTGTCGGCGCGACCGGGCGTCACGCTGCACCTCGTCGGCGGCGAGATCCGCTCGCTCACCCTCGCGGCCGTCGGCTCGTGGGCCGAGCGTGCGTACGCCGAGACCTCGACCGACGTCGCCTTCATCGGCACGAACGCCGTCTCGGTCACGAAGGGGCTGTGCGCCCCCGACCTGCGCGAAGCCGCCGTCAAGCGCGCGATCGTGCGCCGCGCCGAGCGGGTCATCCTGCTCGCCGACCACACCAAACTCGGCCGCACCGACTTCGGCGTCATCTGCCCGCTCGAAGACGTCGACCTGCTCATCACCGACACCGGCGCCGAGCCCGAGCTGATCGACGAGATCCGCGCCGCGGGCGCCGACGTGCTCGTCGTCTGACACCCTCACCACCCATCCCGCACCATCCACACAACAAGGAGACGAAGACGATGAAGTTCGTCGCAGTGACGTCGTGCCCCACGGGCATCGCGCACACCTACATGGCCGCCGAGGCCCTCGAACAGGCCGCCGCGGCGGCCGGCCACGAGATCACGGTCGAGACCCAGGGCGCCATCGGCGCCACCCCGATCGACCCCGCGGTGATCGCCGCGGCCGACGGCGTGATCTTCGCCGCCGACCTCGAGGTCAAGAACAAGGAGCGCTTCGCCGGCAAGCCGACCGTCAGCGTCGGCGTCAAGCGCGGCGTCAGCGAAGCGCCGAAGGTCATCGACGAAGCGATCGCCGCGATCGACAATTTCGTCGTGGATGCCGCGGCTGAAGACGTCGCCGTCGTCGAGGTCGCCGCCCCGGCGCGCGAAGGGCGTGGCGCCGGCATCCGCCGTGCCCTCATGACCGGTGTCTCGCACATGATCCCGTTCGTCGCCGCCGGTGGCATCCTGATCGCGATCGGGTTCCTGATCGCGACGATCGCGTGGCCCGCCGACGGTGCGATCGAGGTGACCGGCGTCGTCAACGGCAACGACCCGACCGCGCTCATGGACTGGCTGTCGAACGACTTCTCGTGGCTGTCGGCACAGTCGTGGGCCGTGCTGCTGTTCTGGGTCGGCAAGTGGTCGTTCGCGTTCCTCGTGCCCGCGCTGTCGGGCTACATCGCGTACGGCATCGCCGACCGCCCCGGCATCGCGCCCGGCTTCGTCGGCGGTTTCGTCGCGGGCCTCGTCGGCGCCGGATTCCTCGGCGGCATCATCACGGGCTTCCTCGGCGGGTACCTCGCGCTGTGGATCTCGCGCTGGAAGGTGCCCGCGGGCATCCGCGGCATCATGCCCGTCGTCGTCATCCCGCTGCTGTCGGTTGGGATCACGAGCGTCGTCACGGCGCTCATCGTCGGCCCGCCGATGAAGTGGATCAACGACGGCCTCACCGACGTGCTGACCTCGCTCAGCGGCGGCAGCGCGATCCTGCTCGGCGTCATCCTCGGTCTCATGCAGTGCTTCGACCTGGTCGGACCCGTCAACAAGGTCGCGTACGTCTTCGCGACGACGGGCCTCGTCAACGCGGCCACCGCCAGCGACGCGCCCGCGATGATCATGGCCGCCGTCATGGCGGCGGGCATGGTGCCGCCGCTCGCGATTGCTCTCGCGACCGTCGTGCGCCCGAAGCTGTGGACCAAGCAGGAGCGCGAGTCGGGCAAGTCGTGCTGGCTGCTCGGCGCGTCGTTCATCTCGGAAGGGGCGATACCCTTCGCGGCATCCGACCCGCTGCGCATGATCCCGTCGTTCATGCTCGGTGGCGCCGTCGCTGGCGGCCTCGTGATGGCGTTCGGCGTCGGCCAGCTCGCGCCGCACGGCGGCATCTGGGTGCTGCCGCTCATCGGCCACCCGCTGCTGTTCGTCGTCGCGCTCGTCGCCGGGTTCGTCGTGTCGGCCCTCGCGATCATCGGCGTGAAGGAGTACTCGGCCCGCAAGGCCGCCGCGGCTGACGCGGCCGCTACGGCAGGCGAGGCGGTCGTCGTCGCCGGCTGATCTGCTGATCTGCTGGCTTTCGGATGCCGGGGTGCGCGTGCGCCCCGGCATCCGTCTGTTTCTGCTGCGGTGTCTTGCGGGTCAGGCGAAGGCGCCGGTGCGGGTCGAGACGATGTCCTTGCCGAGGGGCATGAGCGAGATCGGGATCATCTTGAAGTCGGCGATCGCCATCGGGATGCCGATGATCGTGATGCACAGCGCGATGCCGCTGGCCAGGTGTCCGAGTGCGAGCCACCAGCCCGCGAAGATCACCCAGATGACGTTGCCGAGGAACGACGTGACGCCCGCCGTCGGCTTCGGCACGATCGTGCGGCCGAACGGCCAGATGACGTAGCCCGCCGTGCGGAACGACGCGATGGCCCACGGGATCGTGATGATCGGGATGCACAGCAGCACGCCGGCGGCGACGTAGCCGAGGAAGAGCCAGAATCCGGCGAAGACGATCCAGATGATGTTCAGCAGCGTGCGCATGGTGCCATTCTCGCCCGGTCTCGCACGGGCGGTGTCCGGTATTCAGTCTCCGCGGGGCTGCGGAGCCCGTTTCTGGGGGTTATTCGGGGTCTTTCGTGGCGCGGAGACTGAATTGCGAACCGAGTGGCGGCGGGAGGCGGCGCATAACTCAGGCTGGACGGCCGGAATCGGGGCTGAAACCGTCCCAGACCGGGATTCTGCCTGAGTTATGCGCCGGCGTGGGCAGTTCCCCGGGGTGCGCATCGGCGGGATCAGGCGCCTGCGCGGGCGGCGACCGCGCGCTGCGCGCGGCGCAGCAAGCCCACGAGCCCCGTCACCAGCAGCAGTCCGCCGATGATGAGGATGCCGTAGCCCACCGCCGTGGCGGGCGAGAGATCCTGCACCCACGTCGCGAGCTCGGCGATGCGGCCATCGCCCGAGGCCAGCCAGATGCCCGCGCCGGCCACCGCCGCGAGCACGAGTCCCCACACGATTCCGGCCCAGCGGGTGCGCGGGCGGAGGACGGGAGTTGCGATCGCGGGCTCGGGCGCGAGCGGCGCCTCGGGGGCGAGAGGAGTGGGAGTAGCGAGGGGAGCGAGCAGGGCATCCGGCAGGGGCAGGGTCTCGCCGGCGGTGTCGAGGGGCTCGGTGCGGCCGGTCATTCGGACTCCTCGATCAGGGTGTACTGACGGATCTCGATCCAGCCGGACTGCTGGTCGATCACGACGGTCTGCGTGGTGCCTCCGGTCGTCTCGCCGGAGGCGATGGGCGGGATCGTCCCGACGTAGTGCTGGCGCCCATCGGCCAGCGTGTCGACGGTGATGTCCGGCACGTACCGCAGGTCGACCGAACCCTGGTCAGAGCTGAAGACCGGCGTCCACGGGGGAGCGGTGATGTCGAGATTCAGGGTGACCCCGGGATTGAGCCACACGGTCGTACTGCCGGAGCGCTTCTCGATGTGGATCGGCCCCGCAGTCGTGCCGGTGTCGAGGAGGGTGACGCCAACGTTGCCCCACGGCTGCACGAACGGCGCGTCCGCGGGCCACGTTGGGGCACTCTGCGCGTTCGAGATGCCGTAATCGCCGAGGTGCATCGCCTGCACCGTGGGGGCCGCGGTCGCGGCGGCGCCGCCGGCGAGGAGCACAACCGCCACCGCGGCGAGGAACCCGCTGCGGCGCCGCGCGATGCCCGCGACGACCATGCCGAGCGCGACGATCAGCGCCGCGACGAAAAGTCCGAGAGAACCCGCGAGCTCTGCGTCGCTCGTCACCGAGACGAGTGCCCCCGTGACGACGGCGATCCCGAGGGTTGTCGCAACGAACGCGAACGGCGTGCGGGGCTTCGTGAGCCGGCGGATGCGGCGGCGCTCGCTCGCCTCCGCCGTGAAGGCGGCGCCGCGCTCCTGCCGCTCGCGGCGCGCCTGCTCGCGCGCGATGCGCGCGGCATCCTGCTGCTGGCGGCGCCAGGCATCCTCCTGCACCTTCCACGCGGCGTGCTGCTCGCGCCAGGCGGCGTACTCGTCGTCGGGCGTCGGGGCGTCCGCGTCTGCCTCCGCGTCGATGGGGCCGTCTGAGTCTGGGCCGGGGATGGATGCCACGGCGACGGATTCGTCGCCTGCGGCATCCATCCCCAGCGAGTCCGCGGGCGCGGCGTCCGGACCCGAACCGGATGCGGCGGCGGACGGATCCGGGGCGGCGGACGCAGCGGAAGCCGTTCGCTGGTCCGGCACAGGTGCCACCGGGTCTGCGGCGCGCGGCGAGACGATCGCCGCACGCACGATGAGAAAGAGGAGTCCGCCCACGAGCAGCACCGCGACGATCGCGGCCAGGACGCCGAGAGCCGTGAACCCGCCGCCGTACTGGGCGACGCTGAACAGCGTCGGCGCGCCGATGAAGAACGCGAGCGGTGCAGGCACGAGGCCCAGCACGGCGCACGCCGCGATGCCGGCGAGCGCCGGAGCGAGGCGACCGCGCACGGCCTCCTGCAGCGGAATGCGGCCGTCGAGGTCGGGCAGCAGCGCCCACGCGATCGCATAGAGGAAGAGGACGGGGAATCCGAACAGGCCGATGACCACGAGGATGCCCCGGACGATCAGCGGGTCGATGCGCAGCCGCGCGGCGAGCCCCGCCGCGACGCCCCCGATCCAGCCGTCGCCGCGGACGATGCCGAGCCCCGCGGCCCACGCGAAGAAGCGGTCGCCGGCTGCGTGCGCGCGGGGTGCGTCGCCCGTGGGCAGCGGCGGTCGCGTCGGCTCGGCGGGAGGCGGTCCGGGATCGAGCGGCGGCCGGTCCAGACGCGGCTGATCGAGGTCGGGGGTGGTCATGCATCGATCCTCGCGTTCGGGCGGTGGGTGCCGCCATGGGGTGAATCCCTGAGCCGTCCCTGATTCTCGGGGTGCGACG